>CP051137.1:1353822-2030734 GCA_050916065.1 Lacibacter sp.
GGCTATTTTCTCCAACGCACCTGCGCTGGTAAGAATCGCATCTTCATTTAAAGCCCCCACTCCTTTTTCAGGAATGATAATGGCATGCACGCCGCAGCAATAAGCCGTACGGGCAATACCACCAATATTGCGGATATCTGTGATTCCATCCAGCATCAGCAATAACGGTGCATCCCCTTTTTCAGTAATAAAGGAAATCACATTCTGTAAGTCCTGGTATTGTACCTTAGAAATCAGCGCCACCACACCTTCATGATTGGCCACATTGAAGGAATTCAATTTTTCAACCGGCACTTTATTTATGGGCACATTATTCTTTACTGCTGTTCTTTTAATTTCTTCCGCCACATCACCGTGCAGGTTATTCTGCATAAAGATCCGTTCCAGTTCCTTGCCTTCCTGTAAGGCAGTGAGTATGGGGATTCTTCCTGTGATAAGAGAAGATTTTTTGGGTCTTGACTGTTTTTGCCGGAACTGCTTCATTGCTGCAAAGAAACATAAAAAAGAAAACCCGCACTTACAGTACGGGCTTCTCTTTTCTCATGCTCGGTTTATTTTAAACCAAATGCTTTTTTTACTTTGTTTACGTAATCCAGTTTTTCCCAGGTAAACAATTCCACTTTCACTTTCTTCTCTTTACCATCGGGGCTTTTGAATGTTTTTTCAACTACCTGCGGTACACGGCCCATATGTCCGTATGCAGCTGTTTCGCTATAAATGGGGTTACGTAATTTTAAACGCTGCTCAATAAAGTAAGGACGCATATCAAAAATACCTTCTACAATTCTTGCAATTTCACCATCCGTCATATCCACTTTAGCAGTACCATACGTATTTACGTTGATAGAAGTTGGTTTAGCCACACCAATGGCATAAGAAACCTGTACCAGCACCTCATCACAAAGACCGGCAGCAACCAGGTTCTTTGCAATATGACGGGTAGCATAAGCAGCACTACGGTCAACTTTTGAAGGATCTTTACCGCTGAAAGCGCCGCCACCATGTGCACCTTTACCACCATAGGTATCTACAATGATCTTACGGCCGGTTAAACCTGTATCGCCATGAGGACCACCAATTACAAACTTACCGGTGGGGTTGATATGATATTTAATATCGCTGTTGAACAGCTTTGCGTATTTCTTATACTTTGATTTGATGCGTGGAATAAGGATGTTGATCACATCTGCTTTAATCTTCGCCAGCATTTTAGCTTCTGAATCAAAATCATCATGCTGCGTTGAAATTACAATGGCGTCTATACGTACAGGACGATTGTTATCATCATATTCCAATGTTACCTGGCTCTTTGCATCCGGACGCAGGTAAGGCATTTTGGAATTCTTTTCACGGCGGATAGCAGCCAGTTCAATCAACAGGTTGTGAGCTAAATCCAATGCCAACGGCATGTAATGCTCTGTTTCGTTAGTAGCGTAGCCAAACATCATACCCTGGTCGCCGGCACCTTGTTCTTCTTTTTTCTTACGGTCAACACCCTGGTTGATATCAGCGCTTTGTTCATGAATGGCACTGAGTACACCACAGGAGTTGGCTTCAAACATATATTCACTCTTGGTATAACCGATTTTCTTAATCACACCACGTGCAATATCCTGCACGTCTAAATAAGCTTTTGATTTTACTTCACCGGCTAAAACTACCTGGCCGGTCGTAACCAATGTTTCGCAGGCTACTTTTGATTGGGGATCGAAAGCAAGGAAATTATCAATTAATGCATCACTGATCTGGTCAGCTACTTTATCAGGATGTCCTTCAGAAACACTTTCTGATGTAAATAAATAAGGCATAGTATTGATTTAGGGTTTTTTAACAGGCGCAAAGATAAGGGTTGGGAGCAATTACTGAAGTGATTTAAAAGCAAAAAGGGCGGTGAATTCATGTTCTACCGCCCTTTCCTATAAAAAAGTCGATTTTCTATTGACCTGAAAAACTCTTTTCATACCAATTTTGTCCTCCATCACCAGTTGCTCGAATAAAAAGAGATGAATAAACATAATCATAATCTCTTTCATTGAATTGTGGGATGTTGTTAACCGAAATGAACTGAGCAGTTGGGAAAGCACCTGTTGTTGATTCTTTTAGGATGTCTTGATACTGATCCCATCCATAAGCTAATGTAAATTGCTGAGGATTCGGTCCGACAGGTCCAACAGGATTTGATAAAGGTCCTCTAAACGGTTCAGTATAGGTATACAAAAATGCATTTACATATGTTGAAGATTGGGAATTACGCCAAATACCAAGACTTTTTCTTTGATGACTAAATTTCACAAAAAAGTAACGACCTAAATAAAACCCTAAATATTGATTTAAATAATTATAACTAGGTAAGTAGGTGAACTGCTTGATTAATTCCATATAAAATCTTCTGTTTGCAGACTCATACCTATCACTAAAAACATAGTATTGGTTTGTTCCTGAATTATAGGGGTCAGCGTCTTGGAAAACTGTATTTAGGTTAGTTGGATCGCTTGAAATATTTACATTTTTATTACTCCTTAATTCATTAGCATCGCCAAGTAAAATATCATAGTTTGATGTTGTACTAATTGTTCCTTTAGATGTAAACTTGAGGAAAGCATTTCCCACCTTCACAATACCATCTCTATTTAATATGCAGCTTAACTTGTACTGATTGTTTATAAGCCTTAGCTGATTATCTTTTCCAATAAAGAAGATATCATTAAACTTCCTTTTCTGTTCTTCTGCCTCAATTTCCTGGTCTATAGAAGTATTTATGGCGGCATTAGCATTATCTAAAAGAGTTTTAAGTGATTTAAAATGCTTAGAAGATTCCCAATTTACAAACTGAAGAGAATCCATTTGCTCTAGTTCAGAAATCTTATTAAACATATCCTCATAGTTATTAAAAGTCAAATAGATTTCAGACTTAACGATTTTGCTTTGATTTTCATCTATTTTGTTTTTTGAACAAGAAATGAAGATAAAAGTTAGAATACTGAGGAAAAGTGCTTGTAATTTCATAGTATTATTTTTTATGTTAATAATACAATGAATTTATAGCTTGATCGTGAATGAGTTTTTTAAAATCAAAAATTATTTGGAATAATAAATGATAACCTGCATTGGATATTGCGGATGCCCCCCCCCTCCTACCTGCAATCTTCCGTAGCTGATGGGGTTAATGGAAGACAATGGATTAAAACTAAAAGCGGCTGATACGTTGTATACAAGATCCGCAGAAGATTTAAACTCAGCAATAAAAGGAGCAGCTAATTTAAAATCCTTCAATCCGGTCTTCCCGTTAGATATGTTTTGCACATAACGGGTTATATTCATGCGGTATTCTGCCACCTTGTTTCCTGAAGCATCATTGAAGAAACTCGGCTCACCTCCTGTATACAAGATGTTGAGATTGGATAAAAAAACATTTCTCGAAAAATCAAAGGAGGATAAAAGAAAATAGCTGCTGCTATCAAACGGAATTGGTGCATTTTTTCCATCAGCTCCAACCGTGTACAAATGCAGATTGGGTTGTACAAACGCATTTTCAATAGAAAGAGGACCGGCATAAACCTGGCGAACCACCAGTTCTGCACGGTGAATAATATAATTCTTTCCTGATACCGTATTAATGCCCGGAGCTTTTACAGTAACAGCCGTACCCGGTGCTGTTTGCAAATAAGCTAAGGCATTGGGACTGCTGCTGAGCAAAACAGGTTGTGCCGTGCTGCCGTTATAATTGCGGTGAATTTTATTAGCACTGGCACTACGGATGGTATCTGGCACAAAAGTAAATACAGTGCCTGTTGTATCAAGTGTACCATCTGTTTTGCGATAACGATAGTAAAGATTCAATCTTGAGTTAGGATGATTGAGCAGGAAATAATTCAACACACTGCCGGAAGTAGTGGAATCAGCTACCAATGCAATCCCGTTGAGGTATGCTTTGAAAGCAGAATCATTTCTTAAAAAACCTGTAGTAGTGCTTTCTTTTAAAAGTGCCGTACCCAAAGCATCATCCAAACGGATTCTTAATTGATTAAACACACTGTCACCTTTAAACGCAAGCTTATAACCTCTGCGTAGTTGTGTGGGCTTTACTGTTGTGCTGCCTAAAAAATCTGCCGGTGAAAACTGAACAGATTCACTCACACGATAACGGCGGGCCGGCTTAAAATTGGGGTCAGTAATACGATAAGCATTAATGGTGGTAGACGCTGTTGTATCACCATATGCTCCGTTATAAGAAAGTGATAATACTAATGAATCTAAAAACAAACTGTCTTTACCTACTGGGTAAGAAAACGGATAAATCGTGGGCAGCATTTGAAAGTACATAGCTGCAGTAGTGGTACCAAACATCGGATCATTAAGATAACCCAATACATGCTGAACCGATTTATCAATAATGGTGGTATCATTTTCAATAAATGATGTAGTAGTAACAGGCACCATTAATGTATCAGTAGCCAGACGATCAGAGCCGGGAATTAAATCGCCGCCCAGCGTTGTGCTGTCCAGTTTGGTGCAACTATTGAAAGCAAAAACAACGATAATTAAAATGGATAAAAAGCTGAAGCGGTTCAACATTTCCTTAGGGGAACAACTCATCATGCGTAGGCAGTATTATTATTTGGAGGAAAGGTCGTTATATAGTTGTAAATAGTCTGTTAAATCACCATCGGGCTTAAAGGGCAACACTTTTTTACCACGAACTTTTGAAAACTCTTCCAACAGTTTTTTATCTGTTTTTTCAGCACCAAAAGTAATGGCATCAGCATAGTTAGCTCCGCCACGGAACATGGCAGTGTTATTTGCATCCTTATAAGGTTCCAGGTCTTTGTCTTTGATATTTGCATGAATGTTTGCCAATTTCAAAAACTTAGCGCCCAGCTTTTCTTTAAAGGTATTCTGGCCGATTGTGAAAACCAGTTTACTGTTTCCGAAAACAGGTTCTTTTTTATACGCTGTTTTGAGGTAAAGAGGAATCAGCCCGGTCATCCAGCCGCTGCAATGAATGATATCCGGTGGCCATCCGAATTTCTTAACTGTTTCAAGAGCGCCTTTGCAAAAGAAAATCGTACGTAGATCATTGTCTTCAAACCACTTTTCATTTTCATCATGATAAATGAATTTGCGTTTGAAGAAGTCCTCGTTCTCCAGGAAGTATACCTGCAGCCTTGCGTTGGGCAGCGAAGCTACTTTTATCTGCAAAGGATAGTCATCATTATCAACCGATACATTTATACCACTCAAACGTACTACTTCGTGTAAACGATGCCTGCGTTCGTTAATCACGCCAAAACGGGGCATAATACAACGAACTTCCAACCCACTGTCGTTTGATTTGATGGCTAACTGGTTGATGATTGATGAAAACTCTGTTTCTTCCAGGTAGGGCGACATTTCGCCGGCTATGAATAAAATTCTTTTCTTTGCTGCTACCATTACTTGTTGTTAAGAAATCATTACCCTATTAAAGAGGTGTGCAAAGGTAGTGGATTTTACCCAAAAGGCCGACTGTAAAGCCTTTCAATTCCCCACAAAACAGGGTTCTATGCTCATATTTCATACGGTTGATCAACTTTCAGGCTACCTGCTTCATTTGAAACAGCAGGGTCAAACCATTGGTTTTGCCCCCACCATGGGCGCCTTGCACAGGGGTCATTTATCCCTGCTTAAGGCATCAAAGAAACATTGTGATAAAACCGTGTCCAGCATTTTTGTAAACCCAACCCAGTTTAATAACAGGGCCGATTTTGAAAAATACCCCATTACCATTGCTGCTGATATCAGAATGCTGGAATTGGCCGGTTGCGATATTCTGTTCCTGCCCTCAGTAGCAGCGATGTATCCATCGGGAACAGAAAAGCGAACTGATTACGATCTTGGTTTCCTGGAAACGGTGCTGGAAGGTACCTCCCGCCCGGGCCATTTTCAGGGTGTTTGTATGGTGATGGACCGCCTGCTTTCGATAGTAGTGCCCAACCATTTATTTATGGGATTGAAAGATTATCAGCAGTGCATGGTGGTAAAGCGATTACTGGAGTTGAAGGGGTGGAAACAAGTAATTCAATTTCATGCCTGTCCTACCCTTCGTGAAGCAGATGGATTGGCCATGAGCAGCCGCAACCTCAGGCTAAGTGAAGAGCAACGTAAAACAGCCCCTGCTATTTATGAGTGCCTTCAGTTTATAAAAGAAAATCTTCAACCCGGTACTCTTCATTCATTAAAACAAAAGGCCTGTCAATTGCTGGAGCAAAAAGGTTTCAAAATTGATTATGTAGAAATTGCAGATGCTTCTTCACTTGAGCTGATTCAAACATGGAACGGAACACAAAGTCTAACGGCTTTGATTGCTGCATATCTCGGTGATATACGGCTTATTGACAATATGGTAGTTACACCTTAACAATTGCATTGGTTTATTGCATTTACATTTGCAACATGGAAATAGAAGTTTTAAAATCAAAAATTCACCGGGCAACTATTACAGAAGCCAACCTGCATTATGTTGGCAGTTTAACCCTTGATGAAGACCTGATGGATGCTGCTAACATTATTGAACATGAAAAAGTACAGGTAGTAAATGTTAACAACGGCAACCGGTTGGAAACCTATGTAATTAAAGGGAAACGAGGCAGTGGTGTATGTTGTTTAAATGGTCCTGCGGCAAGACAAGGCGCTGTAGGAGATGTTGTAATCATCATTTCCTATGCCACTATGCATTTTGAAGAAGCAAAACAGTTTAAACCCTGGCTGGTATTTCCAAAAGAATTGAATAAACTGTAGATTGCAACCTGCATATATGCTCCGTAAACGCATTCTCACCATTCTGCAAGTTGCCCTGTTCCTTTCGTTAGGCTTATTACTGGTATGGTGGATGGCCCGGAAAATAACTCCTGAGCAATGGATACAGATTGAGCAATCGTTACAAAATGCAAAATTCTGGTTATTGATTCCTGTGTTTGGAGTATTGGTGCTGAGCCATTACCTGCGGGCACTCCGCTGGCGTATTTTAATGGAACCGCTCGGTTATCATCCTTCTACGTTTAATGTGTTTAATGCTGTAATGATCGGTTACCTGGCAAACCTGGCCGTACCACGGCTGGGTGAAGTACTGAAATGCACCATTCTTGCACGTTATGAAAAAGTGGCGCCGGATAAACTCATAGGCACTATTGTAGCAGAACGAGCCGTGGATGTTGTTTGCCTGATGTTGACGATTACAATCACCATTTTATTACAGGTAGATACAGTAGGCGAATACGCATGGAACGCTCTGCAGAAAATTGCTCAAAGCAACTCCGGGCAGTTTTCTGTTACCAAGCTGCTGTTGTTCATTGGTGCCTTAGTCATAGGAGGATGGCTGCTGTTGTTCCTGTTTAAACAATTCAGGCATAATGTAGTGATTGCAAAAATTGAAACCCTGGTAAAGGGTATCTGGAGCGGTCTTATCAGCATCCGTTATATTAAAAACAGAACCAATTTTATCATTTACTCTGTTTTAATCTGGACCATGTACTGGCTGGGCTGTCGTATCGGTTTTTATGCGTTGCAGGAAGTGAGTCATCTCGGAGTAAAAGAAGCATTTTCTATTCTCTCATTCGGAAGCATCGGGATGCTGGCTCCTACGCAGGGAGGTATTGGAGCTTATCATTACATTGTACAGCAGATACTCATGCTATACAATATCAACGAAGCTATCTCTTTTGCTTTTGGGTGGATTTTATGGATTGCTCAAACCATTGTACTGCTGGCGGGAGGTTTGTTCAGCATTATTATTCTGCCGGTTTATAACCGCAAAAGGGCCGCAGGAATTTCTTAATTTGAAGCGTATGAAGGCAGTTCAGTTTATTGAAACAAAAATTTTAGATACAGCAGCTTTACAGGCGCAGTTACTTCGCTGGCGCTTGCAGAGTAAAACCATTGCTTTTACCAATGGCTGTTTTGACATTGTGCATGCAGGTCATATTCATTCTTTATCACAGGCTGCGACATTTGCTGATGTATTGATCATTGGTCTTAACTCCGATGCCAGCACCCGTGGACTGAAAGGCGAAGGAAGACCTATTAACAAAGAGCAGGACAGGGCCCTGCTCCTGGCTTCTTTAGTAATGGTTGATGCGGTAGTATTGTTTGATGAACCAACACCCCTGCAATTGATACAATCAATTATGCCCGATGTTTTGGTAAAAGGTGGCGATTATACTGTTGATACCATTGTTGGGGCCAAAGAAGTGATAGCTAATGGCGGCCGGGTTGAAATCATTCCGTTAATTCCAGGGCTATCAACCACAGGTCTGGCAGAGAAGATCAGTAAGTTGTAATGCCGGGCAAACAAAACTTAATATTGCTGTAACACTCCCCTTCCTTATTTTACAGCCATTGTAAAAGAATGACGAAGCTTCCAATGAAACGTAAAACCATTGCCCGTGATATAAGCTGGCTTTCCTTTAATGCCCGTGTACTGCAGGAAGCCAATGACCCAACTGTTTCCTTAAGAGACCGTGTACGGTTTCTCGGCATTTTTTCCAATAATCTTGATGAGTTTTTCCGGGTGCGTGTCGCCACGCTCAAACGCATGGCGGAGCTGGGCAGTAAAATCAAAGACAAAATACATCTTGAAAAAAATCCGCAGCAAATACTGGAGCAGATACAGGAAACAGTACTGCAACAGCAAAATGAATTCAACCGTATCTGGAAACAGGTACAGCAGGAACTCAAACGGGAAAAGATTTTTCTCATAACTGAAAAACAACTTTCCCGGGAACAGAAAAAATTTGTGGAGTTGTTCTTTGATGAACAACTCAGGCAGGAAGTGGTACCACTTATGATAGAAAGCAACCCGCAACCACCTTACCTGCGAGAGCGTTCTTTGTATTTAGCAGTAGCTATGAGCAGCAGCTCCAATGCCTATAAAAAGAAATATGCGTTAATTGAAATACCGGCACGCAATAAACGCCGTTTTGTAAAACTGCCTTCTCCTGCCGGAACGCATCATATTATTCTTATGGAAGATGTGATCCGTCATTGTTTGCCCAAACTGTTTGCATTCATGGGCTATAATGAATACAGTGCCCACATTATTAAAGTGACCAAGGATGCTGAGATAGATATGGATAGTGATGTGAGTACAGGGCTGGTACAAAAAATTCAAAAAGGATTAAAAAACAGGAGAAAAGGAAAACCCACACGTTTTATATACGATAAAGAAATTGATGCAGGTTTGCTGGAATACTTAATCCGTCGTTTGAATTTATCCAGAAGAGATACCACCATTCCCGGTGGCCGTATTCACAACTTCCGCCACTTTATGGATTTTCCTGCTGATGTGTTTACCGTAAAACATGAACGGAAAAAACCATTTCAGCACCCGGTACTCAAGAAAACCATCCGGGTAAGTGATGAAGTATTGCGGCAGGATATTCTCTTACACTTTCCTTATCACTCCTTTGATCCTGTTATTGAACTGCTGCGGGAAGCAGCAATGGATGAGCATGTTCAGGAAATAAAAATCACGGCTTATCGTTTGGCCGATAATTCAAAAGTGATAAATGCATTGGTGAATGCAGCACGCAATGGCAAGAAAGTAACAGTGATGATGGAACTCCGTGCCCGTTTTGATGAAGAAGCCAACCTCGAGTGGAAAGAAAAACTGGAAGAAGAAGGTGTACGGGTACTCATCGGAGTGAACAACATGAAAGTTCATGCCAAAATCTGTTCCATTAAAAAACGGGTGAAGAACAAAACTATTCAGTATGGTTTTGTAAGTACGGGTAACCTCAATGAAGATACAGCAAGAGTTTATGCAGATCATTGCCTGCTAACGGCTAACCGAAATGTAATGGCCGACATCAACCGTATTTTCAGTTACCTGGAGCACCCCATCATCAGCCGAATGAAGTTGTTGCGCCAATGTAAAACACTGGTGGTTTGTCCCACAGGAATGCGTACTCATTTTAAAAAGCTGGTGCTTGAAGAAATTAAACAGGCCATGAAGGGCCACCCTGCTTCCATTACTGTAAAAATGAACAGTCTCAGTGATCAACAGATGATTGATATGCTGGCCGGTGCTGCTAAGGCAGGTGTGAATGTTCAGATAGTAGTACGTGGTATTTATTGTTTGTATAGTGATAATAAAAAATATAAGACCCCGGTAAAAGCTATCAGCATTGTGGATCAATACCTTGAACACAGCCGGGTGTTGATATTTCACAACAAAGGCAAAGAGAAAGTTTATTTATCTTCGGCAGACTGGATGGTACGGAACCTGGATCATCGTATTGAAGCAGCCATTGAAATTACCAATGCGGCCATTAAACAGGAGTTGATTGATTATCTCAATATTCAGCTCCGGGATAATGAAAAAGCAAGGATACTGGATAACGAACTGCAAAATCAATACGTACGTAAAAAAGGAAAATCAGTACGCAGCCAGGTAGAAATTTATAATTACCTGCATCAAAAAACGCTGAAGCAACTTGAAACTGGCCGCCATTGATATTGGAAGTAACGCTGCAAGATTATTGATCACTGAAGTTACAGAAGAAGCAAAAGGTGAACTCACTTTTAATAAACTCAACCTTGTACGTGTACCCCTGCGTTTAGGTTTTGATGTATTTGAAACCGGTGAAATTTCAAAGACCAAAATCAATAAAGTTGTTGAAACCATCAAAGCTTACAAACATCTCTTAAGCATCTATGATGTAAAATATCTTAAGGCATGTGCTACATCTGCCATGCGGGATGCAAAAAATGCAACTGATATTATCCGTAAGGTAAAACTGGAAACAGGTGTGGATATAAAAATCATCAGCGGTGATGAAGAAGCTTCCTTTATTTACGAAAATCATATTGCTGAAAATTTAGACAAGGAACACTCCTACCTGTACATTGATGTAGGAGGCGGCAGTACAGAACTTACTTTTTTTGCAGAAGGAAAACTCAAATTCAAAGAATCATTTAATATCGGAACCATCCGTTTGCTGAAAGGTTTGGTGGAAGAAAAGCAATGGGATGAAATGAAGAATTATGTAAAGCTTGGCACTAAAGGCCATAGTGATGTTATTGCTATTGGCTCCGGTGGCAATATCAACAAAGTATTTTCATTATCGAAAAGAAAAGAAGGGAAACCCCTTTACCTTGAAATGCTCAGGGATTACCTGCGGGAGATGAGCAGTTTTTCAGTAGAAGAACGAATGAAGCAATACAAACTGAGAGAAGACCGGGCTGATGTAATTGTACCGGCGCTGCAGATTTATGTGAACGTTATGCGATGGGCTTCTATTGATGAAATCTATGTTCCGAAAATAGGTTTAGCCGATGGCCTGGTGCACATGTTGTATGAAGAAGTTAAAGCCAAAAAAGCAGAAGTCGTTTAGCTATTAATCATTCAATCACTAACTACCATGTCTATACATAAAGAAGTAAAAAAAGTAACGACGAATACGTTACAGAAAATGAAAGCTGCCGGTGAACCTATTTCAATGATCACTGCTTATGACTTTTCATTTGCAAAGTTGTTTGATAGTGCCGGCATTGATGTAATACTAGTAGGCGATAGTGCCAGTAACGTAATGGCCGGGCATGAAACCACCTTACCCATTACACTGGATCAGATGATTTATCATGCACAAAGTGTAGTACGTGGCGTTAACAGAAGTTTGGTAGTGGTGGATCTTCCGTTTGGTACTTATCAGTCAAACAGCGATGTGGCGCTTGCTTCTGCCATTCGTATTATGAAAGAAACAGGAGCCCATTCCGTTAAAATGGAAGGTGGTGAAGAAATTATTGAATCCATCAAAAAAATTGTAGCTGCCGGTATCCCTGTGATGGGGCATCTTGGTCTTACGCCACAGAGCATCTACAAATTCGGAACATATACGGTACGTGCCAAAGAAGAAGCAGAAGCTGCCAAGTTGAAAAGCGATGCATTGCTGCTGCAGCAGGCCGGTTGTTTTGGAATCGTGCTGGAAAAAATTCCGGCACTTCTTGCAAAGGAGGTTTCAGAAAGTTTGCAGATACCCACTATCGGAATTGGTGCAGGTGTTTTTTGCAACGGCCAGGTATTGGTAATGCATGATATGCTGGGCATCAATACAGAATTTAAGCCGAGATTTCTCCGTCAGTATTTAACCCTTCATGAACAGATTACCGGCGCTGTGCAGCAGTACATCAACGATGTAAAGCGTAAAGATTTCCCGAACGCTGAGGAGCAGTACTGAAAAAAGCATCTGAACGAAGCACACTCCATAATTGCGGCTGGTAATAATCTTTTTTCAAACGTTGCAGCAAAGCACTTACATCTGTTACAACATGGATACGCTCCAGCACTTCCACTTCGGCAAAAAACACGGTGCGGAGATACATACGTTCCCTTTTAAAAAGATAATTGCTGCGGAGTTGGCTCCGGTGCATTTTCTCTTCTCTTTTCTCTACTAATACAATCATAATGCCCGTGCTCCTGTTTTGATTGGTGAGTTGTAACACTTCGCATTCATAACTTCCCTTGGTAAAAGAAGAATCAGTTGATAATGGAGGTACATAACGCAATTGCTTTGTTTTTTGTGCCTGCATCAACTGGCAGAAAAGCAAACTGTAAAATAAACAGAGTATAATTTTTTTCATACGCTGTAGTTTTCAGGATTTGGAATAGAGTTTCTCTTTAATAAGACGCCTTTCACAGCCCTGATGCTGCCCGTTCTGGCATGAATCATTACCTGCAAAAAGCGTTGCCGGTTGCATCTTTTACTGTGTTGTGATCCCCGTATATCAGCAAAGTATTTTCAGAAACCTATCTTTGCGGCAAAGAAGAAAAGAATGATTCGCTTAATACTCTTTAACCTGTTATTATTACCTGTACTTTTTACGAATGCACAGGACGACAAAGAACTTGACCCCATTACTGTTACCGCCACCTTAACACCTATCAGTGCTTCTAAAACAGGACGTAATATTCTGATTATAAAAGGTGAGCAGATTCAAAAATTACCTGTTCAATCCATTGATGAATTGATCCGTTATATACCCGGTGTGGAAGTACAAAGCCGTGGCCCTATGGGTGCACAAAGTAACATCACCATCCGTGGAGGAACTTTTCAGCAGGTATTGATTATTCTGGATGGTATCCGTTTAAATGATCCGCTTACAGGGCATTTCAATTCATATATCCCGATTGCGCCTGCTGAGATTGAGCGTATTGAAATTCTCAAAGGTGCTTCTTCTGCAGTGTACGGTACAGAAGCAGTTGGTGGCGTGGTTCACATCATTACCAAAACTTTTGCCGGAAAAAAACTGAAAGATGGTTATAAAGCCAATGCCCAGCTCACAGCAGGTGAATTCGGTTTGTTGAACATACAGGCAGGAGTCGGTTTTCATAAAAATAAAACAACAGCTTCAGCAGGTATCATCACGAACAATGCAAACGGGCAACAACTCCGTGGCACCAAAGGTTATCTCAACTTAACCACCGTATCCGCTTCCATCAAACAGGAAATTGGTGACAAGTGGAGTGTAGCTTACCGCTTCGGATCAGATGATCGTGATTTTAATGCACAAAATTTTTATACCTCTTTCCTGAGTGATACCGCCACTGAAAATGTAAACAGCAAATGGCATCATCTCAAAACTGAATTTCAAAACAAGAAGCATTCTTTTTCACTTGACCTTGGCGCTAAATCCACCAAGGATTTATATCGTTTTAATAAAAATCTGAGCCCCAACATCAACAATTCAGAAATGCTGCAGGCGCTGGGTATTTATAACTACAGCATTAATGAACATACACAGGTTACTTTTGGATCACAAGTGATCAAGCGTTCTATAACATCAAACGATCGTGGTGATCACGCTGTAAGCAATGCCGGATTTTTTGCATTGTACAATACTAAAATCGGCAAGTCATTTTATTTAAATCCAGGTTTAAGAGCAGAATGGAATGAACGCAGCGGCTGGGAATTATTACCACAGTTGAATGCCAACTACCGCTATGAAATGTTTTTATTCCGTACTAATATCGGCCGTACGGCACGGGATGCAGATTTTACAGAACGTTTCAATAACTATCAGCGAACCAATGTGCCAGGCGGCAGCCGTATCGGCAATCCGGATTTGGCTGCAGAAACATCCATCAACTATGAACTTGGAGTTGATTATTTTCTTACAAAAAATCTGAAAGTATCAACCACATGGTTTGAACGTTTTCATACAGATTTGATTGATTGGATAAGAACACCCTATGCTTCTATGCCACGTAAGGTGAACTTAATACCAAATGCTTTTTACAACCTTGCTTCCAACATTACGAAAGTAAATACAACAGGTATTGAAACAGATATTCAATACACGCATACGTTTGCCGAAAAACATACTATCAATGGCGGAATGGGTTTTATATGGATGCGCAGCAGAAGCAGTGATACCATCCCCTCTTTATATGTTTCAAATCATGCAAAAGAATTCATGAACTTTTTTACCAGCTACCGCTATAAAACTTTTGGCATCAACATCAACGGTTTGTATAAAGCAAGAAACAAAACCACTGCACCTGCTGGTATTGTACCATTAACCACTTCTTACTTTTTGCTCAACGTTCGTGCAGATGCGTTCATTAATGAAAAAGTGAGTTTATTTGTACAGGCTGATAATGTATTTAATAAAAGTTATAGCGATATCCTGGGCAGCATTATGCCCAGCCGCTGGCTGATGACTGGTGTACGAATCAATTTTCAATAAATACTTTAAAAGATAAAACGATTGTATGCAGGACTTTTTAAAACAACTTGGTATTGCTGCAACCAATCATGGTGCTTCAACAGGAGTGCATGATACAGCAAGCAAAGGAAAAACAATTACTTCCGCTTCCCCGGTTGACGGAAAACAAATAGCAGCTGTTGTATGTGCTGATAAAGAAGCATATGAAGCTATTGTTCAAAAAGCACAGGAAGCATTTCTTGAATGGCGCACATGGCCGGCACCCAAACGGGGTGAAATTGTGAGGCAGATTGGAGAAGCTCTCCGTACCAAAAAACAGGCACTCGGGCAATTAGTAAGTTATGAAATGGGCAAAAGCCTGCAGGAAGGTTACGGTGAGGTGCAGGAGATGATTGACATCTGTGATTTTGCAGTGGGCTTGAGCCGCCAGCTTCATGGATTAACCATGCATAGTGAACGGCCGCTGCATCGTATGTATGAACAATGGCATCCGCTGGGATTGGTGGGAATTATTTCTGCTTTCAATTTTCCTGTTGCTGTATGGAGTTGGAACAGTATGCTGGCATGGGTATGTGGTGATGTGTGCATCTGGAAGCCGAGTGAAAAAGTTCCTTTATGTGCGGTAGCATGTCAGAAAATTATTGCAGAAGTGTTTGCAAAAAATAATGTGCCTGAAGGTGTAAGTTGTTTGATAACAGGCGAACGTGAAGTGGGTGAATGGTTAAGTCATGACACACGCATTCCGTTAGTATCTGCTACAGGAAGCACCCGTATGGGTAAGGCTGTGGGCGCTGCAGTAGGAGAACGTTTGGGAAGAAGTTTATTAGAACTTGGAGGTAACAATGCCATCATCATCAGCGAACACGCTGACTTAAACATTGCTATCCGTGGTGCCTTGTTTGGAGCAGTAGGCACCGCCGGTCAACGTTGTACTACCACCCGCCGTTTAATCATTCATGAAAGTATTTATGATACCGTAAAAGAAAAACTGGTGGCTGCATATGCACAATTACAGATCGGCAATCCGTTAGATGAAAAAAATCATGTAGGGCCTTTGATTGATACAGATGCTGTAGCAGCGTATGAAAAAGCAATTGAACAATGTAAGGCAGAAGGCGGAAGATTTATAGTGGAAGGTGAAGTGCTCAAAGGAACTGGTTATGAAAGCGGATGCTATGTGCGCCCCTGTATTGCAGAAGCACAACCGCATTACAAAATTGTACAGCATGAAACGTTTGCACCTATTCTCTACTTGCTGAAATACAAAACAATAGATGAAGCAATTGCGATACAGAACGGTGTACCGCAAGGTCTCTCCTCCTCTATTATGACATTGAACCTGCGTGAAGCCGAGCAATTTCTTTCAGCTGCCGGAAGTGATTGCGGCATTGCCAATGTAAACATCGGCACGAGCGGCGCAGAAATAGGCGGTGCCTTTGGCGGTGAGAAAGAAACAGGCGGTGGCAGAGAGAGCGGAAGTGATGCCTGGAAAAATTATATGCGCCGGCAAACAAATACAACTAACTATTCAACCAATTTACCTTTGGCACAAGGCATTAAATTTGATTTGTAATCTTCCATATTCTACTGTTATAAAAAAGCCATTCGTTTGAATGGCTTTTTATTTCTTAAACATAAAATAAGCTGCAGCAATCAGCAAGGCAAAACTTACAAGATTCCTCCAGTGAAAAGGCTCTTTAAGGTAAAGTATGGCAAACAAGGAAAACATCACTAATGTGATTACTTCCTGTAACATCTTCAACTGAAAAGCATTGACTCCGTTCTGATAGCCAAAACGATTGGCGGGCACCATCAATCAATATTCAACAAATGCAATAAGCCACCTGACTACAATTGCTTTCCACAAGGGCACATTTTGATGACGCAAATGACCGTACCATGCGATGGTCATGAATAAATTGGAGAATACAAGCAGAATGATGGTTCTGAGCATGAGTTAGTTTTCTGAACGCTTACCGGCTAATAAATACAAAACAGCCATCCGCACAGCCACTCCATTTTCCACCTGCTGCAGAATGATAGATTGCTTACTGTCTGCCACATCACTATCCAATTCCACACCACGGTTGATAGGCCCGGGGTGCATGATCACTACTTCTTTTTGCAGTGAGTCTAATAATTTACGGCTGATGCCAAATGCTAAATTGTATTCACGAAGTGAGGAGAACAATGGTTGATTCTGACGTTCCAATTGAATACGTAATACATTCGCTACATCACACCACTTCAATGTTTCTTCTACATTGTAAGAAACATTGATGCCAAATGATTGCTGCAGATATTTGGGGATGAGTGTGGGCGGCCCTGCAACAGTTACCTCCGCTCCCATCTTCTTCAACAAATAAATATTGCTCAGCGCCACACGGCTGTGCATAATATCGCCTATGATGGCCACTTTCTTTCCCTCTAAAGTTCCGAGCTTTTCACGAATGGAAAATGCATCCAGCAAAGCCTGTGTAGGATGTTCATTGATACCATCTCCTGCATTTACAATGGCTGCGGGTATATGTTGCGCCAAAAAATGAGGAGCTCCGCTGGCACTGTGCCGCATCACCACCATATCCACCTTCATGCTCAGGATATTATTTACGGTATCTAAAAGTGTTTCACCTTTGGCGGCACTGGAACCGGAAGCGGTGAAGTTGATGGTATCAGCACTTAATCTTTTTTCAGCCAGTTCAAAGGAAATACGGGTACGGGTGGAATTTTCGTAAAACAGGTTGACAATCGTTACATCACGCAATGACGGGACTTTTTTAATGGGTCGCTGTAAAACTTCTTTAAACTGAGTGGCTGTGTCCAGAATTAATTGAATATCCGATGCCTGTAGATCTTTAATGCCGAGGAGATGACGAGTGGATAGTTGCATTAAAAATCAAAGATAAAGGGTTTATCAATACAAGACAACTTGCGGAGTTTGCCAGTCAACCGTTACTTTCTGGCTTAAGATGGAATCAATTGCCTTACCTGTATAATCCGGCTGAATGGGCAACTGGCGGTTAAACCGGCGGTCAATAAGTACACAAAGCTCTACTTTGGCCGGCCGGCCAAAATCCAGCAAGGCATCCATGGCAGCACGGATAGTGCGGCCAGTGTACAATACATCATCAATGAGAATCACATGTTTATTTTCGATGGAAAAATTGATGGTAGTTTGGTTAGCAGCATGCAATCCTTTATGAACATCATCACGGTAAAAAGTAATATCGAGCATTCCGTAAGGAAGTGAGTTTGAAGGATGTTCCGCTTTTATTTGCTCCACAATTTTTTCAGCCAAGAATACCCCTCTGGGCTGTAAACCAATCACCACGGTATTACTGAACGGAAAATGATTTTCGATTAGTTGATGACTTAATCGTTTTATGGTGAGATTTAACTGATCTTTGGAAAGAATGGTTTTCAAAATCCTCAAATTTTGATAAAAATAAACAGTTCGGCTCAAATTCCTATCTTAAGTAAGAAATGAAATTTCTATGTTCCATAGTTTCAGTTGCCCTGAGAGTGCTGCAATTATTTTTAGATTTGGTTATTTTATTTTTACTGTTTGCCATTATCGGTGCTCTTTGGGGCAGAAATACAAGAGAAGTGTTGCATTCAGAAGGCATTCCGTTATACATTCACGGCGATGGGTTTCATACTGAGCTCTATTTACCTGTTAAAGATTCATTGGGTATCATCAACTGGATCAATTGGTTGGATGATGATACCATCAAGGCCAAACATGAGCACAACACACTTATCAATTTTGCATGGGCTGAATATGACTGGACACTTGCAGGTATTGAACACAAGCCCAAAGGCATTCAAACCACGTTGGAAATTTTTCTTTCGCCTTGGAATAAAAGTGTAATGCATGTGCAGTTGATGGATAAACTATGGCCATTGAAAAATCCATCAACAGTCAAACGTTATTTATCAGAACAACAATATAAGCATCTCATTACTTTTATTAAATACGGATTTAAATTGAAAGATGGCAAACCCATCATCCGGTCTTACAAAGGTTATTACGGTTGGGATTATATGTTCATCAGCAACCGTAACTACAACTCATTCAACATCTGTAATCAATGGACAAGTGATGCTTTGAACAGTTGCGGAATAAGAAATGCAACATTTAGTCCGTTTGGATGGGGATTGTTTTATCAGTTAAAAAAATAGCCTCCGGGTTTGGGGAGGCTATTGGTAAAATATTTATACAATAAAGGTTTCTTATTCTTCACTCATAAACGGATAACGATAATCTGTTGGCGGGTTGAATGTTTCTTTAATGGTTCTTGCACTTAACCAACGATATAAATTCAAAATGCTTCCTGCTTTGTCATTCGTACCGCTGGCCCTGGCACCACCGAATGGTTGCTGACCAACAACGGCTCCGGTTGGTTTATCATTGATGTAAAAATTACCGGCTGCATTACGCAATCTGGAAGTAGCTAACTCAACCGCATCTCTGTCCTGTGCAATGATAGAACCGGTGAGTGCATAAGGTGAAGTCGTATCAACCAACTCCAATGCTTTTTCAAAGCTGTTGGCAGGATAGACATACACTGTTAACACCGGTCCAAAGATTTCTTCACACATCGTTACATAATCCGGCTTTTTAGCTTCAATGATCGTTGGTTGTACAAAGTAACCTTCTTTCTTATCACACTTACCCCCAACCCATATTTCAGCCTTGGGATCTTTCTTTGCGTTATCAATATAATTCTTGATGTTATTGAAACTCTTTTCATCAATCACGGCGTTAATGAAATTGGAAAAATCTTCCACCGTTCCCATCTTAAAACTCTTCACACCGGCGATTAATTTCTTCTTTACTTCTTCTGCCATATTACTGGGAATATAAGCACGTGATGCGGCAGAACATTTTTGTCCCTGGAATTCAAACGCACCACGGAGTAATGCTGTAACAACCACATCAGGATTGGCGCTTTTATGTGCCAGTACAAAATCTTTACCACCTGTTTCACCAACAATGCGTGGATAGGATTTGTACATGCTCATGTTCTTACCTATGGTTTCCCACATATTGTTGAACACACCAGTACTTCCTGTAAAATGTACACCTGCAAAATCTTTATGATTAAAACATACACGGCCAATAGTTGGGCCGTCTACATAAATCAGATTGATGACACCATCAGGCAAACCTGCTTCTTTTAATATGCGCATGAACATTTGTGCTGAATAAACTTGTGTGTTCGCAGGTTTCCATACAACAACATTGCCGCACATCGCTGCACTGGTAGGAAGATTACCACCGATTGCTGTAAAGTTGAACGGTGTAACTGCCAATACAAATCCTTCCAGCGGACGATACTCCATACGGTTGTGCATACCTGCACCACTAATAGGCTGCTGACGGTATATCTCACTCAAGAAATGAACATTGAAGCGAAGGAAGTCAATGATTTCACATGCGGCATCTATCTCTGCCTGGTAAGCATTCTTACTTTGACCCAGCATGGTAGTGCCATTCATATACGGACGATACTTGGTCGCAATTAAATCAGCAGCCCGTAGAAAAATATTGGCTCTGCTTTCCCAACTCATATTAGCCCAGCTTTCTTTGGCGGCCAATGCTGCTTCTATTGCCTGGTGTACATGCTTTTCTTCACCTGCATGAAAATAGCCCAGCGTATGAGCAATTTCATGCGGCGGATGCATGGCCACTTTTTTATTGGTACGCACTTCTTTACTGCCGATATACATGGGCACATCAACGGTTGTGCTTTTTAATTCAGCCAACACTTCTTTCAAACGCTTACGTTCAGGCGAACCGGGTGCATAATTGAGCACAGGTTCATTAACAGGCATGGGGTAATTGAAATATCCTAAGTTCATAACAAGCAATTTATAATTTGATAATTTGGAAATTCAAAGTTTGTATTGAAAATAATTTGTGTAAGTTAATGCCTATTGACCATTTACTATTCACCATTAACTATTTCGCCTCCGCTTCTTTCTCACTCATCAAATACGCTTTAATAAATCCATCCAGTTCACCATCCATCACCGGTTGCACATTGCCCACTTCATACTCCGTACGATGGTCTTTAATCATCTTGTAAGGATGGAATACATACGAACGGATCTGGCTGCCCCACTCGATCTTTTTCTTATTGGCATTATTGGCATCACGGATTTCATTGCGTTTGCGAAGTTCTTCTTCATACAAACGGCTCTTCAGCATCGTCATCGCTTTTTCACGGTTGCCCAACTGCGAACGTTCTGTTTGACAAACTACGGTGATACCTGTAGGAATATGCGTTAAGAAAACTTTTGTTTCTACTTTGTTTACGTTTTGTCCGCCGGCGCCACCGCTTCGTGCCGTTTCCATTTTTACATCGGCGTCTTTGATTTCAATATCAATACTGTCATCTACCAACGGATATACATACACACTCGCAAAGGAAGTATGCCTGCGTGCATTACTGTCAAACGGTGAAATACGCACCAAACGATGCACACCGCTTTCAGCTTTTAAAAAACCATAAGCAAACGGACCATCAAATTGATAGGTACAGGTTTTAATACCTGCACCATCACCATCCTGCCAATCCACTTCGGTTACTTTCCAGCCCTGTTTTTCGCCATACATGCGGTACATACGTGCAAGAATCTGTGCCCAATCCTGGCTTTCAGTACCACCCGCTCCGCTGTTGATTTGCAATACGGCACTCAACTCATCTTCCGGCTGATTCAATGTACTTTTAAATTCTGCATCTTCAATGGCAGCAATGGCTTTTTCGTAGGTTTCTTTCGTTTCTTCTTCTGTGGCATCACCGCCTTTCCAAAACTCAAACAGCACAGCAAAGTCTTCAACGGCTGTATTGGTTTGTTCATACAGGTTGATCCAGTACTCGTTGTTCTTGATTTCTTTCAGAATTTCTGTTGCCCGCTTGTTGTCATCCCAAAAACCGGGGCTCAGTGAGAGTTGCTTGTCTTCTGCTATTTTATATTGTCGGTTCTCAACGTCAAAGAAACCTCCTCAGGACAAGAATGCGTTCCCTTATATCGTTTAATTTTTCTGCTGTCATAACGGGTGCAAATGTACGGGAAAATCGATTGCTCCTTTGCAGCGGTTTGGGGAAGAAATTTTATGGAACGGGCTATAGTATTTCATGGCAGCGGTTTTGCCACGCTCGTTTCAAGGTTCCGTTTTCTATGGCATCAATTGGCTTCAAAAGTTGTAATTTGCCCGCCCGTGATCAGTCAGGATACGATACAGCAAATTCTCAACCGCTCTGATATCATTGAAGTCATCGGCGGTTTTGTGAAATTGAAAAAACGTGGAGCCAATTACCTCGGCCTCTGCCCTTTTCATAATGAGAAATCACCTTCCTTCACGGTTTCATCTGCCAAAGAAATTTACAAGTGTTTCGGTTGCGGTCGCAGTGGCAACACGGTGAGCTTTTTAATGGAGCATGAAAAGTATTCGTATGTAGATGCATTGAAGTGGCTGGCGGCTAAGTATAATGTGGAGGTTGAGGAAACCTATTCTTCGCCAGAACAGTTGCAGGTAAAGCAAACGGCTGACAGTCTTTACATCATCAACAATTTTGCACAACAGTTTTTCAGCAAACAATTATTTGAAACGGATGAAGGGCAAGCGATTGGGTTAAGTTATTTAAAAGAACGTGGTTTTCGTGAAGAAGTATTGAAGAAATTCCAGGTAGGTTATTCACCGCAGGAACGAACAGCTTTTACAAGCGAAGCGCTCAAACAACAATATAATCCTGAACTTTTAACCAAAACAGGTATTGTTACTGAACGGAACGGGGAGTTGCAGGATAATTACAGGGAACGTATCATTTTTCCTGTACACAATGCCACCGGAAAAGTAATTGGCTTTGGTGCACGTGTTATTGGAAAAAAAGAAAATGCACCCAAGTATATCAACACCCCGGAGAATGAAATATATGTAAAGAGCAAAATTCTATACGGAACTTATTTTGCAAGACAGGCCATTGATAAGAACGATGAATGCCTGTTGGTGGAAGGATACACCGATGTTGTTTCACTGCACCAGGCAGGTATTGAAAATGTAGTGGCCAGCGGTGGTACTTCGCTTACGCCGGATCAGTTACGGCTCATCAAAAAATACAGCAACAATCTTACAATCCTTTATGATGGTGATGCTGCCGGTGTAAAAGCTGCTATGCGAGGATTGGATTTAGCGTTGGAAGAAGGATTGAATGTGCAGCTGGTTTTGATTCCTGATAAAGAAGACCCGGACAGCTATGTAAATAAAGTAGGTGCTTCCGGTTTTGTTGAATTCATCAGGCAGAATAAAAAAGATGTAATCCTTTTTCAGCTGGAAGTTATGTTGAAAGATGCCGGTAATGATTCCACTAAGAAAGCCGCTGCTGTTAATACGATTGCAGAAAGCATCAGCCGTATTAATAAAGTTGAAGACTTCACTCGTCAGCAGGATTACATCAAACAAAGTGCACAGCTCTTAAAGATTGATGAAGCAGGTTTGCATGCACTGGTAAACAAATTTATTCGTGAGCGGGTAAACAAGCTGGAACAAAAACAACCCGTTGAACCTTTGCCGGATGCACAACCAACTACTTCTCCGGAAGAAGAACTCACAGAATTCTTTAACCGGGATGAACAGCATGAACGGGCGCTGGTGCGCTGCTTACTGGATTTTGGTTTGCTGCCATGGGATGAAACAAGAACGGTAGCCCAATATATTTTAGCCGAAAGAGAAGATTTGGGTATGATTGAAAATGCCGACCTGGTTGAAATTATCAATCTGTACCAGCAATGGTACAATGATGGACTGGAACCGGTGATGAAGAATTTTCTCTTTCATGAAAACCAGAACATCAGCAAGAATGTAGTATCGCTGGCAGATATCAAACATGAAATCAGTCCTAACTGGAAGGAAGCGCCTTATGAAGTGCTGGTACCTTCACGGGAAGATCTGTACAAAGAAGAAATTTACTCTGTGCTTACTTATCTGAAACTTCGCAAGATCAAGGCTATGATTGATGAGAACCAGCGTGATCTTGAAAAACCGCATACGGATGAGGAGTTATTTACACTCATCAAAACGCATCAGCATTTAAAACAACTGGAAACAGAACTGGTAAAAAGTTTGGGAACGGTGATAGTGCGTTAAGATTTCAACAGCATATCACTATAACTCTCGTTAAGCAAATCTTCTTCTTTTATTTGTAATGCAGCTACATAAAAATCACATTGCTTTTTTATAAATTCCAATCCTTTGCTGCCATCCACATCAATTGCTTCGATCTCCACAAAAGAGCCAAGGCCTTCCACTTCATCAATATGAAACTTGACATTTTCAATGAAATAGATTTCCCGTTTCTTCCTTACGGCTACTTTCACTCCATTGGCCTGTGTTAATGCTTTTTTAAGCAGTTCGCTTTCTTCTTTTACTTTAAACAAAGTCACTTCGCTCAGTTTGGGACCTGCTTTGTCTTCCCGTTGGTAAAAGATCAATGAATTTTCAATATTCCCCTGCCGCAGTTTTAAACGACCATGGTGAACGTTAAAATAAGTATCTGTCTGGAAGTCGGTTCCTTTAAAATCTGCACGGTGTTGCTGCAGATAATTTCTGATGAATACGGCATCTGCACAGCGTGCCTTAATTTCAATATTGTTATGGCTCATATTAAAATAAAAGGCCGTCTTAACAGACGGCCAGTAAAAAGTTTAAATCCGATGTGTTACACTTCAGCCGGGCTTAAACGGGAAGCACGGTTGGTACGGGTACTTTTGGGTGGCAATGCAATAGCTCTTTCAAAACGCATGGCAGTCCATACGTGATCCAGTTCTACTTCATCGCAGGTATCAAATCCGCATTGACAAACAAATTGCCAACTTCCGTCACGGTTAAGGTCACTTACAATTTTAGAAGTGGCCTTGGGAGAAGCAATCCAAAACTTACCCTTTGGAGATAAAGCCGGTAACACTTCCTTCAAAATTCCATTTAACTGGTTTTGATTTACCGCAAATACAAGGGCAAAATCAATTTTTTTGGTGCGAAGGAGAGGCGTTACGTTCTTAGCAAAGGAAAGTTTTACAAAATGCTTCTCGATGGAAGAAGGGAGACCCTGGATAAGTAAGTTTTTTTCTTCATTAAACTGGAGCTTTTCCAACAGAGAAATAGACATACTGTAATTTTTGGTGAGAACTAAAAAAGAGAGGGCAAAATTAAGCATTTTACCCTCTACGAGATGGCTTTTGATAAACTTATTTGTATGTTTAGTTAAACAAACTCATAGTTTTCTTTCGTTTTTTCGCTAACTGGTTATTTTCCAATGGGTTTATAGTACTTCATTGCCTCGGGTATGAACTTTTGCATATTGGCAATACGGGTTTCGTCGCTGGGATGTGTACTCAGGAACTCAGGTGGTTTTTGTCCGCCGCCTACCTGGGCCATTCGTTGCCAGAAAGGGATCGCTTCATTGGGATTATAGCCGGCCATGGCTGAAAAAATCAATCCAAATTTATCTGCTTCTGTTTCCTGTTTGCGGCTGAAAGGAAGTGTTCCCAACACAGTGGAACCAATACCGTACGACTGCAGGAAAAGATTCTGAGTTTCAGAAGGCTTGTTGGCTACCGCTACTGATAAGGCAACGCCGCCTAATTGCTGCATTATACCCTGGCTCATCCGTTCATTTCCATGGCGGGCAATAGCATGCGCAATTTCATGACCCATTACTACAGCAAGCGCTGCTTCATTCTGTGTTACCGGCAACAACCCGGTATAAACCACTACTTTGCCACCGGGCATACACCAGGCGTTTACATCCTTGCTGTCAATCAAATTAAATTCCCATTGATAACCGTTCAGAATATCACCTTTACCCTGCTGCTCATAATACTTACCAATGGCATAGGCAATCCTGGTTCCTACACGGCGCACCATTTCTGCATCCTTGTTAACATTGGTTGCTACCACTTTATTTTCAGTAAGAAACTGTTTGTATTGCTGTGAGGCCATATTCTGCAATTCTGTTTCGGGCAAAAGAATCAACTGCTTACGGCCTGTAACCTGGTTCTTGGCGCAACCAATAAAAAGAACTGCTATTGTGCTGATGGTTAGAAGTATTCTGTTCATAATGTGAGTTTTTCAATGTATTTCAATTAACGTACCATTCTTTTTGATGTTTCTTAAATAAAGTTAATCCTGTTTTTTTCTTTTTCTGAAGCTGAGTTTATTTTCCGTTCCTTTTAACAATCGTTTGATATTGGGCAGGTGCAATAAAAATACCAGCACCGCCGCCAGTATAGCAAACCATTTGAAATAAACATTTTCTTCTTTGATGGCAAACAAAACCGAACCCGCAAATACACACACCGCTGTTAATGAGCCAAGCGAAATATATTTTGTAAGTACCACTACCAGTATAAATGTCCCAACGCTGATTAAAGCCGTCCACGGCTGAATGGCCAATACCACACCAAATAAAGATGCCACCCCCTTTCCACCTCTGAACCCTGCAAATACAGGAAATATATGCCCTGCAACAGCAAGCAAACCTAACAGCAATTGCCAGAACATAGTTTCAGAACCCAGCCAAACGGATGCATCAATCCAACGGGCCAATTGAACGGCAGCTGCTGCTTTACCCATATCCACCAATAGTACAAAAATGCCCCATCCGGTACCCAATACCCGAAATGTATTAGATGCGCCCATGTTTTTACTGCCATGCTCCCTGATGTCAATGCCAAAGAATGTTTTACTTACCCATACTGCTGTGGGTATGGAGCCCAGTAAATAAGCTGCTATCATAAGCCACAACCAGGTCATGCAGCTGCTTTTTGCAACATCAAACAACTCCAGTTTTGACGTTGAGATGAAGTAATACGTTGCAAGTTGCATTTAGCTGCTTCGTTTAACAGCAATTCATCTTCCTCCGTATAAAATCCACTGATGAATAAATAACCATTAGGTTGAAGGAGCGAAGAAAGTTGCTGCATAAACTGCAGCAGAATATGTCGGTTGATATTGGCAAGAATGATATCAAATGTTTCATTCGATGGCGGCACATCACTTTGAACAGCCTCAATGCAGGTGCATTGATTCATGGCTGCATTTTCAACAGTATTATCAATACACCAGTCATCAATATCTGTTGCAAGTATATGGGAAGCTCCCATTTTTTCAGCAAGTATGGCCAGTATACCCGTACCGCAACCAAAGTCAAAAACAGTTTTGTTATTGAAATCAACCTCCTGCATTAATTTCATCATTTGCCAGGTTGTGGCGTGATGACCCGTACCAAAACTCATTTTGGGTGTGATGATGATTTCATACTTCACATTACTGATGGGCGCATGAAAATGGGCACGTACGGCCACAATATCTTCTACCACTACGGGTTGATAACTGCTCTCCCACTCTGCATTCCAGTTCCTGGGAGCGATGAGTTGTTGCTGATAGCTGAGTTCAAAGGGTTGTAATAAATCGGTGAGTACTTCTTTGCTGAATGCCGTTTCAGGGATACATGCTTTTAAACCTGTATCTGTTTCTTCAAACCCATCATAGCCTTCATGGGAAAGAAGTGCAATGAGGATTTCCTTTTGCGCTGTATCAGCTGTGTTGACGGTAATTTCTATAACGTTTTCCATTCTCGATTGCTGTTAATAAAAAGTCCTGCTTCATCAGCAGGACTCAAAGTTATCTCTGTTCATTCAGATATTACAAACGCTCTTCACCATCTTCCTGTTTGGGTGGCGCAGGCTGTTGTGGCTTGGGAGCACTCTCAGGTTTTGGCATCAGCACTTTACGGCTGAGTTTGAATTTGCCGGTGCGTGGGTCAAGACCAATCAACTTTACTTTTACCACATCACCTACTTTCAATACTCCTTCCATACTTTCCAAACGCTTCCAGCTGATTTCACTGATGTGCAATAAACCTTCTTTCTTGGGTAGGAACTCCACAAATGCACCAAACTCTTTAATACCTTTTACCGTTGCTTCATAAACGGCGCCTACTTCAGGTACCGCAACGATACCTTTCACCCATGCAACTGCTTTCTCCAGTCCTTCTTTAGCAGGTGAGAAGATGCTTACTTCACCATAATTACCGATTTCTTCAATAGTAATAGTAGTTCCTGTTTCACGCTGAATTTCCTGGATCACCTTGCCCTGGGGCCCGATAACCGCTCCGATAAATTCTTTATCAATAAAGAGTTTCTCCATTCTTGGAGCATGTGGTTTCACTTCAGGTCTTGGTTCTGCTACACACTCATACATGGCATCCAGAATATGTAAACGACCGGCTTTAGCCTGGTTCAATGCTTCACGCATTACATCCATACTCAACCCATCCACTTTAATATCCATCTGCACACCGCAAATACCTTCACGGGTACCGGTTACTTTAAAGTCCATATCACCTAAATGATCTTCATCACCAAGGATATCCGTAAGAATAGCATACTTACCATCGCCACGTGTGATTAATCCCATTGCCACACCACTTACGTGTTTTTGAACAGGAACACCTGCATCCATCAACGCCAGTGAACCGGCACAAACAGTAGCCATAGAAGAGGAACCGTTTGACTCGAGGATATCACTCACCACACGTACGGTGTAAGGATATTCACCACCGGGCATCATTTGCTTAAGTGAACGCATGGCCAGGTTACCATGGCCTACTTCACGACGGCCGGGGCCACGCATCATTTTCACTTCACCGGTTGAATATGGCGGGAAATTATAATGTAAAAAGAATTTTGTGTAGTTGCTGTTAGCAGCGCTTTCAATTAACAACTCATCCAGTTTGGTACCCAGCGTTACGGTAGTTAAAGATTGGGTTTCGCCACGGGTAAACAGTGAAGAACCATGCGGTGTAGGCAACGGTTCAATTTCCATTGCCAGCGGACGAACCTCATCCAGCTTACGACCATCCAGACGGATACGATCATTCAGAATCATATCCCGAACTACTTCCCATTTCAGGTCTTCGTAGTACTTACCTGCTAATTTCTTATCAGCATCAGTGATTTCAGTACCAAGACTTTCTATGAGTTGGTCTTTTAATTTTTTGTAAGCATCTGTACGCTCTGCTTTGCTGCTGCCGCTTTTGGAAATTTCGTACACTTTATCTTTTGCAAAGACAATTACTTTCTGCTGCAGCTCCTCATTCGTAACAGGTTTTGTGTACTCTCTCTTACCGGTTACACCTTTTGCTTCACGCAGTTCCTGCTGGGCTTTGATTTGAATACGGATAGCATCATGCGCCACTTCCAGGGCACGTACCAATTCTTCTTCGCTGCACTCTTTGGCTTCGCCTTCCACCATCATCAGGTTCTTTTCAGTAGCAGCAATAATAAAATCAGAAGTAGCTTTTGCCAGTTCACTGCGGCCGGGGTTTACCACAAACTCGCCATCAATCATGGCTACTCTTACTTCAGAAATAATTTCTTTAATAGGTATATCTGAAACAGCCAGTGCAGCTGATGCGGCTAAACAGGCCAAGGCATCGGGCATTACTTCTTCATCGCTGGAAACAAGATTGATAAGCACCTGTACATCGCAGAAATAATCTTCAGGAAACAGGGGACGCAAAGCACGGTCTACAAGGCGGCTTACAAGTACTTCGTAATCGCTCAGCCTTGCTTCACGTTTGAAAAATGAACCGGGAATTCGTCCGGCAGATGCAAATTTTTCCTGGTAATCTACAGAAAGCGGAAAGAATTCCTGCCCTTCTCTGGGTTCTTTATTGGCAACAACGGTGGCAAGCAGGATGCAATTGCCCTGGCGTACGGTTACGGCACCATCTGCCTGGCGGGCCAGTTTACCAGTTTCAATGGTAACAATACGGCCTCTGCCCAAATCGAATGATTTACTGATTGGTTGTGATAACATGTTTCAACTTTTTAAGGAACCCTATTGGGGGATAGCAAGCACTATCTCGGGCTCATAATGAGAAAATAGAACTGAAAAACGATTGTGCTTAAAGAACAAAATCCCAACCGTGATAAAAACAGTTGGGAATGTTCATTTATAAGCTCATAAGGATTATTTACGTAATCCGAGTTTTTCAATTAATTGACGGTAACCGGTGAGGTTGTGTTGGCTGAGGTAAGTTAATAAGCGCTTACGCTTACCTACCAGTTGCATCAAACCACGGTTTGAAGAGAAATCTTTTTTATTCTGCTTCAAATGACCGGAAATGTGGTTAATACGCTCTGTAAGAAGGGCAATTTGACCTTCAATAGAGCCGGTGTTTTCAGCTTTACCGCCGAAATTGGTGAAGATTGTTGCTTTTTTTTCTTTTGTAATTGCTGACATCTCAAAATTTTTTAAATGACATCCAAATGTTTACATCTTTATTTTGTGGCGGCAAAGGTAAGGGGAAAACGTGGAAGAGAGAAGATTTTGGGCAGGAATATTTGATAAAACCCTTGGTTTCAGCCCCTGTTTTCTATAAACCGGTCCAGAGCCTTTCGGGCATTTTGCTGCACCTTTTTCCTGAAAAAACCAAAACCGCCCAATAACCAACCTTTGATCCCCATGGCCTGCCCGGCCCATTTATGCAGATTAAATCGATCCGCATGCCTGTAAATAAGACCGTCTTTAAACTCAAACTCCGCATGAATATGGTTGATGACCTTGCGGCCGGTGGCTGAAAATTTATATGTTGCCACCCAATCAGCACTGCCCTTTTCCGAAGAAGCCTGCACATTACTGAAACTGATTTTTAGTTCCCCTCTGCTTCGTTCAATCAACATCTTCCACATTTGCCCGGGCTCTTTTCTCCGCAGGTTTACAAAAGCCTCATCATTAAACACAGCCTCCGGATGATAGCAGGAAGCCATTGTTTCGGCATCCAGCCCGGCAAATGCTGTGTAAAATTTTATTATGAGTTCCTTCATGAAATCAAATTGATTGGTAAGATAAGTAATGCATTTGGTTTATACTGCCTGAGACAGCCTGAGATTTACAACAACTCACAAGCGGTATCATACGAGCATAGTTTCATTGAAATACTTTTTTCACTGAGGAATCTATATAATTGGTATTATATTGCCGCCGAAAAAGAATAACTATTGCCCCGTATCATCTTTACTGTAACCAATGACCTGAATTTTGACCAGCGCATGATCCGCATCTGCAGCTCACTGGCCAAAAACGGTTATGAAGTGATGCTCATAGGAAGAACGATGCCGGGTTCTCTCCCACTGGCACCTCAACAATTTCATCAAAAAAGATTGAGCTGTTTTTTCAGTAAAGGTTTTGGATTTTATGCAGAATACAATATCCGGCTATTCCTATGGCTTTTATTTCAGAAAGCTGATGCCGTTTGCGCCATTGACCTTGATACTATACTGCCCGTTTATTTTGTCTCAAAACTAAAAGGGTGTAAACGTATTTACGATGCACATGAGTTGTTTTGCGAAATGAAAGAGGTTGTGAGCAGACCTCGTGTTTATAAAAGCTGGAAATGGGTAGAACAATTAACTGTACCCGCTTTTAAACATGGTTATACTGTTTGCAAACCCATAGCTGATGAATTTGAAAAAATGTATGGGGTAAATTATGAGGTGATCAGAAATGTACCTGTGAAAGTAGTCCACAGTCAACAGTCAACAGTCAACAGTAATGGAAACGGGAAGTTTCTTCTCTATCAGGGAGCAGTGAATGAAGGGCGGAGTTTTGAAACGCTCATTCCTGCCATGAAAGAAGTAAAAGCTCCATTGCAAATTTATGGTGATGGCAACTTTTTTAAGCAAACGCAAGAACTGATTCATCAATACCGATTGGAAGAAAAAGTAGTATTGAAAAGAAAGCTAAAACCGGATGATTTAAAAGAAATTACGGCTTCAGCATATGCCGGTCTTACGCTGTTTGAAAACAACGGCCGGAATAATTACCTGAGCCTTGCCAATCGTTTTTTTGATTATATCATGGCAGGAATACCCCAGGTAGCTATGGATTACCCCGCTTACAGGCAAATCAATGAACAGTTTGAAGTGGCCGTATTAATTCCTGATACCTCGCCGCAAACAATTACCAAAGCACTCAACCTTTTACTGGATGATGTTGTTTTGTATGAGCGGCTGCAAAACAACTGTGCAAAAGCCAGGCAGGTACTCAACTGGCAGGAAGAAGAAAAAAAATTAATCGCCTTTTATTCCCGAATTATTGAATAACCATCTACATATCGTTTGCCTGGATGTGCCCTACCCCGTTGATTATGGTGGTGTGTTTGATTTGTTTTATAAGATCAAAGAGATGCACAGCCTGGGTGTAAAAATTCATCTGCATTGTTTTGATTACGGCCGTGGAGAACAACCGGAGTTAAACAAGTATTGCGAAGAAGTATTTTATTACAATCGTAATGAAGGACACAAAGGATTTTCATTTAAGCTTCCCTATATCGTAGCCTCCAGGAACAATCCTGAATTATGGAACAGGTTGCAACAGGATCAGCATCCCGTTTTGCTGGAAGGTATTCATTGCACGTATGGCTTGCACCAGGGTTTGCTCAACAACAGAAAAGTAATTCTTCGTCTGCATAATGTGGAATATGAATATTACCGCCAGCTCTCTGGCTGGGAGCGATCACTGGTAAAAAAAGCATACCTGCATCATGAAAGCCGTTTGTTAGAACGTTATGAAAAACAAATTGCCAACCAAGCAACCATCTATTCCGTTTCTGAAAAAGATGCAAACCATTACCGTAAAAAATTTGGTGCACGTGAGGTTGAATACCTGCCCGTATTCATTCCCGGCCAGATGGTAACGGCCAAAGAAGGACTTGGTACATTTGCGTTGTATCATGGCAATCTCTCTGTTGCCGAAAATGAAAAAGCTGCTACCTGGTTGCTGGAAAAAGTTTTTGACGAACTGGAAATTCCATTTGTAGTTGCGGGGAAAAATCCTCCTAAACGATTAGTGGATCTGGCACATGAGCGGCCACATACCTGCATTGTACAAAACCCGTCAGAAGCAGAGATGAATGACCTTATTACAAAAGCCCAGGTGCATGTAATGCCTTCTTTTACCAGCAGCGGCATTAAGCTTAAACTATTAAATGCTCTCTTTAACGGGAGACATATTGTAACCAATGAAGATATGGTGAAAGGCACGGGACTGGAAAAAGCCTGCCATATTGCAGATAATCCGGCCATGATTAAATACACCGTGTACCGATTATTTCATACAGCTTTTACCAATGATGATAAAGAAATGAGACAGGGATTGCTGCAAAAACATTTCAACAACAAAGCAAATGCAGAGCGGCTTATGCATGCTCTACAGTAGCATTATCAATAACCTTACCGCCTTCTGTTTTTACCAGTCTTGCAGGGAATTTTTTGATCACCATAAAATCATGTGTTGCCATAACAACAGCAGTGTTATAATCCTTTGAAACCTGGAACAGCAGATTCATGATTTCATCGCTGGTTTCAGGATCCAGGTTACCGGTAGGTTCATCTGCTAAAATTAATTTGGGGCTGTTGAGTAAGGCACGGGCAATATCCACACGCTGCTGTTCACCTCCGCTCATTTCAAAAGGCATTTTAAATCCTTTTGATTTAAGGCCTACTTTATCCAGAACATCGTTGATTTTTTCTTCCATCAGGTTTTCATCTTTCCAGCCGGTTGCTTTCAAAACAAAGCGTAAGTTTTCATGCACCGTTCTGTCAGTAAGCAATTGAAAATCCTGGAATACTACACCCAGGCTACGACGCAGGAAAGGCACTTTCTTCCAGTCCATATCACGCAGATTAAAACCATTCACCGTTCCTTCTCCCTGTGTTAATGGCAATTCTCCATACAATGTTTTCAATAAGGAAGATTTACCGGTTCCTGTTTTACCAACGAGGTAAACAAACTCTCCCTGATCCACATTGAGATTGACATTATTTAGAATAAGATTACCGCTTTGGTAAATATTGGCGTTGGAAATATGTACAATAGAAGCCATTATATTTGTGTTTCAGCAAAAATATGTAATTCGCCCTCTTATTCACTCATTGCAGAAATTTTATGAAAAAGATATTCACCCTATTGTTTACATGCTTATCCTCTGTTTTGTTTGCCCAGCAAAAAGATTCTGTTATGAGTGCTGCTGTTTCGCAGATTGATACAACTCTTTTTACAAAAGTGGATGTTGAAGCCTCGTTTCCCGGTGGAGATGCAGCTTGGGCGAAATATGTTCAAACTGAATTGGAAAAGCATATTAACAAGCTATCAAGGAACAAAGCAAGTGTAGGCACATGCGTAGTTCAATTCATTGTTGACAAAGAAGGAAACATTACCAACGTTGTAGCATTGAATATGCAAGAATCTTTACTTGCTAAAATTGTAATGGAAGCAATTCAAAAAGGACCAAGATGGGTTCCTGCCGAACAAAATGGCAGAAAGGTAAAAGCATATCGAAGACAGAAAATCACATTTTTGCCTCCTAAGTAATCAATAACCAATCACCTCATCCCCCACTCTCAACTCCACTTCTTTCTTATTACTTTCTTCTACCCTTCCAATCACCTGCGCCTCTACACCAAAGGATTGGGCTATAGAAATAAACTGTTGCGCTCGGGCTTCATCTGTATAAATTTCCAAACGGGTGCCCATGTTGAACACCTGGTACATTTCCCGTGCATCGGCACCGCTTGCCTCCCGGATCAAATCAAAAATAACAGGAGGTGTAAAGAGGTTATCTTTTACCACTTTCATATTTGCAGGCAGATATTTCAAACACTTGGTTTGTCCGCCACCACTGCAATGAATCAATCCGTGTACCGAATCAAAATGATTTACGAGGATTTCTTTCAGCACCGGTGCAAAAGTTCTGGTGGGGGAAAGAATCAATTTTCCAATAGTGGTTGTTTTCCGTTGACCATCGTCTGTGGACTGTGGACTAATTGCAATCTTATCCGTTAACCTATGCTTTCCAATATACACTACCTCATCTTTCAAACCTGGTTCAAAAGTTTCCGGAAAATGTTGCGCATAATATTTACTCAGCACATCATGCCGTGCGCTGGTAAGACCATTACTGGCAATGCCGCTATTGTAATTACTTTCATAATTGGCCTGACCGAACGAAGCCAATCCAATAATCACATCGCCCGGTTTTATTTTTTCATTGCTGATGATTTTATTCCTGGGCCAGCGTGCACCCATGGTGCCATTTACAGCGATGGTACGCACCACATCGCCTACATCAGCCGTTTCGCCGCCGAGGTAATGAATGTTTACACCAAACTGTTTCAGGTTATCAAACAATTCCTGTGTACCGTTGATGATTTGTTCCAGCACTTCACCGGGAATCAAGGCTTTATTTCTGTCAATAGTTGAGGAAAACAACAGGTTGTCATAAATACCCACACACAACAAGTCATCCAGGTTCATCACAACAGCATCCTGTGCAATGCCCTTCCACACACTTGCATCGCCTGTTTCTTTCCAATACAGGTAAGCAAGAATACTTTTGGTACCTGCCCCATCTGCATGCATCACATTTGCCCAATCAGCATCACCTGTAAAATAATCAGGATAAATTTTGCAAAAGGCATGGGGAAATAATCCTTTATCCAAATGCTGAATTGCTTTGTGTACATCTTCTTTTTGTGCACTAACGCCACGCTGGTTGTAAAGTGAGTTGCTCATATGTAAAATCGCTGCAAATCTATGCCTTCCATGTTACATGAAATGAATTTGGAGCTTGATTTATACTAACAGTCAATACACCTTCCTTTTGTACATTTGCCACACTTTATGAAAGTTTACAGGAACCTGGATACGTTGCCGGTTTTTTCAAAAGCGGTTATTACCATTGGTACGTTTGATGGTGTGCACCTCGGTCACCAGAAAATCATTCATCAATTACTGGCTGAAAGCGAACGTACCGGTGGCGAATCTGTGCTCATTACTTTTAACCCGCACCCCCGTAAAATTGTAAAGCCCAATGAAAGCCTCATGCAGTTAACCACCATGGAAGAACGCATTGAGCTCCTGAAAAAGCTGGGCATTAACAATATGGTAATAGTTCCTTTTACCAAAGATTTTTCACAGCAAACAGCATTGGAATATGTACAACATTTTTTAGTGGAGAAATTCAGCCCGGCTACCATCATCATTGGTTACGATCATAAGTTTGGCAATAACCGGGAAGGTGATTTTAAGCTGCTGGAACAATATGCAGCGCAATTTCACTACACAGTCCAGGAAATTGATGAAGAGCTGATTAACAACGCTATCATCAGCTCCACTAAAATCAGAGAGGCGCTGCTGCGGGGTGATGTTACGCTGGCAAGAGCCTTCTTGGGTTATGATTATTTCTTTAAAGGAGAAGTAATTGAGGGTAACAAATTGGGACGAACCATAGGCTATCCCACTGCCAATTTACAAATGGATAATCCAGACAAACTCATTCCCGGTAATGGTGTGTATGCAGTAAACTGTCAGCTGGAAGGTGAAACAAGATTACTGGAGGGAATGATGAACATCGGTACCCGGCCTACGGTAGATGGCATTAACAGGATGATTGAGGTAAATATTTTTGACTTTGATGAAGATATTTACGGCCGGCACCTGAGAGTGTGGCTTAAACATCATTTACGAAGTGAAGTAAAATTCAGCGGTATTGATGCACTAAAAGAGCAATTGAAAAAAGATAAAGAAGTAAGCATGAAGTTGCTGAACGAAGAATGAAATAAAATCAGAAGCACGAAACAACTATTAACTAGAAACAATAAACTATAACCCACCATGCTTCCTGCTATTAACCCCACTACAACAAATGCCTGGCAACTTTTAGAAGCACATGCACAGGAAATGAAAAAGCAGCATATGAAAGAGCTGTTTGCTGCTGACCCACACCGTTTTTCCCGATTCAGCACCTGTGCAGAGGATATTGTGTTTGATTATTCCAAGAACCTCATCACTGAACAAACGATTCAACTGTTGATTCAACTGGCCAGTGAATGTGGTATTAAGGAAGCCATTGTAAGCATGTTTGCAGGAGAAAAAATCAATGAAACCGAGGGCCGTGCCGTATTGCATACTGCTTTGAGAAACTTCAGCGGCCATCCGGTATTGAGCGATGGAAAAGATATTATGCCCGATGTTCGAAACGTATTATCACAAATGAAATCCTTTTGTGCGAATATCCACAGCGGTACATGGAAAGGTTACACCGGAAAAAAAATCAAATACATTGTAAATATCGGTATTGGCGGAAGTGATCTGGGACCTGTGATGGTTACAGAAGCATTAAAACCTTATTGGGCAGAGGGCATTGAAACTTATTTTGTAAGCAATGTGGATGGAACGCATATTGCAGAAACCCTGAAGAAAGTTACTCCGGAGGAAACGCTTTTTCTGATAGCTTCCAAAACATTTACCACCCAGGAAACCATGACCAATGCCCACACAGCACGCAACTGGTTCCTGCAACATGCTAAAGAAGAATCGTATATCGCTCAACATTTTGCAGCCCTCAGCACCAATGAAAAAGAAGTGGTGAAGTTTGGTATTGACAAAGCCAATATGTTTGAGTTCTGGGATTGGGTGGGTGGTCGTTACAGCTTGTGGAGTGCCATCGGTTTATCCATAGCACTAACGATTGGCTATGACAATTTTGAACAATTGCTGAAAGGTGCTTACGCCGCCGATGAGCATTTCAAAAAGGAACCATTTGATAAAAATATTCCGGTGCTCATGGCCTTGATTGGTTTATGGTACACCAACTTCTTTGATGCAAAAAGCGAAGCCATTCTCCCCTACGATCAATACCTGCACCGCTTTGCTGCTTACTTTCAACAGGGTAACATGGAGAGCAACGGTAAATATGTAAGCCGCAATGGCGAAAAAGTAAACTACAGCACCGGACCCATCATCTGGGGCGAGCCGGGCACCAATGGTCAGCATAGTTTTTATCAATTGATCCACCAGGGTACGCATTTAATTCCCTGCGATTTTATTGCACCTGCTATCAGTCATAATCCTCTTGGGGATCATCATGAAAAACTGCTCAGTAATTTCTTTGCACAAACAGAAGCGCTCATGAACGGCAAATCAAAAGAAGAAGTAATGGCTGAAGGTGTGAAAGAAGAATTAATTCCGTTTAAAGTATTTGAAGGCAATCGTCCTTCTAATTCTATTCTTATCAAAAAGATTACTCCGTTTACATTGGGCGAGCTGATTGCATTGTATGAGCACAAAATATTTGTGCAGGGTATTATCTGGAATATTTACAGCTTTGATCAATGGGGCGTGGAATTAGGCAAACATTTAGCGAATAAAATTCTGCCGGAATTGAAAGACGGTGAAAAAGTTACCACGCATGACAGCAGCACCAATGCATTGATTAATTTGTATAAGGAGATGCGCAAAAGCTGATTGGAAAATGAACGATGAAGTGAGTGACACAAAATCGCCGCTGTAAGTACAATAGTTTGTAAAACAATAAAGCCCCGCAAAAGCGGGGCTCGTTGGTTGTTATAAGCGAGTATGAGAAAACTTAATACAAATAGTTTAATGCAATTTTATCATTGGCATTAAACGGACGGTTTACACCACTACCGATACAAGCCAGCATCCAGCTGTTAGGATCAGCACTTGTAGGTGTACCGGGAATATGGATGGCGCCAACTCCGGCAGTACCTTCGTTGTAGCGACGGCCACCGCAGCTGTAAGCACGGTTCATATAATCTGTATGACGGAAACCGATGCAATGCCCCATCTCATGCGCAATGATAGTTGCGAGATAATTAATATTTGTATTGGCATTATACCAGTAAGTATTCATACGGATTTGATTGTATGGATTACCGCCGCTGGGAAAACCTGCAGAGCCAAGTGTATTACTTACTTCGTAATAAGTAACAATATTAATATCGCCTGTACCTGTTACACGTTGAAATTGAAGTGTAAGATTTTCAGCATTGTAACGGGCAATCGCTTCATCCAGTGCACTTACAAAATAAGAAGCAGTTGTATTGATGGACACACTGATTGTTCTGGTACCACCGCTTACACTTACAAGATTGGTAGTGCGGTACTGTTCCTCACTTGCAACAAGCAATGAAGGACTATTAACTTTCTTGCCAAGGTCTGAGGTAGGAATGAAAATATCACCTTCTACAATATAACCACCATCGGCAGCAATAACACCTTCATTGTTAAAGCCCATCGCTGCAACCTGGTTTAATACTTCCTGTGATACAGCTTCATTGTTTACTGTTTCAGATTTCTTTTGGCAGGAATAAACAACTGCAGTTAATGTGAGCAGCATCACAAGATTTAAAAAATGTCTTCTCATTTTAGTCGGATTTAAGTTTCAGAAAATAGTTAGAGTCAAGGATTAATATACATAATTTAATGCCGTTTGATCAGCTGATGTAAACGGACGGTTGAAAGTTGATGAAGTGCTACCGCAAGCCAGCATCCATGAACCTGCACTAGGGCCTGTAGGTGTACCGGGAATATAAACAGCACCTACCCCAGCACTTCCTTCATTTACAGCAGAACCACCGCAACTGTAAGAACGGTTCATATAATCTGTGTGACGGAAACCTATGCAATGACCCATTTCATGCGCAATGGTTGTAGCCAATGCATTAACTGCAATACCTGATGTATACCAGTATGTATTCATGTTAATAGTACCATAAGGATTACCACCTGAAGGGAATCCGGCAGAACCTAATGTATTGCTTACCTGGTAATACGTAACAATATTAATGTTAGCAGTACCACTTGTAATGCGTTGAAAACGTAAACGAAGATTTAAAGCGTTATAACGGCGGATGGCTTCATCAGTAGCCGAAACAAAGTTTGCCTGCGTGGTGTTGAGTTTTACTGTAAGCGTACGTGTACCGGTTCCTGTGTTTACCAGATTGGTGGTACGGTAATGTTCCTCATTGGCATAAATTAATTCATGCGATTGGGAAAGGCTCTGCAGATTTTCAGGAGTAAGAATGATGTCGCCTTCAACAAGGTAACCGCCATCAACAGCTGTTACACCTTCAGTTGAAAAACCCAGTTGTTTGATCTGGCTTAATACTTCCTGGGATACAGCAGCGTCTTCAGTTGTGCTTTTCTTTTGGCAAGACCAGGCTGCAGCCGTAACTGTCAGCAGTAGCAATGCATTGGTTAAATGCTTTCTCATGTTTTTGTTTGTTTTGAGTGTGATTAAAAAAAATACCGAGTTCTGAAAGCAATGGCTCATTGCTCGCAATAAGTTTACAGGTAATAACAATAAAGAAGATGGGTATAAAGAAACCTGATTACTGAAAAATAAACGTCCGTCAATAAAGGATAACAAGCTCCTTTTTTTTCTCATGCTGGTTGATTTATTTTCGGAATCAATTATTTTCCGTCCTTTAAAATATTTATTTTTATGATTCCTGTAAAAGAAAAAATTGCAAGTCTGTTTCAAAAATGCAGAATCTAATTACCTTTCGTGAAAACTCCCGTAGAATTACGAATCGTTGTTTAAGGTTTGTTATTCAAACAATCATCAGCCTCGCTGCGTTTTCCACATTTCCACAATTAAAATCAGTTGCACAGGTAGGTTCAAGAGAACAAATTCAAAAAACAACTCCTGCGTTCAGGCAAAAACTGGAACAATGGAAAAATGATACAAATTCACTTTTTAGTATTCAGGCTCAATCTATCAATGATTGGAAAAACTGTACAGACACAATTAAAGAAATAACAGTTATCCGTTTTTATGAGCCCACCAATACTTTTATTATCAAAACCAAACCTTCTGTTCTTAAAAACTTACTGCTGTGCAAGGGAGTCCTTTTTGCTGATGATGTAAAACAACCAAAAGAAGAATTATTACTTGGCTTTGTAGATTATGCAGCAAATGGTATTTCATTGCTGCAAAGCAAACTGCCCAAGTACAATGGTAACGGACTAAATGTATCAGTAAAAGAAAACAGATTTGATACCAGTGATATTGATTTTAAAGGAAGAATTTTAAATGCTCCGTTTGCATCCAATATCGTTTCCGGTCATGCGAGTGCTATGGCTACAATTATTGCAGGCGGCGGTAATAACTGGAATTACACAAAGGGAGCTGCATGGAACGCTTCCGTATCTTCCGCCAGCTTTCAAAACCTGTTACCTGAAACGCCGTCCTATTACCAACAAACACCCATACATGTACAAAATCATTCCTACGGTACTTTGGTTGAACATTTTTATGGTGCAGAAGCAGCTGCTTATGACGCATCGGTAACAACAGTTCCGCATTTACTGCATGTTTTTTCTGTTGGTAATTCCGGAACACTTACTCCTTCAGCAGGCACTTATACTAGCATCAGTGGTTATGCAAATATTACAGGCAATTTTAAACAGGCTAAAAATATCATCACAGTTGGTCATATTGATTCGTTCTATAATGTATTAGCTCCAAGTTCAAAAGGTCCTGCGTTTGATGGCCGTATCAAACCGGAGTTAGTTGCTTTTGGTGAAGACGGCAGCAGTGGTGCAGCAGCCCTGGTTTCAGGAATTGCATTAACCTTGCAACAGGCTTACCAACAAAAATTTGGATCACTACCTCCTGCTTCACTCATAAAAGCCATTTTACTCAATGCTGCTGATGATGTGGGTGCTCCCGGTATTGACTTTGCATCAGGTTATGGAAATGCGAATGGATACAAAGCCATGCAAACCATTCTGAATGGCCGCTTGTTGAATGGCAGTGTTGCTTCCAATGCCACTCAAACATTCAACATCACGATTCCGGCAGGCATCAAACAATTAAAAATCACTTTAGCATGGACGGATCCGGCTGCATTAGCCAATACCAACAAAGCATTGATCAATGATCTTAATCTTTTATTGGAACAAAATACAGGAGGTCAAACCTGGCAACCATGGGTATTAAGCGCTTTCCCCAACAAAGACTCCATTGAAAAAGCAGCAGTACGGAAGAAAGATACGTTGAATACAGCGGAACAGATCAGCATCAATAATCCGCAACCTGGTAGTTATACCATTCGTGTAAGCAGTGGCGCTTTGCGTACGGCCACACAGAATTTTTCAATTGCCTGGCAACTGGATTCAGTTGAAACATTTCAATGGTACTACCCTTCTAAAAATGATCATTTGCTTTTGCCTGATGCCAATGTGTTACGCTGGCAAACGTCTTATTCCGGCACCGGTCAATTACAACTGAGTACAGACAATGGAAACAACTGGCAAACCATCAGCACAAATGTTGATTTAAGTAAAGGTTATTTCAGGTATGCACCACCCCGTCTTTTTACAAGGGCATTGCTGCGTATGCAAACAGGTGCTGCTGTACACACCAGTGATACGTTTACAATATCACAAAGACCAGTTACATCTGTAGGGTTTAATTGTGCAGATTCTGTAATGCTTAACTGGCAGGCATTGCCCGGCGTTTCGCAATACCGTGTTCTAAGGCTGGGAAATTTATATTTAGAACCATTCAGGATTACTAATGATACCTTTCTTGTTTTCAGTAAAACAAACGAACCTTCTGTACACTATGCTGTAGAGCCATTGATTGCGTCAAAGCCCTTGGTACGTTCTTATACATTTGATTATAATTTACAGGGAACCGGTTGTTATATCCGCACTTTACTGGCAGATCTTACTCTTTCCAATCAAGCATTGTTACAATTACAACTCTCTACCATTGCAGGTGTCCGTTCAGTCGCATTTGAAAAGAAAAAGAAAAATATCTATGAACGTATCAGCACCAGTTCAATCAATAACACAAATCTTCTTTATACATTTACGGATGTGCAACTCAACAACGGCCCCAATGTGTACAGGGCGGCAGTTATTTTAAATGATGGCAGAACGTTCTATAGTGATGAGGCTGTGCTGTTATTTAACGGAACAGAACCGGCTATTGTGTATCCCAATCCTGTTACACGATCACAGCCTTTGTATGTGTTAGCAAAACCTGAAGATGAATTAACGATTCAGTTGGTTAACAGTAATGGTACGATTATACTCGAACAAAAGCTGAATGATATACCTGAACAAATCAATATCCATTTTCTTTCTAAGGGAATTTATTACTACCGTATCCTCAACAAACAAAACCAAAGGGTGAAAAGCGGTGCAGTAGTTGTAAATTAACGGCTCAGTTTAATCAAACAAGCTCCTCAAAAAGAGCCGCCGGTAAACCGGCGGCTCTTTTATTTAAATTTCAGTCTCAATTTTACCACAACCTTTGAGGATATTCTCCGCTTGCGACCAATGCATCTATGCTGCTTTGTACACCGGGAGCATCTTCTTTATACGTAACACCAAACCATTGTGAAGAAGTAGGAATTACTTTAATCAATCCTAATTCTTCTTTAATAAACTCATCTGCAACAATGGGAATAAAAAATTCAGATTTCTCTTCGTTACCGTGTTCCTTAAGAAATTTCGAAAACAATTTAGAAGTAAGATAAAAGATGGAATCATCAAAACACCAGAAGTTCATGCTTACACTGGAGTTTACCGGTACATTATGTTTGCCTTGTGCATCTTCATAAACAATGGCATCACCTTCTGCATAAATTTTAGTACGTTCTGCAATACTCACCAGGTTTTGATCATCATCCACCACGCAAACTCCACGACTTACAGTACCGTTGGCACTAAGTGTTTTGGCCAGTTCATAACCAATAATCGCATGTTGCTCCGGGTTACAATCAGTTATTAAAAAAGCGGCCGCTTTTTCAAAAGCATCTCTGCCATAAAAGTCATCTGCGTTAATAACAGCAAATGGTTCTTTAATAGCATCTTTTGCACAGAGAACAGCGTGTGCAGTACCCCATGGTTTAGTACGTGTTGCCGGCACTGCAAAATCTCCGGTTAAGGACTGAAGGGATTGATAGACGTAAGCCGTTTCAATTTTTCCCTGCAGCTTTGGTTCAAAGCTTGCTTTAAAAGCCTCCGCAAAATCTTCACGGATGATAAATACTACTTTACCAAAACCTGCTCGTATGGCATCATATATGGAATAGTCCATGATGGTTTCTCCATTAGGACCAAAACCTTCCGTTTGCTTCATACTTCCGTAACGACTGGCCATACCAGCCGCTAAAATCAATAATGTTGGTTGCATGCAATGCTTATTTTTGAGCAGGGCAAAGATAAGGAGGGAATGATTGAAAGTTTGATGCAGAACAATTAATTATCAACAGGTTGCTGTATGCAGATTGCGGAACAAATTCTCACACAACAAATACAATGGACTGCATCAACCGGTGCAACAAACCAGGCAACTGTTGCAAGACTTGATCTTTTACATCCTGTGGTGAGCGGTAACAAATTTTTCAAACTGAAATACAACCTGGAGCAAGCAGCCAGACAAAATAAAGGAATCATTTCCATGGGCGGTGCTTATTCCAATCATCTCGCAGCAACTGCTTATGCCTGTGCCATCAATAAAATTCCATCTGTCGGAATTGTGAGGGGAGAATTTTCAGAACCACTCTCCCCTACACTTGCTTTTTGTACTTCGCAAAAGATGCAACTGGTTTCTGTAAGCAGGTCGGGCTATCATAGAAATTCAGATGAGATCATTCAACTACTGCTGCAATACCCTGATTATTTTTTTGTACCGGAGGGCGGTGATAATGAGTATGGGGAAAAAGGTTGTGCTGAAATACCATCACTCATACCTGGTTATGAAACCTTCACACATATAGCCTGTGCCGTGGGAACTGGAACAACCGTAAGAGGTATTGCAAAACAATCATACCCTCATCAGCAAATCATTGCATTACCTGTACTTAAAATAAAACCCGATGAAAAGGAACAATTTGCAGAACGACATCTGAATACAAACAATTTCAAAAATATTCATCCGCTTTTTAACCATGCCGGTAAAGGCTATGCAAAATTTGATGAAACGTTGCTCCGTTTCTGCAACCGCTTTTTTGAGCAAACACAAATTCCGCTGGATATTGTTTATACCGCTAAACTCTTTATGGCTGCTGAAGACCTGCTTCAAAACCTTTTACAGCCAACGCACCGTTTGCTGCTTCTTCATACAGGTGGCTTACAGGGTAATCAATCATTACCACAAGATGCGTTGTGTTATTGAGTACGGCATTATCTTTGAAGCCTGAATAGATTCAAACACCCGCAAAACATGAAGAGATCGTTGCTGTTTGTACTGGTTATCTGTTGTTGTACCCTTGCACATGCACAAATGGATACATTACCCAATTTTTCAGTAAAGAAAAAAGCCGGTTTAATTACCGTAAGTTGGGCAAGCAACTATAAAAATGCTTCACAAATTAATATCCAACGTTCCAAAGACAGCAACCGTAATTTCATTACCATTCACTCCACTCCTAACCCCAATGCCCGTTCTTACTCGTTTGAAGATAAACTGGCCAAATATGACACCGGTTATTACCGTGTCTTCGTTTTGTTTGAAGGCACCAACTACTTTTTTACAAAACCCAAACGTGCCATTGAAGAAACAGGAACTGTTGTTACAGTAATGCCTGTAAAGACAAATGAAACGGGCAAGGAAAAAACAAAGCCTGTTACCAACAATAAACCGGCAACAGAAACAAAAGAAAAACCTGAAGTAGAAATAAACAGTACCGGGCCGGTAACTACATCCGGCAGGGAAACAAAAAAGACTATCAAAATTCCACTGCCTGCTTCCACTATACCGGTAAAAAAAGCATGGGAGCCTTCTGTTTACATTTACACAGCTGATGATGGTAATGTTGAAATCAATCTGCCGGATGCTTTGAAAAAAAACTATTCTGTTACTTTTTTAAGGGAAGAAGGCAGACCTGTATTCGCCTTACCACAAATCAAACAAACCCGTTTAAAACTTGATAAAGCAAGTTTTTTAAAATCCGGTTGGTATTATTTTGAGCTGAGAGAAAACGGTAAAGTGGTAGAGCGTAACAAGTTTCTTATAACAAGGGATAATTAATCATTCAGCCAGTTTTACATCAAATACTTCTTCAAAATAGTATTTTACTTTTTGTTTAGCCTCTTCAAAATCAATTTTGCGACCCAGCTCCTTTTCAAGTGAAGTCACTTGCTTGTTTTCAATACCGCAGGGAATGATATTATTGAAGTAATTCAAATCGGTATTAATATTAAAAGCAAACCCATGCATGGTAATCCAGCGGCTGCAACGAACACCCATGGCACAGATTTTACGTTCGTTTCCTTTTTTGTCGGGCTCCAGCCAAACACCTGTTTCTCCGCTGCTCCGTTCGCCTTTCAGCCCGTAGCTTTTCATGGTTAAAATAATTACCTCTTCCAGTTTGCGAAGATATTTACCAATATCTGTTTCAAACTTTTCCAGATCCAGGATGGGATAACCTACAATTTGCTGTGGCCCGTGAAAAGTAATATCGCCACCCCTGTTGGTTGGATAATATTCAATACCACGTTCCTTCATTTCAGCTTCACTGATGAGTATGTTTTTTACATCGCCGCTTTTACCCAAGGTATAAACAGGGGGATGCTCTACAAACAAAAGATGATGTGTGGTCGTAAGAAGCTCAGTTATCGGCTCGTCTTGTTCAGAAGCCAATTGAAATTTTCGCTGTTCGCTTTTTACCTGCAGGTTTTTCCGCAACAATTCTTCCTGGTAATCCCAGGCTTCTTTGTAACGCATATTGCCTAAATCCTGAAAGTAAACTTGTTGTTGCATTTTGATACACGTCTGTCGCAGGAGTCCTGACGAGGCTGCAAAGCTACAAGTATTTGAATGGAAATACTGCATCGCTTATTTTTGTAGGTATGGCCAACGATGAATTGCTTAACGAAGAAGAATTAGAAAGTAAAGAGCTTGATAATGGAGATGGTGCCGAGGAGCTTTACGAACGCAAACGCTTTATAGTAAGTAGTGGGCAGGAACCTTTGCGTATTGACAAGTATCTTATGTCGAAAATTGAAGGTGCTACCCGTAACAAAATTCAACGTGGCATTGAAACGGGATTTGTTACCGTAAACGCCGGTTTCGTAAAAGCGAATTACAAAGTAAAACCCGGAGATGAGATTGTATGTTTTTCTGATACGTCGCCTGATGAAACCAAGGTGGTGTCGGAAGAACTTCCGCTCAACATTGTGTATGAAGATGATTCAGTAATTATCATTAACAAAGTTGCCGGTATGGTGATGCACCCCGGCAGCGGTAATTACAATGGCACTTTGGTGAATGGTGTACTCTGGCATTTAATGCAGCAACAGCCCGGCTTAACTGAAGACCAGCTTCCCCGCTTTGGAATGGTGCATCGCATTGATAAAAATACCAGCGGTCTTGTAGTACTTGCAAAAAATGAAAAAAGCAGTCTGCATCTGGCCAAGCAATTTTTTAATCATACCGTAGAACGAAAATACATTGCACTGGTGTGGGGTGATTTAAAAGAAGATACAGGAACCATAACAGGGCATGTTGGGCGGCATCAACGGTTCAGAAAAATTATGGATGTATATCCTGATGGTGAACATGGCAAGGAAGCCATTACCCATTATAAAGTGATTGAGCGTTTTGGTTATACCACTTTGGTTGAATGCAAATTGGAAACCGGCCGCACTCACCAGATACGAGTACACATGCAGCACATTGGCCACTCTTTGTTTAATGATGATACCTATGGTGGTGATCGGATTTTAAAGGGAACGATTTATACCAAATACAAGCAGTTTGTAGAAAACTGTTTTGCCATTTGCCCCCGTCATGCACTGCATGCACAAACATTGGGTTTTGTGCATCCTAAAACGCAACAGCCCATTTTATTTGAAAGCGAACTGGCAGCAGATATGAAAGCCGTAATTGAAAAATGGAGGGTTTATACGAAAGCTAAGAATTTGCTGGATGAGTGATTACTTCACAAACATCATCTTATAATCAACATTCACCTTGCCTTTTGAAATATCATCCAGTTTTCCTTTCAGTAATTTCCGCTTTAAAGGTTTGAGATAATCAATAAACAGTTTGCCTTCAATGTGGTCGTATTCATGAAGAATCACACGTGCCGTAATACCATCAAAAGTTTTTACATGCTCTGTAAAGTTTTCATCCATAAAGCGGATGGTTACTTCCTCAGCCCGGTAAATATCTTCACGTATTTTGGGAATGCTTAAACAACCTTCGTTATAGGCCCAGTCATCGCCCAGTAATTCTTCCACATGAGCATTGATGAATACCTGTTTAATACCGGGACGATCAGGATACATAAGTGTTTCTTCTTCATCCATATTGGCAAACATTTGCTGGCTATCTACTACAAACAAACGGATATCACGGTTGATTTGAGGGGCCGCAAGCCCTACTCCATTACTGGCATACATGGTTTCCCACATATCTGCAATCAATTTTTGAAGTTCAGGGTAATCTGCAGAAATATCTTTCCCTGTTTTTCTTAAAACATCAGCTCCGTATGCTACGATTGGTAAAATCATTTGACTTCAGATTGGCGATTTCAGATTGCAGATTAACTCAACATTCATAAACCGCTTATTTAATTTAAACTGCAAATATAACAGGCAGAAGGATTGAACTCAAAAATCTGCAATCGTAAATCTGCATTCTACAGTCTCCCCATGTATTCCTGCAGCATGATTGTGGCCGCAATCTCATCCACCAGTTTTTTATCTCTTCGTTGTTTTTTTTTGAGCCCCATTTCAAGCATGGCATCTTTTGCCATTTTGGAAGTAAAACGTTCATCCACTGTTTCAACAGGCATGTTGGGGAAATGTTTTTTGAGTTGTTTGATGGCATTTTCCACTAATGGAGTGGCATGCGTGGCGGTATTATCCATATTCAGCGGCATACCGATGATGATTTTTTCCACCTGCTCTTTACTGAAATACTCCTTCAGGAATTTGATGAAGTCTTTGGTATCAATGGTGGTTAACCCTGTTGCAATGATCTGCAAAGGATCCGTAACAGCGATACCGGTACGCTTGCCGCCGTAGTCTATGCAAAGGATTCGTGCCATATCGGAGGCTCGTCATTTCGACGAAGGAGAAATCTCTATATTTTTTACTGTCTCAATTTTATGAGACCTCTCCTTCGTCGAGGTGACGGTGAACTATTATTTGAGGTTATAATAAAATATCAGTTATCACAAACACCGCAAACACTACACTTGCTATGCCGTTCGTTGTAAAAAAAGCCATATTCACTTTGCTTAAATCATTTGGCTTTACCAGCAGGTGCTGATAAATCAATAAACCGATGAATAAAGCAACACCTATCCAATACCAGATGCCGAAGTGTCCATACCAACCTGCAGCAATGATGCACAATGCACTGAGCATATGCAATACTTCACTCACCCGAAGAGCTTTTGATTTACCTAACCAGGCGGGAATAGATTTGAGTTGATACTTTTTATCAAACTCTTCATCCTGCAAGGCATAAATAATATCAAACCCGCTTACCCAAAACAAAACAGTGAAAGAAAATAATATGGGTAATAACTCAAACTTTCCTGTTACGGCGAGATAAGCACCAATGGGCGCCAAACTCAAACCCAACCCCAATACCAAGTGACAAAGCGGTGTAAACCGTTTGGTAAAACTATAGCCCAGCACTACCAGCAAGGCCACAGGCGATAATGCAAAACAAATGGTATTGATAAAATACGTGGTGACGATGAATAGTGCACTCATGATGATAGTAAACAACAACGCACTGTTGGCACTGATGATACCTGCAGGAATTTCCCGTATGGCGGTACGTGGGTTTTGTGCATCAAAGCTTCTGTCTAAGTAGCGGTTAAAAGCCATGGCTGCACTGCGGGCGAAGATCATGCAGAGAAGAACAAGTATGAATCTCAGAAAAATCAACCAAAATGAAAAGGTAATGTGCCCCCCTACCATTGTAAATTCTTCATTTTGGAAAAGAGGAGACAGCAATGATTGCATACTTGAATAATCACCTGATGCGCCTAGAAAAGCGAGATTAAATATTCCCAGAAAAAATCCAATCAACGCAAACGGCAACGCAAATACAGTATGAGAAAATTTTATGAGGGAGAGATAGTTTTTTACTGCGGACATGTTGCAAATATAGGAGTGTTTCAAAACTACCCATTAGGGGTTGGGGGTCACATGGGTTCTCACCATCTCCCACAACACCACTCCGGCTGCTACACTGATGTTTAATGAATGCTTCATCCCTAACTGCGGTATTTCAATACAACCGTCGCATTGAGCTAATGTGCTTTGCTCCACACCCATGGCTTCATTGCCAAAGATGAGTGCCAATTTATCATCCGCTTTTCTGCTGAATTGTTCCAACAAAATACTTTTCTCCACCTGTTCAATGCCATACACTTTATAGCCATCTGCTTTCAGCAATTGAATAGCTTCGTCTGTAGTGCTGAAATACTTCCATTGAACTGTTTCAGTAGCACCCAACGCTGTTTTATGAATATCCCTGTGCGGTGGTTGCGGTGTATAGCCAACCAAATAGATAGCTTCGATCAAAAACGCATCGGCCGTGCGGAATACCGAGCCCACATTCTGCATGCTGCGGATATTTTCCAGCACAACAACTATCCTGTTCTTTTCAGCCTGTTTAAACTCATCAATGGATTTGCGGTTGAGTTCATCCATTTCTAATTTTCGCATCGGGCAAAGATAGTTGACGGCTGGCAGATGACAGTTGACAGCGCTTCAATTGCCGGGTATGCTGAGCTATGAACAGTTGTTGAAAGGCTCCGGGATTGAAGCGTATACCCCGCTGAGGCTATTGTGCCTGTCTTTGTGGCGGAGTAGCAGCGAAAAGCCCGATAACTGCTCACAACAGCATCTCCGCCCACAGCCCCCAGTCTTTTGCCAATTACCCTGTTTCAACTACCTTCGCATCCGATTTTTACATTAAAATTTCAAATTTCAAATATTATGGCTTACGACGTTATTGTTCTCGGCAGCGGTCCCGGTGGTTATCCCGCCGCAATCCGTGCTTCACAGCTTGGTTTTAAAGTTGCTATTGTTGAAAAAGAAAGTCTGGGTGGTGTGTGTTTGAACTGGGGTTGTATTCCTACCAAAGCATTGTTGAAAAGTGCGCAGGTGTATGAATACATGAAGCACAGTGCTGATTACGGTATCAATGCCAATGGTGTGCAGCATGATTTTGGTGCGGTGGTAAAACGCAGCCGTGGTGTGGCTGATAAAATGAGCAAGGGCGTTCAGTTTTTGATGAAGAAGAATAAGATTGATGTGATTATGGGTTACGGAAAAATTGCCGGGAAAGGCAAACTGGAAGTGACTGCTGCTGATGGTAAAAAACAAATGGTGGAAGGAAAATATATTGTGATAGCTACCGGTGGCCGCAGCCGTGTGCTTCCCAGCATGCCGCAGGATGGTAAAAAAATCATCGGCTATCGTGAAGCAATGGTATTGCCCACGCAACCCAAGAGCATGATTATTGTAGGTAGTGGTGCTATTGGTGTTGAATTTGCAGATTTCTATAACAGCATGGGTACGAAAGTAACCATCGTTGAATTTATGCCCCGTGTTGTACCTGTGGAAGATGAAGATATTTCGAAAGAACTGGAAAAGCAATTCAAGAAAAAAGGAATTGCCATTATGACCAATGCTGAAGTAACAAAAGTTGATACCAGCGGTGCCGGTGTAAAAGCAACAGTGAAAACTGCAGGCGGAGAACAGGTACTGGAATCTGATATCTTGTTAAGTGCTGCAGGTGTGGTGGCCAATATTGAAAACATTGGTTTGGAAGAGAACGGAATCAAAACAGAGAAAGGAAAAATAGTTGTAGATAAATTTGGTCAAACGTCTGTGCCGGGCATTTATGCCATTGGTGATGTGGCACCCGGACAAGCTTTGGCACACGTAGCAGGTAAAGAAGGTATTAATGCTGCAGAGCATATTGGCTACCTGGAAAAGAAATACCATCATACGCCTGAAGCAATGGATTACAACAACATTCCCGGTTGTACCTATTGTACACCAGAGATTGCAAGTGTAGGTTATACAGAGAAGGCTGCTAAAGAAGCAGGCTATGAAGTGAAGGTGGGTAAGTTTCCGTTTATGGCCAGTGGTAAAGCAAGCGCTGCGGGCAGTACAGAGGGTTTTGTAAAAGTGATTTTTGATGCTAAGTACGGAGAGTTCCTCGGTGCACACATGATTGGAAGTAATGTAACAGAGATGATTGCTGAAGTTGTAGTAGCTCGTAAGTTGGAAACTACGTATCATGAAATTTTAAACGGTGTACACCCTCATCCTACTATGAGTGAGGCAGTGAAAGAAGCTACTGCTGCTGCTTATGGTGAGGCGATTGATATTTAAACCATCCCAATAGATTGTTTTAAAAGTCCTGTAGCAATACAGGACTTTTTATTTGCCGGAGACTGACCGGACGCTCATTTTAAGTATGGGAGCTATGTTTTCAAACATTCATTCAGTTTAAGTTCTTTTCACCGTTTTTGGGATTTGTTAAACAAGAGTGAGCCTTCAAACGTTAAAGCATCTGTAAAAACGGGTTATTGTCAGCAGCAATACATCTTCACGCTTGTTTTAAGTACAATTTTGAGTGTAAATTGCAAGACTACTGATAAAACGAAAAACCATGTGGAGTAAACTGATTACCGGTGTATTTTCTCTGAGCAGCTTTTTCCAGGTTCTGTCCTGTGCTTCCGGCGAAGGCAAACAAATAAGTATGAACAAAATGGATAATAATCTTACAACAGCAGCAGTTGGTATGAACGACGATGTGCAGAAAACTGATACCGCTACTTTCGGAGCCGGTTGTTTCTGGTGTGTGGAAGCCATCTTTCAACAGGTGGAAGGTGTATTGAAAGTAAAGAGCGGTTATTGCGGCGGGCATGTTAAAAACCCAACTTATGAAGAAGTGTGCAGCAAAACTACCGGGCATGCAGAAGTAGCGCAGATTGTGTTTGATCCAAAGGTCATCAGTTATGATGAACTGCTGGAAATATTCTGGAAGACCCATGACCCTACTACCTTAAACCGCCAGGGCAACGATGTGGGCCCTCAATACAGAAGTGCTGTATTTTACCACAATGAAGAACAGAAAAAGAAAGCATCCTATTACAAATCGGAACTTGAAAAAAATAAAGTATTTGACAGGCCGATTGTAACTACAATTGAGCCTTATAAAAATTACAGTGAGGCTGAAAACTACCATCAGAATTATTACAATCTCAATAAGAATAATAATCCCTACTGTTATTATGTAATTAAACCCAAGCTTGAAAAATTTGAGCAGGTCTTTAAAAACAAAATGAGGAAGAATTAACTTCCTCATTTTTGATATCCTGTCAACATTTGAACCATTTATTGTTTGATGATTTTCTGCTGTGCTGTTTGAGTCTCATTTTTTGCCAGAATGATATATGTACCTCTTTCCAATACTCCTAACCCATCTACTCTAAATGCATTATGTCCTTTGTTTAAATGCTGTTTACGGGTTAAAACAATTCTTCCATTGTAATCAACAAAAAGAAGATTTATGGTACTTACATTGTCTGATTGAACTTGCACTGTTAACTGATCATCAACCTGCGTTGGATAAACCTTTAACTCCTTCTTTGTTTGGCCATATTCAAATCTTAAAAGATTGCTGTAATACACAGCTCCGGAAGAACGGGTAATTTTTAAACGATAAAAAGTTGCGGACTGAAATAAGGGATCCTCAAACTGATTTAGGGTCTTAATTTCGTTGGTTTCATACAGTTGAACAAAGTCTTTGCTATTTGTGGACTTTTCAATTGCCAGAGATGCAATTTTAGAATTATCAACGAGTTCATACTGAAGTTGAACTTTTGTATTAAAAACAGAACCTTTGAAATTCTTCAATGGGTTTACTTCAAGAATCCCCGCAGATGAGTAAGTAAATCGCTTAAAATAAACACTTCTTAAACGGGATGCAGAAGAGCTCGACATATTATCAGCACCAACTCTGATACGAATTGAATTCACCCCTCCGTTCATTGTAGTAAACATTACTAATTTTTGTGAAGTATCTATTCCCGGATAATCAATGGCTGCATTGTTTTTTCCCCTGACCCACCCTCCATTTGTGGTCAAAGTAAGTTGTGACCCGGTCATTTGATAAATTGTATAGCCATTGATGAGCTCAATTTCATCAAACTCATATAAAGGCATTCCGGAATACATTTGCCCATCCACATCAATGGGTGTAATTGGTATCTCAGTTTGGGTTGAAGGAACAGAGGTACCTGCATTAAAAAAATCAATCATGAGTTCTACATAACCATTAGACAATGCAGGCACTGAAATAACCGGTTGAAGTGCATGAGTAAAGCCCCCGGAACCATCAATATTACTAAGTGTAACTCCACCTGTTAAAGCAGTAATCACAACTCTTGCATCTACACCTGGCTTTACGTTGGTGTATAAATAGGATGCGCCCACCTGTAAATGAGTTCCGGTAAATGAAGTGTAGTTGGTAAACAAATAATCTTGTGCAGCAACCATCCCGTTATGAAAGAAGAGAAGGATAGCAAGAACTACAACTTTTACGAATTGTAAAATTGTTTTCATCTGGGTACTGTTTGGTTAATTAAGTAGGTATGTAGGCTTCCCAGGATAAGATGTTCGTGCTTTTCGGAGGATCAGGATCTGGTAGTAAAGCTACATAGTAACACTTAGGATTGCAAGCAAAAGCCTTATTTATTTTCGGAAAATACGGTTTGTGGGAATTTTATCACGTAGTAATACTATAGAAAATTTCGTAGCATTACTTAATACGCACCCTTCTTAACTCCAGCCAGTTTAAGGCATTGGGCTTAAAGTTTTGCACTTGTGGCTGCACCAAATGAATCACCATATCATACCAAACCGGTACAACCGGCGCATCATTGATGATGATTTGATCCATTTGCTGATAGAGTTTATAACGGATGGAATCATTGGGCTCTTTTGTACTTTGTTCATACAAAGCATCAAATGCCGGATTGTTGTAACGGGTATAATTTGGTGGTGATGGATTCTTAGAATAGAAAACAGAAAAATAATTCTCAGCATCCGGATAATCTGCAATCCAACTGGCACGAAAAAACAAAGCCTGGTTCTTGGCTGTTTGCGTGAGCAATAAACTTTTTTGAATGGCTTCTACCTGTACAACGAATCCAATATCCTGAAGCTCTCTTGCAATATAACCGGCAAGGTCCGCATAAATAGGAATAGTAAGCAGTTTAACGGCAGGTGGTGGATGTTGTTCATCAAAACCCGCTTCCTTCAACAATGCTTTTGCTTTTTGGGGATTGTAAGCATATCCTTTTACGACTGTGGTATCAAAGCTGGGTAAGCCCATAGGCACAAAACCACTTTCAGCAGGTGTGCCAATGGAATTACGTAAGTACAACATCAGCTTTCGCTTGTCAAACCCATAGTTAATAGCCTGCCGAATTGCTTTTAACCACAAAGGAGAATTTTTCACCAACGGATTGCTTTCATCAACTAATATTCCGAGGTATTCAATATTGAGATACGGATGTTTATTGAGTACTATCTTTCCCTCCCACTCTTTTCTGAGTTCACCGTTACGGGTTAGAATTTCATCTTTGAACGAAGCTTCAATATCATTCACAAAATCCAGTCGTTTTTGCCGGAACTCTAAAAACTCAGTAGCCTTGCTGTCAAGAAAAGAAACTTTGATGCCATCGAGGTAAGGCAGATGTTCACCGTTCTCATCCAGCTCAAAATAATTTTCATGTTTGGTGAGAATCAATGCCTGTCCTTCTTCCCATGCTTTGAACCGGAAGGGTCCGCTTCCAACCGGATTGCGTCTGAAATCAGTTTTGTATTTTTCAACTGCTTCTTTTGGCACAATGGAACAATACACATTGCTCAACACACCTAATATTTGCACAAAAGGCTTCAGTAAGTTTAATTGAAAAGTAGAATCGTTCAAGGCTATAAAACCGGTGGTGGCATCCACACGGTTATTGAAAATCCAGGCACCGGGGCTGGCGGTATTTTTATCCATCAATCGTTGAAAGCTGTACACCACATCATTGGCTACCAGTCTTCGGCCTTTGCCATTTGCAAAGCAACTGTTATCATGAAAAAAAACATCTGTACGAAGATGAAAAGTGATGTGTAACCTGTCGGAACTGATATCCCAGCTTTTGGAAAGTGAAGGAACAATGTGCAGTTGCTCATCTGTTTCCACCAATGTATTGAACAGTTGATGTACCGCCCATATATTGGATTGGTTTTTAGCAAAAGCAGGATCTAAGGAACTGATACCGGTAGTCTCATTATAGTGAAAAAAATTTTGTTCTTTACGCTTGGAGTCAGAACAGGAGATACTGAATGAAAAACAAAAAATGAAAAATGCCAACTGAAGAAGTGATGACCAATGCCCGGATAATTGTATTGTATTTTTAACCAACTTCATGCTGAATTAGCACTAAATTTATAACCTAAATACATGTAGTGAAAATTTATTTATCAGCGATTGTCCTTTGCTTTAATGTGTTGTTTACACAAGCACAGATTTTTAAAAAGACGGATCAGTTTACAAAACAGGATACCCTGCGTGGCAGTATTACACCTGAACGTGCCTGGTGGGATGTTGTGATGTATGACTTACAGGTAAAACCTGATTTCACCAATTTTACATTAAGCGGTACTAATACCATCTACTTTAAAATTATTAAAAGCCCTGCATCACGTATACAGATTGATTTACAGGAACCGCTAACCATTGACAGTGCATGGCTGAACAATTTGGCAGTTACATTTTCCCGTGAAGGTAATGCATGGTTTATTGATTTACCGAAAGGAAAAATGCCAAAATCATTACCTCAAAATCAATACAAAAATGGTCCGCTGCAACAATTAAAGCTTGTTTATCATGGGGTACCCAAACCGGCATTAAATGCACCTTGGGATGGCGGTGTTGTCTGGAAAAAAGACGACAAAGGAAATCCGTGGATCAATGTGGCATGCCAGGGATTGGGCGCCAGTGTTTGGTGGCCATGCAAGGATCATCAAAGTGATGAACCTGACAGTACACAAATAAGTATTACTGCACCGGATACATTGATGAACATTTCCAACGGAAGATTGAGAGCTACTTCAGCTTCAGTGAACGGTTTTAAAACATGGACATGGTTTGTGAGTAAGCCCATCAACATTTATAACATTACGATGAACATAGGCAAGTATGCACATTTCAGTGATACGCTTATGGGTGAAAATGGTAAACTTGACCTAGACTACTATGTAATGGAATACAATCTTGAAAAAGCAAAAAAGCAGTTTGAAATTGTAAAACCTATGCTGCATGCATTTGAATACTGGTTTGGCCCCTACCCTTTTTATGAAGATGGTTACAAACTGGTGGAGAGCCATCATCTGGGAATGGAACACCAGAGTGCAGTAGCATATGGAAATAAATTTCTAAACGGATACCGTGGCAGGGATTTAAGTGGTACGGGCTGGGGTATGAAATGGGACTTTATTGTGGTGCATGAAACAGGGCATGAATGGTTTGGAAATAATATCTCCACTAAAGATGTGGCAGATATGTGGGTACATGAGGGTTTTACGAACTATAGTGAAACCTTATTCCTGGATTATGTTTATGGAACTGAAGCAGGGAATACGTATGTACAGGGCATTCGTCGTAACATTCAAAATGACAAGCCGATCATCGGCACTTACAATGTAAACAGTGAAGGCAGTGGCGATATGTATTACAAAGCCAGTAATATGATTCATACGATCCGTCAAATCATTGGTGATAAAAGTACATTTCGGTTACTGCTTCGTGATATGAATGAAAAGTACCGGCATAAAACGGTAACAGGAGCAGAAATTGAAGACTTCATCAGCAAGCGAACCGGGTTTAATCTTTCCAAAGTATTTGATCAATACCTGCGCACCACTCAAGTTCCTGTACTGGAATATTATCTTGAAACCAGCAGCGGTATGCAAACACTTTACTATCGCTGGGTTAATTGTATCAAAGGTTTTAATATGCCTATTAGTCTGCCCGGCAACAGTAACGGCAAATATGGTTTGATGCTGGCAACCGAGCAATGGCAAAAAATGCGAACCAACTTTAAAGAAGACGAAGATCTGCAGAAGCTGATGGATAAGAATTTCTACGTCACTTATAAAAAAGTAAAGTAATATCTTCGGCACTGTATGGGCACAATCAGAAAACAGGCTATATATTCCAGCATCGTTATTTATATCGGTTTCCTGGTTGGTGCCATCAATACATGGTTGTTCATTAAAAGTGGTTCAGGTGCTTTTACACCTGCCCAATATGGTTTAACCCGTTTGTTTTTTGATGTGGGTCACCTGATGTTTACGGTAGCATCCTTAGGAATGTTGCCGGCGGTTTATAAATTTTTCCCGTACTACAACGACAATCTTTCCCTGAAACAAAATGATTTATATACATGGGGCATGGTAATTCCCCTGCTCGGTTTTGTGTTGGTAATTGCAGGAGGCTTATTATTTGAACCACTGATTGTACAAAAGTTCAGCGAAAAATCACTGCTCTTTGTTGATTACTATCACTGGGTATTTTTATTCGGGTTTGGTATTCTTGTGTTTACTGTTCTGGAAACCTATTCCAATATTTTCCGAAGAACTGTATTACCTAATTTTTTGAAAGAAGCGATGTTTCGCTTTTTAACATTGTTACTGATCCTGCTTTTTTATTTTTCCGCTATCAGCTATGATGGTTTTATTAAACTCTTTGCCATCCTGTATATCATTATTGCAGTAGTACTCGGTTTTATTTTAATCAGGAGCAAACACTTCAGGTTTACGTTTTCCATCAGTTATGTTACGAGGAAGTTTAAAAAGAAAATGGCCACATTAGCCGCTTATATTTACGGTGGTACCATCATCCTCATTTTATCACAGGTAGCAGACAGTATCATGATTGCCAGCATCAGTGAAAAAGGAATTATTGATGCGGGTATTTACAGCCTGGCAGCTTATGTTGCCAACCTGATACAGGTGCCGCAACGAAGTATGATTGCGATTACCATTCCTGTTTTATCGCAGGCATGGAAAGATAAAAACCTAGGTGAGATTAACAGGATTTACCAAAGGACTTCCATCAACCTTTTACTGATTGGTTTATTTATTTTCGGAGGTATCTGGCTCAGCATCAACGATGCCTTTACCGTTTTGCAGGTACAGAAAGATTATGAAGCAGGATTGCAGGTTATTTTCTTTCTCGGTATTGCCCGGCTCATTGATGCCGGTACCGGTGTAAATGCTCAGATCATCGGCACCTCTACACAATGGCGTTTTGAATTTTTAACAGGCGTTATTCTGTTGACCCTGTTTCTTCCGTTAAATTATATTCTCATCCAACAATTCGGGATTGTTGGTTCAGCGTACAGCAATGTAATTTCATTTGCTGTGTACAACGCCATCCGCATCTGGTTTCTCTGGTATAAATTCAAGCTGCAACCCTTCAACTCAAAAACAATTTTAAGTTTATTGCTCACACTTGCCGCTTACTTCATCTGTTATTACCTTTTTCAGAACATGGAAGGATGGACCGGAATTATTTTACGAAGTTCTTTGTTTGGCCTCTTGTTCATTGCAGGTATATTTACCATGAAACTAACTCCTGATGCATCACAGTTATTTGAAGTTGTAAAAAAACGTTGGAGAAGCCGTTAAGCAAATTTCTTCAAGTCATTCAACATTACTCTGCCTTCATAAATCGCTTTGCCAACAATTACAGCGGCACAACCAATGTTTGTCAGTTCATTTAAATCGTTCATGCAGCTTACTCCACCGCTGGCAATGAAATGCAGCTGCGGGAATTTCTGCAGAATGTTTTTGTAGAGTTCAGTTGATGGGCCTTCCAGGCGGCCATCTTTACTTACATCGGTACAGAAGATTTGCTGTACACCGTGATTGATATATTTCTCAATAAAATCGTAGATCCAGATATCAGTTGTTTCGAGCCAGCCACCTACAGCAATCTTTTCATTTTTTACATCAGCGCCTAACAAGAATTTCGCTGCGCCAAACTGTTGCAGCCACGATACAAACGTTGCTTCATCTTTTACCGCAATACTTCCTACTGTTGCCAATGCAGCACCGGAGTTGAACACAATGTTTACATCTTCGGCTTTTTTTATACCGCCGCCAAAGTCAATCACCAGTGAAGTTTTTGCGGCGATCGTCTCCAGCACTTTCCAGTTTTTAACTGCACCTGCTTTTGCACCATCCAGATCAACCAAGTGTAATCGCTGCAAACCTGCATCTTCAAATTCTTTGGCAACTTCTAAAGGATGCTCATTGTAAATTTTCTTTTGTGCATAGTCGCCTTCAGTAAGTCTAACACACTTCCCATCTATTATATCTATCGCTGGAATAATCTGCATTATCAATTATCAATTAAAGAATTATCAATTCAATATACGTTTCTATAGGCTCAGAAAATTAGAAAGTATCAACTCTCCCACCTTTGCACTTTTCTCCGTATGAAACTGTACGCCGTAGAAATTATCTTTCTGTACGGCTCCGCAATAGTCAACACCGTAATTGGATGTGCCGATGCAGTAGGGATTCATCTCAGCATAATAGCTGTGCACATAATACACAAAACTCTGTTCGGGAACATCTTTGAACAGAGTTGTTTTGAGATTGTACAAATTGTTCCAGCCAATCTGTGGTACTTTAATGGGAATATCAGGACTTACAACTTCACTTTGAAACAACTTCACCTTTGCCGGAACAATCCCCAAACATTCCGTATCACTTTCTTCCGAATGTTCAAACAGCAACTGCATACCCACACAAATGCCGAGCACCGGTTGCTTCAGCTGTTTTATGATCGTATCCAGTCCTTTCTCCTTCAAACTATCCATGGCACTTCGTGCAGCACCCACTCCGGGAAAGATCACTTTATCAGAAGCAAACAATTCGTCTTTATCGTCGGTCACTTTTGCATAAACGCCCAAGCGCTCCAATGCAAACAGCACCGACTGAATATTTCCTGCGTTGTATTTTACAATTGCTAAATTCATTTCAACACTCCTTCTAAAAATTCTTTTGTTGTTGCTGCCACATCAGCTGTTCCTTCCAATGCTTTGATATAAGCTGTACCGATGATAGCACCGTTTGCATTTGCACAAGCCGTATCAAATGTTTGCTTATCCTTAATACCAAAACCCACCAACACCGGATTTTTCAACTGCATGGCTTTTAGTTTTTGCAGGTATGCATTTACATCGTTCATGTTCTTATCGCTGCCCGTTGTAGACGATGAGGATACGGCGTACAAAAAGCCCGTACTTAAACTGTCGAGTTTCTTGATACGCTCTTCGCTTGTTTCCGGCGTAACAAGAAAAATAAAATCCAATCCATTTGCTTTGATGATGGCACCATACTCGGTTTCAAATTCATACTCAGGTAAATCAGGCAAGATTAAACCATCAACACCAGCACTTGCAGCATCTTTACAAAAACGTTCGAAACCATATTGCAACACCGGGTTCATGTAGCCCATTAAAATAATGGGAACTGTAATTTCTTTTCGTGCATCTTTCAATTGCGCAAACAGTGTTTCAATGGTCATACCATTTGCAAGAGCAATGGTGCTGCTGTGCTGTATCACCGGACCATCAGCCAACGGATCACTGTACGGCATACCCAATTCAATTAAATCAGCACTGTTTTCCTGTAATGCCTTCATCACTTCCAATGTACTGCTCAACTGCGGATAACCTGCAGTGCAGTATACATTCAGCACCTTATTGCTTTTGCGTTGAAACAAATCTTTTATTCTGCTCATAAATTCTAACTTCTGTATTCTTGATTCTAAATTCTTCCTTCCATGGCTGTCATATACGTCGCCAGATCCTTATCACCTCTTCCGCTCAAACAAATGATCACCTGATCGTCTGTTTTAAATTTATAATTGTGCAACACAGCAAACGCATGTGCTGTTTCCAACGCCGGAATAATTCCTTCCAGCTTACTTACCTCAAAAGCAGCAGCCAAGGCTTCTTCATCCGTTGCACTTAGGAAAATACCACGACCGCTGTCAAATAAATTCGCATGCAGGGGACCAATACCCGGATAATCCAAACCCGCCGAAATACTATGCGGCTCCACCACCTGTCCGTCTGCTGTTTGCATCAACAAACTTTTACTGCCATGCAAAATACCCGGCTTGCCCAGTTGTGTAGTTGCTGCACTCATGCCACTGTTTACACCATGCCCCGCCGCTTCCACTGCAATCAACTGCACACTCAATTCATCTAAGAAATGATAGAACGCACCGGCTGCATTACTGCCGCCACCTACGCAAGCCATTACATGCGTTGGTAATTCGCTGCCCGTTTTCTCTTTTAACTGCCAGCGCATCTCTTCACTTATCACACTCTGAAACCGTGCCACCATATCAGGATACGGATGCGGCCCCACCACACTGCCAATGATATAATGCGTATCGTTGGGATTATTAATCCAGTCACGAATGGCTTCATTCGTTGCATCTTTCAATGTTTTACTTCCGCTTGTTGCTGGTACTACTTTTGCACCCAGCATTTTCATACGTGCCACATTGGGCGCCTGCCGTTCAATATCTTTTTCTCCCATGTACACAATGCACTCCACACCTTTCAACGCACACACTGTTGCCGTTGCCACTCCATGCTGACCCGCACCCGTTTCCGCAATGATGCGTTTCTTACCCAATCGTTCAGCCAATAAAATTTGTCCGACGGTGTTGTTGATTTTATGTGCGCCTGTATGACACAGGTCTTCCCGCTTCAACCAAATGTTGGTGTTAAATTGTTTGCTCAACCGTTGCGTATAGAATAACGGTGTAGGGCGGCCGACATAATCTTTGAGCAATGAACGAAACTCTTTTTGAAAATCTGCTTCCTGCATAATTTCCAAATAACGGCTCTGCAATTCTTCCACATTGCGGTGCAGCATTTCTGGAATATAGGCCCCGCCAAATTTTCCGTAATAACCTTGCGAAGAAGGTTGTTGATATGTTTGTGTTGTTGTCATGTTTTTTTCTTTTGGTAGTCGCCGATGTTGCTACTATTTAGCTTCTGTTGCGTCGCACTCTTGTACGTTTTGAATTCTATTGAGCAAAAAAAACAGTTACTATACGTATTGAACTCTTGATAAATATAGCCCTGAAATCATAGAATAATTCTATTTGACTACAATTCGATTTCGTTGTAATACATAAATCAAGGCAGTTAAAATAACAACTCCAATGAATAGAATTCCCAAGTGATTAAAAACAGAACTAAATATTGCTGAAGATTTTGTCGCTCCCCATTCTGATTCACCTCCAAATGGACAAGATATACGAAAAACCTCCGGAGGGTTTCTTCGATAATCATAATCGCTACCACTATCTGCCATTGCATGAGTAAATAAAATTAAAACTACCATAATAGCAAGTGATACTAAACTAGAAACTACTACCTTTTTAGAAATTGTTATTTCATTTTTTTCTCGTTCCATATAATTTAATTTAAAAATTATTCCCTAGAATTAGAAACAATATATCTAATCTTATTTCGGCAACAATCCCAAACTTCAGAGTCCCATTTACTATTTATTAACTCGATTTTATATGAAGTCAGAAGCTTTGACAAGCAATTATAAAACCGTGTTGCATTTATTTTGTTTTCTTTAAGTAATTCCCCTTGTCTAACAATTTTAAAGCTTCCATAAATTTCTCCTTGATGTAATAAGCCACATCTAATTTTTTTATAAAAAGGACTTCCTAAAAACAATCTAAGTTCATTTCCATAAGTATCCGCTTTTTTAAAGACACAGTCAAACATTTCAACAGACTTGTATTTTGGAGTCTCATTTACTCCAAGTAAATACGAACCAAGTGTTTCGATTAACAATGAGCAACTTGCCATCATTATAAACCCGTTTTTATACTCTTCTGAAAAAACATCCTTTTCAACTTGGTTATCTCCTTTTAAATACAATTTTGTTTTCCCCGACTTATAAGAAAATATTTTTAGAAACCTATTATACAATCTCTCATATACAAATTCAGCTATTTTTACTTTGTTTTCCTCATTAGAAATTAAAGTTTCAATTTCATTCATACTAATATTGACTAATTGATTGTCTTTATTGTAAAATCTTGCAAACGAAACCATAATTTAATTTTTAGTAATACAATACTCTCTGACTTGTGCTTTCTTGTTACTTATCTTGCCAGAACATACACTTCAAAATTCTAAAACAAATAACACTTTAGCATCAGGTGAAAGACCTGCGCCAGAAGAAAAAACTTTGTGCTTCTTTCAGTCTTCGAGCCTTAGTGGCCTATCTCCTTAACTCTCCCACAAACTTCCTTACCAGTTCCATATTCTTAACGCCTTCCCTAACTTCAAACTTACTATTTACATCCAGTGCAAATAAATCCTTAGCCACTTCTTCCTTAGCAAATTCTTTAATGGCAGTTGTATCTGTTGGTTCAATACCACCACTTAAGAAAAATGGTTTGCCAATATTGAGTCCATGCAGCATTTGCCAGTTAAACTTTTTACCCGTGCCGCCGTAACCTGCACCCATGGTATCAAACATATACATATCGGCTGCTTCCGTATAATCTTTAATCATCCACGGAATATTATCTGTATCCGTCAATCGAAACGCTTTAATCACCGAAATGTAATCACTCACCTTTTCGCAAAACTTGGGCGTTTCATCACCATGCAACTGCACCATGTCCAGCCCAAAGTTTTCTGTATGATTAATGATTTCATCATACGGTGCATTTACAAACACGCCCACTTTATACACTTTCAGTTTGGCACGCTTCACCTGAACACCTGTTAAATGCTTCAGCACAAACCTTGGGCTCTTATGATAAAAAATCATTCCTGCAAACTCCACTCCCATTTCACCAAGCTGGTGCATTTGCTGCAGGTCAGTCATGCCGCAAACTTTAATTCTCATACGCATTGCTTTTTGGTTGTACAACTCAGCAAATGCAATCGTTATTAATAATCCATAAAGCAACAATCCATCGCTTATTTAAAAGCTACTTTCAACTGCAACACCTTTGCCATGTCTTTCACGCCGGGTTCTGTTTCAAATTTGCTGTTCACATCAATACCGTAAAAATCAGGATGCTTAAACGCTTTGATTTTTGCAATATCATCTACTCCAATACCACCACTCAGAAAAAAAGGTTTTTCAATTTTTGCTTTTGCAATCATGCTCCAGTCAAATTGTTTTCCTGTTCCGCCTTTAGCAGATGAAGTTTTAGTATCAAATAAGTAATAATCACAAGCTATATCATAAGGCGCTACCAATTCATCAATAGATGTAACTGTTTCATCAATATGAAATACCTTGATCACTTCTACACTATCACTCAAATCTTCACACATCTCCGGGCTTTCTTCGCCGTGCAACTGCACCACATCCAAACCATAATCTTCAATAGCATCCAGCAAATCTGTGTAGGACGGATTGACAAATACACCCACTTTTTTCAAATCATAATCAGCACCCTTGATTTGCTTTTTATCCAGCTTATCACCTGCATATCGTGGTGATTTGGGATCAAAGATGAAACCGACAAAGTCAATATTCAAACTTTCCAGTTGCTGCAACTGCTTTACCTGCGTAATACCACAAACCTTAATATTCATTTTTTCAGTTTTTACCACAAAAAAGCAAAGGCACATATAAAACTATGCTATACCTTACTGCCCCTGTGGCTATTTTTTATACAAATTGTTTACAAATCGTTTAAACGCTTCACCCGGATTTACTTCTTTCATAAAATTTTCTCCAACGAGGAACCCTTTAAAACCATTTTGCCTGAAGAGCAGTACATTCTCAACGGAACTGATACCGCTCTCTGCTACTTTAATTTTATCATCAGGGATTTGCCTGGCCATCCTTAAACTCCGTTCAATATCTACCCTGAATGTTTTTAAATCCCGGTTGTTAATACCCACAATTTCTGTTTCATCGCAAATATGTTCCAGTTCTTCTTCTGCGTGAAGTTCCAGCAATACTTCCAATCCCAACTGTTTTGCATAAGCCGCAAGTTGCTGTACTTCATTGGGCGTTAAACAGGCAGCAATCAACAGAATCACATCGGCTCCCATTGCTTTGGCTTCTTCTATCTGGTATTCATCAATGACGAAGTCTTTTCGCAAAATGGGAATTTGATTCACTCTTGCTTTTATTACATCTTCTGTACAGCCACCAAAGAACAACTCATCCGTTAAAACACTCAAGGCACTGGCGCCATTGTTTGCATAGGCAGTTGTTACTTCCACCACATCTGCATGTTCATTAATGCTTCCCTTGCTGGGTGAGCGACGTTTAAACTCGGCGATGATGCCTGTTCTGGTTTCATCCAGCAGAAATTGCTTTAATGAAAGCCTTTGTCTTGCATAAAATTCAGATTGACGCAACACTTCAACAGGTGTTGCAGCTTTACGCTCCTCCACTTCTACTTTCTTTCTTTCAATTATCGCTTCCAGTATGTTCATGCTTTTTTCTCTTTGTGTAACTCTGTGTGTTCCTTTGTGTACTCAGTGGTTAAAATTTTCCACAGAGGAAATCTGAGGTTTTCACAGAGATGCACAGAGTTAATTTAGTTCAATTTGATTAATTTTTTCAAGACTCCATTTGCTCTTCCGCTTTCCAAACTTTCCACGGCTGCATGATACGCATCCTCATAGCTTGTATAATGTCCAGTACAATACAATCCCATCGCTGCATTCGAAAGTACAACAGCGTTTTGTGCCCATGTACCTTCGCCATGAATAATTTTTGTAAAGAGTTTGGCTGATTCCTCAACAGTTGCACCACCCTGAATATCTGTTTGCAATACCATCCTTTTACCTAATTGCTCCGGCGTTTTAACACTTTCCCCTTTATTGGTAATGACTTTGGTATCATTCGTCAAAGAGATTTCATCATAACCATCCAGACTGTGAATGATGGTGAAAGCTTTTTCTGTTTGCTGCAATAAGTAATTATAGATGCGTGCCATTTCCAAATTAAACACACCTACTAATTGGTAAGCTGGATTAGCAGGATTCACCATTGGCCCCAGCATGTTGAAGAAGGTACGCATACCCAAATTCTTCCGTATAGGCGCAACAGTCTTTAACGCAGGATGAAACAGTGGAGCATGCATAAAGCAAATGCCTGCTTCCTCCACTTCACGTTTCAGCTTATCATTGTCATTGGAGAATTTGTAACCTAATTGCTCCATCACATTACTTGCACCGCTGATGCTCGATGCACCATAGTTGCCATGCTTGGCTACTTTTTGCCCGGCACCTGCCACAATAAAACAGGCAAGCGTTGAAATGTTGAAGGTGTTTTTTCCATCACCGCCTGTGCCTACAATGTCCAACACTGCATGTCCGTTCAAATCTACTTTCACACAAAGCTCCAGCAACGCATCCCTGAAACCCTGCAGTTCTTCAATGGTAATGCTGCGCATGAGATACACAGTCATGAAAGCAGTAATTTCATGTTCATTATAAACACCCTTGCCGATATGGAGGAGCACATCATACGCCTGCTCACGGGTGAGTGTTTTATGTTCGAAAAGTAACTGTAGTATTTTTTTCATATCAACTATTAATTTTCCAATAACCAATTATCAATTATTGCTTCAACCAATTCTTCAAAATTTCTTCCCCCATCGGCGTTAATACACTTTCGGGATGAAACTGTACGCCCTGTATATCATAGATCTTATGCTGCAAAGCCATAATCATTCCGTTTTCATCTTCAGCTGTTACTTCCAGCTCAGCAGGAAAGTTTTCTGTTGACACAACCCATGAATGATAACGCCCCACTTCAATTAAATCAGGCAAACCGTTGAACAAAAAACTTTTCACTTTTGATTTTTCACTTTTCACTTTTACAGGCGTTGCTACTCCATGATACACCGTACTCAAATTCACCAGGGTTCCACCAAATGACTGCCCGATCGCCTGGTGACCTAAACACACTCCGAGGATAGATTTAGTGGCAGCATATTCTTTAATCAGCGGTAGTAATAATCCTGCTTCTTCAGGAATACCCGGCCCGGGTGACAAAATAATTTTATCAAAGTCTTTTACTTTCTCCAACGGAATCTGGTCGTTACGATACACTTCGGCTTTTATATGTGTGATCTTCTCCACTAAGTGAACAAGATTGTACGTGAACGAATCGTAATTATCGAATACTAATATTTTCATTTTACTTGATTCATGGGTTATCGTCCTAGTTCATAGCAGCAACTACTATGAACTATGAACCATCAACAATTAACTAATCTTCTCAGCAAATACAATTGCTTTTTTGAGTGCGCCCAATTTATTATTCACTTCCTGCAATTCACTCTCCGGCTTACTGGCAGCCACAACACCAGCACCCGCCTGGTACACCAATGTATTATCCTTACTCAGGAATGTACGTATCATAATCGCATGATTACAACTGCCATTAAAACCCATAAAGCCAATAGCTCCACCGTAGTAACTTCTTGCAGTAGGCTCGTAAGTATCAATTAACTGCATAGCTTTTATTTTAGGTGCACCACTTAATGTGCCTGCCGGAAATGTTTTAGCTAACAACTCAAACGGATTGCTTCCTTCACGCACTTTTGCATTTACCTCACTCACCAAATGAATCACATGACTGTAATATTGTACCTGGCGATAATGCGCCACACTCACCTCATCACATACTCGACTCAAATCATTCCGGGCTAAATCAACGAGCATCACATGTTCTGCGTTTTCTTTTGCATCCTTTAATAACCGTTCTGCTTCCTGCTGATCTACTTCATCATCACCGGTACGTTTAAATGTTCCGGCTATAGGATGCACTACAGCCTTACTGTTCTGGATGATGAGTTGTGATTCAGGTGATGACCCCATCAACTTATAATCACCATAATCAAAAAAGAATAAATAAGGAGAAGGATTGATGCTGCGTAAGGCCCGGTACACATTAAACTCATCACCGCTGAACTGTTGCTGAAACCTTCTGCTTAAAACAATCTGGAATACATCGCCCCGCAAACAACTGGCAATTCCTTTTTCCACCATTTCTATGTATGCTGCATCCGTAACATTGGAAGTTTCTTCACCTTTCACAGCAAATGGAAAGGCAGGTACATCTTTACTGCGGATCAAACTCTCTACGAGCGGCATTTCGCTTTCAATGCCATTGAGCAGATTTTCACAAATAAACAATTCATCTCTGTGATGATTGATGGCAATCACATATTGGTACAAACGATAACGCAGTTCACCTACACCATTTACTTTCTGTTTCCTTATTTGTACATCTTCAAAAAACTCCACAGCATCATAAGTAGTATACCCGTATAAGCCTTGTGCAAAACGTGCTTCTTTGCAATCATCAGCTGAAGTTTCAAAACGCTTCATGAAATCCCACAAAAGCGCAGGCACTTCTTTTTTGTTTTTGATAACGAGTCGCTCCGGCTTTTGTGCAGGCAATTTATACTCGAGGGTGTACGCATCGATCATTTCAATACCGGCAATGGCATTAACGCATATAAAACTCCAGGAGTTTTCAGCCGCATGATGATCCGTACTTTCCAGCAAAATCGTATCACGAAAGCGGTCACGCAGGCGCATGTAGATGCCCACAGGTGTATACACATCGGCCAGCATTTGTTTGCATCTTGTTTGCAGTTCAATTTTTTTCATATGAGATCATTGAGTCGTGAATGAACCAAATAAAAAACCCCGAATTAATTCGGGGTCTTGGTATGATTTTACAATCACGGCAACAGCGTTACAGACCCCGTAGAGTTGTATGCCACCACCATGTATTGTTTGTAATTGCGTTCATTGCTCTGCAAATATGTTTCATCATATTCAAAGTACCAAAAAAAATCTGATCAACTTCTTTAGGAAACCTTTGTTATTGATTTTGCTGAAGGTGCAAACCTCTTCTTTATCTTTACCGTCTAACGAAAAAAATTGCTATGCGTAAACTCTCTTTTACATTGATTCTTTGCCTGGGATCGCTTCTATTTACAGCCTTTATAGCAACCCAGGATAACCCGGATGCCATTGTGGGTGTATGGAAAAACGGCGAAGGAACCGGCATGATCCGTATTACCAAAAACGGTGAAAAATACCAGGGCCGTATCGTTTGGCTGAAAGAACCCAACGATCCTGATACCGGAAAACCGAAGCTGGACAAAAATCACCCGGAAGCCGAAAACCATTCCCGGCCGGTACTGGGGTTAACCAATCTCTGGGGCTTTGAATACAAAGGCAAAAACGTATGGGACGGTGGAAAAATTTATGATCCCAAAAACGGGAATACTTACGATTGTACAATTAAGATGAAAGACGCCAACACACTGGACGTACGTGGTTATATCGGCGTATCGCTTATAGGCAGAACCGATGTGTGGACCAGGCAAGTAGCTAAATAAAAAATTTATTACCTGGATTTTGAAATTCTGAATCTGTAGGTACCCTGAACTGAGGAAATAATGAATTTATTTTCACCGGATACATTTCTGTCAATTCTTACGGGAATATAATACAGTAATTCAAAAGAATGTCTCAAATAAGTAAGCCCGATGCCTGTATTGGGTTGCACCCAAAGTTGCTGAAATTCGAAAAGGTTATTTTCATTAGATACTGTAAATGTAAAGGGGTTTGTACCGTTTCTTATTCCACTTTGCACATAAGAGTAATTACCTTTCAAAGCTGCCTCACCCGTAAACCCATTAAAACTGGCGCCTGCTTTCAGGTAGAATTTTGATTTGCTGAATCTGTTTATATAACCCAGTAAATAAAGATTCATCATATAATATCCTGTTCGGATGCGGTATTGATGTTTATTTACTTCGCTGTAATAAAAGTTAGGACTTTGAGTAACAAAACTGGAATCATAAAAGCGCTGATCAGAATTTACAGAGTTATATTGGAGAGATAGTCCGATCTGATATCTACCCATATCATTTTTAAACTTATAGGTAAGGTTTAGCTGGGGCGTAAAAGTTACAAAAGAAGATAATTTTACAGGTGGCGACCGGAAGTTTGTAAAAGAAGAAGGAAAAGAATTATAAAGTGCTGCAGCACCTATTTCAAAGTCAAAGAGATTTTTCCTTTTGATGCCTTTATATCCCGGCTCTTGGTTCTGATTAATCCTGTCAATAATTCTGCCAACGGACTCCTCACTGTATGATGTTTTCTTTAGACTTTCATCTTGAGTATTGTTATACTTCCGGAGCAATTGAGCTAACTGTTCTTTATATGTATCATCTTCAATAATAATAGTTCCCTGAAGCCTTGCTCTAAAAACTAATTCTGTTAATTCGTTATTGCCTTCTGATACAAAATAGTATTTCCTGTCTGTTGTTTGATAAGAAAAAAGATTTATGGCACCCGAACGAAGAATTTTTGCAAATACACGCTCCTCAGTTTTTGATTCTGAAAACTGGTATTTAAGATTGTCTCCTCTGTAAAAATCTTTAAAATACTGAATTGTTACTGCACTATAAGCTTCAGAGCCAATAATACCGAAACCCTTAATATCTTCTGGACTATAAGAAACGTTTTGTTGATTAACTTCAGCTTCTATCTTACCAGGGGTTATATACCAGTAATTCTTTTTGAAGTATGCCTGAATAGAGTCGCCCGACAATGAAATAATATATCCTTTAAATTTTTTGTTTTGACTATAACCTGCAAATGAAATTAAGATAAACACGAGTGTTATAAAGGCATAAAGAATGTTTTTCATAATAACAGCATTAAATGACCTGAAAATTATATTGAAAATTACGGACTCACAAAGTTTAATCCAAAACTAAAATAGAATGTATTGGTCAAAGCACTTCTGAAAAATAACTTTTCATCTTTTCTTGCATCATATTCATTCATTACATCAAAGCGCCAGTTGTAACGAAAGCCTGCCTGAACATTGAGCCAGAAGAAACCGCTGAGTTTTTTATCCCACATCACCCTTGGTTTCAATTCGCCCCGTTGTATAAACACCTGTCCATTAGGACTGGGCGTACGCATCCAGTACTGATTGCCTTCCAGTTCATATCCTAATTGCACAATATTAGAAGTAGAAAAATTGCGGCGCAGGTGCCCACGGGCTGGCAATAATAATTCCATACCCCATTGATCATTGAAGGTTTTATTCCATAACAAAACAGGCACATAGATAATTTGTCCGGCCCTATACGTTCTCGCCACACCAACACCATACATATTCTGTTCTGATTTTTTCCAATCATAGATAGCAGTAGCACTGATAGTAAGTGCTTTTGAGTTCACATCACTGAATTTCTCAAATACACCATTTACATCAGCGCTTGCCTGAAAAATCAAAAAGTTTTTTTCATTTAGCGGCTTGAAGAAGGTAGTGTTAAGGCTTGCTGTGTGCATGCCATTGGCATTAAGCTTTGAAATGAATGCGCTATTCGCTGATGCAAAATTGTAACCGCTGCGCCAGTAGGTGGCTCCTAATTGCCAGATAAGTTTCGTGTTTGATACTACAGGAATGTTTAACTGCCCCCTGATTCCAGCGATTCTGTTAACTCTGTAAGTTTGATTGGGAAAAGAAGGAACACCCGGCATATCAAATGCGCCCTGGTATTCATAGGCCAAACTCACAATTCGATTAGGCGTTTGGTTCAATACTTTTTGAGTAGCGTAACGCTTCACTCCTGCTGCATCACCAAACTTGCTGTAATCAAAATCATCAACAGCAGTTGTATCGGTTACCTGGGCAGCAAGCATGTGGGTAATAAACAAAAAAGAAAAAGCAAGCAAGTACGTTCGCATAAAAGAAAGTTTGGTGGTATTACAAAAATAGAGGGAAGGCGGTTCAGTTGTTTAAATAAAAATCACAACCAATTTACCGTTTCCGGTTGCAAAATTGCATAACGGTTGATGAGGCTGCGTACAAACTGGTATTCCGGGTATTGCTGCAGATGATTTTTTAAAGTACTTGTATCCGTCCAGTCTGCGTCTGCAGGTATATAGCCCATACCGTAAAACTTCCCGTTTTCCATTAAAATACAGGCATCAGAATTATTAAAATAAGAACGTTCCTTTATGATATAGCTGGGCGATTGATCTTTTACCTGCTCCAATGCTTTTTGTACCCGATGGTTGTAATCAGCCGCCGCCTCTTCTTCCCTGCAGGCACCTTTACAATGTTCATTACTGCAAACTGTATCGGCTGACCGGTCAATAAAACAGAGTTTATAGCAAAGCTCAAATTCTCTTGCGAGGCGTTTCAGTTCTGCCATAGCTTCCATTTTGCTGTAAAAAACCTGTATGGGCTGAAGGGTTTTATGCTTACGTTCCACTACCAATCGAAGAAACCCATTACCATCTTCAAATAAATAGAATCCGTAACCTGCTTCAAATCCTTTGATCGCCCGGTTGTATTTTGGCCAGAGACGTTTGATTTCAACGGCTTCCAGCACGGATGCCATTAATTCCGTTCCGCATTGCTGGTAGGAAATACGGTGAATATTTCGCAGAAATTCCTGCCTTTGAAGACCGGGACGGTTGCCGCTGAAATGGCTCACAACTCTCTTCTTCAACATTTTAGCCTTGCCCACATACACAATTTTGTCCTTGGCATCATGAAAATAGTAAACACCGGGCGTGAGCGGAAGTGTATCAATCTGCTCCTGATCCAGGTTCATGGGCAGCATCTGATCCCGGCTCTGCCTTTTGAGCATGGTAAACAGGTGATTGTTTACATCTTTTTTGCGGAGTAATTGCAGTAGTTCTGCTGTAGCTGCCGCATCGCCCCCGGCACGGTGCCGGTTGTACACGGGTATTTCAAAGTGAGCACAAAGCTTGCCCAGGCTGTAGGAACTAAGCTTAGGTGTAACCTTACGGGCATACCGAACCGTACAAAGTTTAGGGCAATGCAGTTGGTAACCCAAGACCGATAAATGGTGATGAATAAAAGAAAAATCGAAGTTAACGTTGTGAGCCACAAACACTTTATCCTGCAACAGCTCATAAACACGGGGGGCAATTTCCTCAAAAGAAGGGGCCAGTTGCACCATCTCATCCGTAATGCCGGTAAGCTTTTGGATGTAGTAAGGAATAGACTGATGCGGATTCACCAGGGTTTCAAAGCGCTCCAGCACCTGTTCACCATCGTGAATAATGATTCCTATCTCCGTTATGCCGTGGGCCGAAGCATGCCCGCCGGTAGTTTCTATATCTGTAACCGCAAACAACATAGTTCCTTTGTTAAAAAATGACCCGAAAACTTGCCAAATTTATAAAACAAGACTACCTTTACAATACCCTACGAACTATTTGTTGAACCAGAGCAGTTAATCCGATACCACTGAATTCTACTTCCGTACCTACAGGAACACCGGTATTTCTAACTTTTAAATGGTATCATATGTCAACAAATCAGTATCACATCAGCGAATCAACCAAGCAGGTATTATTTGTAGTAGTTTTCTTTACTACAGTTGCGTTGGTAACTTATTTCTTCTTTAACTAAAGTTGCCTATGCAGTGATTTTTACTTAATTCACGCCTACGGGTGAGCAATACCTCTTTCGCAAAAAATCTTAAGTCACGTTACAAGCGTGACTTTTTTATTTTTGCCAAATGCATACCGAAACCATTGATGTAAAGAATATCCTGGGGCTGCAATTACCAACAGACCCCCGCTGGGTGGATTTAACGGCCATTTCACTGGAAGCCATTTTAACGGATCATGCTTACTGTGAGCAGAAAGCAGCCACCAGTTGTATTTCGCTGATCCAGCGGTACAGCAGTTATGAAAAATTAGTGGAAGAACTGGCTCCGATTGTAACGGAAGAATGGGGCCATTTCAGAGCTGTATTGGCAGAGTTAAACAAACGCAACTTAAAACTGGGCAAGCAACGGAAAGACGAATATGTGAATGCTTTACTGGCTTTTCAAACCAAGGGAGGTCATCTTGATGACCGGTTCCTGGATCAATTGCTGACGATGGCGCTGATAGAAGCCCGCAGCTGTGAAAGGTTCAAACGCCTGAGCGAAGGGCTTGAAGATGCTTACCTGCGTAAATTCTACAGAAAATTTATGGAAAGTGAAGCCGGACATTATACCCTTTTTATTACACTGGCTGAACATTATTTGCCTAAACCCAAGGTTCGTAAACGGTGGAAAGAATGGCTGGAATATGAAAAGGAATTAATGAAACAAATGGAAGTAAGAGGCGATCGTATTCATTAAAAAGCCTCTGCCATTTCGGGCAGAGGCGGGTACGCTTTTCCAGTTTTCGTGTATAAGGGAATAAATCAGATTCCGTTTTTACGATCTCTGCGATCTTCACGGCGGTCACGACGGTTTTCTTTACGGTCACGCACGTCTTCACGCCTGTCTCTTACATCTTCTCTTTTGTCAAACCGATCTTCGATTTTATCAAGGCGTCCACCATCATGTTTTGCATCCCGCACATCTTCTCTTTTATCTCTTACATCTTCTCTGCGGTCACGACGGTTTTCTTTACGGTCTCGCACATCTTCACGGCGGTCAACACGGTTTTCAATGCGATCGGCTTTTTTACGGGCTGTTTGTGCATTGGCGTTTGTATGAACAGCCAGGAGGAGGGCCACGGTAACGGAGGTAAGTACAAGTAATTTTTTCATGAGTATTTATTTTTTATGAAGGATAGACGGGCAATGACGTACCGGGTTTAATCATCACGAAAAAATTTTACATTCACCCCCTAATCCATCCACAAATGAACAGAAAGAAGTTTCTGCAACTCACAGGTCTTTCAGGACTTATACTCAGTACAAAGGGCATACAAGCGGCAACAACACAAGGCCGGCAGCCGATTGTAGTATCTACCTGGGCGCCCAATATCAAAGCCAATAAAACGGCCTGGGATATTTTAAGCAAAGGAGGTGCAGCCCTGGATGCAGTAGAAGCCGGCGTAATGATTCCGGAAGCTGATCCAACAGACAACAGTATAGGTTACGGCGGATTGCCTGACCGTGATGGAAAAGTAACGGTTGATGCCTGTATTATGAACCACCTGGGACAATGTGGAAGCGTAATGTGCCTGGAACATATTTTACACCCTATTAAAGTAGCCCGTTTGGTGATGGAACAAACACCACATGTGCAACTTGTGGGCGAAGGAGCACTCCAATTTGCGTTGAGGAAAGGTTTTCAAAAACAAAACCTGTTGACACCTGAAAGTGAAAAAGCATGGAAAGAATGGTTAAAAACTTCCAAGTATGATCCCAACAGAAGTGTGAAAGAATTAGAAGAAAAAATAAAGCGTGAAAAAAACAGTCATGAGCCATGGCCTGTGGCGCTGTTAAATCATGATACCATCGGCATGGTGGCATTAGATGCACAGGGCAACTTAAGCGGTGCCTGCACCACCAGTGGTATGGCATTTAAAATGAGAGGACGTGTGGGAGACTCTCCAATAATCGGTGCCGGTTTGTTTGTGGATAATGAAGTGGGAGCAGCTACCGCCACAGGTGTAGGCGAAGAAGTTGTAAAAATCTGCGGCGCACATACTGTAGTAGAAATGATGCGGCAGGGCGCTTCGCCTGAGGATGCCTGTAAGGAAGCTGTAAGAAGAATCATCCGCAACAACGGAGCAAAAGCACATACAGTACAGGTAGGTTTCTTGGCTATCAACAAAAAAGGTGAATATGGTGGCTACTCAGTAATGAAGAATTTTACAATGGCAGTAAGACACCCGCAACTGGAAACTTCTATAGAAACAAAAAGCTGGTTTTGAGTATGTACAAACTGGAAGTAATTGCATTTACGATTGAAAGTTGTTTGTTGATAGAACAGGCAGGTGCTCACCGTATAGAATTGTGTGATAATCCTGCTGATGGCGGCACTACACCTTCTTACGGCTTTTTAAAACAAGCCAGGGAGAAAACAAGTCTGGATTTGTACCCGATGATTCGCCCGAGAGGTGGTGATTTTTTGTACAATGATGAAGAGTTTCACATGATGAAGAAAGATGTACAGTTGTGTAAAGAATTAGGTTGTGAAGGCATAGTAATTGGCTTGTTGAACAGCGACGGTACGGTTGATCATAAAAGAACAGCAGAACTGGTGGAACTGGCTTACCCGATGGGTGTAACCTTTCATCGTGCATTTGACCGTGTGCGGGATGGAATGGAAGCATTGGAAACCTTGATTAACATCGGGTGTGAACGTATTCTCACCTCCGGTTTAACACCCAATGTAACGGAAGGCATTTCATTTCTGACTGACTTGGTGAAAGCTGCCGATGAACGCATCATCATCATGCCGGGCAGTGGTGTACGCAGCAGCAATATTGCAGTACTGGCACAGCAAACAGGAGCAACTGAATTTCATACTTCAGCAAGAACAACGATAGCATCACGGATGAATTATCTGAACCCGGCGATGAATGAAGAATTAAAATCATTAATAGTAGATGAAGAAGAAGTTAAGAAAACAATTGAAGCGCTCAAATCAATAAGCCGGTAATTTGTTTGAACCACAATCATTTGCAGTTAACAGTTGAACGTTGCAGTTACGGTCAGAAATATTGAAGGAACATTCCAAAGCCCAGGCACAAAAAATTATTGATTGGGTGGGTCTTTCGCAGGAACGGTTTGATGCATTGGTGCAATTATTCCTGGGTGATGAATACCGTGTAACTCAAAGAGCCGCATGGCCGCTGAGTTATATTGCCATTGAACATCCCTCATTAGCTAAAAAACATTTACCCGCTTTTATAAAATTATTGGGCAACCCCAAATTGCATAAAGCTGTTCGCAGGAATGTGGTGTGGTTGCTGCAGTTTGTAGAGATTCCTGAAGAACTACATGGAGAACTAATGAATTACTGTTTTAATTTTATTGCCGATGTAAATGAAGCAGCTGCAGTAAAGGCCTTTTCATTAACCATTCTTGAGAAGCTGAGCAAACAATATCCCGAAATTCAATCAGAAATTAAAACCATTGTGCAGGAACGATGGGATTATGAAACACCCGCCTTTCATGCAAGAGCGAGGAAGTGGATGTGATAGTACTTACTTCAACTCATGGTTTTTCCATCATACACTGCAACAGGCGAACCTTCAGCCACCACTACAGAAGTTGGTTGTAAATGATTTAAAAAGCCAAACGTTTTACCATACAGTGTTTCAAAATTGACGTTCACTTTACAATCAAGCACCGGGTAAATATTCCACGATGGATGAGCCACCCTGTACTGTGATGTAGCACCGTTTCTTAAACTTGTATAACCCCAGTAATGCTCCAATATGAATTGAGCTTCACTCCCCTCTTCAAGAGGCACTACTTTCTTTTCTGTATCTACAAAAAGTGAATACTCCGCATCCCTTCCCCATGAAAATTGTAAACTCCGTATATCCGTTTCCTTTACCGAAGAATAAATGGGAGTATACCCGTATTTTTCACCATATAATAATTTTGCTACAAAAGCAATCATCCGCTTCGGCACTAGCTCACTGATGAATACAACACCCCTTTTCCATTCCTGCCCTTCTTCATACCTTACATAGAAACGAAGATTCACTTCTTCAAAGTCACGGTGAAAAGGAACCGCAATTCCTTTCACTTTTGTATTCAAAAAATGAAATGCAACAAGACTTACATACAATTTACCATTAAAAGCATCCAACTCCGTATGCAAAGGCAGATAAGGAGTAAGAACTTCCGCATCCACTTCATAATTCACCATCACAAGATTACGCCACTCAGCTGTTAAGAAAGGTTTCATTCGTTTTGTTTCTTCTGTTGATCATTCCTGTAAAACTCTTTAAAGATGAGCCTCAGGTTTTGATCATAGGTAATATAATTGTACAACCAGTTTACAAACACAAAGAATCTGTTTTTTACACCCAGTATCAGCATCAGGTGTAAGCCCATCCACACAAGCCATGCAAAGAAGCCGCCAAAATGCAGTTTGGGTTTAGGCACATCAACAACCGCTAAATTTCTGCCCACAGTTGCCATCGCCCCTTTATCCTTATACACAAATGGTTTCAAATTGTTGGGACTACTGTGAATGTTTTGCAAATTGGTTACCAACAAATCTGCCTGTTGAATGGCAACCGGTGCTACCTGCGGATGACCTTTGTACACACCTTCCTCCATATACGCAATATCACCAATGGCAAATACATTATTCAATCCTTCTACCCTGTTACAAACATCCACTTTAATTCGGTTACCTCTTGCAATAAGGGAACTGTCAATCCCTGCCGGAATATTTCCTTTGATCCCTGCTGCCCAAATTACCAATGAAGAAGGTATCTGCTCACCGTTCTTTAAATACACAGTTTTACCATCGTAATCACTCATTAGAGTTTCAGTCAAAACGGTTACACCTAAACGTTGGAGATAAGCAGCACTTTGTTTGCTGCTGTCTTCACTCATTGCTCCCAATGTTTTACCGGTACCTTCCAGCAGGTAGATGTTCATCTTTGAAAAATCCAGTTCCGGATAATCTTTCGGCAGCACATATTTTTTCATTTCTGCAATAGCACCACTCAGTTCCACTCCGGTGGGACCACCACCTACCACCACCACGTTCATCAATCGTTGTAATTCTTCTTCATTGGCTGCGTGTAATGCATCTTCAAAGTTGTGAATGAGTTTATGACGCAGCTGTAATGCTTCCACTGTTGACTTCATGGGGAATGCATGTTTTTCCAGGTTGGCATTGTTGAAGAAGTTGGTGGTGGCACCCATGGCAATTATTAATACATCGTATGCATAATTTCCTTCTGAAGTGATGACCTGTTTAGTTGTAGTATCTATTGCTTCAACTTCCGCCATTCTGAAACGTACGTTCTTACTTTTCTGAAACACTTTTCGTAAAGGGAATGAAATATTGCTTGCATCCAGCCCCGCCGTTGCCACCTGGTAAAACAACGGCTGGAACTGGTGATAATTAAAACGATCAATTAAAGTGATGTCGAACCCTTTTTGATTACTGAGTTTCCTGGCTAACCGAAGCCCTCCGAATCCACCGCCGAGTATAATAAGTTTCATGATTGGGTGTTTGAATACCCAAATTTACATAATTTTCAATATTTTTTGAAAATTTAGGAAAGTATTTAAAAAATAAATCCCGCCGGATGTCGGGATTGAGATTCTTAATACACCATCCGCACCTTAATGGTCTCTTTCACTTCTTTGAGCAGCTGCAACGCTTTTTTAGAAAGTGCTTTATCTACATCCAGTACTACATAACCAATCTGTTCATTGGTTTTTAAATACTGTCCCAGGATGTTGATTTTATGTTTGCTCAGCTCTGTATTGATTTCGCTCAACACGCCGGGTACATTCCGGTGAATGTGGAGGATGCGATGTGTGCCCTCCTGCTGGGGTAATGCCAGCTCCGGAACAGTATGAGAACCGATGGTGATGCCCCTTTCCAGGTATTGCACCAGCTTATTGCTTACATCTTCACCGATATTTTCCTGCGCTTCTTCCGTACTGCCGCCGATATGCGGAGTAAGAATCACATTGGGCAAATCCTGCAGTGGCGTTTGAAAACGATCCCCATTCTTCTCCGGCTCCCATGGAAACACATCCACAGCCGCACCACTTATATGACCGTCCAGTAATGCCTTGCGTAACACATCGAGGTCCACCACTTCGCCCCTTGCATAATTGAGCAGGATAGCGCCTTTTTTAAAATGTTTGATCGTAGTTTTATTGATGAGATTTTTAGTTTGTGCTGTTTCAGGCACATGCAGCGTTACTACATCCGATTGTACCAGCAGATCTTTCATGCTTCGTACCTGTTGTGCATTACCTAAAGGCAGTTTCGTTACAACATCATAGTAAATCACTTTCATACCCAGCGATTCTGCCAGTACGCTTACCTGGCTGCCGATATTACCATAACCAACAATACCCAATGTTTTTCCACGAAGTTCATAGCTGCCTTTAGCCTCCTTCATCCAGATACCTTCATGAGCTGCTTTGTTTTTATCAATGATGCGGCGGATAAGCAGAATACTTAAACCGATCACTAGTTCTGCCACACTTCTTGTATTACTGTAAGGTGCATTAAATACAACAACGCCTTTAGAGGTAGCGGCTTTCAGGTTTACCTGGTTCACACCAATACAAAAACACCCAATAGCCTGCAGTTTATTAGCAGCATCCAATACATTTTCTGTGATTTGTGTTTTGGAACGGATACCCAGCAGGTGTACATCTTTAATCTCCCTGATTAACTCATCTTCACTTAAAGCGCCACTTAACTTTTTTACACTCACATAACCATGTTCTTTAATGTTGGCTACTGCTTTTTCGCTGATGTTTTCCAGCAGAAGAATGTTTATTTTCTCTTTGGGATAACTGGTTGATTTTTTTTCTGCCATTGCCGATTGTTTGCTATTTTGCAAATGCAAATATAGTTGAGCCAAACATCAATTGAAAAACCATTATGTGTAACCAATATCTACGGATACTTGCAATTGTTATTTTCTTGTATGCCTGCGGCTCCGTATCCGCACCGGAAGCAATTACTGAAGACTCGTTAGAATATTATCCACCTACACCCCAAAAGATATCTAAATCTGAGTTCCGGGAACTGTTCAGAAATGTAAAAGGCTTTTACGATACTACCCTGCTGCGTACCGGTTTTAACGGGGGATTCCTCGTAGCCAAAGGAGGGAATATTGTGTACGAAGCCTACAACGGCATGGCAAGATTGAATACAACTGACACGATTAAACCCAATACACCTTTTCACATTGCATCAACCAGTAAAACATTTACATCTGCTGCTGTTTTGTACCTCGTTGATAAAAAACAATTGTCATTGGACGATAGTATTCAAACCTTTTTCCCCGGTTTCCCTTACAAAAATATCTCCGTTAAAACTCTTCTTTCGCAACGCAGCGGCCTGCCCAATTATATGAATGCCATGGAAGAAAGCGGCTGGGACAGAAAAAAGATTGCTACCAACAATGATGTGCTGCAATTTTTTATGAAGGGAGAAGCAAAACTGTATTATCCATCCGGCACCCGCTTTAACTATTCAAATACCAACTTTGTTCTACTGGCTTTAATTATTGAAAAAGTGAGTGGTAAATCCTATGCCTCTTTTCTGAAAGAAATCTTTTTTACGCCTTTACAAATGAACGATACCTATGTATACACGCATGCAGATAGTGCCAGGGCCACTCCCTCTTATCGTTGGAATGGCGTAATGGAAGGTTATACCTGGATGGATGAAACCGTGGGTGATAAAAATATTTACAGCACACCCCGTGATCTGTTGAAATGGGACCAGGCTCTGTACAGCCATCAAATACTTTCTGCTGCTGTAAAAGATTCGGCCTTCAAACCATACAGTTTTGAAAAACCCGGCATTCATAATTACGGATTGGGATGGCGTATGTACACATTGCCGCAAAACAAAACAATTGTGTATCACAATGGCTGGTGGCATGGAAACAACTCCTGCTTTTACAGAGTTACCAGCGATTCATTAACCATTATTGTACTGGGTAATAAAATGAATCAGAATATCTACAGGGTAAAACCATTGATTGAACGATTAACTGATTTACGATTCAGTTACGATAGTGAATAATCTTACGCAGGAAATTGATGCTTTTTATTGGGCAACAGGTTGTCACTTTTCCATTCAATCCTGCCGGCAAAAGGTTTCCGCCTCACGGCACATTCTGATAGAAGACAATGTGCACAACTGAGCTCAATACAGGGATCGGTATGAATAAAAAACTCAATGGTTCCTTTTTCAAAGTTTCTGTTTAACAGTTCATCCATATCCGAAATTTCTTTGTGCACTTGCTCCAAGGAAAAATAGTATGGAAGCGTAACATGGCAATCCACATGAAAATTATTGCCATAACGCTGCACACGAAGATTATGCACATCAATCCAGTCGGGTCTTCTGTTTTGGATTAAAATAGTGGTAATTTCTTCCACCACGTTCATATCCATTTCATCCATCAACCCACGAATGGCCTTGCGCACCAGTCTGGCACCTGTATAAATCAGTACAGCGGCAGCTATAACGGATGCCAGCGGATCTATCCACTTGTAACCTGTAAACCAAATAAGCCCAAGTGCTAAAATCACTCCAAGACTGGTATATCCATCACTTAATATATGATGACCATTACCTTTTAGTGTAATGCTATTATGCTGCTTGCCTTTGAGCAACAGCACAGAGCCCAATACGAAATTGGCAAGCCCGGCTGCTATACTCAGCCAGATACCTGTTTGAAGTTGCACCAATTCCTTTGGTTCAATAAAATACAGCACCGCCTGTACAGCAATGCCAATACCGGCTAAAAAAATCATCCCGCCTTCAAAACCAATGGAGAAAAACTCAATTTTACCATGGCCATATGGATGATCTAAATCTTTTGGTTTACCGGCCAGGTAAATACTGTACCATGCAAAAGCCGCACCGGCCACGTTGATGATGGATTCCAGCGCATCAGATAAGATCACCAATGAACCAGTAACCCAGTATGCCCAGAACTTTAGCCCGCAAATGAGGGAACTGATAATGAATGAAAGGCGGATATATTGCAGAACAGATGGTTGCACCAATCAAAATGATTATAAAATGAGTGCAGCAAATTAACCAATTGTTCGCTCTATTTTATAGAAAGGTGTCACCGATTAAAAAAGATTATTTAAATCATCGGTTCTTCTTAAATTATTTTATTAATTTGACCTCGAAACTAATACGCTTGATTATGAGAAAAATTAAAAGCCTGCTGCTGGCAGGGCTTGTTCTGTTAATGAACTTTGCCGCTTACGCACAGGATCTTACTATCACAGGAGTTATCAAAGATGCAGCTGATAACTCACCCTTACCCGGGGTATCTGTTCGTTTAAAAGGTGCCCGTACAGGTACGGTTACCAATGCTTCCGGTGCTTTTTCCATTAATGCACAAAAAGGTAAAGTTCTTGTATTTTCTTTTGTTGGTTACAAGACCATTGAAGTAACAGTGGGAGAATCCACAACCATCAACCTCAATCTTGTTGAAACATCAGAAAAACAACAGTTGAGTGAAGTAGTCGTAACCGCTATGGATATCAAGCGTACCAAAAGGGAGGTTGGTTATGCCACCCAATCGGTAGAAGGAAAAGAAATTCAGGAAACACAGCGTGAAAACTTTGTAAATGCGTTACAGGGGCGCATTGCCGGGGTAACAGTTACACCTACAAACGGTATTGCAGGTGCATCTTCTTCAATTGTAATACGTGGGTTCAACTCCATGGCATTGAGTAATCAACCTTTGTTTGTGGTGGATGGTGTAATTCTGGATAACCAGACAATTAATGAGGCTGGTGGTACCGGTACTGTTGGTTTAGCATCTGATCGCCCAAACAGAGATAATGATTATACCAACAGGATTGCTGATATCAATCCAAATGATATAGAGTCAATTACCGTACTTAAAGGACCTGAGGCCACAGCACTATATGGTAGCCAGGCCAGCTCAGGTGCCATTATTATCACTACCAAAAAAGCCGCTGTTGGTAAAAAAGTAAATGTAAACTATGATAACAGTTTCCGTTTTTCTGAGTTAACCCGTTTCCCCAGTGTTACGGATGACTTCCTGGGAGGCTCTAATGGTCTTTCTTTTAACAGCTTTACTTATTTCGGTGGTAAGAATCCAAATCCTGACAGAGCCACCATTTATCGCCAGATTGATCAGTTCTTCAGAACAGGTATTTCTCAAACACATAACCTGAGTGCTGATTACGGACAAAAAAATTATTCATTTCGTGTAAGCGGAAGTCTGAATGACATCCAGGGCGTTGTACCATTTAATCATTTTAAGAGGTATAACATCAGGGTAGCCAATACAACGAATATTGGTAAAAAGATTTCAATTCAACCATCCGTTTCTTATATCCGTACTGATTTTATTAGACCGATCCGTGGTGCCAACAGCTACCTATTGAATCTTTTGCGTTGGCCTACCGATTTGAATCTTAAGAATATTGAAGATGCAAATGGTAACAAGGTAACTGCATATGCTGCAGATCCATTACTTGAAATTGATAACCCATTGTGGAATGCCAAAAATGTAAGAGCAGGAGATATAACAGATCGTTTCATATATACATTGGGTATTAACATTAATCCTGCTGATTGGGTGAGCATTCAGGGCCGTTTTGGATATGATACTTATAAAATGGAGGGCTATCGTTTTGTGCATCCTCAATCATGGTTTACTACCGCTGCACAAGGCGGTCAGTTAGATAACTTTTACAGGAAATATGCCGGTTATAATCATACCATTAATGCCACGTTCAAAAAATCTATCGGTAAGTTTAGTGGCCGTGTAATGCTTGGTAATATGTGGCAGGATTATAACACACAGATGTACGCAGTATACGGTACCCGTTTACAGGACAGAAACAGAACAGACAGTTCCAATACTGATCCTGCAACCAGGCTCCGTCTTTACAGATCCCGTTTTGGAGATTATAACCAGGTGCTGGTACGGCAAATGGCTTATTTCGGAGAGTTTGCCCTCAGTTATAAGAATATGATATTCCTGAACTACACCCACCGCTTTGAAACAGCGTCTACACTTCCTGAGCAAAACAGGAATTATAACTACCCCGGAGGAAGTCTTTCCTTTATCATGACTGATATCTTACCCTTCCTTAAAAAAGGTGATATCCTCAGCTACTGGAAACTGAGAACTTCCTTAGCACAAACAGCCCGTCTGAATGGTGCCTACAGCAACCAATCTGTTCTTGAGCCCAGGCAAAGTAGCGGTGGTGGTTTTTCGTACGGTTTTACCAATAACAACTTTGATTTAAGACCTGAAAGACAAGAGACGTATGAAATCGGTTCTGAATTCAGACTGTTTAAAAGTAAGTTGAGCTTTGACATTACTTACTATAATACACTTAATAAAGATCAGATTGTTGAATTATTCCGCTCCAGCTATGGTACCGGCTATGTACTGAATACCTTGAATGTGGGTACGACCAGGAACCAGGGAGTTGAAGTTGCAGTTAACGCCACCCCTGTTCAAAACAAAAACTTCAGATGGACTATTGGTCTCAATTTTAACCGCATGTGGAATAAAGTGCTTTTACTTCCCAGCAACGTTCCTGAGTTTTATGTATCAGATACCTGGCTGTACGCCAATGCACGTGGAGGCCTTGTACAGGGAGGACCTACAACCACTATTACTGCATTTGGTTATGCCCGCAATAATGACGGACAGATTCTTATTAATCCTGCAACAGGGCTTCCGGTTCTGGATAACACATTTCGTGTAAGAGGAGACCGCAACCCTGATTTCACAATGGGTATTAACAACAGTTTCCGCTGGAAAAATCTTTCGGTTACGATGCTTTGGGATTGGCGCATGGGTGGCGACGTATTTAACGGAACCAATATGTTCTTAACACTCAATGGCAGAAGCTTAAAGACAGAAGACCGCATGACTCCAAGAGTCTTAGATGGTGTATTGAATGATGGCTTGCAAAACAGTGCCAACCCTACAAAAAATAATATTGCTGTTATACCATATTTCCAGCAGGAATATTATACCACAACTATGCCTGAAGAAGAGTTTATTGAAAAAAATATCAACTGGCTCCGTTTGAGAGATGTGACGGTTACCTACAATCTTTCCAATGTAATTTCCAAAAAACAGAAATTCTTCAAAACGCTGAGCGTATTTATTACCGGTAATGATTTAATCATGTTCACCAATTACAGTGGTGCAGATCCAATGGTGAATGGTAATACGGCAGGTACAAGAGGTGTAGGCGCAGCAGGTTTTGATTTCGGAAATATTGCAGTTCCTGTAAGCTTTAACGTTGGTTTCAGAACATCCTTCTAATCTTAAACTTATTTTGAATATGAAACGTAATTATAAATTAGTACTGCTGGCGTTAATGATGATGGGTGTTTTTAATGCCTGTACCAAAAAAATTGAAGAGGCCTATCTCAACCCCAATGCACCTGTTCGTGTTCCGGTTGAAGAATTGTTACCACAAATTACTTCAACTATGACTGCAAACTATGCCGGACACGGACCCTTGCATGATGCAAGAGTAATTAGTTTGTACACTCAATATTTTGCTACCCATACTTTAAGTGCTGCAACCAATACTTCTACCCATTATGAACGCATGGGTGGTGTAAACGGTGCCAGCGATAACGCAGGCTCTATCTGGAGAACGCATTACTTTGATGTGGGGCAAAACAATGTAAAAATGATTGAGTGGGCTACAGAAGAAAAGAAATGGGATTATGTAGGTGTAGGTCAGGCTATTTTTGCATGGAGCTGGTTACAGTTAACAGATTACCATGGCGAGGTAATTTTAAAAGAAGCTTTTAATACCAACCTCTTAACCTTTAAGTTTGATAAAGAGGAAGATGTTTATACGTATGTTCGACAGTTGTGCTTTGAAGCATTAGCCAATCTGAATAAAACCGGTGATAATGTAAGCCAGGCTAACTTAGCAAAGGGTGATGCCTTCCTGTACAAAGGCGATGTAAATAAATGGAAGAAATTTGTTTATGCTGTTTTAGCTCGCTCCTATCATCACCTTAGTAACAAATCCATTTATAAGCCTGATTCTGTTATTTATTACTGTGATCGTTCTTTAAGTACCAATGATGATAATGCTTATGTTACTGTTGTAGGTACCCCAGGTGTGATTGCAGCTAATAATTATTTTGGTCCGTTGAGAAACACTGCAACCGGTGGCCCCGCCATGGCTACTTTACGCCAGGGAAAATACATTACAGATTTGATGAAAGGTTCTAACTCACTCTTTTCGGGTGTAGTTGACCCCCGCATCTGGTACATGCTTCGTCCGTCTCTTAACGGAAACTTCAATGGCATCCCGGTAAACCGTGGTGCAGGTTTCTATACCAGTACAGCTGATCGTCCGGAAGGTTTCTGGGGTCAGCGTCATGATTCATTAGTAGCTCCACTCAGTGATTTCAGGGCAAGATACATTTTCAGAAACGCATCCCCTGTTCCGGTTATCACTGCAAGCGAAGTACAGTTTATGAAAGCCGAAGCTGCCTACCGTAAAGGTGATAAGAATACAGCACTCTCTGCATACCGCCGGGCCATTGAGCTTCATTTTGACATGCTTCAAAATGCATATCCGGATAATGTACCTGCTGCCAATTTACTTACTGCATCAGTAAGGGATGCTTACCTTGCGAATCCTGCAGTAGTGCCAACTGCTGCCAATCTAACGTTGTCACATATTATGTTACAGAAATACATTGCACTGTATGGCCATGGTGCACAGGAAACTTGGGTAGATATGCGCCGCTATCACTATACTGACCAGGAGAATGGTGTACAGGTGTACAGAGATTTTGTACCCCCTACAGGTGCTGATTTGTGGCCCGAAAATAATAACAAACTTGTGTACAGGGTGCGTTACCGTTTCAACTCAGAATATGTCTGGAACATCCTTGAATTGCAAAAATTAGGTGCCGACGCTATTGACTGGCACACGAAAGAAACCTGGTTTTCTAAGCCATAAACTAAAAACAACGAATTATGAAAAAAATAGTCTTCGTATTTATAGCAGCTTTATCAGTATTGTATGGGTGCGAAAAAGAGCCCGCTGTTACTGCTTCTTTTGTTGAAATTGATTCCAACCAGTATGCACATGTAAAATTTGTAAATGCATTTCCGTTTGCCACTCCAGTTTTCTCCGGGCAAGTAAGTGCTGCTTTCCGATTATCGTATAATGGTTTTGAATTTTCTTCTGCTACGCCTGTTGGTGTGGGTGGCGTTTATCCTGCCTCCGCCAATTATGCTGCGGTAATTCCGGATCTAAATGGCGGTGCTGATTTTGGCGTTCGTCTTGCATTAGGCACACCTCCTGCAACAACAAGAGATTCCTTGTTATTTAATTTCAGACCCACCTTACAGCGAAAAAAGTTTTACAGCTTTTTCCTTTGTGATTCTATCAGCCGTCCTAATTCCCGCATTCTTGCCGTTGAGGATGATATTAAAATTCCTTCGGCAGATATTGTTAGGGTACGTTTTGTAAACCTCATTCCAAACCCACCCACTGCCACACCGGCCATTGATGTGTATTCATCACTCAATAATACACTTCTGTTTCCGGCGGTTCCGTTCCGTGGAGTAACACAGTTCCTGGAGTTAACCCGTAACTCGGGTTCTTCAACAGTTACAGATACCTATACACTTCGTTGGGCAGGTACAACTACTACAATAGGAACAGTAGCCGTAGTATTGCAGAACCAGGGTTCTTATACTGTTTTTGCACGTGGATTTGTAGGAGCAACCGGCGCAAGAGCACCCGGTGCGTCGGCATATAGAAATCGTTAAAATATTTCAGAATAAAAAACCTTCTGTTATGTAAGTAACAGAAGGTTTTTTATTTAAGTACATTTGAAAAAACACATTCCATTGAAACTTACGCTGATCATTTTCCCGATTATATTTTTTTCACTTAACAGTTTTTCCCAGCAAACAGATACTTTACTCGCCAGGCTTATTACCAACCTGCGTACCTGCTATGAAATGAATCCTGATGAAAAATGCTATGCTCATCTTGACAAATCATTTTATCAGCCGGGCGAAACAGTTTTTCTCAAAGCCTATCTTACGCTTAACAATGGCTTTTCAACGCTCAGCAACATAGTTTATACAGATATGAGCGATGCAGGTGGCAGGTTACTGCACAAAGCCATGTGGAAAGCAGAAAACGGCACAGCGAATGCCAGCATCTTTTTACCGGATACACTCTCTACAGGTTTATACCGCATCCGCTGCTACAGTTTATGGATGCTCAACCAACCACACGCTATCAACGAACAATACATTTTTGTACAGGGCAGAAAAGATCAATCCAAATCATACATAACTGCTCCCGGAGCATTACAGGCAATTTTTTTTCCGGAGGGAGGACAACTTATTCAAGATGTTGTGAACAGGGTTGCGTTTCGTGTACATGATGCGCATCAATTACCGCCTGTTGGTATAAAAGCAGTGCTTACTGACGAAGCCGGTTCAACTATTGCAGAACCGCTGGTGTTTGAAAACGGAATCGGTTTGGTGGAGTTTACACCTGTGGCCGGAAAAAACTACCGCCTGCAAATAACATCCGATAAAAATTCGGGACAACAATTTTCCTTACCGCCGGCAAGTAGCATGGAAATCAATCTGAAAGCAGAAAACCTCTCACCAACTAAAGTATTTATTCAGGCCAATGCGACAGATCAGTTTATTGATAAGAACAAAACCGTTTACATGCTGGCCCAGCAAAACGGCAAAACAGTAGCCTTACAGCAACTAAATCTTGCTGAAATGCAGAATGCAACCGTAATCAACAAAAAAAACCTGCAACAGGGCATGATGCAGGTAACTCTTTTCAGTGAACAATTGCAACCCTTAGCCGAAAGATGGATTTGGGTGCAATTACCCTCCACCGGTAGCCTGGAGTTGAATACATCTACTCTTTCATTTGCGCCGAAATCGAAAAATACATTCAGCATCAGTTTCAGCGGCGTAGATACACCGCAACTTTCTGTTTCTGTAGTGCCTGCTGATCTTCCAACTTATTCGTTTATCAATACAGCGGATATTCAAACCTACGGGATGCTGCACAGTAATGACACCGGGCCAAATTTTGTGTTACCGTCTTTACAAAAAATAAAAGCAGAAGACTATTCAAAGTTCCTGGATGCGGTTACATTAACGATGCAGCCATCAAGATTCAACTGGCTACAAATAAGAAAAGGAACCTTAGAGCCCTTAACCTATTTTTTTGAAACAGGTATTTCGCTACGGGGAATGGTGAAGAAAGACAAAGAGCGGATGGATTTTGATTCAAGTAAAATTGATTTGATTACAAAAGCTGCTGATTCAAGTACCATCTTTTCTGCTTCCCGTATTGATGAACGAGGTGCATTTGCAGTGAATGATCTGCACTTTTCAAAATTTGCAAGTGTATCCGGTCTGGCAACTACCAAAGAAAAGAAAAGGAGAAAAGTGGAGTTTGATTTATTACCCTCTTACATTGATACACTGCAGGGGCCGCTCTCCAAACCAAACTATCAACCGGTTTATGCAGTTAACAACGCACCGAAAGCCATTAACGAAACCTTTGTGAAATATTACAGTGTGGCAGATATTGGAAAAGAACTGCAGGAAATTGTTGTAAAAGGAAAAACAAAACAGGAACGCTATATTGATTCGCTCAACAAAGCACTTAGTTCTGAAAGTTTCCGTACCTCAGAATTTACCAAAGTGCCTGATTCTAATTTTACCTATACCAGTTTTGCACAATTGTTTGAACAGGAGTTTTTTGGTTTTCGATTTAACACCGGGTATGATCGTGTAGCCGGTATGGATGGTTCTGCTTCAACAGGAATGGCAAGTGCCGATGTTATCAGTTATTATTTAAACGAAGTACCTATTGATGCTACAGAATTGAATTTTATAAACCCGGCTGATGTAGTGCTTATTAAAGTGAACCGAAATGCCAACCTGCACCTGGGAGTGATGGGACCCGGCCCAAGCGTTTTGATTTATACCAAAAACAAAAGAGGAACCGGCCGTTTCGGTCTTGCCACCAGTTATATCACAGGTTATTCGATTCCACTCTCTTTCAGAAGCCCGGAATACAGCAGCACGGATACAATAAAATCAGAAGACCGCAGAACAACTTTGTTATGGCAGCCACAGGTGCAGTTTGCTGCAGATGGAAAAGCAGTGATTCATTTCTTTAATAATAGTTATACCACCAGGTATAAAATCATTATCCAGGGAATTGATAAAAAAGGGGCTATCTATTTTATTGAAAAAACAGTTGAGTAATCAGGCCACTGCTCCAAAAAACAAATACGCCAGTAAAATGGAAGTGATAATACCCACCAGGTCGGCCAGCAACATGGATCCAACTGCATAACGTGTGTTCTTAACAGCAACAGAGCCAAAATAAACAGCAATCACATAAAACGTAGTATCACTGCTTCCCTGTAAAATGCAGGCGAGTCTTCCTGCAAAAGAATCAGGGCCATGGGTGGTCATGGTATCAATCATCATTCCACGGGCACCACTGCCACTAAGGGGTTTGATGAGTGCTGTGGGTAAGCCATCAACAAAACGTGTATCCGCACCCAGCCACATAAATAATGTTTTCATGCCATCAATGATTACTTCAAATGTGCCGCTGGTACGCAGCAAACTGATGGCAACGAGCATACCCACTAAATATGGAATAATGCGTACAGCTGTTTCAAATCCACCTTTGGCACCTTCAATAAACGCATCGAACACATTGATTTTTTTATACAAAGCACCGAGTACGATCGCAATGAAAATAAACAGGATTAAACCATTGCTTAACACGCCTGAAAAAGATTGTAATCCTTTAGTGTCAAGATTTACTAAATACAATACCAAAGCAGCAATCACTGCTGAAATACCAAGCACCCAGCCAAGTATCACCGGTTGAAATACATTGATCTTTTGTTTAAAGGAAACAATGAACATAGCAGCCATGGTAGCAGCAAACGTAGCCACCATGCAGGGTACAAAAATATCAGTGGGGTTTTGTGCTTTTAAAGCAGCCCGTGCGGCGATGATGGTTACAGGAATTAATGTAAGTCCGCTGGCATGCAAACACAAAAACATCAGCTGCGAATTACTGGCAGTAGCTTTATTAGGGTTCAGCTCCTGCAAACTTTCCATTGCCTTTAAACCAAAAGGTGTGGCTGCATTATCCAGGTTGAGCAGGTTAGCACTGAAGTTCATCATCATATGCCCAAAAGCAGGATGCCCTTTAGGAACCTCCGGAAAAATGCGGGTAAAGAAAGGACTGATGATTCTCGATAGTACATTAATGCCACCGGCTTTTTCTGCAATACTCATAAAACCCATGAACAAAGCCAGGATACCAATTAAACCGATACAGATATTAATGGCATCTTTACAGGTATCGATAATGCCATTAGCACTTTGCACTTTCAGCAACACCAACTCCTCTCCTGCTTTTTTGTAGGTGACTTTGTTTTGAGTAACCCGTGCAACCGTATCAAGCGCCCGAACAATTCCGGCATCTGCAGCAGCAAGGGACATCTTTTTCACTTCAAGCGTATCACCGTTTTTACCAATCACCATGGAAGAAAAGATCTGCTTTTCACCATTGGAGGGAAGATACTTGAACAATGCTACCAGTACCGCAACAATGATAAAGACACTCCAGATTCTGCTTAAAGCCATAAGATGATTTTAGATTTCGGATTGAAGATTGCAGATTTTTTGCGAATTGCCAAAAGCATTTTACCGCTTTTGCCACCAAGTGCTGAACACTTATCTTTGCGCCTCAAAAAATGAGTGGTTTCATTCATTCGTAAATCTGAAATCTAAAATCTTCAATCAGTCATGGGTTTAAAAGCAGGAATTGTAGGGTTACCAAACGTAGGAAAATCAACTTTATTCAATGCAGTAAGCAACAGCGCCAAAGCACAGGCCAGCAATTACCGCTTCTGTACCATTGAACCTAATGTGGGACTGGTGGATGTACCGGATGATCGTTTGGCTAAACTGGCGGAATTAGTGCAGCCGGAGCGTATTGTACCCACGCAGATTGAAATTGTAGACATTGCCGGTTTGGTACGTGGCGCCAGCAAAGGTGAAGGGTTGGGTAATAAATTCCTGGCAAACATCCGTGAAGTGGATGCCATTATTCATGTAATCCGTTGTTTTGAAGATGAAAATGTATTGCGTGAAGAAGGCGCTATCAATCCCGTAAGCGATAAAGAAATCATTGATACCGAATTGCAGTTGAAAGACCTGGAGACCGTAGAAAAGAAAATTCAACGGATTGAAAAAGCAGCCCGTGCCGGTGATGCAAAAGGTAAAGCAGAGCTGGAAGTATTGCTCAGATGCAAGGCCCACCTGGAGCAAGGTAAGAGCATCCGTTCACTGGATTTGAACAGTGCTGAGTTACCGGCCATTGCTGATTGTTTTCTGCTCACAGCAAAACCGGTGCTCTATGTAGCCAATGTGGACGAAGCCAGCATGCATACGGGCAACAAATTTTCGGAAGCACTTAAAGCGGCTGTTAAAGATGTAGAAGCAGAAGTGATTGTGATGAATAACAGCATTGAAGCACAGATCAGCGAAATGGAAGATGCTGATGACAAACAATTATTCATGGATGAATATAAAATGACGGAGCCTGCATTAAACCGTTTGATCCGCTCTACCTATCACCTCCTCAATTTACAAACCTATTTTACTGCCGGCGTACAGGAAGTACGTGCCTGGACTTTTCATAAAGGCTGGAAAGCACCACAATGTGCCGGTGTCATTCATACTGATTTTGAAAAAGGTTTCATTAAAGCCGAAGTAATTGGTTATGACGATTACATCACTTACAAAACTGAAGCGGCCTGCCGTGAAGCGGGTAAATTAAAAATTGAAGGCAAAGAATATTTGGTGAAAGATGGCGATGTGATGCATTTCAGATTTAATGTATAATGATATTGGCAAACTATAACTAAAAAACCATGCTGCAAGCATGGTTTTTTAGTTATACTACTTTCAGGCTGTACCGGCAATCCGTTCTGCAGGCAGAGGCAATTCAATCTTCAACACACTCTTGCCCGGTTTGTGATGAAAGGAAAGAGAGCCTTCCTCCATATGCACACGTTCCTGTATAATTCCAATTCGCTCCTGTTGTTTTTGGGTAAATCCGTTTGCCAGTTTACCATTATCTTCAATAGTGAGTTGAATATGATCATGTTCACAACGTACCTCTACTTCCACCAGGCTCACCTTTTGCTTTTTGAGTAGCAAGCGGAACCATTCTTCCATCATGCGGATAAGGCTGAGCGATACCCTTGGATTGAAACATTCATCCGCATTTGATTTTTTTTGTACTAATTCAAAGGGAAAAGTAGCCGCCACCCTGTTGATGAAATCATCTATAAACTCACCCGGAGCATAATGATGATCCGTTACAGGTGAAATGGAATAAGTAAGCTCCCGTAAATCAGTAAGAATCCTGTTCATTTCATCCTTAATCACATGTAAATGCAATGCAGCAGACTTTGCTCCCAATGCATGAATGCAATAGACCATTCGCTGGGCCAGGTCTTCATGCAGATTGTTGGCTATGGTACGTTTGTCGTTTTCGTTATCAATTAATACACGACTTATGAGCTGGGATTTATAAGCGATGCTTTCTTCGGCTTTCTTACGGATGAGGATATTTTTCTGTCGTAACTCCAGCAGTTTGGTTACCTGCTTGGAAATAAGTTCAAGAACTTTTTTTTGTTCATTTGTAAACTGTTGGGGTTTATTGTCCAGCACACAAACGGTACCCAACCTGTAGCCTTCAGGAGAAAGTATAGGCGCTCCTGCATAAAAGCGAATACCATTATCAACAATCACATGGGGATTCTGAGAAAATCGCTCATCCTTTGCAGCATCTTCCACAACCATTACATCAGTACCCAGGATTGCATGAGAACAAAAAGAACTGCCACGGTCTGTTTCGGCTGCATCAAAACCTTTACGTGCTTTAAACCATTGGCGGTCTTTATCCAGTAAAGTAATCAGTGAAATCGGGGTTTTGCAAAAAGCAGACGCCAGTTCTACCAGGTCATTAAATTCATCCTCCGGAGCAGAATCCAGAATTTCATAGCTGTACAGATTACGAAGCCTTTGTTCCTCGTTGGACGGTAAGGGAGCAATCTTCATGGTTTCGGATATTTTATTTTAAATAATCTGCCAAATGCTTCTGCTGATGTAATCCGTAATTTTTCCAGGTTTATTGTTCTTTTTAACACATTCGGCATCGTAAATGTAACCATACTTCTACTTCAGGTATGAAAATATAGAACTGCATTTTACTATTTACAAGTATTCAGATAGCAAGTATCAAATCTTTTCTATATCCGGCACTTAAATCATCTACCAACCAATTATTTATTAAAAATAAAAAACCACCCAAGAGGGTGGTTCAATATCACTTACCAGGAAGTTATTACTTCTTAGCGTATTTCTTTTTGAACTTATCAATACGTCCTGCAGTATCTACCAATACGTTCTGACCGGTAAAGAAGGGATGGCTGGTATTAGAAATCTCTAATTTAATAAGAGGGTATTCGTTACCATCTTCCCACTTAACTGTTTCTTTTGAAGGAGCGGTAGAGCGGGTTAAAAAAGAATAACCGTTACTCATGTCCTTAAACACTACAAAACGATAATTTTCGGGATGTAAACCTTTTTTCATGACTTTCGGGATTTTTCAGCACGGTTCCAACCGTACATTTTATTAAGGGTGCAAAAGTAGGGCTATTTTCGGTTCAGGCAAAAACAATTTTGACCTTTTGGGGAGGCGTAGCGGACATAAAAAAGAAGCACCGAATTGTCTCATATACTTGCTTTCGCTCCTATACTTACTAACCCAGTGCTTCCGGATTCAGTTTCCGGTCTTTTTACGTACCGTTTCTGACTCCGCCACCAAACCATTCATTTCTAAACGTTCCAGTGACTTTTGTAGAACTAAATTACGTTAAGCCTGTGACCGTTTCCAAATTTGCGGCCCGTTTACTTCGCACCTGTTCTGCACACTGCTATGCACAAAAAAAGCCCGTTTGATGGGCTTTTTGCACAGTTTATGAACGCATATTCTCGTATTGTAAAGGTATGCCCAGTTCCCAGCCTTTACTGGCCTGGATTACGGCTTGCAGATCATCAATTTTTTTGCCGGTAACCCGTACAATATCATCGTTAATGGAGGCCTGTACTTTCAAACCACTGTCCTTAATCTGCTTTACAATCTTTTTGGCATCTTCCTGCTTTAATCCATTCCGCACCTGCACTTCCTGTTTTATCAGCTTTCCGCTCTGGTAAGGTTCTTTGCTCAGGTCAAATGCCTCTGGAGCTATCCCCTGCTTGTGAGCCCGGTTGATTAACACATCAATCAACTGGCGCATCTTCATTTCATCCTCCACCTCAATATTGATTTTAAATTCCTTTTTATCCAGCTTTATTTCTACATGACTGCCTTTAAAATCAAACCGGTTGGTAATTTCTTTGGTAGTTACATTCACTGCATTATCAAGCGCCTGTGCGTCTACTTTGCTAACAATATCAAATGAAGGCATAGAAAAAAATTGAGGTATAAAGTATAAAGTAAGAACATGCAAATGTAAATGATTGAAAATATAAAAAGACAGATGATGTTACAGGCATTAGTGCCAATGGCCTCGTATTTGCGGCGCTCCGTTCATGGTTCCGTTTTCATAGCATCTTTATTTTCAATTTTATACCTGCTTCATAAAATAGAGCCGCATAAAATTTCATGAGCTTAAAAAGTTCCGCTTTAGGGGCGGAGGAGTAAAAGAAACCCCCGTAAAAACGGGGGTCGGTCTATCAACATGAGAAATATAGAGAGAAATTTGATTAATTGTCACCGCCTTTTACACGGTTCTGCTCATCGCCTGCGCCGCCGGTTTTACGCTTACCGTTACCATTTACTTTTCCTTTGCTAAGGCGATAGGTAAAGTTGAGACCTACGGTACGGGAGTCATTGATGTTCTGGAATGCTGCATCAATATCACCATAACGAATGCTTCCTTTAGGTTGTTGTGTCCAGAACATATCTCTTACACTCAAACGTAAGGTTCCTTTGGTCTTGAGCATCGGTACACTTACACCCCAGTTGAAAGCACCCAGGGGCTGAATATTGAATACGCCTTCAAAGCCAGGTGTTCTGTAAAATCCGTTTACCTCAACTGTAATTCCTTTTTTGAAGCGATAGTTAGCAGATGCACTGAATACGGCTGTAGTAGCACCTAATTTTACATTGGTATTATTCACTAAACCTTTAAACTGGTTGTTGTAAACATTTACATATACGTTACCACCAAAACTTTTGATTTGCTTAAATGCACTTACTGCTACACCATATTGACGCTGACTGGCAATATTGGCCTGCTTTACAAATGTTTCCTGCTGATCTGTATTTTGTTCCAATACCTGCTGAATTATATTGTTAGTATTGGTATAGTTCAAAGTGGTAGTTAAAAATCCTTTGAATGTATGACTCAACTCTACGTTATGGCTGAACTGGGGACGCAGGTTAGGATTACCCTGTTCAAATGTGTAACGATCCAGGAACTCAACAAAAGGATTTAAACTTTCATAATCAGGACGACGGATACGGCGACCATAGTTAATAACCCAGCTATGCTTTTCGCTCGCTGCATACTGCAGGTAAACGGTGGGGAATAATTGAGTGTAATTAAGACGGAAAGTTGTATCAAAATTCACCCATGCGTTATTCCTGAATACTTTGCCGATTGAATTACCATGTGCTGTTGTATTCTCCACACGCAAACCGAGCTGTGCACTCAATTTCTTTGATAACGGGCGGCTGTAGCTTGCATAAGCAGCATTGATTTGCTCATCATAAATAAAATGATTGCTGCGTCCGAAATCACGGCTGAGTACATTGTTATTTAAACTGTCATAAACCGCATTGGCATCTGATTTTACATAAGCTACTTTAACACCTGCTTCCAGCTTGGCACCTTTTTTCAAAGGATGTACATAATCAGCCTTGGCAGAATAGATATTGATCAACTGGGGCAGATTACCATACAAGGTATCTGCTTTACGTGTAGGCACTCCTGAAGGACTGAAATAATAGTTACTCAGGTTTTGTGTGTTAGAAGCATTGTAATGGATATAATCAATATCAGCTGTTAATTCCTTTCCGGTGCTGTCAAACACATGACGGAAGTTTCCATTAGCGCTGAAGTTTTGCCAAAGATTACGACTTAATGAATTGGCAAATGTTTTTGCCTGTGGTGTATTACCGGCATCTGCAATAGAAATATCACTGGTATTACCAAACTTACCGGGATTGTAAAAACCATTTACAACTGCGCCGAAAGTTGTTTTCTTGGATGCATAAAGATCTGCACCCAGTTTCAAACTGTTACCTGAATTCCAGTTACGCATTTGAGATGTTTGATTAAAATGAAAACGCACATCTTTCGTATTAGGTTCGAGGAATTTCCGCTGAATAGAAAGCGTTTGTTTACGGTTGTTTTCATTACGGCTCAGTGTACCAAACAGGTTCAGTTTGTTCTTGCGATAGTTGAACGTAATGTTCTGGTTATTGCGGGCATAAATACCTTGAGTATATCCCGCCTGAGCTGTAATGTTATAACCGAGTTGTTTTGATTTTTTTGTTTTTATATTAATGATACCACTGTTACCGGCTGCATCATATTTAGCAGGCGGGTTGGTCATAATTTCAATCTGATCCAGTTGAGCACCACTTACATTGCGGAGATAGTTCACTAAATCAGCACCTGATAAATAAGCAGGTTTGCCATCTATAAATACCTGAACACCAGCTTTTCCTTTTAAACTAATGTTGCCATCTTTATCTACGGTAATACCCGGAGATTTTTCCAGCACTTCCAATGCATTGGCACCGGCATTGCTGGGGCTTGCATCTACATTCACTATCATTCTGTCGGGCTTTTGTTCAAACAGTGGCTTACGACCTGTTACTGTTACTTCTTTCAAACCCTTCACTTCAGGACTGAGGCTAACAGCAGGCACAACAATATCAGTACCTGTATATTCAAATACTTCACTAAAAGCCTTCTTATGACCGGTAGCTGTAACCCCGATCAAGTATTGGCCTGGTTTAACTGATTCAAAACTGTACTCACCGCTTGCGTTTGTAAAAGCGGCTTTTACCAGTACGGTGTCTTTTGCACGGTAAAGTGAAACGGTTGCGCCGGCATGAGGTTGCTGATTGGCGTCTTTAACAAAACCACTGATGGTGGCGGTTTTTTCTGCAAAACTGCTGAATGAAACGAAAAATAGCAAAGCAGCCAGAAAAGTTGCGAACTTTTTCATGATGATAAGGTTTGATGATGAGGTTTAATAGTTAATGAATACCTTTTTTATATTACTTGTCAAAAGTAGGTTCTATGTTTTGCATAGTACATTGTTTTGTGATGTATGGTAATTATGATACATGTTTGGTTAATTTCCTGCAATGTGAGACGATGCTTCAACAATTATGTTACAGTTGAAACCGGTTCCATTGATAAATGGAAAAAATCGTAGACGGATGGAAAAGCAGTTTGGGTTATGCTGAGGCTGCAGCTCTCTTTTTACATATAAAATAAAGTACAATGCCGGCGATAATCAATCCAAGGGAAATCAGTTCAGCCTGGGTTGGTTGAAAAGGAAGATCATGATATTTTGTATTCACCCTGATTTTTTCAACAAAGAATCGCTCGGCCCCGTTGAGGATAAGATAGAGACTGCACAAAGCCCCGGCAACTTTGATTCGCTTCCTTGCCAGCATGAGCAAGCCAAATAGAGCCAGGCAAATTAACGTTTCATAAAAAGGTGTAGGAAAAACCGGAACAGGCAGGTAACTGCAATGCTCCTCCCCTTCGCAACCGGCAATTCTTGCGCCCATACTGTTTACGTTATGAGGATAGGTATAAGCTACCATCCAAACCGGTAAAAAAGAAGGAGCTTTATATGACTTATGCGGAATTTCAGCCAATGTGCTTCCTTTAAATTCCTGCTGCAGGTAATAGGTTTGATTCTTTTGTAAAGCAATTTGCAGATCGCCGGGAACTGCAAGTGTTACAGCACCGGTTGAATCGGCCTTGTAAGCGCTGTTTAAAATGCCCCAATCACCATCGCCCGCCACCTGGCAACCAATACGTCCAACTGCATAGGCGATCATCAATGCAGGTCCAAAACAATCGGCCAGGTGCCTGATGGAAATTCCTTTTCTTTTTGCAAAAACAATAATGGCAATACCGGCGCAAATCAATCCACCGTAAAAAGTAAGTCCGCTGAAAGAAATTAATGAGCCGATAGGATCGGCTACAAAATCATCCCAGTTTTCGAGATTATGAAAAATCTTAGCGCCACCAAAACCAAACAGAGCCGCCAGCACCGTCATATCTCCTACCCGCTCGTGCGGCCATACACGAATAACTCTTTCTTCCGGCTTAGCTGCTTTGTCTTTATTCTTTTCATACCATTTCAGGCCTGCAAACAATAATGCCAGTAAAATACCTGCACCCCAGTTGCCCTCGCCGGAAAATATATATGACTGCGGATCTATGGATGAGTCGCCTGCCTGTAAAAAAGCACCTAAAATCTTATACCCCATCAAAAAACCAAGCAACCCATTCAGCAATAATTCACTAACAGTTGCCGGCTGTCCAAACATCCGCTTCTCTTCTTTGGGATGCAGGAATCCTTTTTTTTCTTTTAATTGTAATCCTTTTGTGAGTACTACAGCAGCAGCTATAAATGCAAGGGCTACAAAAAAACCAAACGAATTAAGATAACGTGTCCATGCAGGAGCTGCACCAAATACTTCTACAAAAAAAGAATACAGGTTGGGATACATGCAAAAGATTTAAGTTGCAATGATACTTTAAATAATTATTGTTTGTGTTGGCATTTTCACAAATAAAAAATCCTCCCGCCGGGGAGGATTTATACAATTTGTTGTGAGAATCAGTTGCAATATTGCTCAAACGCACCAATCAGGTTCTGCGCAATCATTTGTGCCGGACGACCTTCAATATTGTGACGTTCAATAAAATGTACCAACTCACCATCTTTAAACAATGCAATGGCCGGTGAACTGGGTGGGTAAGGCATCAAATGCTCACGGATTTTTTTAATAGCATCTGTATCAAATCCTGCAAAACTGGTGAGCAGGTGATCCGGACGCTTGGTGCTGTTATTCACCGCCATCAATACACCGGGTCTTGCACTGCCGGCTGCACAGCCGCAAACTGAATTAATAAATACCAAACTGGTTCCTTTTTGTGTAAGTGCTGCATCAACTGAGTCTGAAGTTAAAAGCTCTTCAAAACCTCCTTCCGTCATTTCTGCCTTCATGGGCATTACTATTTCTGCGGGATACATAGTTATTTGATTTTTTGTTTTGAGATGCAAAGTTAGTCCAATTCAGTTCTGAATATTCAATTGCGGAAATTTTGTCGCATACTGTGAATAAAATCTGACTTTATTTCAGCAATCATGCATCATTCAGGAACACTTGACGGTAAAAAATGGATGGAACAGGATTTGAGAAATTGATTTCAAACAAATTTTAAAGCTATGACCATGATAAAAGTAAATCACCCCATTCAGCGCAACCTGAATTCATTTATTGATGAGTTCTTTAATGAGTTGCCCACATTCGGCAGAAACATCAACAACCTGTTTACCCCTGCTGTAAACATTGTTGAAAACAACGAAGCCTATCACCTGGAGTTGATGGCACCCGGACGTAACAAAGAAGATTTTTCAATTGCGGTTGATAAAAATCTTCTCACTATCAGCTATGAAAAGAAAGAAGAAACCAAGCAGGAAGATGTAAAAACCGTTCGCAGGGAGTTCAGCTTCCAGAGTTTCAAACGCAGCTTTAACCTCGATGAAAAAATTAATGCAGATGGTATCCAGGCCCGTTATGAAAATGGAATACTTAAAGTGTTTCTTCCAAAAAAAGCAGAAGTAACACAGCCTGTTAAAAGCATTACAATTCAATAAGATTTAAACTCGCTTGTTTATAGCAGTTGGTTTTGGTTTATCCCCCGATGTTTTTACATCGGGGTTCTTTTTATAACATTTCTGCTGCATCTTACTCACAGCTGTTTCTTTCATTTGAAGTATTTTCGCAGCATCAACATGAAACAGATACTCCTTCTTACAGCAGGTTTATTTTTTGCATTCAGTATATCAGCACAGGAAAAAACAGATTCTGTTTTGGTACCTGAAGCTGATACGATTCTTCGTATCCGTAACCTCAACCCCTACTTTACACTGCATGTAGACAGTTCACTCAACTATAAACTGGAAATTAATAAAGAAGAAAGTAAGTATTACTGGTACTTAAAAAATTCGCCATTAGGTTTACGCATTAATAAAGACAACGGGTTACTCACTTTTAAAGCAGAAAAAGCCTATTTCCTTTCCGGCAAACTGAAATATGATACTGAATATAAAGTGATGCTGGGTGTTCAGAATCTTTTTAACCCGGCAGACAGAGCCGATACTTCTTTTACGATTGTATTCTTCAATACAGAAGTGGTTACTTCAAAAGCAAGACCCTCTGTTTCAGGAATCGTTACGGTGGATGAAGGTGATACGCTTCGCTTTACCATTGGTTGCGAAAACGGAAACTTTCCTGTAGAGTTCATCAATTTTGAAAGCAGCTTACCGTTAAAAACAGAATCATCCATTACAAAATGCGGTGATGAATTCAGATGGGGTATTCCTTATGACTTTGTAAAAGATAATGACACATTAAAAACAAAATCGGTACGGTTGTTATTTATTGCAACAGATAAATTCAGGAACAGGGATACAGCTTTACTACGTATAAATGTTCGTGATGCCTTGAATTATCCGCAAAAGAAAATGGAATATGAAAAAACAGTTTCTGATTACAACCGGTACATTCAGCAACTTAAATTCACATTCCGTTCTTTAGACAAAAAAATAAAGAAAGTAAGAGGTTCCCGTATCGCTTTTGATATGACCTCCTCTTCTACGGCCCTTGCAGGAACAATTATGAGTACTTCTCCCAATGAAAGCCAGAAAAATGTAGGAAGGGTATTACCAGCCGTAGGAGTTACATTAGTACCTGTTAAAGAAGCAGTAGCGCCGAATAAGGTAAATGAACAAAACATGGTATCGCAGGTGCGCAGCAATATCCGGCGACTGGAATTTGTACTTTCTGAAAACAGTTTGATTGGCGAAAAAGATATGGAGATTGTACAAAAAACTGCAAGACTGAAAGCGGAACTAAAACAAAGTCAGTTACAGTTGATTGATGTGCCGCTGGAAGGAGTTGATATTCTTGATCCCTTGCAAGCCAATCAATACTTTAATGATCCTAAAGTAAATAAGAAGTATAACAGGCGAAAAAAGTAAACGAATTATTTACAGCTATCTTTTCTTCTTGTATCAATGATGTATTGAATTTTCCAAACGCCGTTCAACCGAACTAACTGGAATGAATTAACACCACAGTGACTGAAATTACCCTTATAATAAAATTCATAAGGCGTCCAAACACTTGCCATAGGGCCGTCGATATGAATAGCGCCGAATGTAATCCGTTCATCTGCATCACCTTTTGCCAGTTTGCTGATGCTGGATCCAAAACCTGAAATCTGTTCTGTACGCACCATTGTTTGCCCTTCTTTATTACGGCTAATAGTTTGCAAAACGGCAGTTGGTGAAAATACATTCATCAAACCTGCACTATCTGCATTCCGCATAGCAGTAAACATATCATTCACCGCTGCTTTTACTGAATCTTCGGTGCTCTGTGCGGCAGCAAATTGTGCCATAACGATTGTTAAAGAAAGCGTAAGAAAATATTTCATACCCGTTGTTTTAAGTTTTTGGCCGATGGTTTGAATTACAAGTATAAAACTTACCAACTATGGCTACAACTAAACTTTACAAGTGGTTATTAACGGTGATAATGATAATTGCCGCATTTGCCTCTTATGCACAACCCTCTGCACGGGATATATTAAATAAAGTTCTAATAAAGGAACGCACTCCGGGACCCGTTGTGGAAAGAGATGGTACTACAAGATATCCGGATGGAACTATTGTGTATCCTGATGGCACTGTTCGTTATCCTAATGGCAGAATAGAACGCAATGACCGTTATCCTGATTTTGAGCGGAGGGATGAGCGTCGTTCATGCTGCAATGGTTGTGGTTTACCTCCGGGCCAGGCTAAGAAAAGATATGGTGGCCAAGCAAAAGACTATGCCAAAGGAAGAAAGCATTGTAAAAAAGATCATGATGACGACGATGATTGGGATGATGACAGACGTGTAAGAAGGTATCCTCAGCAATACCCACAGTATCCCCAAAACCCACGCAATGGTCAGAAATATCCTTCAGGAAAAAACCGGCAACTATAAAATCCGGTGAAGAACATAAAAAACCCCGACTCAATGGTCGGGGTTTCTGTTTTAATAACCAAGTATCTTCAACATACTTTGTGCGGTTTGCTCTTTTGCATACACCCAATCCACAAGTTTACCATTCTTATCATGCCCCACAATAATGTGCTTGGGCGATGGAATCATGCAGTGTTTGATTCCTCCGTATCCGCTGATCTGATCCTGGTAAGCACCGGTGTGAAAGAAACCCACATACAAAGGCTCGGTGCTGTTACCGTTCAGCTTCGGAAGAAACACTTCATTGATATGTTCTTCTGAATCGTAATAATCATGACTGTCGCAGGTAATTCCTCCCAATACAACACGCTGGTATTCATTATCCCACTTATTAATGGGAAGCATCAGGAATTTTTCACCAATACCCCAGGTGTCAGGCAAAGTTGTAATGAAGGAGGAATCTATCATGTACCAGTTTTCACGATCGTTTTGTTCCTTCTGCCCCAGCACACTGTAAATATGTGCCATACTCTCACCTACTGTAAAGCTTCCGAACTCTGTATAAATATTCGGCATGGGTACACCCGCTTTCTTACATTGCTTTTTGATGGTACCTACAATTTCATTGATCATAAATTGATAATCATACTCAAAACCCAATGAATGCTTGATAGGGAAGCCACCACCGATATTGATTGAATCCAGCTCCGGACAGATTTTACGCAACTGGCAATAAAGGTTTACAATCTTGTTTAATTCACTCCAGTAATAAATATCATCCTTAATACCCTTATTCAGAAAGATGTGAAGCATCTTGAGCTGAAAGCGATCTTCATTACCTTCAATCTTATCTACATAAAACTCGAGGATATCCCTGGCACGGATACCTAATCTGGATGTATAAAAAGGAAAAGTAGGTTCTTCTTCTGCCGCTACACGGATGCCCACTTTAAACGGAACTTTCACCGTTTTCTTGAGTTGCTGCAATTCCTCTTTATTATCAAGCACAGGCATTACATTTTTAAACCCGGTGTTGAGCAGTTTGGCAATGCGTTGGATATATCCCTTCTGTTTATAACCGTTACAGATGATCTGGATATCCTTCGTGATTTTTTTCTTCTGGTACAGCTTATTGATTATTTCAATATCATAAGCAAAAGAAGTTTCCAGGTGAATATCGTGCTTCAGTGCTTCTTCCACTACAAAAGAGAAGTGACTGCTCTTGGTACAGTAACAATAAAAATACTTGCCTTCATAACGATGCTTTTTCATGGCCGCATCAAACATCTTCTTCGCCTTTTTGATCTGCATCCCGATCTTGGGTAAGTACGTAAGCTTCATAGGCGTTCCGTACTTATCAATCAAAGCTTTCAGATCCACACCGTTAAACTGGAGATAACCTTCTTTGGTATCAAAACCTTCCTGCGGAAAATTGAATGTTTGCTGCACCAGGTCGGTGTACGTATTGTTGCTCATCTGGTAGGGAGCATTGTCTCTTGCCAATGTAGAAAAAGTTTAGGGTGCAAACTTATTGGAAAAAAATAAAAATGCGGATGAAGTTTTTATGCTGATGATGTGGTGTGCATAAGTACACAAAAGTGAAGCGGCTTGGCAACTGACGCTATGGAAACGGAACCAAGAACCGAGCCTGCCTTTGCCGTCAGGGAGGCGTGGCAAAAACGCTCCCTCGTATGCACATACGATGACAACAAAAACATCTGCTTTTAAATGCAATTCGTTGCACCTGTATTCATTAGTGTGCATTTGTGAAATTCGTTGCTATAAAAAAAGTCCCGCCAGCCGGCAGGACTTTCTTTTGTAACTTTTTTGATTACTTCACTGAAGCCACCAGCTTTTTAAAGCTTTCAGGCTCGTTCATAGCCAGGTCGGCCAGAACCTTACGGTCAAGATCAATATTCTTAACTTTCAGCTTGTTGATGAATTCGGAATAAGTTAAACCTTCTTCTCTTACAGCAGCATTGATACGTGCAATCCAGAGACGGCGGTATTCTCTTTTCTTTAATTTACGACCTACATAGCTGTAAGTTTGTCCTTTTTCTACAACGTTTTTAGCAACGGTGTATACATTTTTACGTTTACCGTAAAATCCTTTTGCGGCTTTTAAAATTCTTTTGCGGCGTGCTCTTGAAGCAACTGCGTTTACTGAACGGGGCATATCTGAATGTTTTTAATGTTTAAAATTGGTTTACTGATGTGCGGCTTATTTAAGACGCAATAAACGTTTTACAAAATCAACATGAGATTTTGCCACTGTACCGTCAATACGCATGTTACGCTTGCGCTTTTTAGACTTTTTGGTAAGAATGTGACGTTTGAAACTTTTCTGGTGTGTAATTTTTCCGGTGGCCGTTACTTTGAAACGTTTTTTGGCACTGGAATTCGTTTTAACCTTAGGCATTTTGATGCACTTTAAGATGATACCCTGACGGCGTTTCTGCACGGGCAGAACTCTTAGGGAGCCGGGTGGGCAATAATCACAATTAATTGTGATCCCTTTTGGGGGTGCAAATGTAGGCAAATACACTCAAAAAAGGCAGATTAAGCACTGAAATTTTAGCCTCTATCCCTGCACAGGTGCTTTTTCATTACCTGAATGTGTTATTTCAAAGGCGGAAAATCCTGTTTAACTTTCGCATTATCTAAACAGCATGCACATGAAACCGATTTTGATTACCTGCTTTTTTTTGCTTTTTGGAGCCTTGTTTACTCAGGCCCAATTTAATCCGATTGAAAGGGCTAAGGAAAGAGCCAAACAAAAAGCCCAGCAGAAACTTGACCAGAAAGTGGATGAAACGGTTGATAAAGCCATGGACCCTGCCATGGATCCGAAAAAGAAAAAGAAAGGGGCAAAAGACAGTACCGGCACAAAGTCAAAAGAAGAAATGGAAGGCCCAGGTAATCAGAAGGAAGGAAAAGCCTCTCTTGAAACCTACAGCAAGTTTGATTTTGTACCCGGCGAAAAAGTGATCCTCTTTGAAGACTTTACGAAAGATAATATCGGCGACTTCCCCGACAAATGGAATACCAACGGAAGCGGTGAAATTGTAACTGTAAATAAAACACAGGGGCGGTTTCTCATGACCAAAAAAGAAGTGGTGATGTACCCCGAGTGGATTAAAAACCTGCCCGACAATTTTACCCTTGAGTTTGATTTAATGACCACTGATAAATTCAGCTACTATAGCGGCTGGTTCATTGTAGGAATTACCAGTGCTGAAAACGTAGGAAAAGATTTCAGACGCTTTGCCAAATTTGGTGATGGACGGATTGATAACGGAGGTGGATTTGAAATTGCTTTTCATCCTGAAAATGCCGGCGGCCAACAAGGTATTACAAGCGCTTACGGAAGTTTTAACGGACAGGAAGTGTTGAGAAACGAAGCCGATCAAAACGTACTTGCAGCACCTGAACGTACACTGTGCCGCATTTCCATCTGGCGCCAGAAAGGAAGGGTTCGTGTTTACATGAACGATAAAAAAGTATGGGACTTACCCAAACTGGTGGCTGATGGTTTAAAACTCAACTCTGTTTACTTCAGAAACGATGGTGCTTCCAATGAAGAAGATGCATTTTATTTCGGCAACATACGAATGGCTATTGGCGCTCCAGATACAAGGAATAAACTTATAACCGAAGGAAAGTTTGTAACCCGAGGAATTTTATTTGATGTAAACAGCGACAAAATAAAACCCGAGTCCTACGGCGCTGTTAAAGATATTGCCAATGTGCTGAAAGAAAACGGGGATGTGAAAGTTGTAATCATCGGGCATACAGATAGTGATGGCGATGAAGCGAAGAACCTGGAGTTATCAAAAAAACGTGCCGAAGCTGTTAAGCTATTTCTTATAAAAGAATTTGGCATTGAAGCAGGCCGTATGACAACAGATGGAAAAGGTGAAAGTCAACCAACTGACAGCAACACCACACCAGAAGGAAAGGCAAATAACCGGCGGGTAGAATTCATCAAGCAATAATCAACTGCACACTTTATAAAAAGCAGCCATTCAACTTGAATGGCTGTTTTTATTTAATCAGGCTATCAATGCGTGCTTTCGCTTTCTGCTCAAACTCACCGGTGCTGATTTTATGTTGCAGCAAATCAATTTCATTGTTCATCACTTCAATAGCCAGCGCCAGTTGCTGTTTATAGTCTTTCAAATCTTCATCCAGGTGCTGGGCATCTTTTGCAGCTACATCTTTACGAAGCAGATCCACATCAAACAAAAGATTTTCCCGTATTACATTAAACTGCTCATGTGTTTTAGGATGCAATACTTCTGACAACAACTCTGTTCGTACAGTTTGTGTAAAGAAAGGCGGCATTTCGAGGTAATAATATTTCTGGCGTTGTGATTGCGCCAATGTATCGGTAACAAGATCAATAGCTTTGGCCCTGTTAATAAGCCATTGCATTTCCTCTTTACTTGCCTCCAGCACTTTCACAGTGAGTTTGCGTTTATCATTAGCAGCTGCTAAATCAGTAAAATACAAACCGGCGATGATACCTACAAATGTACCCACCAGGGAAAGTATATACCCAAACGCATCAGGATACTTTTGCCGGAACGACGAAAACAAAGGAAGAAATAAAATAAACGGAATACAGCAGAGTACAATCACAAACCATAGAGGCATAGCATAATCATTTAAAATGACTGCCGGTTGCAAAAGAGTTGAAACAAAAATAAAAACTACACAGGAATTTAAAAATGCTTCTTTGCTTTTTAAGTGTTTCTACAATTCATATTGCTGAATAAAAACAACTGCCTTCATCATATCATCATGCAATACACGATCCCTTTTTACAAAATCCACCTCTTTTCTGAAAGCAGCAATCACATGCTCTACCCTTTCTGAGCTTTTTGCCGGTCTTCTGAAATCAAGCGCCTGTGCAGCACTCATCAATTCAATAGCCAATACTTTTTCTGCATTTTTTAAAACACGATAGGCCTTGGTGGCAGCATTGGCACCCATGCTCACATGATCTTCCTGGTTATTGGATGATGAAATTGAATCAACGCTCGCAGGTGTGCATAGCTGTTTGTTTTCACTTACAATACCTGCTGCAGTGTATTGCGGGATCATAAAACCACTGTTGAGCCCGGCTTCTTTTACAAGAAATAAGGGAAGACCTCTCTGTCCGCTGATGAGTTGATAAGTTCTGCGTTCACTGATGTTTGCCAGCTCACTCATAGCAATTGCAAAATAATCCAACGCCATTGCTAATGGCTGACCATGAAAATTACCGCCACTCACAATCAAATCATCTTCCGGAAAAACATTCGGGTTATCAGTTACCGAATTCATTTCTCTCAGGAACACTTCTTTTACATGTGCTACTGCATCTTTAGTGGCACCGTGTACCTGGGGAATACAGCGGAAGCTGTAAGGGTCCTGCACCTGTTGTTTCTTTTGTACAGCAATGGTACTTCCATTTAAAATTTGTTGTAAGGTTTTGGCTGTATGCAATTGCCCCGGATGCGGACGGGCATGATGAATCTTTTCATGCAAAGGTTCAGTAACACAATCAAACGCATCAAAGGAAACCGCTGCAATCAAATCGGCCCATTGCATTAATCGCTCTGACTGTACCAGGCAGTACAAACCATAAGCACTCATAAACTGTGTACCGTTAATCAACGCCAGCCCTTCTTTACTTTTCAAATGAATCACTTCCCAGTTCAATTGCTTCAACACCTCTTCTGCCTTAATTCTTGTGCCTTTATATTTTACTTCTCCTTTTCCAATCAACGGCAAACTTAAATGACTCAAAGGTGCTAAATCGCCACTGGCACCTAATGATCCTTGTTGATAAATAACAGGCAATACATCTGCATTGTGCATTTGCACCAAACGATCAACAGTAGCCGTTTGCACACCACTGTTACCATAACTCAAGGATTTTACTTTAAGCATGAGCATTAAGCGAACAATAGGCTCCGGCACTTCCTCTCCCATCCCGCATGCATGACTCATGAGCAGGTTGTTTTGTAATTCTTCCAGCTGATCATCACCAATGGTTACATTTTGCAAAAAACCAAAACCGGTATTAATACCATAATAAGGAGTATCTGTATCAGCCATTTTCTGATCTAGATAGGCCCTGCATTGTTCAATTTTTGTTTGTGCAGAAGTTGTAACAGCCACGGGTAGATGAAGTCGCAGGTACTGTTCAATTTCCTGAAACGTAAGAAAACGTTCATCCAGCAGAAGAAAATTCTTATCAGTCATAATAAGGGCAATCGTTGCCAACGAAAGTAATGAAAAAACATCCATTCATATTGTGTGCTGTACCTGCAGCTGCATTTGAAGGGTGATTTACTTATTTTTAGGGATGAAATTGATTCTTCTCATTACCGGATTTTTCCTTGTAAATATTGTTTCTGCTCAAACCATCCAGTTACTGGACAGTAACAGGAGTATTTCTATCCGTGGATTAAGTGTTGTTTCCAATGAAATCATCTGGCTAAGCGGCAGCAAAGGCACCGTAGCTGTTTCAACAAACGGCGGCAAAACATTTGAATGGAAAAAAGTAGCCGGCTTTGAACAAAGAGATTTTCGTGATATTGAGGCCTTTAATGCAACTACTGCTGTGATAATTGCAGTAGATACGCCGGCTGTTATTTTAAAGACAACTGATGGCGGCAACACCTGGAAAAAAGTTTTTGAAGATAAACGTCCGGGCATGTTCCTCGATGCACTGGAGTTCTGGAATCAGAACAGCGGCATTGTAATTGGTGACCCGGTGGAAGGAAAAATATTCATCGCCCGCACCTTTGATGGAGGCGAAACCTGGCGTGGATTACCGGAAGCCAACTATCCAACTGCCGATGAAGGTGAAGCTATGTTTGCTTCCAGCGGCACCAATATTGTAAAGCTCAATCAGCAGGAAGTTGTATTTGTAACTGGTGGAAAAAAATCCCGCCTCTTCATCAGGGATTTAAAACTTGATCTGCCTATTGTACAGGGAAAAGAATATACAGGCGCCAACTCTGTTGCTGTATTTGATGAAAAAAACATCATCATTGTTGGTGGTGATTTTACCAATGATACGTCACGTTTCAGCAACTGTGTACTCACACATGACAAAGGGAAAACGTTTGTACAACCTGCAACTCCTCCTTTTGGTTATCGTAGCTGTGTAACCTATCTCACCAAAAAGAAACTGGTTACCTGTGGCACCAGTGGTATAGATGTGAGTGAAGACGGAGGTATGAACTGGCGCAATATTTCAAAAGAAAGCTTTCATGTGGTGATGCGTGCTAAAAAAGGAACAGCTGTTTTTTTAGCCGGAAGAAACGGAAGAGTTGCAAAACTCATTTGGTAATGCAGTATTACTTATGATTGAAAAAACTGTTATCACAAATAAAACAGAGTTCGAAGAACAGAATCAAAGAACAGAATCACTTGCTTTTGCGGAGTGTGGCAGTTTCCCCTCCCGGGAGGGGTTGGGGTGGGTTATGATTTCATCTATAATACTCTTCGTGAATTATAAGAATAACAGAAGAAGAGTTCTTCTACAAAATAAAAAAACCGGCTGTTACAGCCGGTTGGTTTTACATAGAAACGATTTGCTTCATATCAAACTCTATTTTTTTAACTGTATGGTTCCCAGTTTGACTTCTCTGCTGCCCACTGCAATATTGCGGATCACCGTATCACGATAACCATTGTCAGTAGCATTGATTTCAAGATCAACGGTTCCTGCTTTAATACCACGGATTTTAAATTCACCATCGTCATCATCAGGCAAAGCAATCAATGTTTGTCCGCCACCTGTTACTGATACAACGGCCTTTGCTTCTCTTGGCAAAACCCGGCCCTCAATACGTCCGTCATGATCATCATCAAAGGTTTTGATCCTTGGCTGCAGTTCAAATTGATTATTGCTGATACGGATGATGGAACCACAGGCATCAAAATCAATATGAATTTTAAACTCACCTGGATTAATAGATGAAATATCATCAACATCAATAATCACTTCGGGCTTTTTCAATGTAAGCGGATAGGTAACATTATCCACCACTACATTGTTACCGGCTCCCAGCGTAATACGTAATTTTTTAATTTCTCCTGTTGTTACAAACCCCTGTGCCAACAGTGTATCTACTCCGTTGCGAAAGTTGAGAATATTATACATGCCGGGGCGTATTTGCAGTGTTTCCCAAAACTCCCGTTCAAAACCTGCACTGTCCACCTCAATCTTTACTTCCACTTTCTGAATGTTAATGTTCACTGCCTGGAAGTTCACCGGGTTATCCGTGAGATAAACTTTAAGTTGTTGTTTGCCTTTGTTCCCACTGCTTTCTTTTTTACAACCCAGCAATAACAACATGAGGATCGCTGCCACGGGTATGGCGATTTTTAAAACCGTTTTCATGATATTAAATTTTTGATTTGAAAATGTTTGCATGAGTCAAAAGTAGAAGCACTCTCCGGGCAGGAAAAGCGAATGAAACTGAACAGGCAGCAGTTATTGCTGAACCGGAAAGAAAGCCGTGCAGACCGTTTTTCCTGTTCAGGAATCACAGTGTGGTGTGTACGAAACAATAGACGGAACCCCGCTTGTCATACCCCGGTCAAAACCTTGCTAAAAAATTTGAAAAATGTGGAAGAACGGTACTGTTTGCATCAAATCTTACTGCATCTTTACAGCTAAATTTTATTGAAAACATGAAGAAATCAGTTTGGTTGTTTTATATCCTTGCCCTCGTTTTATCCGTATCTGCGCAGGCACAAACTGCAGTGAAAGATGACGTACTTAAAGGATGGCACCTCAAAAACAAAGATAAAGACGGGTTCTACGGCATCAGTCTGGAGCAGGCTTACGAGTTTTTGAAAGATAAAAAAAGCACTCCCATTATTGTTGCGGTTATTGACAGTGGTATTGATACGCTGCATGAAGATTTGAAACCCGTGTTATGGAAAAATCCTAAAGAAATTCCCGGCAATGGAATTGATGATGATAAAAACGGTTATGTAGATGATGTATATGGCTGGAATTTCCTGGGTGGTAAAGATGGGCGTAACGTTAAAGAAGAATCACTGGAAGCAGCCCGTTTATACCATGCACTCAAGCAAAAGTATGGTGGCGATGTGGATGAAGCAAAACTCTCTCCCTTAGAAAAAGAAGAGTACCGCATTTTCAAAAAAGCTAAAGAAGATATTGAAGGTGGCGCTACTGATGCACAATCACAAATACTGTTTCTCCGCAACCTATACAAACAATCAGCGGCTGCTGATTCTATTCTGAAAACAGCATTTAAAAAAGAATACACCGGCAATGAAGTAGCAGGTTTTAAACCCGGCAACTCTAAAGAGGCCAATGCAAAAGCTACCATGCTCACTTTGTTTAAAGCTTTTGAAATGATGGATGCTCCCAACACCACCATCATGAAAGAATTTACTGATTATTACAACGGACAGGAACGTAAGGCCGAAGCAATGGATGCTCCTCCCAAAAACTTCCGTGCTGATATTGTAAAAGATAATTATTATGATTTCAACGACCGCTACTATGGCAATCCTGATGTAATGGCCAGCACACCGTTTCATGGAACGCATGTAAGCGGCATTATTGCTGCTGCCAGGAACAATGGTGTGGGCGTTGATGGTGTAGCCAATAATGTAAAGATCATGATGATCCGTGCTGTACCGGATGGAGATGAGTATGATAAAGATATTGCCCTTGCCATACGTTATGCAGTTGATAACGGTGCACGCATTATCAATATGAGTTTTGGTAAAGGCTTTTCTCCTCAAAAGAAATGGGTGGATGAAGCAGTGCAGTATGCAAAGAGCAAAGGTGTGTTGCTGGTACATGCTGCAGGTAATGATGGCAACAATGTAGACAGTACAGAAAATTTTCCCAATCCTGTTTTCAGAGATACCAAACAAAGAGCCACCAATTTTATTACTGTTGGTGCCAGCGGTGATCCTAAAACCGGCGGTCTTGCTGCTGATTTTACCAATTATGGTAAAAAGGAAGTAGATGTATTTGCACCCGGTGTAAAAATTTACTCCACTGTTCCCGGCGGCACTACTTATGGTTTTGCACAGGGAACCAGTATGGCCAGCCCTGTTGTGGCCGGTGTTGCGGCATTGATTCTTTCCTACTATCCAGATCTTTCACCTGAGCAATTAAAATATTGTATTGAAAAAGGAGCACAGACTCAAAACATAGAAGTAAAAAAGCCGGGCAATCCGGAAGAGATGATCCGCTTTAATCAACTGAGCCAGACCGGTGGATTATTAAATGCGTATGAATCTATAAAAATTGCGTCTACACTTAAAGGTGAACGGAACCAGCAACCGGCTGCTCCCAAACCGCTACCTAAGCCCACACCCAAAATGAAAAAAACGAAAAAAGGATAAACCCAAAAAGTTCTGCTGTTTTGCAGAACTTTTTCATTTAAAAACAAATCAAAATGGCAAAACCCTTATCAACCGACCACCCGCCCTATTTCAAAAAGTATATTGATTTAGTGAGCGGCGATGAAATTCAAGAAGCATTTATAACACAACAAACACAGCTTGCCACCATGCTGAATGCAATACCGGACAGCAAAGCTGATTATGCCTATGCCGAAAATAAATGGACGGTAAAGCAATTGCTCCAGCATGTGATTGATGCCGAACGCATATTTGCTTACCGTGCACTCTGGATTGCACGTAAAGCAGCAGAACCATTACCGGGCTTTGATGAAGATGCATTTGCAGCCGTAGCTGATGTAAGCCAACGCAGTTTGCAGGATCTTAAAAACGAACTGGTAGCAGTACGCAGCGCCACACAATACCTGTTTAGCAGTTTGGGCCAAGATGAATTGCAGCGCCGGGGTATTGCCAGCGGAAAAGAAGTAACGGTAAATGCCATTGGTTTTATTACACTCGGTCATTGGTTGCATCATATCAATGTGCTGCAGGAGCGTTATTTGTAACGCTTAGAAAGTTTCAATAGCTAAATCATCATTAAATGGACAATCCCGATCAAAAAGATCGGGATTGATGTTTATCCGCCCACATGTGGCCGGATGAAAAAAAAATCTGCAAACCGGTAAGCCGGATTCTGTCGAGGGCTATCATTTATCTGTTCCGCCATTTACACAACGGAATCAATCTGCCTACCCATCATCATTGAACGGGCCGTTCTTAAGCGATGATTTACATGGCATTTCAGCACCTTAGGTTTACCCTACTGTAATGTTACCATTACAATTTGTGAGCTCTTACCTCACATTTTCACCTTTTCCCCGCCGTAGCGGGGTAGTTATTTTCTGTGGCACTTTCTGTTGGCACATTGCTGTACCACCCGGCTCTTCACCGGAAGGCTGCCCTTTGCTGTCCGGACTTTCCTCCTTAATTGTTTAAAGCGATAGCCTGGTTTGCAGTTGGTAAAGGTAAAATTAAATTATGAGGAATATGGATGTCAGCGGCAGTTGAAACAATATTCAACGTATTTGCGTCGCACACTTTTACACCCTTACATAATTCTACTTCTTTTTCAATACTCAAAAAACACTTCCGTAGCTCCATAACCATACAAAGGATGATATTGGTTTACAAAACTCTTCACTTCTTTTTTGTTTCGTAAACGTTCATGTATTTCATCACGCAATACTCCTTCCCCCACTCCATGAATGATGATGAGTGAAGGTTGAAAATGGAGTAAGGCCAGCTCATAATATTTTTCAAACTCTTTGAGCTGCAGTGAAAGAATTTCAAAATTGTTAAGCCCCTTCCAGTGGTTGGTGATTTTTTCAATGTGCAGATCAATTACACTGCGGGCCGGTGGTATATGCTGCCTTGCTTCACCGGCATCATAAATTTTGTACCCTGCGCCCGAGAGTTTACGCAGGTCAAACTTTTCTTCCACAGGTTTATCAGGATATGTTTCGAGAAGGAGGTTAGAAAAACTTGCTTCCTGTTTCAATAACAATTCTTCAATACGTTTGAACAGTTGCTTGGGTTTGATTTTAAAAGAGGCTTCCGCATAATCTGCTTTCTTTTTGTCCTTGGGTTTGAGTTCAAACTCAAAATCAAAACGGGGCGAATCATTTAAATCTTCCAGTGGTACATCATGCAAATAAAAATCATTAAAAGGCAAGAGTTCATTCTTCAGTTCAAAATCCACTTCCCCATCAAATCTTAGAAAGTAAGTGAATTCATAAGTTGCTGAAGTATTATTCACGAGGTAAATCCGGAAATAATCCACCACATCGTCATCAAACACATCTTTATCAAACACCGGCAATAAAGAAATCCAGATACCTTCGCCCACATTGTATTGTTTAATGGTGCTTCCTTTTTCTTTTTTGATATTTTCTACATACTGTTTTTGTTTGGGAGGAGCCGGTTTTTTTTCAGTAAACCGTTTAAAATAAGGGTACTCAATCTGATCCGTATAAACAGGAAACTGTACACCGCCCACATCTACGGTAACCATTTTCTTATTAATGATGTCCACCACTTCTCCTTCTTCATTGGAATGAATCAGTAATACTTTATCGCCTACCTGGAATTTCATACTGCAAAAATACAGATGCCGGCTTTTGAAACCGGCATCTGTTACAAATCAAAAAAGAAAAAGCTATTCCCATTTATGTTTATGCGGTCGTTCATCGCTGTGGGTACGCATCCATTCATCAAAGCTCAGTTTACCACTACCCTCAATGGCAAACAGTATGAGCAGAAACAGTATGATAACAGAAAGCCACAGTTCGGCATTCGTTTGTGATACACCGGCAGGCAGGTTTACTATAAATATAGCGCCCAGCATAACGGGGATCAAAACGATGCAGGCCGCACGGGTTAACAAGCCAAACAAAATCATAGCACCACCCAGCAGGTTAGCAAATACCACAATATGTACTGCAATACCCAAACCGGCAGAACCGAGAAAACCGCTTTTTGCCATGATATCTGTAAGCGGTTGCATGTTATTGATAAACTGTACGCCTTTGAGCATAATGATCAATCCTGCTGCAATACGTACAAAATCAAGCCATTTCGGGTGATGCCTGTCACCCCAACTTTCAAGACGATTCATCAGATTCATAAAGCAAGTTTTTAAGATGAGCAATTATAAAGGAGCAGGTAAAAGTTACGACAGATATCCGGTTTTTACAAGCAAAGTTTTACAGTCAGCCCCAGCAACAACCAAAATCATCAATGGCGGTAACGTTCATCATCTGCTCAAAATCCTTCTCTGCCGAAATTAGCCTGTTCAAATTCATCAACTACAAAACAAAATGTAAGTGTTATGGAAAAGAAATATTTCGTGAACGTAAAACACGTTGACAACCGTTTAAAAGTATTCCTCAATGGCGAAAATGTTTGGGACAGCGGTATTGTACACGGCGACCCTGCTATGAATGAACTCATTGAAATTACGGACCAACTCAATCAAAACCGTGAGCACACCAGCGAATTGATTTTTGAAGGTTTTAATGATGATGTTACACTCAATGGCCAGCACAGCGATGATGTAAACCCCTGGCATTTTCACTACAGGGTGATTGAAAGAACCTTTGACAGCCACGGTACATTTACAGAAGAAACAGATCTGCTGGAGCCTTATGATCAAAAACATTTATCCAAACCCAATATACGTGCCATGGATAATACTTACCAGATTGTTGCTGCGGGGGAAAGTTTTAAAGTAATCAACAATACGTTAACGCAGCAATACGCTATTTGATATAACCCTACATTATAGTTTACCCAAAATCAAAAAAAGCTGTGGCAGGAACCTGCAACAGCTTTTGAATTTTAATAAACAACAATTAAGTTGATAATTTGCTTTTACGATACCCGTAGAAGAAATAAATGAGCAGTCCCACTCCCATCCACACAAAAAACCAGAACCAGCTGGCAACCGGTATTTCAATCATCAGGTACAAACAACTCAACGCACCCAGCACCGGAATAAGAGAATACTGACGGATGACTGTATAAACAGTAACAACAACTGCAATCAATAAAAACACAAGGAATAATATTTCCTGGTGTGATTCATTAGAAATATTAGTTATAGCATCAATCACTCTTGTACGGAATAAATAAATAAACAAAGCCAATATCGCAGGCATAATAAATTGCCCGTTGATATAAGGCAATTTGAATTTACCGGCACCTGCATTTTGAATGCGGGGCAGGAATAAAACACCTAAGCAAACCAATACAAAGGCAAACAAGGTACCGATGCTGGTTAAATCTGTCATAATAGAAGAAGGAAGCACCAAGGCAGGAACGGCTACCATTAAACCGGTGATAATGGTTGCAAATGCCGGTGTTTGATATTTGGGGTGAATATTGGAAAAACGCTTGGGCAGCAAACCATCACGGCTCATCGTCATCCAGATGCGGGGTTGGCCTAACTGAAATACCAGCAACACCGATGTAGTTGCCACCACCGCACTGATGCTGATGATATAGCCGATCCATTTCAACCCGATTTTATCAAAAACATAGGCCAATGGATCATCCACTTTCAACTCGCTGTAATGCACCATACCGGTTAACACCAGGGCAATCAAAATATACAACACCGTACAGATGAGTAACGCATACATCATACCACGTGGTAAATCACGCTGCGGATTTTTACATTCTTCTGCAGTGGTGCTGATGGCATCAAAACCGATGTAAGCATAAAACACAGCACTCACTCCCTGTAACACACCGGTAAATCCGTTGGGCATAAAAGGATTCCAGTTATCCGTGTTTACATAAAAGAAGCCAACAATGATTACAAAAATGATCACTAATATCTTGAACACTACCATCGCATTCGCACTCTTCTTACTTTCTTTGATGCCGATGTAAGTGAGAATCGTAATTAAGCCAACAATAATAAAGGCAGGAAGATTTAAAAACAGTTTGGTACCCATTAACTCAGGAGCACTGTTAAATCCATTGATGATGGTTTGCATATCCGGGGTCATTGCTACGCCTTTAGCAATTACTTCATTCACTTTTGCCAAAGCTTCACCGGCAGCGGTGCCGTTGGTTGTTAACCAAAACGGAAGATGAATATTAAGCCCCTGCAACAGATTATTGAAGTAACTGCTCCAGCTAATGGCCACTACAATATTTCCGATAGCATATTCTAATATCAACGCCCAGCCGATGATCCAGGCTACCAGTTCTCCAAAGCTTACATACGCATACGTATAGGCGCTGCCGCTCACGGGTATGCGGCTGGCAAACTCTGCATAGCACAAGGCCGAAAATCCACAGGTTACAGCCGTAATAACGAATAATAAAGAAACACTGGGACCTCCGTGAAAAGCTGCGGAACCAATGGTTGAAAAAATACCCGCACCAATGACTGCGGCAATACCGAGAAAGGTAAGATCACGAACATTCAACACTTTGTTGAGCCCGCCGCCATGACCCTCTTCCGGCATATCTTTTAAAATCTGGTCAATCTTTTTTGTGCGGAATAAACTCTTGCTCATGAGGTTGGTTTTGAAGGATTCAAAATAGGGAAAAAAAGGGAAAGCACAAGTCTTTTACAGGTACTTTGCTTTCGCAAAGAAAAATGCCATATGGTGCAAGCTTGATGAATACTGTTTAACAGCTGTGGCGTCGCACTCTTGTGCTTATTTAATTCTTATCATCAATAATCCCTCTGTATTAAAAATTTTGCCAGTTGCTGTAACGGTTCTTTACGTTTACTCATCACCGCAATGGCATCTAAATGTTGCAGTGCCTTTTCAAAATATTCATTCTTTAATTGCAAGGCCCATGAATCAACACCGGCATTTTTAAAGATAGCAAGCACCTGCGCTACTTTATCTGCCGGGCTGGACTGCAGTAACTGTTCTAATTTTTCTTTATCCGAAGGAGCGGCCGTTTCAAGGGCATGAATCATCAGGAATGTTTTCTTATTGGCTAAAATATCGCCCCCCACCTGCTTGCCGAATTTTGCAGGATCACCAAAAGCATCTAAATAATCATCCTGAATCTGAAATGCAATACCCAGGTTTTTCCCGAATTCATACAAATGATCCCTGTTGCCTTTACTGGCCCCGCCAATGATGGAACCCAACTTTAAACTGGCTGCCAGCAGTACCGATGTTTTTAACGTAATCATCTCAACATACTCATCAAGGCTCACACTTGCTTTTTGTTCAAAGTCCATATCCAGTTGCTGACCTTCACATACTTCCAGTGCGGTTCTGTTAAACAGGGGCATTACTTCCTGTAATAAAGATGGTTGTATGGCCGAAAGTTTTACATACGATTGAACAAAAGTTGCATCCCCGGCAAGTATAGCCGTAGGTTCACCATACTTTGTATGTACAGTTTGCATCCCTCTGCGCAACGGTGCTTTATCCATAATATCATCATGGATCAATGTGAAATTGTGAAACAGTTCAACAGCAGCTGCCACATGATAGGCATCTTCTTTAAGATCATCAAATAATTCATTGCCCATGAGTACACAAACCGGGCGAACCCTTTTACCACCAATACGAAGAATGTATTGTGCAGGATCGTATAGTGTTGCAGGCGACGATGGGAATTGCCGTTCGCTGAAATAGGTTTCAAAAGATTTTAATAATTCTTCAAACGATTTCATGACTATCTTTTCTTTCTTTTTTTCTGCCCAAATTGTTTCGGGCTGCTTTTTTTATTCTTCGGCTGCTTGGCCATTGCATTTCCATTTTGTCTAACGGTTGGCAATGCATTGGGTACTACCAATTCATAATCCAGTTGACGCTTTTCCAGGTTGGCAGCCACCACTTTGATCCGCACCTTCTCTCCGATTCTGAATGTTTTACCGCTTCTTCTGCCCACCAAACAATAATCTTCCTCAATGTATCGGAAATCATCCAATTCACTTATGGAAAACAAACTAACAAGTCCCTCGCATTTATGTTCAACTGTTTCTACCCAAAATCCAAAACTGGCCACACCGCTCACCACACCATCAAAATCTTCACCCAGGTACTCACTCATGTATTCTACCTGTTTGTATTTATTGGCAGCACGCTCCGCTTCCATAGCCGCCCGTTCCCGTTCACTGCAATGGCGGCATTTCTGCTCCATCTTTTTATCAATCTGCGGTTCTCCATCCAGGCATTGCTGTAAAATCCGGTGCACCATTACATCTGGATAACGACGGATCGGAGAAGTAAAATGACAATAATGTTCAAACCCCAGACCATAGTGACCGATATTTTCGGCAGTATAAACCGCTTTTGCCATGGTGCGTATGCCCAGTGTCTCGAGCACATGCTGCTCCGGTTTACCCTGCACATCATTTAATAATTGATTAAAGGAGGCGGCAATTTTTTCCGGTGACGAATTATCAAACTTATGCCCATACTTTTTGGCAAAAGAAATAAACGGCAATAATTTTTCTTCGTCAGGCGTATCATGTACCCGGTATGGAAACGGCACCGGTTTATCTTTTACATGAATACTTCCAATATACATCGCCACATGTTTATTGGCCAGCAGCATGAACTCTTCAATGAGCTGATGCGACTCTTTGCTTTCTTTTACAGTAATGCCAACAGGTTTTTTGTTTTCATCCAAAACAAACCGAACTTCTGATGAAGAAAAATTAATTGCACCTTTTTTGAAACGGTCTTTCCGCATTTTCTGCGCCAGTTGATTCAGCAGTAATACTTCATCGCTGTGCAATCCTTCACCCGTTTCAATGATCTGTTGTACTTCTTCATAGGTATAACGATGATTGGAATGAATTATCGTTCTGCCCAGCCAAACGTCTTTGATTTCACCTTTACTGCTCATTTTAAATACCGCCGAAAAAGTATACTTGTCTTCATGCGGACGTAAGGAACACAACTCATTACTGATGCGTTCCGGCAACATAGGATTTACACGATCCGGCAGGTAAACTGAAGTGGCCCGGTCGTACCCTTCCTCATCTAATGCCATACCCGTTTGTAAAAAATGACTCACGTCAGCAATATGCACACCTATTTCCAGCAACCCGTTGGTGAGCTTTTTTATAGAAAGTGCATCATCAAAATCTTTCGCATCCACAGGATCAATGGTAAAGGTTAAAGTACCACGAAAATCTCTTCGCTTTAATGTTTCTTCTTTTGAAATGATTTCGGGCAGGCGTGCCGCTTCTTCCAATGCTTCATCACTAAAGCTCAATGAAAATCCTCCTTGCAAAAGCAATTGCTTCATGGCCAGATCGTTTACGTTTTCACCTTTAATCACCTCCAGCACTTCACCTTCAGGCAAACGTTTGTCTTTAGTCCATTCGATAAGCTTTACAACTACTTTATCATTATTTTCAGCACCTGCTGTTTTATCTGATGCAATATGAATATCCGGCATGGGCCGGTCGCTTTCAGGAATAAAGAAAACATTGTGCTTCTGGAATTGCAAACGGCCGATAAATTCTACCTGTTTGCGTTCAATAATTTTTGTGATACTTCCTTCATGCCGGCCGGTATTACTTTCTTTGGAGATGGTTACTTCCACAGTATCACCATTCAATGCCGTGTTTAAATGATGCGGACGCACCAATACATCACGTTGCAGATTTTCTACAGTAACAAAGGCCATACCGCTGCGGGTAATTTCAACCTTGCCTTTGTAACTCGCATGTTTTACTGCACCCTGCTTTCTTTTTTTATCGGTCTTTCTTTTACTCATGTAATTGTAAGTGTTTTAAACAATGTGTTCTTTCTGACTATTGAAAGAAATCTTCATCGCTTTTATGACTGCATCATATTTTCAACAGGAGCTTGCTTTGGTTGATGAAAGTTTCTTATAAACGAAACCACAGCACTCCTGAATTTCTCTTCCTCATCAAATAAAATTTTATGTTGAATGGGCAGTACAAAAAGCGGTAAGTCCTGCAGCTCTGTTTGAAACTTCATTAATCTCACGGCATCTTTTTCCGTTGTGATAATAATCTTATGCTCACTGTTGATACCGGTAAACCTGTTTTTTATTTCATTCAAATCATCAATCGTAAAAATATGATGATCGCTGAAGCTGATGCGTTCATAGGTATAAGTACTGTCAAGGATGTAGCGCTTCAGCGGTTCAATATTGGCAATACCTGTTACCAATAGTACCTCCAGGTTTTTATGCAGATGATAGGTTTGATTGCTGTTAAGAATATGATGCGGCACACCATACTCAATGGTACTGAAAAACAAATGCTGATGCGGCAGCGGTTTTAAATCCTTTGTAACTTTTGCCCGGTGCTCTTCATTAAACGTGGGTTTGCATTTAGTAGCTACAATGATATCAGCTCTTCTGCTGCTTTTTACTTCATCCCTTAAATCACCGGTGGGGAGATAAAAATCTTTGGTATAAAGATTATTTACATCAGTAAGCAGGATAGAAAAACCGGGAAGAATAGAACGATGCTGAAACGCATCATCCAGCAAAATAACTTCCGTTTTTGGCCGGTCCTGCAGCAATTGCGGAACAGCTTCCACCCTTTTTTCACCAACTGCTACTGCCACTTCAGGAAATTTGGAATAGAACTGCATGGGCTCATCGCCTATCTCAAGAGCACCTGTATTTTCATTGGCCAGTACATATCCTGTGGTTTTGCGTTTGTAACCACGGCTCAGCACCGCCAGTTGATACTCCTCTTTCAGCATACGGATAAGGTATTCAATCATTGGTGATTTACCCGTACCTCCCACACTCAGGTTACCAACACAGATGATGGGCAGGTTAAATGAAACTGACTCCAGCAGTTTTTTATCATACAAACGGTTGCGTACCCAAATGATCAAGGCATACAACAATGCAAAAGGCAACAGTAAGAAACGTATGGATTGAAATGTGATATTAGCCAAATTCATAAATACGATGCGGCGTAACGCAGTAACTTAAAGGTATATCAAATGAAGCAGAATCAGTGATTTTATCAACGGGTTCAAAATAACTGAAACCCACTTTAAGTACATCACGCCGGCATTGTGCCAATAATTTATCGTAATAACCTTTGCCATAACCTACCCTGTTACCTGTTGTATCAAAGGCAAGCAAAGGCACCAGCACCAGGTCAATTTCCTTTGCATCAACTACAGTACCATCTACCGGTTCTGCAATACCCCATGAATTAGTGGTAAACAATAAATCTTCTGTGTGCAGAATATTATCCAGCTCATTGGTTTCAGCATTCATTCTTGGTATTACAAACTGTACACCGGGATGCTGAAACTCCATATAATGCAGAATAGCATCCGTTGCAAACTCTTTCTTTGCATCCATAGCAAGATAAGTGTGTACCAGCAGAATTTCAGGCAATACTAATTTTTGATATTGTATGAGCAAGAGGTCATCAAAGCGGTTCCTGTCAGCAACAGTAAGTTGCATCCGCTTTTCAGCATAAAGTTTTCTGGCTTCTTTTTTGGTCAACCGATTATTCTTTATTTACAAAGATGGAGAAAACCGTTGTTCCGTAATTGCGTTCTGCTTTAAACAACGGGTAATTTTTATAACTGTTCCTGGGTGTATGCTCCAGTACAAACCATCCACCTTCTTTGAGTAATTTTTTCTCAACAATGAGTTTGGGTAATTCATCAATGGTACCCAATGCGTAAGGCGGACCTGCAAAAATAAAATCAAACTGTTCATTGCATTGTTCAATGAATCTGAACACATCCATCTTCACCAGTTTTACATCAATACCCAGCTTTTTACACATCGTACTGATGAAGCCACTCATCTGTATATCTTTTTCTACAATGGTTTGATCTGCTGCACCACGGCTCGCCAGTTCATAGGTAATGCTTCCGGTACCACCAAACAGATCCAGCGTTTTGATGCCTTCAACTTCTATATTGTTTTGAATGATATTGAACAGCCCTTCTTTGGCAATATCAGTGGTGGGCCTTGTGTAAGGCATATTAGCCGGTGGCTGAAAACTTCTTCCTCCGAATTTGCCGCTTATGATACGCATGTTAAAATACGGTCGAGAGATGATTTGGTATGATTGGGAATATCCGATGTATTGGGCGGAAAACCATATACCAGTTGCTGCTCCGGTTCCAGGTTAAGAATATACTGATGCAACAGTTTGTATAAAGCTGATTGTTCTTCAATCATTCCTGTAACTGTTACCATAACTTCATCCCGCATGCCAAACTGTTGTTTGCAGTTAAGCACATGGTACAATACATCTTCCGGTGTTTGATAGGCACGCTGTTGTAAGAGCAGCCACTTACCGTTTTGTTCAGCAAAAAGAAACATACGGTGAAACAATAGCTCCATATTAATTTTTGCTTCTTCTGTGGGCAACTGCTGTAACACGGCTGTTTCGTGATGCTTCCATTTAGCAGCAGGAAACAAACCGGCAAATGCGGTATAAGCAGCGGCAGGCACCTGGAAAATATTTACAACATCAGCCGTGGTATCTTCCAGTAAAATAGGGTTATGATGCAACCCGGGCACAAGTTCTAACAATTGTTTTTCACTGCCCGGCACAAATAAAGGTTTTGGAACCAATGTATTCCACGCATTATAATCTGCAATGGTAACGGAGCGGAAAGAAGAACCAAGCCACTCCTGCCTTGCTGTAATCTGAGAAAGCATTGTTTCATCTAAAGGCGTCGTCAGTTCATACAAGACCCATGCATGCACCTGTTGCTGCTGCGGATCAAACAGCACAAATCCGCAAAAGGAATCATGATGCTGCACCAGCAAATGCTGTGTTGCCGGATCAACGGCATTGTTCTTAAAAAAATAAACCGGGTGTAACAATGTTCTTTGTTTAAAACGAACTGCAGGAATTGCTACAGTGCATTTCTTACAATTCTTAACGCTGCAATAATAGGAAGAATAAGGCAGAGATAAATCACATAATTTCGCTCCAAATTTTACAGTGTGGAAGCGCCTTTACAGAAGAATGATTTACGGCTGGATATAACCAACAAACAGATCTTATCCATCTCATTACCCATTAGCCTCTCGCTGCTGGTACCTTTTTTGAATTTTACGGCCAATAACTATTTCATCAGCGGTTTGGGGGAAGAATACCTCGGCACGGCCGGTATTACAGGTGTATATTTTTTAATAGTAGCCGTAATTGGTAATGGATTGAACAATGCCCTTCAATCGCTGATTGCCAGAAGAGCCGGTGAAAACCGTGTTGATGAAATAGGTAAACTGTTTGCACAAGGTGTGCGTATAGCTGCAGTGATGGCGGCCGTGGGCATCACACTTACTTACTTTATCACTCCTTTTATTTTTCATAATGCGTTGCAGTCCGAGAAAGTTGACGCTAATGCTATTGAGTTTCTCCGCATCAGGGTCTGGGGGCTGCCCTTTCTTTATCTCTTCCAGATGGGGAATGCGTTCCTGGTGGGTACCAATAACAGCCGTTTCTTAATGATTGGAACCTTTGTAGAAGCAGGCGCCAACATTTTCTTTGACTACAGTCTCATTAATGGTCATTTCGGAATGCCCAGGCTGGGATTTAACGGAGCGGCTTATGCCAGTGTACTGGCAGAGTTTATAGGAATGATTACGGTGTATGCATTAATTTTTATATTGAAACTGCACCAGCGTTTTCATTTGTTCAGACACAGGGCTTACAGTAAAACTATTTCAAAGCTCATTTTGAATATTGCAGCACCATTGATCGGCCAGTTTTCCATAAGCCTCATTACCTGGTTGTTATTTTATATTCTCATTGAAAGGAACGGCAAACTTATTTTTCCGGAGGAGCCCGAACGGGCTTTAGCCATCAGTAATGTGATGCGGAATATTTTTTCGCTCACCGGTATTTTCATCTGGGCTTTTGCAAGTACTACCAATGCCATGGTGAGTAATATCATCGGCCAGGGAAGAAAAGATGAAGTGGTAAAACTCATTCACCGCATTATGCGGCTGAGCTTGATTGCTACCACTTTCATGTTTGTACTCTTTAACCTGTTTGCAGCAGAGCTGCTTTCCTTCTTTCAACTTTCAGCAGCTTTTGTTGATGCAGCCATTCCCCCTTTGCGTATTGTAACAGTGGGCATGATGTTCATGAGTTTTTCAGTGATATGGTTAAATGCCGTTACCGGCACCGGTAATACTAAGGTGAACCTGCTCATTGAAGCAATAACCATTACCGTTTACATCATCTATGTTTACCTGGTACTGGAAGTATGGCATCTCAATTTAACCTGGGCCTGGGCTTCTGAAATACTGTATTGGATTGTGATTTTTGTAATGGCCTACGCTTATATCAGGAGTGGGAAGTGGCGGGGGAAGGTGATATGAGGATTTTTTGGTTAAATTAGAGATGAAAATCAATGTTATTTAAAACAAGTTAATACGCAAAGACAAAAGTTGAACGTCGTTTTATGAGAATGCTCCTATTTATATTATTGCCATTATATTTTGTTTCATGTAGTGACCATCCAAAAATGGACACACAGCCTGAAGTTGCTATTACAAAAGACGCAACAGCAAATCAGAATAAAGGCGATTCTCTCTTTTCCATTATAAGGACAGACAATCGTAACCAGAGAGTATTTGTAGTAATCGACAGTAACATACTTGCCGACATAAAAAAAATCAAAGCAATCATTAAACAAATTGACAACAAGTATAAATTCAGGGACGACTTAAATATCTCATTCGTTTCGAACCCGAAGTACGCTGGTTATAAAGATGAATTGGAAGAAAATAAAGGAATTTCTTATTACGAATTTTACTTAAATTACTTAGGTGAATACAATAAGGATACAAAAATATTTTGGATATATCCTGTATTAGCAGACAGAAAAGTAAAATACATTCTTGACTAAAAAACCAAACCTACAAAAAACGCATTTCCTTCTCAGCAACGTCTCCCAAATTCATTTGCTGATAAGCTACAAACCGTCAAATGAGGACTTTTCGTAAATAAGTACTAAAAAACACAAAAGCCGAACAATATTACAATCCGTAAAAGTCCTGTTCCTCAGAGATGTCTCCCATCGTCGACATGACGGGACTCCGATGTTGCAGGATTAAAAACTTAGCGATTCATCAAACACTTACACCGTCATTCCGATTGAAGCCATGATAATGCCTTTACCAACCACGCTCCTGCGGCGTAATGAGGAATCTCTGAAGTATAAGTTTGATTAAAAATAGTAAGAGGCTGCAAAAAATAAAATTACAATCCGCAAAAGTCTTATCCTCAGAGATGTCTCCTATCGTCGACATGACGGGACTCTGATTATTTGAAGGTGATCAGAAAACAAAGTAATTCACTTAAAAAAAATTACCCAAAAATTTCATTCAGCAAGCCGGCTAACCGTACACCGCCTTTCAACAATTGCTGGTTCACTACATCAATAAAATCATAGTTATAACGATAGCCCAGTTTTTGCTCCGGCTGGGTAATGCTTTTGTAAATACGATCCGCTAATTGATAGGATTCAAAAAACCATTGCTCCATGGGTTGCTGCTGCCAGGTAGCTCTTTGTATTGTGGTGGTATGATTGATAGCTGTTGCAAACTCGGTATAGCTGAGTTTTTGCTGTTCAATCAAACGATCATCCCACAATGCGTGCAGGTTAGTGGGATCATTAAACCATTGCACACGAATACGGTTACCGCCTAAATCTTCAGCACGGCCCACATGCATGGGCTGGTGAATATCACCCACAATATGAATGAGCATACGCAGACAAAACTGTTTGCGCTCGGCAGAAAGATTTTTGTTCTTGAGTTCAGCCACCAGGAAATTGATTTTGTTATACGCATTCACTCCTGTGTCCTGTTTTATCTGTGCTTCAAAAGCTGCATAGTCCAATCCCGGTTTGATATTCACATAATGCCAGGGATCTAAATATTTCATGGTGGAATCACTCTTAATAAAATCAGCCCAGTTACTAGCCATAGCAATTGATTCGTTCCCTAAAATAGCAGCAATATTTTTCCTTGCTTTTTTACTGAGGTAAGAATCTGCAATAGCACCTACAATACGATGACCGTTGGCGCCCCATCCAAATGTGCTGGTAACCGCAACAAAACAAATCAATACAACCAGTGATACTTTACGCATAATAAAAAATTAGAGTGCAAAAATAAGGGAGTACCGCTATGTAACATTCTTCAAATAAACAGTTACAACCGAAGCAATCCTGCTTTCCATAACTGCCCCACCGGTTTGTTATCAAAAAACAATTCAAAATCATCCCAGCCATGGGCTTCGTAGGATTCTTTTACCTGCTGTAATGTTTTAGCCGGGAATGTATGTACTGAAAGTTGCGGTAAGAGTTGTGCCAGCCATGCTCCTTTTTCCTTATCTACCTGTATGGAAATCGTTTCTTTATTGGTAACAAAGTTGAGTTGTAATAATTCCCAACTGTTTCCTTTTTTGGATCTGGTGATCACTTCTGTGCTTATCAACTTACCGATGAAAAGAATTTTGGTACCGGGTTTACTTAACGGCAATTCTTCTTCTGCAACAATATTAAGAATGGTACCAGGTGCTACGGTCGTTCTTGGCACTTTCATATCAAACCATTTATACAATGGCTCTTCCAGGCCGATTCCCTGCATATAGTTGAACAATGATTTCTTCAACCCAAAACTGAAACTTTCATGATCAGCTCCTGTTGCATCTATATGCTCCACATCATTATCAGCAAAAGTGATGGCCACTTCTTTTGCACGTTTTACTTTGTACTGTTCAGGATTCATTCCCACCGGGCTATGGGCTGTCATTGCAAACTGATGCCAGAAAGCAGATTGCAACACACCGGTTTGAAACAGTTGCCGTACCATCTCCAGTGAATCAATCGTTTCCTGTGCTGTTTGTGTAGGAAACCCATACATCAAATAAGCATGCACCATTATACCGGCCTCTTTAAAATGTTTGTTTACTTTAGCTACCTGTGCAACGGTAACACCTTTTTGAATGAGCTCCAGCAAACGGTCACTGGCCACTTCCAGTCCGCCGCTTACGGCAATACATCCGCTGGCTTTCAATAACAAACATAAATCACGGGTGAAACTTTTTTCAAAGCGGATATTCGTCCACCAGCTTACTGTTAATTTTCGCCGGAGAATTTCCAACGCTACTTCACGCATGAGTGCAGGTGGTGCCGCTTCATCTACAAAATGAAAACCATTGTTGCCTGTTTGAGCCATGATGGTTTCCATCCTGTCTACCAACAGTTTTGCTGCAACGGGTTCGTAAAGTTTGATATAATCCAATGATATATCACAAAAGGTGCACTTGCCCCAATAGCATCCATGCGCCATGGTGAGTTTGTTCCATCGGCCATCGCTCCACAAACTGTGCATGGGGTTCACCACTTCAATGGCTGAAATGTATTGATCCAGCAACAGATCACTGTAATCAGGAGTGCCTACATCCGCCTGTTTATAATCTTTGCAGGAAGCGTTGTTGATATAGACAACAGTATCATCCTGTAACAGGAAGGTGCGTTTTAATTCCTGTGCAGGAATTTCATGATTGATGAATTTGATGAGTTGCTCTATGGGTGCTTCTCCATCATCCAACGTAATGAAATCAAAAAACTCAAACACACGTACATCTTTGAGCGAACGTAATTCTGTATTGGGGAAACCGCCTCCCATGCATACGTTGATTTCAGGATGCTGTTGCTTCAACCATTGTGCACTTCTGAACGCTGCAAACAAATTGCCGGGAAAAGGAACAGAGATGCAAACTAATTTTGGCTCTACGGTTTCAATATGCTCCTGCAAACATTGAATGAGTAATTGATCTACATAACTTAATGGTTGTTGCAGTTCTGCATACAATTCATCAAAACTGTTGGCACTACGGCCCAACCGCTCTGCATACCTGCTGAAACCAAAATGCTCATCAACCATTTCTTTGATGAAATCAGAAAGATCTTCGAGAAACAAAGTGGCTATATGCTTGGCTTTATCCTGCAGACCCATGGAGCCGAAAGCCCATTGAAAATCTGTTGTTTCCTGAAAACGGTTGGCTTCCGGCAACAAATTGCGGGATGCAATGAGATGCGCAATGGTTGGGTTTTTTCCCTGGAGAAAAAGAATAACGTCTTCAATGCAACGGATATAATCATCTTTTAAGGCAAGGATACGCTGGGCATTTAGTGAAAGCTCCTCACCTTCTTTTACTAAGGAGAAAAAATGCGTTAAACCTTTTTTTGAAAACAGTTGAAGCGTTACCTCAATACCTAAATCTGCCTGGAAAGAAGAAATGTTTTTGGTGTTCAAAAATCCTTTGAGATACGCCGTTGCGGGATAAGGGGTATTCAGCTGTGTAAACGGCGGCGTAAATAAAAAAACAGTTTTGCTCAAAGGAAGTGATTGATGGGCAAAAGTAAGAAATCATAATAGGAAACAAGAAAAGAACCAAATCACAAGAACCAAAAAACAAATACAAAATCACAAATTAAAATAGCTAAATCTTTGACAGCAAATATCTAACCATTCATCTTTTTCAGTTCCACTCTTTCAGTAACTCTCCTGCTTCTTTTTTTACCAATGCATCTTCTGATGTAGCATCCGGCAGTTTCATAGCCTGCTTCAACAATTCAATGGCCCGGGTTTTATTTTTTTGTTTGTAATAAACTTTCGCCATTTCTAAATAGTTCAATACAAAACCCGGACTTAATGCTCCTGCTCTTTGATAAAAATATAAACTGGAATCATAGCTTGCTTTGGGTAAACCGCCGAAAAAAACCTTAAGTCCCGCTTTTTCTACAGCATTCAAACTTGTTACTTCATAATGCCATTTACCCAATACATGCAGGGCTTTGAAATTTTTGGGATTATAAGCCACTGCACGTTCTGCATAAATTTTAATATCACGTACATACGCTACTTTTTCTTTGCCGCTCAGGAGCAAAGCCATACGACCATACGCCAGGCTCATTACCATATTGGCATCACTGTCTTTGGGATTTACTTTTAAGGCACGCTCTGCGTAGATTTTTGCAGCTCTGTAAAAATCAGCTTGTTTTTCTTTAGTGTTTTGCATACGGCCGATACGGCTGGCCAGTTCACTGCATTTATTGAGTGCATATAAATGCTGCGGATGAAGTCTTACGATCTCTTTGAACTTTGCATAAGCTTCCGTCTCTTTCATTTCTTTTTCCAATGCATCAGCCTGCTTTACCAGTTCTTCAACCGGCTGGGCAATACTTTGAATGGAAATGGCGATGCATAAAAACAGCACAAAGTGTTTCATCATAAAGGGTTAATAGGTTTTGATCATCGTAATACCTGTCTTGCCTTCAAATCCTTCAATGGGTGGCGAGCATTTGTAAATACTCAGCTCTACTTTCTGTATAACGTTGAAACGGGTATGAATGTTACTGCAAATATCTTCTGCCACTGTTTCCAGCAGACTGCTGCGTTGCTGCATTCGCTGCTTTACCAGCTCAAACAGAGTTACATAATTAATGGTTTGCTCTAAGGAAGTAACGGGTGCTGATGGCTGGTACCAAACGGTGAGATTCACTTCAAAAGGCCCGCCTGTTTTTTCTTCCCCTTCATACAAACCATGATAAGCGTGAAATTTTAAATCTTTCAGATGAACTGCAATCATGGGGTGAAATTAAAAAGTCCTGCGGATAAAGCAGGACTTGATTTTATCATTAACAATATCATTTGTGTTAAACCAAGCCTTTATGCGATAAATATCTTTCCGCATCCAACGCCGCCATACAACCACTGCCCGCCGCCGTTACTGCCTGTCGGTAGATTTTATCCTGCACATCACCTCCTGCAAATACGCCTTCTATATTTGTTTTGGATGTACCCGGAATGGTTTTGATATAACCTGCTTCATCCATATCAATCCATGGTTTGAAAATAGCAGAGTTGGGTTCATGACCAATGGCTACAAAAAATCCCTGTACAGGAATCACGCTTTCCTCGCCTGTTTTATTATTCTTCACTTTCATACCATCCACTTTATTCTCACCGAGAATTTCAATCGTTTCGGTATTCCAGTAGATTTTGATATTGGGTGCATTCATTACACGTTCCTGCATCACTTTACTGGCACGCATAGCATCTTTACGGATGAGCATGTGTACCGTAGTACAAAGTTTGCTGAGGTATAAGGCTTCTTCAGCGGCTGTATCGCCGGCACCTACAATGGCTACTTCTTTACCACGAAAGAAAAACCCATCACACACAGCACAGGCACTTACTCCATAACCGTTAAGGCGCTGCTCACTTTCCAGTCCCAGCCATTTAGCACTGGCACCGGTGCAAATAATCACACTATCTGCTTCAATCAGTTTTTCATCATCAATCCATACTTTATGAACAGGACCTGTAAAATCAACTTTAGTAGCCAATCCGTAGCGGATATCTGCTCCCATACGTTTGGCCTGCTTTTCAAAATCCACCATCATCTCCGGACCTTGCACACCATCAGCATAACCAGGGTAATTTTCTACTTCAGTAGTGATGGTTAATTGTCCACCCGGCTGAATACCCTGGTATAACACGGGTTTTAAATTGGCTCTTGATGCATAAATAGCGGCTGTATAACCTGCCGGTCCGCTGCCGATGATCAAACAATGTACTTTTTCTGCTGCTTCCATAATATTCTTCTTGTAATCGTCAAAAATAAGGGAGTGACAAATTGGTTTTTGTCTTTTTAGTTACATAGCGGTGGGTTGTGGATAAAATACTACTTCGGAATGACTACCGTCTTAAACTGGTTGGCATAACCGCCAAAATAACCCAAAGCCCCATTGCTGATATTACCCAGAATTTTGGTGGGCGATGAAAACGGATTGCCGATGCTTTGATAACTGAATTCAACGGTTCTCCAGAAGTCAAACGTGGCTTTATCAATATTGCTGAACTTAATGGTTACCGAATCGCCTTTGGCAAAGAATCCGTAGTTATCAAAATCAATATCTGTATTACGGTCTACACCCTGGTCTACGTCCACGGTATAAGTGGTATTGTTCACCAGTGCATCATCAAAAACAGAATTCAGACCAGGCAGGAAAGGCGCACTGTTTACTTTGGTGAAATAGCGGATGTAGTTACCAAAACCCGGGGGATCTGTTACTCTTGCTTTTACCACCATTTTTTTGCTGGTATCCGGTGTATTAGGCGGTTTGGCATACCAGAGTGAATCAATTTTTTTAGTGAGCAAAGGAATCGTTGTGTTGGATGTATATTCTTTTCCCTGCCATACAATACGGAGCGAATAGCTTTTGCCGAATTCACCGGTGATGATGGTGGCAGGTGAAGCAGGATCGCTTGCATAAAAACTGAAGGGCACATTGGCACCGGGAATGGTAATATCGTAACGGCGCAGCTTATGGTTTTTTGTTCCATCGCTTACAAACACTTCTGCATCTTTCACCAGGCTGTTGGCAATCACATCGGCTGAAACCTTAGAGAAATAATTTAAACTCTTGGTGAGTATCACCACCGGCTGCTCATTGCTTTCAATGCTGGCATCCACGGTGAGTAAGGTGGGCGATTCTTTTAAATCAAACTCCACTTTCTTTTCGCAGGCAATGAGGAGTAAACAACAAAGAGAAATAATGTGTCCTTTCATGGAAATTCAAAGTTACGGAAGCATGGCAAAGGATTATTCGTTGTTGATGGAGAATTAACATCATGCCTGCATTCTTAAAACAAAAAATCCGCCCCAGAAAGGGGCGGATTGAATACTTAATACCCATTAACATTCCAAAATTAATTGCCCAGGTAACTTTTCAGTGCATTACTGAAACGGGCTTTTTGCAAGCGTTTAATAGCACGCTCTTTGATTTGACGGATCCGCTCTTTTGTGAGATCATATTTCTGACCGATCTGCTCAATGGTTACCCCATTTTCGCCATCCAGTCCAAAATAAGCATTCACAATTTCAGCTTCACGGGGGCTGAGTGATTTTAACACCCTGCGAATTTCATTGCGGAGTGAGTCTTTCATCACATCCTCGTCTGTATCGTCACTTCCTTCCAGCAAATCGCCCATGGCCACATCTTCTGCTTCGTGCACGGGTGCATCCAGTGATGTGTGACGGGTGTTGCTCTGGAAAATGTTGTTGATTTCGGTTTCGCTCATTTCCAGGATATCAGCGAGTTCTTCGGTTGAAGGTTCACGCTCATGTTCCTGTTCAAAAGCCATATACGCCTTATTGGCTTTGTTGTAGGTACCGATTTTGTTCTGTGGTAAACGTACCAAACGTCCTTGTTCGGCCAGGGCCTGTAAAATTGACTGGCGAATCCACCATACAGCGTAGGAAATAAATTTAAAGCCCTTTGTTTCGTCAAAGCGTTGGGCAGCTTTAATCAAGCCGAGATTTCCTTCGTTGATGAGATCGCTCAGAGATAAACCCTGATGCTGGTATTGTTTGGCCACAGAAACCACGAAACGGAGGTTGGACTGTACCAATTTGTCCAAAGCACGCTGGTCGCCCATTTTAATGCGCTGGGCCAGTGTGGTTTCTTCCTCCGGGGTAATCATAGGGATTTTGGAAATTTCCTGTAAATACTTCTCCACCGCTTGTGAATCACGGTTGGTAATTTGTGTTGCAATTTTTAGTTGCCTCATGATAGAATCTCCTGATTTTTAGTTTGTAACGTAGCTAAGACAGGGAAATTTCACCGAAAGTTTTAAAACCGGGTTAATACGTCCTGTAAGTCTAACACAAAGGTACAATCCGTTTCCCGCTTTTCATAGCCCTTATGTATAATAAAACTAATACAGGCATAATTATAACGTTTGCAGTGAACACATTACACATTGCTAACAATATGAGTTGCAAAAGGTTGATGCATCATTTAAGATTTTTATACAAATTGTGGATTATTTGATGTGCGGTAATGGCTTAATTGAAGACATAAAGGTTTTTTGTGTTTTCCGCAATTTGAATTCATAAACTGATTTATTTATGACGCAACAGCTAATTGATTTTAGAAGCGATACAGTTACCAAACCCACACCTGCCATGCTGGAAGCAATGCAAAAAGCAGCGCTGGGCGATGATGTGTTTGGCGAAGACCCCACCATTAATGAACTGGAGGCCAAAGCTGTTGCCCTGTTTGGGATGGAAGCAGCTTTATTTTGTACCAGCGGTACCATGACCAACCAGATAGGCATTAAGATGCATACACAGCCCGGCGATGAAGTGATTTGTGATTTTTTAAGTCATGTGTACCAGTATGAAGGTGGTGGTATTGCTTTTAACGCCGGTGCTTCCGTTCGGTTACTTACCGGTGATCGTGGACGTATTACTGCCCAACAAGTACTGGAAGCCATTAATCCAGACGATGTACATAAGCCGAACAGCAGCTTGGTTGTTTTGGAAAACACGAGCAACCGTGGCGGTGGCAGCTGTTATGAATTGGCTGAAATTGAAGCGATCAAAAAAGTGTGTACAGAAAACAACCTGAAATTGCACCTGGATGGCGCCCGACTGTTTAATGCACTTGTTTATAAAAATCAAAGTGCAAAAGATTACGGAAGATTGTTTGATTCGATTTCTATTTGCCTGAGCAAAGGTTTGGGCTGCCCTGTTGGAAGTGTTCTGATTGGAACACAAGAAGACATTAAAAAAGCAAGACGTATCAGAAAGGTCTTTGGTGGCGGTATGCGGCAGGCGGGCATGCTGGCCGCAGCCGGGATTTATGCCCTCGATTATCATATTCAAAGGCTGGCACAGGATCATGCCCATGCCAAACAAATTGAAGCAGCATTGCTCTCCCATCCTTTAGTAGAAACTGTTATTCCTGTTGAAACCAATATCATTATCTTTCAATTGAAGCCAACAATTACTGCTGCTGATATGGTGGAGAAGCTGAAAGAAAAAGGTATTCTTTGTTTTGCAACAGGTAAACAAACGATACGGTTTGTGACACATCTGGATGTGAGTGAGGAAATGGTGGGGAGAACGCTGGAGATGATCAAAGAGATAAAATAGGAATCTTGAAAAATATCATTTTGAAAGGCATCATTAAAGGTTTGCTTTATTATGGAGTGGGCTTTTTATTGGCATGGGTTTGTTACTTGATTTTTGGGTGGGAGTATATTCATGCCCCTGGCCTGCATCATTTAATTGGATTTTTGTTTTTGGTTGGTGGGCTTGTTTTTTGTTTGTACTACCTGATACTTATTGTAACCCGGCAAAGAGAAAAGGTAAACTATGGATTTTTTATGGTACACCTTACTACTCTTTCAAGTATCATTGCTTATATGATTTATAGCATTTACAGTGTTGATAAAGTTGAATCCCAAACAAATCCCAAAGACATCCTAACGATCACTAAAAGTGATAGCCTTGGCAATTCATCCATCATTGATGGAAGCGGAGATACTTTGTATTTAAGAAATGATGATACGATACTGATTGATAAGACTGAAGAAGTCTATGAAAAGTGAATAAAAAAATCCCGCCTTATCAGCGGGATTTCTATGCTTAAGCTTCTTTCTTTTTCTTTTGACTTTTCGGCGCAATGATCATCAGCATCCGTTTGCCTTCTAATTTAGGCAGGCCTTCCACCTGTCCAATTTCTTTCAAACGTTCTGCAAATTTCAGCAATACCAGCTCTCCTCTTTCCTTGAACTGGATGGCACGGCCTTTAAACTGTACATAAGCCTTCACCTTATTGCCTTCTTTCAAAAAGTTTTCGGCATGTTTTGATTTAAAATCAAAATCATGATCATCCGTATTAGGAGTAAAGCGGATTTCTTTCAATTCAGCCGCCTTACTGTTGGCCTTCATTTCCTTTTCTTTCTTCTTCTTTTCGTAAAGGAACTTGTTGTAGTCAATAGCTTTGCACACGGGTGGTACCGCCTGCGGAGAAATTTCCACAAGGTCTAAGCCCAATTCCTGTGCAATCTGCAATGCTTTTTGTGTGGGATAAACACCAACTTCTACATTATCGCCCACCAATCGTACTTCGGGCACACGAATCATGTTGTTGATGCGATGTTCTGGTTCCTTACGGGGAATAAATCGTCCCCTGGGAGGTCTGGGAGGAAATGCCATACTCTGTTGTGCCTCCTTCCCCATTCGGAGGCCCTGTCAATTTAATTTTTATAAACAACTTCAGCGGGGAACTGAAGTTTTATCTACGCTCTTTGATTTCAGCGGCTGCCTCTGCTATAAAAGCTGCAGCATCCATGGTGCCTGCATCTCCCTTACCCTGCTTGCGAACGGCCACTTTGTTTTCGTTCATTTCTTTCTCACCTACCACGAGCATGTAAGGCACTTTCATCAGCTCTGTATCACGGATTTTCTTACCGATCTTTTCATTACGGTCGTCAATCTCTGCACGAATATCTGCTTTTTTCAAATCATTCAGCAGAGTTTTTGCATAATCCATAAACTTATCACTGATGGGCAGAATTTTTACCTGCACCGGTGCCAGCCACAACGGAAACTTTCCGGCATAATGTTCCAGCAAAAAGCCGATGAAACGCTCATGTGTACCCAATGGTGCACGGTGGATGATCAACGGCACTTCCGGCTGGTTGTTTTGATTGGTATACGCCAGTTTGAATTTGTTACCGCTGTTAAAATCAACCTGGTTTGTAGCCAGTGTAAACTCACGGCCGATGGTGCTCCAGATCTGCACATCAATCTTAGGACCGTAAAACGCAGCTTCGTCCTGTACTTCAATAAACGGAATATTGGATTCAATTAACACCTGGCGAACCATCGCTTCGGTTTCATTCCACAATGCGGGTTCATTTACATATTTCTGCCCCAGTTTGGAAGGATCATGCAAACTCAGACGCATTACATATTTATCAATGCCAAAAATTTTGAAATACTTCAGGTACATGTCATTAACGGCACGAAACTCATCAGCAAACTGTTCACGGTTGCAGTAAATATGTGCATCATTCATGTGCAGGCAACGTACCCGCATGAGCCCGAACAATTCACCGCTTTGTTCATAGCGGTAACAGGTGCCATATTCAGCAATACGGAACGGAAGGTCTTTGTAACTCTTCGGTTCTGCATCAAAAATCTTATGATGATGCGGACAGTTCATGGCTTTCAGATAATATTTTTCTCCATCCATTTCCATAGGAGGAAACATACTATCCGCATAATACGGAAGATGCCCGCTGGTGAGGTACATGCTTTCCTTGGCAATATGCGGTGTTACCACCCGCTTGTAACCGGCCGCCAGCTCTGTTTCTTTGGCTAATTTTTCCAACTCTTCAATCACTATCGTTCCGTTAGGCAGCCATAAAGGAAGACCGGGCCCTACATCATCATCCATGGTGAAAATGCCCAGCTCTTTACCCAGCTTACGGTGATCCCTGCGCTTGGCTTCTTCCAGCATGGCCAGGTGCTCATCCATTTCTTTTTGTGAAGGGAAAGTAACTCCGTAAACACGGGTGAGCTGTTTATTTTTTTCATTGCCTTTCCAGTAAGCGCCGGCAATAGAAGTTAATTTGATGGCTTTGATAGCACCGGTTGCCGGGATATGTGGCCCACGGCACAGATCTGTAAAATTGCCCTGTGAATAAAAAGTGATTTCTCCGTCGTTGAGATTACTTAACAGGTCGAGCTTATACTCATCTCCTTTTTCAGTGAAATACTGAATGGCATCCGCCTTGCTCATTTCCTTTCGAACGAAAGCATTGTTTTGCTTCGCCAGTTCGTTCATTTTTTTTTCAAGAGCTGCCAGGTCTTCTTCCGTCATTTTCCGATCACCCAGGTCCATGTCATAATAAAAACCTTTGGGGCTTTCCAATGGCGGCCCCACCCAAAACTTAACGCCGGGGAACATGCTCTCTACCGCTTCGGCCATTAAGTGTGCTGAAGAATGCCAGAAGGTTAACTGTGCCTCTTTATTATCCCAAGTAAGAAGTTTTAAAGAAGCATCCGCATTGATAGGACGACTCAAATCCCACACTTCACCATTCACACTGGCCGCCAATACCTTTCTGGCCAAACCTTCGCTGATGCTTTTTGCTATATCGAGCGCCGAACTGCCGGCTGCATATTCTCTAACAGCTCCATCCGGAAAACTAATCTTGATCATTCTGAAATTCCTGTTTTTAAGAGGAGCAAAGGTAACGAAACAAGCAATGGCAAGCAAGTTGAAAGAAGGACGTAAAGCCTGCGTAATTTTTTAATGAAAGCAACTGTACTGTTACCATTCCCGTTTTTAACAAAGCTTCGCTCAAGCTATCTTTGCGCTTTCTTTAATTTGCAGGTTGATGATGAAAGCTATGATGAAACAAATACTTCTTGTGTTCTGCAGTTTGATTTCCCTGCCCTTGCTGGCACAGAAATACAGTGGCCAATGGAGTGGCAGTTTTGATGCCAAAGGCGAAGAAGGCTATCGCACTGAATATGTTTTAGAAATTGAAGCAAAGGGAAACAGTTTTACAGGAACATCGGTAACTTATTTTACCATCATGGGTAAACGTTATTATACCATTTGCGAAATTACCGGTACCATCGATCCCGCCAGTAAAACACTCACCTCCACCGAAGTAAAAGTGATTAAACGGAATACGCCTCCTGATTTCCGAGATTGTTTGCAAACACATATTCTTACCTATTTCAAAAAAGGAGAAACGGAAGAATTATCCGGCATATGGAAAAGTGCCAAAGCTGATGGTGGCTGCGGAAGCGGCAGCACCGTGTTAAGCCGTAAGCAATTAGTGAAGAATACAGTTACAACACCTCCTCCACCCAACCCAACCGTTAGAAACAATACAGGTAATAAACCCAATACCACACCTGCTCCAAAACCAGTAACGAAACCTCCTGTAACAAATAATAAAACTACTACCACCAAACCACCGGCAACAAAACAGGCGCCTAAAAAAGATACGCTGGTGAAAACAGGTCCTACGATTCAAAAAGCAGAAACAGAAATTAAAACACCTTCTAAACCGGAGACGAAACCAGTGATACCTGCTCCGAAATTACCTAATGGTTTAGAGCGCAGGGATAACAAAGTATTTGAAACCATCACCATTGATGATGAAGAAATTACTGTGAACCTTTATGACAATGCTGAAATTGATGGTGATATCATTACAGTTTTATTTAACGGTGAAGTTGTGGCTGCTCAAAAATCATTGACCGATAAACCGATTACCCTTAAGCTGAAAGCCATTAAAGGAAGAGACAATACACTCACCATGTATGCAGAAAACCAGGGTAAAATTCCACCAAACACTGCTCTCATGCGGGTGCAATGTGGCGACAATTATTATAAAGTGTTTTTAAGTGCCGATGATAAGAAGAATGCAAGTGTGGTGTTTCGGGTGAAGTAAATTTTAAAACTTAAAATTCAACGTTACACTCGGTATTACCGGAAATAAAGAAACTTGTCTGGCTTCTACTTCCAGTGTGCCCTGCAAAGGATTGCCGCTTTGATCATAATAAATAAAGTAAGGATTTTGCCGGCTGTACACATTGTACACACTAAACACCCACTCTGTTTTAAACTTACGTACTTTCCTTGGTTGCGGTGTATAGATGGCCGCAAAGTCCAGGCGGTGATAAGGATTTAAACGGTATTGATTAATACGGCTGAACTGCTGCGTTAGTACGCCATTCACCAAAAAGAAACGCTCCGGTAATGTAAAGGCATTACCTGTGCCATATACAAACACAGCTGAGTATTTCCATTTTTTTGTTTTCTGATAGTTTGCCACAATACTTAAATCATGACGGCGATCAAAACGACCGGGATATTTTTCACCATCGTTCAGCTGCGGAAATTTTCTCCAGGTCCAGGAAAGTGTATAACCAATCCACCCCGTGAAGTTGCCTCTTGCTTTGTTCACATAAAACTCAGCGCCATAACTCCAGCCTTTTCCAAACACAAAACTTTTTTCCGGATCACCAATGCCCGGTGTGTATCCTTCCGCATACTCAATCTGGTTCGCCATGGTTTTGTAATACACTTCAACGGATGTTTCCCAAAGGTTGTCTTTAAAGTTTTTAAAGATCCCCGCTGCATATTGCCATCCTATCTGCGGTTGAACCCTGTAAGTACTGGGCACCCAGATATCAGTAGGTAATGTAGTACCGGCATTACTCACCAGATGAATAAACTGAAGATTACGGGTGATGGCTGCTTTCAACGAAGTCTCTTCATCAATGGAATAACGCATGGTCACTCTCGGTTCCAGTCCGCCATAGGTTTTCACAGGATCTCCTTTGCTATAAACAACGGTGTCACCGTTAATACGTGTATAAGGACCCACCTGCTGAAAAAACGTGTACCGTAAACCATAATTGATTTTAAGCTTGCTGTTCACTTCCCAATCATCCAGCAAATAAATACCGGCTTCATTGGCAAACTTGTTATTCACTGCTTCAGGAGTAAACACCTGGTCGCCGCTGCGGCCACTCGTTGTTTGCGGATTAAACTTATGACGTGTTGCAATGACTCCGAATTTTAATTGATGACCTGTAAAGGGATAATAATCAAAATCAATCTTGGCAGTAACATCTCTTACCGCTGAATTAAACTTTACTTCAAAATTGCTTTGTGCACCTTCAAAAGCAAACTGATAGTCGTTCCACACCACAGAGGTATTGGCAAAGAGCTTACTGTTGAACACATGATTCCAACGGATGGTTCCTGTAGAATTACCCCAGGGGATGCGTGCACTGAAACTGCGTTCAGCATTTTTGAAGGTAAACACATCTCTTCCAAAATAACCACTCACATACAACCGGTCTTTCTCCGTAAACTTATAATTGAACTTGGCATTGAGATCATAGAAATAATAACCGCTGCCGAAAAAATTACTTTCTTTCTTGATAAAGGGTTTCGCCAGCACATCAATATACGTTCTGCGTGCCGAAACAATAAAGGATGCCTTTTCTTTTACAACCGGACCCTGTATAGAAACTCTTGAAGAAATGGTTCCGATACCACCTTCCACCTGGTATTTTTTGTTATTACCTTCTTTCATGGCAATATCTACCACACTGCTGATACGACCTCCGTAGTTTGCCGGCATTCCACCTTTGATGAGACTTACATTTTTTAACGCATCACTGTTGAACACAGAAAAGAATCCAAACAAATGCCCGGGATTGTACACCACGGCATCATCCAATAAAATCAAATTCTGATCCGGTCCACCACCACGCACATACAAGCCGCTGTTACCTTCACCTGCATTACGCACACCGGGCAGCAACTGCAATACTTTCATGGGATCAACTTCACCTGCCAGCGCCGGCACTGAACGGATCTGGTTCATGCTCAGTTCAAACTTACCCATTTGTGCTGCTTTCACATTGAGGTCACGTTTTTTGCTGTATACAATTACTTCCTGCGATACGGCAATACGTGGCGCAAGGTCAAAATTGAACTGTTTGTTTGCATTCAATTCAATTTCCAGTTCTTTCGATTGATAACCGATATGAGATACAGAGATGGTATAAACACCTTTCTCAAGTGTTACAGAATAAAAACCGTATTGATTGGAGCTGATGCCTTTAGTTCGGCCTTTAACTGTAATGGTGGCACCAATAACAGTTTCGTTACTGGTACTGTCTTTTACATAACCGCTGATAGTGAATTTATCCTGTGCTCCTGCTGTTATATACAACAGGCAAAGGATAAGGTTTGCAACAAAAATTTTCATTCGCAGGATATACTTGTTTTGCCGTCGTTATTTTTTCTGTTTAACCTGAAACATATTTCCTTCCGGGTCTGCACCATCAAATAACAGGAAGTCATAACCTTCCCATGATTTGATTTCACTTACACTGATACCATTATTTAAAAACTCTTGATGTTTTCCGGTAATATCATCTGTACATTCAAACACTATTTTAGCATTATTGTTTTCGCCGCCGTTATTTTTAATCAGGTAAGAAGAAGCTGTACCAGCTTTGTGCAATCCTATTTCTCCATTACCGGCCTGTAACAACACCCATTCATCTTTGATTTCTTCAATAACAGCACAATGAAAGAAGCTCCTGTAAAAAGTTTTGAGCTTATTAATATCCTGCACGAAAAGAATAAGGCCGCTTAAATTCATGATTGTATGATGTAACTCTACTGATAAAATAAATCAGGAATCAGTGTTATATGATCTATCAATACTTCAACGTTTCTTTCACTTCACCACATGTAAGCATTTTTTTACCGAAGTAAGGATTACGGATACTGTCAGCATTACTCAGCCAGTAAGCACCTTTATCATTAAAGGCCATCGGGCAGTATTGATAGTAAGCAGTAACTCCGTTTGGACGAACAGCCCGGAGCAGATCATAAAACGCACCGCTGATCATTTCAAAAGATTCACGCTTTTTTTCTAATTCTTTTTCTGAAAGCATAGCCGTTATTTCAGCTGCAGCATCACCGGGTCTGCCGCTGATGCTTGAAAAAGCAACCGTATCTTTTTGTTGTACTTCATCCAGTTTTAAACTGTCAAGTAAGTTTTTAAGCTGAGTGCCTGCAGCATTTACAGCAACGGTATCACTCTTAACAAATGCATCTTTCAGATTGTAATAGGCGTTCAACACATTATTAAATGATGTTGTAAATGATTCAGAATACCGGTTACCGTTCCCTTCTTTCTTTTCTTCAGTTGCAGGAGTATCTGCTTGTTTGTCTTCGCCATTTTTGCAGGCAACAAAACCTACAGACAACAGCATCAGCATAAGAACATATTTCATAGTATAAAAATTTTGGCAAAGGTAGCCGATTTCGGTTACAGGCATTTTATCATTCTGTGAATGGCTTAACTTCGCCGCACTTTTATCATTATGTTAGCAGGATTACAAAATGTTACGTTTGAGTTTGGCGCAAGAGCCATTATTGAAGAAGCCACCTGGCATATCCACCCCAATGAACGCATCGGGCTGATCGGGTACAACGGCACCGGCAAATCAACTATATTAAAGTTGCTGGTAGGCGAATATTCCCCATCTAAAGGAGAAGTGATCCGCAGCCGCAGCACCAGCATCGGCTACCTGCACCAGGACCTGTTGAGTTTTGATACCAACGATTCTATTTTACAGGTAGCACTCGGAGCTTTTGAAAAGGTATTGCAACTGGAAAAAGAAGTAGAAGAACTGGGCAAACAACTGGAACAGAATCATGACGATGAAAACCTCCTGCATCTTTATTCTGATAAACTGCATGAAATAGAAACACTCGGTGGTTACAACATGCACCACCGTACAGAAGAAATTCTGCAGGGTCTTGGTTTCAGCAATTCAGACTTGCAGCGGCCTTACAAAGAATTCAGCGGCGGATGGCGTATGCGTGTACTCTTAGCTAAAATGATCTTGCAACAGCCTGACCTTTTGCTTTTAGATGAACCTACCAATCACTTGGACCTGCCCAGTATTGAATGGTTGGAAAAATACCTGCAGCACTATCAGGGTTCAGTAGTAATTGTGAGCCATGACCGCTGGTTTTTAGACAGAATGGTTACCAAGATTGTAGAAGTATTTCAACAGGACCTGCATATATATGGCGGTAATTATTCTTTTTATGAGCAGGAAAAAGAGCTGCGGATGGATATGCAGCAAAAGGCTTATGAAAATCAGCAGGATTATATACGCCAGCAGGAACGTTTTATTGAACGTTTCCGTGCAAAAGCATCCAAAGCAGCCGCTGCACAAAGTGCTGTGAAGCGTTTGGAAAAATTAGATATGATCGAAGCCCCCACTTCTGACCGTCCCAGCATCCGCATCAACTTTTCGGTAGATAAACAACCCGGCAAAGTTTTGTGTGAACTCAAACACCTGAGTAAACATTTCGGCCCTATACAAATTGTAAAAAATGCTCAGGCAGAAATTGAACGGGGCGATAAAATTGCATTGATAGGTGCCAACGGAAAAGGGAAATCCACTCTGTTGCGGATCATTGCAGGAACTGAATCCTTTGAAGGTGAACGCAAATGGGGGCATAATGTAGATGAAAGCTTTTATGCCCAGCATCAACTGGAATCACTGGACCTGAATCATACTTTAATTGATGAATTGAAAACCTGCGGCAGCCAGAAAACAGACCAGGAGCTACGTACACTGCTGGGTTGTTTTTTGTTCAGTGGTGATGATGCAGATAAAAAAATCCGAGTGTTGAGTGGTGGTGAAAAAGCAAGGATTGCACTGGCAAAAACCATCATCAGCAAAGCCAACTTTTTACTGCTGGATGAACCTACTAATCACCTGGATATGCATTCAGTTGGGTTGCTCATTGAAGCATTGAATAAGTATGAAGGAAGCATCATCCTGGTAAGTCACGACCGTTACTTTGTTTCTAAAACCGCCAATAAGATCTGGGAAATTATTGATGGTGAAATCAAAGAATTCAAAGGAACCTATACAGAGTACCTGGAATGGAAAGAGCGTATGGCGTCAAAAAAAGAGCCGGTAGCAGATACACCCAAGAAAGAAATTACTGTTGAAAAGAAAGCTGAAATAAAACAAACAGCCGGACCCGTTAATGACAGTAAAGGAGTCATCAACAAAGAAGTAAAGAAAGAACTCAACCGCCAGCAAAAAATCTTACAGCAGCTGGAAGAAAAAATCAATACCATCACCACCGAAAAAAACAAACTGGAGCAACTCCTCTCCGATCCTGCAACGTATAGTGATAAAGTAAAGTTTCAGCAAACAGAAACGGCTTATCAAAATCACAGCAAACAATTGAATCAACTCAATACTGAGTACGAACAGGTTTTTGAAAAGGTAATGGAGCTGGAAACGAAAGTAATGGAGTAATCAAATTGATTTCTGTGTTTCAATATAGGACCACATCAAATCAAATACTTTCTTGTTAAGGCTTTTTACATCTTCCTGCTTTAAACCATCCACCGGTACCGGTGGTAAAAAATGCATTTCAATACGGCCGGGCCAGAAGAAAAACTTTTTATGCTGCGGCAATACTTTTTTGGTATTAAATAAAACGGCAGGAATGATCGCCTTATTGGTTTCAATAGCCAGGCGAAAAGCTCCATCCTTGAACTCTTTTAATGGCAGGTTGGTTTTGTTCCTTGTGCCTTCAGGATAAATACACATATGCAGCCCCATTTCCAGCACCTTCTTCATATAAGCATAACTCTTGCTGCGGCTTTCTTCACTTTTACGATCAACCAGTACACTGCCACGCCTGTAAATGATTCCAAACAAGGGAATCTTTGTAAACTCAATCTTAGCGATGGTTTTATTACCGCCCGGTATGCCGGGCGATGTAACAGGTACATCCATTAAAGAGTTATGATTGCACACCACCACATAGTTTTCACCTTTTGCAAAATGCTCTTTCCCTTTTATAACCAACCTTATTCCTGCCAGCGGTAACCAAACACCCATCCACAACCGTGATAGATTGATAAAAGCCCTGGTACGTTTGGGTTCGGCCAGCAATCCAAAAGCCCATGTAGGCAATAAAATCAACAGCATAGTAAGTATAAAAGTGAGCATGGCCCACAAAGCAAAAACTCTGCCCAGTATATTCTGAATCATCTTCATGGTAATTTCCAATCAATGGGTTCAATCCCCTGTTTCATGAGCAATTCGTTGGCTTTTGAAAAATGACGGCAGCCAAAAAAACCTTTATCAGCACTGAAGGGCGAAGGATGGGCGGCCTTGAGTACATAGTGTTTGGTTTCGTCAATCAACACTTGTTTTTCCTGTGCAAACTTACCCCAGAGGATAAACACCACACCTTTCTTTTCATCAGATATCTTTTTAATTACACTGTTGGTAAATTCTTCCCATCCTATTTTAGAATGACTGGCTGGTTCATTGGCTCTTACCGTTAAAAAAGCATTCAGCATGAGTACACCCTGCTGTGCCCACTTGGTAAGATTACCATAGCGGGCAGGCATACCTACACCAAGATCCGATTCAATTTCTTTATAAATGTTGATAAGCGATGGCGGCGGTGGTACTCCATCCTGTACTGAAAAACAAAGACCATGCGCCTGCCCGGCACCGTGATATGGGTCCTGGCCCAGAATCACCACTTTTACCCCGTGAAAAGGTGTTTGATCAAACGCATTAAAGATGAGCGAACCGGGTGGATAGATGATTTTCTTTTGCAGTTTTTCTGTTTTTAAAAACGTAACAATCTGCTGAAAATAAGGCTTGCTGAACTCCTGTTTCAGCACTTCTTTCCAACTCTGTTCCATTTTTATATCCATAACAACGGCAAAAAAAATGAATAAAAAAAGTCCATGTGTATGGACTTTTGTGAAGTGATCCCGACACGATTCGAACGTGTGACCCACAGCTTAGAAGGCTGTTGCTCTATCCAACTGAGCTACGGGACCATTTTTAGAGCGGCAAAGATAATTGCCGTTTATCTTGTATCCAAAAGCAATTCACGCTTCTATCTCTTTAAAAATCAAAGTTCAAAAAAAAATTATGAAAAAAGCTTGGTGAATCCGAATACGACCGTATTTTTACGGTGTAATTGAATCCGGCCCTAACATCTTTTCCGCTTCAATTATTACCCCACTATCCGGAAACCCTTTCCAATCTTCCTCTTTAGAAATCCGTTGATCCATTCCTGTGTACCCTGTACTCAAATTGAGGCATTATGAAAACAATTCTGTTCGTTTGCTTATTCTGCATAGGTATTAAAGGCACTGCGCAATCTGTATTGACCAACTGGCCAAAAGTTTCCTCTGTTACAATTACTTCATCTGCTCATAACTATACGATTCTTAATTGGACTGCCGATAAAGAAGATGCCGATCTATATTATGAAATTGAACGCAGCACAGACGGAGAGCATTTTAAAACAGTTGCTGTTGTTCTCACAGGTTTCGTGGAGAAAGAAAGTTTCCGCTATCAGTTCAAAGAAAAAAAACAGGACAATAAAGTCTATTACCGCATCAAACAAATAAAACAAAACGGTTCCTGGCAAATAGCTGCCGAAACAACATTGTAAGATATTTCAAACCTACTGTTGGTTCTCTTATAGGTAAATACGCCGTCCCTATTCTTAGGGATGGCCTTTTTTTTAGCTGTAAAAATTAACGGGGAATATTGTTGTAAAAGAAACGGGAGCGGTTAATACGTAAGTCTCTTAATAACGATGATTTAGGATTGATGGTGATACTAAAGGTGCGGATAGGACCTACCGGTGTAACGTTAATGGATAGTTGCCAGCAATGCAGATCACGGGAAATAGACGTAGTGATATACTGGAGTTTGCGTGTTTGTATATCAAAAGTTCCGCTACCCTGTATCTTCCATTTTTCTGTAAGATTAAAATCACCATTAAAGTTTAAAGACTGGGTGAGCATGGTGGTAAACCCTGAAAAATCAGATCGGGGCACTCTTGTAAGATTGAGCGCATAGGATAAATTAAGGCTCCAGGGAATATTAAAATCAGCAAACTCTGCCGGGTTACTTTGTATCATATTCATTTCACGGCTGCGTTCATCTGCTTCATAGCTTCTCTCACGCTCCTGCGCCTCCCGTTCTTTTGCCTTTTTTTCATCTTTTGGTTTACTGCGGAAATTAGTGTTGACTGAAACAAAACCGTTGGTGAAAGTACCCAAACTGAACTTATCGCCCTGCCATGCATATTTTGAAATTTTTCTTCCATTGGCTAATTGCTGATAAGGCGAAATATTAGCCCCGGCCGTTAAACTGATTTTATCAAACAAATTACTGCGCAGGTAAAAATTAAAATCGCTCAGTTGAAAAGAATCGACGGTCAGATTATAGGAACCATTAAAACCAAAACCATCAATCAAACGAACCTTTTTCATTCCTTCTTCTGTTGTATCTGTTTTGCTCCTTATTTTCATCTCCAGGTTGTTATCAATGCCGAAGCTGATGCTACCCCCACCCGGCTGTATAAACTCAACACCTGAGAAAGGAGAATACGTATCAAAAAACAACGTATTACCTGCTGAATCTATCTGCACCTTTTGCCAGTTATTTACGTTGAGGTTGGGTGCATAGCCTATTCCTACTGTTGGCCGAATCACATGCCTGATAGCCTGTATGCCGGTTTTGCGTTTAAAGTTGAGCATACCAAACAAAGCCGTACTTACATTCAATCCCACACTCATACGCTTATCACGGTACAAACCTCTTGCAGAAGAGGTTATCACTTTTTTTGAATTGGGGTCCCACTCACGGGAGTAGCCCCTGCTGCGCCATGTTTCTGAATAACTGATGGAAGGACCAATCTGCAAAGGTCCGAGCGGAGGTAATGATAATTGAATAGGAATAGAATGTGTTGCATTCCAGTCAAGCGTATCCAGTAACCTGCGCACATTCACAGCTGTATCATAAAAAGAAATCTGGTTATTAAATGTTCCGTTGTAAGCTATACCCAGCTTTTCATACCACTTAGGCGTTCCTGCAAATTCTTTTTTCTGAAATGGGTAGATGGTGTTTACGGTAAATCCAACAGCGGGAAGCGTAATATTAAATAAACGTTGATTGGTGTTTTGATTATGATTAGCCGTAACTGTCAGATTATACGGCTTACCGGCCCAAGTACGCTGGTAAGCAATAGAAGAGTTCAACTGGTTATTGAAATTCTGAACTGCATTATTTGGGAAAAAACTATTGAATAAACTTGTTGCAACATTAACACTGGCACTGAAATTGGTTCCCGGTCTTGCCTTTCCATCCACCGCATGACTCCATTGTACTGAGAAGTTACGGGAAGGTGGCCGGTAATCAGGATCATCTTTAAACCCCACTTTATTATTCATGAAACTCAGGTTAATACCTCCGTTATAACGATATCGTTTACGGTAACTCGGCGAAACAAAAAGATTCCAGGACCCATAGGAATAAATATTGGTTCTTATGGAAGCATCCCAATGATCACCGAAGGTTTTGTAATAACCCAAACCTTCAAGACCTATACCCAGTTGTTCGTTCACTACCGGTTGAGGCGGAAGTAAACCGGTTCTTCTTCCCTGTTTTAAAGGAAACAAACCAAACGGCAAACCAATAGGAATAGGCACTCCTTCAAACTCCGGGCGAACGGGACCCGTAACAGCAATTTTATTACTGATGAATTTTGTTTTCTTAGCCCGGAAGGCAAAATGCGGTGTATCAAAATTACAGGAGGAGAAACGGGCACCTTCCCCATAAAAAGCATCAGGAGCAATTCGCTTGGAACGGTTTACATAAACAAACATTTCCTGCTGTTGGGTATAGGTTCCAACTGTTAAACCTTTTTGTGTTTTAAAGTTATAACGGATGGTATCAGCCGTAAATGCTTCTTCGCCCTGTTTAAAAGCAGGAACACCCAAACGCTTCCCGGTGCTGTCTTTAGTGGGATAGGCTGTAAGCATGCTGGTGGTTTGATCCAGTTGTATGATCTGGGCATCCAGCATAATATCTTTATACTTTACCTGTCCTTTATTATAGATGTAAATTTTATCTCCCGGTATATCAATTACCATTGAGTCTTCTGCTACAAACTCCACCGGTCCGTCCAGGCTATCCTTCGAAACTTTGAGATTGAATGTATCTGTTTTCTGAAAAGCGCTGTCCTTCATCATCAGGCTGTCTTTCACCAATGATGAATCACTTTTAGCAGGTTTAATTGTATCAGGCTTAACAGGAACTTGTGTGAGTGGCTTATTTCTTGCGCCCGGCGGAACAGTATCTTTAACTGTTACTTTAACTGTTAAAGGAATAACAAATTGTGCTCTTCTGCGAAATGATGTGCGCCCCTCAACCGTTAATCCATACAGGACAAGAACCGCTGAAACTGATAGCAATACATATTTATAATTAACTTTGCCGGTAATGTTCATAACGCAATGGGGGCAAAAATAACCACATTTGCATTAAGGAACTGTGAATCTTGCAAAGAAGTATTAACCCAAAGAATTTGAATTATGACTAAAAACTGGTTACCGGCTTTTATCTGCCTTTGCATGATAAGCCTTGTTATTTTATCCTTTACCAGTAAAAAAGATAATAGAATACCCGATAAAGCTTCTGTAGCAAAAATTAATACCATTATCGTGGATGCAGGACACGGCTTTAAAGGATCCATGAGTTCACCGGATGGTGCAAAAGGCATCAATGGCCAGGAAGATGTAATATCCTATGAGGTTTCAAAAAAAGTGGTGGAAGAAATTAAGAAACAGTTGCCCAATGTAAAAGTGCTGGAAACAAGACCTACTCCATTTTTTGTGTCGCTCCAGGAACGTGCCAATTTTGCCAATGCCAATAAAGGAAACTTATTTGTATCCATTCATTGTAATTACGCTCCCAAGTTAAGAGAAGTAAGACGTGAAGGCAGCCGTACAGAAACCCGTTGGGTATATGTAGGAAAAGGCAAAAAGAAAAAGAAAGTTAAAAAAACAGTAACTGTACCTGTATATAAAACCTATTATCACCCCAACCCTGCCAATGGCACAGAAACTTATGTGTTTGCCGCACATAAAACAGAAGACAAAGAAGATATCATTATGGAGAACGGTGATATTTTCGAAAACGAAAAAGACGATAGCACTTTCAATACCAACATCAACGATCCCTTGATTAAACAACAGGTAGCTTTATGGACCAAGCAGTTCTTTTCCAACAGCGTAAAACTGGCTGCAATGGTGGAAGAAGAGTTTGTAGGTATCGGTAGGTTCAGCCGTGGTGTAAAACAAAGACAAAAAGGTATCTGGGTACTGCAGGCAACCGCCATGCCCAGCATTTTGATAGAACTTGGATTTTTATCTAATGAAACAGAAGAAAGCTTTTTAATGAGTAATCAAGGACAGCAAACCATGGCTGAAAGCATTGTTAAAGCTATCAATCGCTATAAAGAACTGGTAGAAAAAAGTCCTGCTGCCGTACAACAACCCAACAACGGCAAAAAATAGCCTCTTTTTATTTTAACAGCAGTTTCTCTGATGCCGGTTGGCAACGGGAAAACATTTCTTATTTTTGGCCCTTACTGAATCCGGCTTGAAACGGATTCTACACTAATAATCAACCCATGACTGTTTCAAACGAAACCAAAGTTGGCGCTTTAACTGTAATTGCTGTAACCCTGCTGGTGCTGGGTTATAATATGCTCAAAGGAAAAAACCTCATCAAGCGATCTGATGTTATTTATGCCCGTTTTTCAGATGTAGGATCACTGGAAATTTCCAGCCCGGTAAAGGTCAAAGGATTCCGAATTGGCAATGTGTATAGTATTGATGCCTCCGATGAAAACATCAGCGAAGTGATTGTAGCAATTAATGTGGATCAGAAAGTAAATATTCCGGTGAATTCATTGGCCGTGATCAACGGGAGTTTAACGGGCAGCACATCGCTCAATATTAATCCGGGTAATTCCACGGCTTATATTAAAGTAGGTGATACGCTCCGCAGCGAACCTTCGGCCGATCTGATGTCAAAACTCAACAGCAGTGTTGATCCTGTACTGGCAAACATCAAACAGGCAGTTGATTCCTTAAAAATGGTACTGAGCAGTTTCAATTCTGTGTTTGATGAAGGGAACAAGGCAAATCTCAAAGCTGTGATCGCTAATTTAAAAAACACATCTGCTAATCTTACAGAACTGCTTGACAGCAAAGATGGTTCATTAGCTAAAACATTGAAGAATGCTGAAACCTTTACCACCAACCTGAATAAAAACAATGAAAATCTCAATGCCACCATTGAGAACTTCAAAACAACTTCTAAAAAGTTTTCTGAACTGGAACTGAAAGAAACCATCAATGGCCTTAACAACACCGTTACCCAGTTAAAAGATGTGATGGAAAAAATAAATAAAGGCGATGGTTCACTTGGTTTACTGGTGAATGATAAAAAGCTTTACAATAATCTTCAAAATACCGTTCGCAGTTTAAATATTCTACTGGATGATTTAAAAACACATCCGAAACGTTATGTAAGTTTCTCTGTGTTCGGAAGAAAAGACAAAGGCACCCCGCTGACTGCACCATTGGCCGACAGTACAAATAAATAATAAGATGCGCCTGCTGAGATTTGTATTGCTGAGTTGTTGTATGCTGTGCACGTATGCTGCAACTGCACAAAAACCTGCGGCTGCTCCTCCCCGTCCCTCTCAAACTTCTGATACTGTTCGGGTAGTAAACATCATCAATGCCAATCGTTTTGATTTTAAAACAATTGACTCTGTTACACAATTACAGATTTTAACAGGGAATGTGATCATCCACCAGGGCAATACCAAATTTAAATGCGACAGTTTAATATGGAATGAACGCACCAACTTCATGGAAGCCTTCGGCAATGTGCATATAAATGATGCTGATAGTGTGAATATTTACAGCAGCTATATGCAATACGAAGGCAATAAAAAACTAGCCACATTTAAAAATAAAGTAAAGCTTACGGATGGCAACAGTACACTGTACACCGATGAGATGGATTATGATATGAACGGAAAAGTAGGTACTTACCGTAATGGCGGACGTATTGAAAGCAAACAAACCACTCTCTACAGTAAGCAAGGCTTTTACTATGCTGATATTAAAGATATTTACTTCATCGGCAGTGTAAAAATGAGTGATCCTGAAGTTGCGCTTGCAACAGATTCTCTTTTATACAATACCACCAGCGAAGTAGCCACTTTCATTGCTCCTACCACTATTAAGAGTGGCAACTCTGTTTCCAACGTACGCAGTGGTTATTATGATCTCAAAACAAAAAAAGCAGTCTTTGCCGGTCGTTCCGTTGTAAAGGACAGTACCAGCACCATCATTGCTGATAATATGGTGATGGATGACAAAACAGGTTTTGGAGAAGCCAAAGGAAATGTTCAGTTTAAGGATACAGCACAAGGTGTGTTATTATTCAGTAACCGGGTGTTCTTCAATAAAAACAAAAAGAATTTCTTAGCTACGGAAAAACCGGTACTGGTAGTAGTGCAGGAAGCTGACTCTGTTTACATCGCTGCAGATACCATTTACTCAGGTTTGATGAAAGACCTCGAACAATTAAAAGGTGGGTACATCAAAGAATTTGATACCGTTACCACAACACGTGTTGTAAATGTTGATTCGCTGCTCAACAAAGCACCAACGCCCGCAATAACAAAAGACAGCAGCAAACAAACTGAACCACCCGTTGCTGCCATACAGGACAGCAGTAAAACATCCATCAAAACGGAAACAACTGTCATTAAAAAAGATAGTATTGTAACAAAGGTACCAACACCGCCTGTTACAGACAGAAGAGGCAAATTGATTCCATCAACTGTTGACAGCGCTTCAAAGCCCATTGCAGCAAAAGATTCTGTAACGATTGTTGTAAAAGATACCATTAATCAACGGACCAGCTTTGCACCGAGGCCGAAAACAGAAACAGATACACTACGTTTTATTACTGCTTTCCGCAATGTGCGTATTTACAATGACTCACTGCAGGCTGTGGCAGACAGTATGTTTTATTCAGGAGTTGACAGTGCCTTTCAATTGTATTATGATCCTGTAGCATGGTCACGTGGCAGTCAGGTAACCGGCGATACCATCTTCATGTACACGAAAAACAAAAAACCTTCCCGTCTTTTTGTTTGGGAAAATGCATTGCTGGTGCAGGATGTAAAATCAACAGCAAATTTTTTCAACCAGATTAAAGGAAGAACCATCAATGCCTACTTTAAAAATGGGGAAATTGATTTTGTTAAAGCAAAAGGAAGTTCAGAAAGTATTTACTACGCACAGGACAGTGATAGTGCTTTTGTAGGCATGAATCGTACTACTGCAGATATGATTGATATGTTCTTTGCCGACAAAGAAGCTAAAAAAGTAAAGTTTACCAGCTCTGTAAAAGGCATCACCTATCCTATCCGTCAATTGCCGGAGGATCAGAAAAAGCTGGATAATTTTAAATGGCTTGAACAACGAAGACCCAAGAATAAACTGGAGTTGTTCCTGTAAAACGGCCTCTATCTCCTTCTCTTTCTCCAAAGGAGAAAGAGCGGCACAGTTTATCTTTACTAATCTTGTTGTTCTACCACTTCAACTAAGAATTTCTCATCAATATATTTTAAAAAAATACTATTCTTTTTTTTTAACTTAATTAATTACCAAATAATTAGTTCTTTTCAATTCAGGGCATTTCAAACTTTCTGATTTTTTTCAGACACCCAAAAAAGCAAGGACTGTGAAAAGCAATTCTCCCCCTTTGGGGGAGTTAGTGGGGGCTTTATATTTGCACATGCCATTGAAATACCTCAAACGAAGTTTCCTTTCTCCCCTGCTTGAATTTATTCACGACAGTCGTGCTGTTGGCATCATGCTCATTATATGCACTGCTGTTTCATTAATGATCAGCAATACCGGCTGGGGAAATGGTTATGCAGGTTTCTGGAACAGTGAAACACATCTGTCGCATTATTTACCGCATACCATTATTCATTGGATCAATGATGGATTAATGGCCATCTTTTTTTTCCAGGTGGGTATGGAAATTAAAAGAGAACTGTTGTGTGGTGAATTGGCCTCTTTCAAAAAATCTATTTTACCGGTTGCAGGCGCATTAGGTGGTATGCTGGTACCGGCCTTGATTTTCTTTGTATTCAATAAAGGAACTGAATTTCAAAATGGCTGGGGCATACCCATGGCCACAGATATTGCTTTTTCATTAGGTGTTGCTTCATTGCTCGGCAAGAGAGTACCGCTTTCATTGAAAATATTTTTAACAGCGCTTGCCATTATAGATGATCTGGGTGCTATTGTTGCCATTGCAGTTTTCTATACTGAAACGATTCAATTCGGTTATCTGTTTGGCGGCTTAGGTATTGTTGCCTTCCTTGCTATCTGGAATTATTTTAAACTTCCTTTTGGCTTCTGGAATTTTTTACTGGGGCTTGTTACCTGGCTTTGTTTCTTTAACTCAGGAGTGCATGCTACTATTGCCGGGGTATTATTTGCCTTTACCATTCCCATAAATAAACTGGATCCTATTGAACACAGTCTGCACAACTATGTAAACTTTCTCATCATTCCTGTTTTTGCATTAGCCAATACAGCCATTATTGTTCCGGATGGTTTTGTACAAAACCTTGGTAACAATTTAAGCATCGGCATTATGGCGGGCTTGCTTATAGGTAAACCGCTGGGTATTGTGGGACTTACATTTTTACTCGTGAAACTGAAAGCAGGAAGTTTAGCAAAAGACATTCAATGGAAACACATGATTGGCCTGGGTTTACTGGCAGCCATTGGTTTTACCATGAGTATTTTTATTTCCATGCTTGCATTTAAGAGTTCTTTCACACAGGACGAAAGCAAAATGGCCGTTATGGTAGCATCACTCATCGCAATGCTCCTGGCTTATGCATGGTTTAAAATTTTCACAAAAGAAAAAAAAGGAAAAGCAGTGGCATAGTTTTCGGTTATTGGTACAGAAACCGAAATTCATGTACAAACACATTGCTCCACTCCTGCTTCTTGCACTTGTATTTACATTCGATAAAACACAGGCACAAACAAAACACCAGGCCGGTGTGCGTTTAGGCAGTATTGACCAGTCACTCTCCACAGGATTTACCTACCGTTATTTTCTCAATGAAAAATCGGCTGTAGAAGGTATCCTTAACCTCAGGGGCGATGCCATTGCATTGGGAGCATTGTATGAACGGTTTCAAAACATACAAGGGGTTGAAGGATTGCAATGGTATTATGGCGCCGGTGCCTATGTTGGTTTCCGGGGAAACAATAATCTTGGTATTACCGGCATCGCAGGATTGGATTATAATTTTAAAGAAGTACCTGTGAATCTATCCATTGACTGGAAGCCTGAGTTGAATTTAATTGACAATGTTGCTTTCCGTGCCTCTACAGTTGCAGTGAGTGTGCGGTTTGCATTTGGAAAGAAATAGGTCTGGTTTTCTATGGTTCCAAGGTCTGAATTGTTTCAGACCTTTTTTGTTTGAATACCATTTCACACAAAGGCGCAAAGGCACGAAGTAAGACAAGGCTTAGTGTTTAATCTCTTCTTCCCTTTGTCTATTTGTGATTTAAAGATTGTTCTTCGGGTTTATCACTTAGCCAGGCTTTCAGATTACTTACAATTTAAAATGAGATATAGTAACTTTAACACATGAAGATTTTCTCTGCTTCACAAGTCAAAGACTGGGATGCTTACACCATCGCTAACGAACCCGTTGCGTCTGTTGATTTAATGGAACGTGCCGCTACGCAATGTGCCGAATGGTTAATTCATAACGGTTATGCAAACAAACATCTTCATGTTTTTTGCGGCAAAGGAAATAATGGTGGTGATGGATTGGCTATTGCAAGATTGTTATTGCAGAAAGGTTGTAAAGTAACAGTCTATGTACTGGAGTTTGGCCATAAAGGCACAGATGATTTTCAAACTAACCTGCGCCGCTTACATCCGCTTACATTTGATATTCATTTCATACAATCAGAGTTATTCTTTCCCAATATACAGGAACAGGATGTGATCATTGATGCGATGCTGGGCACAGGCTTAAGCAAACCATTGGAAGGTGTTACGCAAAAACTGGTACTGCATCTCAATCAAACCAACGCAGAGCGGATTGCCATTGATATTCCTACCGGTATGTATGCAGATATCAGTTGCAAAGAAGCCACTGTTTTCCAGGCACATCATACACTCAGTTTTCAAAACACGAAACTTTGTTTTATGATGGATGAAAACCAGGAAGCATTCGGCAACGTACACTTGTTGCCCATTCGTTTGCATCCGCAGTTTGAAGTTATTAACACCACTCCATGTCAATTGATTGATAAAGCACTTGCTCAATCTATTTATAAACCAAGAAAAACATTTGCACACAAAGGAAATTTTGGACATGCATTGCTGCTGAACGGCAGCTATGGCAAAATGGGTGCTGCTGTTTTAATGACCAAGGCCTGTATGCGCAGTGGCGCCGGTTTGGCCACAGCATTGATTCCCCAATGCGGTTATACTATTTTGCAAACCGCTGTTCCGGAAGCGATGGTGGAAACAGACAACAGCCAGTTTCATCTTTCAAAACTACCCAAAGAACTATTACGCTATGCGGCCATTGGCATCGGACCCGGTATCGGGCTGCACGAAGAAACAGCTACGGTTGTTGTTGACCTGTTGAAACAAACACACCAACCAACGGTGTTGGATGCAGATGCATTAAACCTCTTAAGCATCAAACAAAATCTGCAGGAGATCCTACATGAAGAATGTATTCTCACACCACATCCCAAAGAATTTGAACGGTTGTTTGGTAAAGCTGCCAATGATTTTGAACGGCTGCAACAGGCCCTGCACCAGGCGGCCAAACTAAACGTACACATTATTTTAAAAACGCATCATACATTGATTGCTTGTCCTGATGGCAAAGCCTTTTTCAACAGTACCGGTAATGCGGGCATGGCTACCGCAGGCAGTGGTGATGTATTGAGTGGCATCCTTACCGGATTGCTGGCACAGGGCTATCGTGCAGAAGAGGCCTGTGTGCTGGGTGTGTATCTGCATGGCATGGCCGGAGATATAGCTGCACATAATCTTTCAGAGGAAGCAATGATGGCAGGTGATATTACCAACTACCTCGGACAAGCGTTTCAAACCATTCAACCGTAACATGAAGACCCGGTTTTGTTTCCTGATGGTCTTGTGCTGCCTTTTTACAATTGTTGTTAAAGCGCAACAAAAAGATTCCACCCTTACCAAAAATCAATTGCTGGCCGTACCGGTGATTTCCCGTTCCATTGAAACTGACTGGAGCTTTGGAGCAGGCGGCAGTTATACATTTTATACCACAAGAAAAAAAGATTCTGCTACAAGAACATCGGTCATTAACTTTTTAGGCAGCTATTCACTTCGCAAACAATTCATCTTTTTAATAAGAGGACCGGTTTTCTTCCCGGGCGAGAAATACATTTTAAACTCCAATCTTTCTTACAGTTATTTTCCGGATCGCTTCTGGGGATTGGGCAACGGAACTACAGCCTCCATGGCGGAGGATTATGATTTCAGGCAATACTATATTTACCTGCATGCACAACGATTGCTGGGTCGCAAATTTTTTGCAGGCATCAGCTATGAATTTCAACGGGTGGTGGATATAAATGTGCAACAAGGCGGTTTGTTTGATGTACAGGATGTAAAAGGACGAGCGCCTTACCAGGTTTCCGGTATCGGTGCCAGTCTTTCATGGGATACCCGTAACAATACCTTTTGGCCGGATAAAGGACATTTGCTTTCGTTATCAGCCACACATTTTACTTCATTGCTGTTATCCGATCACCGTTACACAAATATTGTGGCCGATGCACGCTGGTTCCTTCGTTTGAACCGAAAACAGATTATAGCTCTGCAGGCCTATGGATTTTTCAATGCTGGTATGGATGTACCCATCCGAAGTTTAGCTTCTTTAGGTGGTGCCGACCGTATGCGTGGATTTTTTAACGGACGTTACAGGGATAATGATTTATTGACCCTGCAGGCTGAGTACCGTCTGCATTTGTTTCGCCGTTGGAGTACGGTAGCCTTTGCCGGAGCAGGAGATGTTAATGGCAAATTCAGCAAGCCGGAATGGAAACGTTTAAAATACTCCGTGGGAGGCGGTTTACGATTTGCCACCAGCAAAAATGAACGGCAGCATATACGAATAGACTACGGCGTAGGAAATGGCAAAGGAAATTACGGCTTGTATTTACAGTTTGGAGAGGCGTTTTAAAGAAATCCGATTTTTTTAATATAATGAAGAACAAAACTATAAAGTTGATATATATTTCACCACTTCGTCTGAAATCCCATTAATAGTACTACCATGGCCGCTACCAAAAACGCATACCAACGCTACCTAATTATTGATCGCACTATCCGGAGCAAGCGTTTTGTTGCTTCACGCCAACGCATTCTGGAAGCACTGGCAGAGGAACAGTTATCCATTACAGATGGAATGTTGTCAAAAGATATTGAATTCATGCGTATACATAAACAGGCTCCGATTCTGTTTGACCGTAAAAAAGGTGGCTATGTGTACACAGACCCCGACTATTCTTTTGAACAAAACAACATTACCGAAGAGGATAAATGGGTGCTTGATTTTGCCAATGCCAGTATGAAAGCTTACGGCAACACCAACCTGGCCTTTCATTTTGACGGCCTGGTGAATAAACTGGTAACGGGCAGCAGTAAAGAAAAAAGTAACCAACCCGATGCGGCTGCTTTTATCCGTCTTGAAAGCGGCAGCGGATTGGGTTATGAACACCTGCATCCATTGTACCATTGTATTATTGAGCAAACCGTTGTGGAAATACAATACCATCCCTTTGGAAAATCCAAACGCACCTACCTGCTCAGTCCTTACCTGCTCAAACAATACCGTAACCGGTGGTATGTGATTGGTTATGTAAAAGAAAAACAAAGCACATTGGTGTTTGCTTTAGACAGAATCCAAAGTCTTAAGGAAACAAAACACAAATATCATATTGATACCAAATTTGATAAGGAACAGTATTTCCGTTACAGTTTTGGCGCTACCCACAGGTATGATCTGCAACCTGAAAAAGTAAGATTATGGTTCAATCAATCAAACAAAGACTACATCCTCTCCCAGCCGTTGCATCACAGTCAACTGGTGATAGAACAAACAGGTGACTACGCAGTAGTGGAACTGGAAGTAATAGTCACATGGGAACTGAAAGCCATGATCTACAGTTACAGCAGTGGTATCAAAGTACTGGCGCCAAAACACCTGCAGGAAGAAATTGCAGGCGAATTACAAAAAGCCATACAACTGTACCAACCCTGATCTACTTGCATTTTTCATTGTAGGTTTTTTCTGAAAGATGACCGGAACCGTAGCAATAATTACAATTAGTGGTAGTTCCGAAAGAGGTTATCTTTCCCTTTCCAAGGCAGTTACAACAGGTGGCGTTGTCATACCATTTTGGTTCATCTGAACTGTTTTGATTACCAATAACTGCCAGTAACAGCAGCGCAGCACCCGCAATGAGCCAATACATTTTCTTGTTAGATGATTTCTGTTCCATAATATTATTTTTTAGAACAGCAAAATTGCAGTCGCAGATTATAATAGACGTACAAGGAAAAAAAATCACGGCTGAAGCCCGGAATACTTAAAATCCAAAACCCCGGTCATAAGGCCGGGGTTAAAAAAATGATGTACTGGCTTTAGCCATGATGTATGGCTTTGCTAATCCTCTGCACGTTGCTCATAAAGGGTTTTTAACTGTTCAAACCATTGACAAAACTCAGTAGTCAGATTTTTATACACCGGACAAGTTTTGGGCACCATTCTTGGCATTATGAGTTTACAACCCCATCTGAATATGAGTGTTGAAAGGCGGTCAAGTTCTTCTTTCTTCAATTGGTCAAAATGAGTGTAATAATAGATTAACGAATCATAACACTCCTGCTCTGCTGCTCTTGTTTCTTCTGCTGTTGCAATGCGTGTAATATGACTTTGTAAACCGATGCAGAGTTCCCAATTATCGGGGAGTTGGAGATGATACATACTGCAAAATTAGTATTGAGATTGTAATTGATTTACAAGGAGAGATTAACAAAAGATTTTTTGATTGAAGTGCCAAATGTTCAAAATAAAATTTGTACACTTGGTTTCTAACTATGTTTATATATGAATCTTATAAAACCCTCAGCACCTCTTCTAAATAATTATCAAATACTACTTGGAAATCCTGTTAATTGGCCATTTGCAGCCTTTGGAACTTATGTTAGGCCGACTGCCTTAGATGGAAGGTTAAATGCTTATTGGCAAAATTATCTGACACAATTTAATGCAATATCTCCAGCTGTTATTAATCGATTACCTGCAAACCCTTTGGAGCCACACCCATATTTAAATCACCCCGTATATGGACAAGTAGATATGACAAAGAAAATGGCAATAGTGGGTACTTTTCCTCCGCATTCATACATAAAACCACCTTTAAACTTGCCTGCTTTGCCTCCAATGCTTACTACGAATGGTTTAACTAGAGCTAATGCTGCCTATAATATTGGCACTGCTGACATGCATTTTTTTTATGGCAATATTGGAACACTTTGGGGTTATGTACCAACGCCACCAGTTCCTTTAACCTTACTAAACTGTATTGCTTGGCTGAATCAATATGATTGTACAATTACAGACATTATACAGTTTTGCCAAAGAGAAAACTTATCATCTCCATCGGACAGTAATCTATTTAACATTATTCCAAATTACGACCTTATTGAAAAATTATTTGACTCATCAATTGAAACATTGTTATTTACAAGTGGCTATCCTGCTCTTAATTATTTAAACAATAATTCATCATTTTCAATTTTTATAAAAACTCTAAATGAATTAGGATTTTCATTTGGATTTGGATTATTTGGAAGGGCAAACAACTTTCCTATAGTAATTGGCGGCACTGCAATCAACCCAATAATCGGAAAAGGATTGTTTAAATTAGCGTACTCTGACGGTATAAGAAAAAAAGAGTTGAATATTATTTGTTTACCAAGCCCTTCGGGTCAGGCTTCAAGAGTTATGAAACATCATCCATTTTATCATGAATGGAGCTTAGTTATACCTCCTGCTTTTCTTGGTGAAAATGGTTGGACTAATTTATTTAGAGGAGATATTTATGAACTAGCTTTTAATCAAGACTTACACTCTATTAACCTTTTACAATAATAATTTATGAATTTAATAGACTTACAAAATGCAATTGCAGCTTGTGATGCTGGTTTAATAATTATTCAAAATAGAACAATACGAGCATTCCTATATAATAAGAAATGGTACCCAGTAAGAAGTGTTGTGAACTATGCTCAAACCTTAGCTGGGGCTACAAGTAATTTAACAACAGAAGAGGCTCAAACAGAGTTGCTGCTTTGCCTTAATTATGTTAACGTAAAAAACATTCGATTTTTAGGAGGAGTTCCAGTAAAACTTGTTCCAGCTGAGATTTCTAATAACATTACAATATTGCAAGGAATGATTAATGATTTACAAAATTAATAATTCAGTAATCCCTCACCCCCACCCCAAAAACAACAACACCGTATCATCTGCTTCCACAATACATTTACTGTATATTCTTGCCTTTAAATGCGTTTGTTCCAAGGGCATTTCAGTAAAACCATTTGTTTGAAGATAGTGTTCCACATAAGGCAACACAGAAATATCAGCGATTTCCAAGGTTGGATATTTATCGTCAGGATTTAATATAAATGGATGTAGATAAGAAAGCATATTTAAGTTACAGGCAAAGCACAACAATCCTTTTACATATCCAGAATTCTCACAAAAATATATGGCTGATTGCAGTAGTAATAATCCTTCGGCCAGAAACACGGTTTCGTCAGTTACAATGTTATTTATATCACCTGCTAAATCTGGATTAGTTTTATTGTACTGATGCTTCCTGAAATCTTTATGCTCGCAATAATAAACAGCCATTTTCGGCGAAGTAATATAAAACAGGTCAGGAAGTCCATAAATAGCCTTATAAGGATATGCATAAGAATAGTATAACTTTTTACTATTATCATGATTACCAAAATGTGCTTCAGCATCCTCCACATACTTTTTCTGATAAGTTATTAATCCGGCATTCTCTTTCAAAAAAGTTACTACTTCGTTGATAACACATTTACCCGGTTCTTTGTAAATAATATCTGTAACAAATGCGGTTATTGGTTTTGCCAATTTGAGAGCCATATAGCTTGGCGTTAAAACGGGGTTATTTACTTGCATAATAATGAGTTTACTTTATACAATTTAGCTTTAAAAGGTTAAGCTTCACAATCCCAACTTTTAATAGTTTTAGGCATTTGCCCTTTAAACTTACCAACCAGTTCCCAGCTATGCGTTTCACCGCCTAAAACATCTGTCATTACAAAACTTGCATATAATAGATATTCATTTTTGTCTGTTTTAAAAAACTGAGCATTACAGATATGAGGCCTGTGTTCATCCGTTTTTATATTCACTACATCTTCAAAAACAATATCCTGATGATACCCGTCTGGTTGAAACTGAAATTTCAAAAACAGCTTTTCAGAGATACAAGTCAAAGTCGCTTTAACATCATACCAAACAATATGGCGCTCTTCAGGATAGTATCCTTCTATAGCATTTTGCAAACGTATAAGCCCATTTAAAAGCGTAATCATGGTAATTAGATTAAGTTATTATGGAATTAAAGGATACATTGCCGGACAACTGATGACATATAGGTTTTCTTTATCCAAACTTCCTTTGATTCTTGCCGCCAACTCCCAGGTTTCTGATCCACCCGTTTTGAGAAACCGCACATAGTTTCCTTTGAATACATAATCATCTTCGGCCAGTTCAATCAACCGTTCTTCTGTAATGAAATGATCCAGATCAATCTCCCGGCTGCTTAAATCATGTACAACCGAAATTTTGAGTTTAGTCGTGGGATGTTCCAGGGTAAACGAAAGCAGGGTGGTTTCTCCTTCCTGTTGTAAATAGCCCCGGGTGGTTTGAACCTGGCCCGGACTTTGGTGTCGAACCCCATCATAAGCCCTGTATTTATACTGTAGCAGAAATGGAATGGAAAGTGCCGCTTTTTTCATGGAGTGCAAAATAAAGGGCAGCGGTTGTAATGGAGTTACAAGGAAAAAAACACAATAAAAAAGCCACCGTCATCCGGTGGCTTCATTTCAAGCTCTGAATATTTTATCTTTGCAACATCTTTTCCAATAAAGCTACCTTCTCCCTTTCAGCTTGTAGCAGTCGCTCATAAAGCTTTTTATTTTATTCTAAAGCTTCCATCCATTTTTCGACAGGATTGATATTGAAAGTGCCATGACTTCCAATAAATGCAGCTTCATGGAACGTATTGGAAATGACATTGAGTGCGTTTTCCTCATCAAAATTCTGTATAGCTTCCACTGGTACTTTTAACGCCTTTGCAACGTCTTCCAGAATTCCTGCTTCAATTTGACCCTTTCCTTCCAGTAATGAAACCTTTTGCTGGTTCCAGTCATCTCCCAATGCAATCGCAAGAGCTTCCTGTTTAATACCCAGCATCTCACGGAATCGTTTAATGTTTCGTCCCGTATGTTTTGTTTTTTCAGTCATGCTTTCAGGCTGTAGTTTAGAACGTACAATGTTTTTCCAAAGATAACTTTCCTGATGATAAAATTAAAGAATGAATCACTTCACTTTCGCAGAATGCCATAAATGCCAAATGTCCCGTCCTAAAATAACTATACACTAACTTGTATTGTTATGTCAGTTAAAAAAAGGGATTATCTCACTCCAATCAGGAGTAATTCGTCTTCAAGATTTGATCGTCGTTTGATTGATCAGATTGTAAAGGAAGTAGAAGGAGGGCTTCCCCGTAAGGCGGCCTGTAAAATGTACGGTATGGCTTATTGTACGATCAATGAGTGGATGCGGAAGTTCGGATCAGGAGCAAGTCGCCGCAACGTATTTTCTGATCAGCAGCGTAGAAAAATAGTAAGGCAGGTACAGGAGGGGCAACTCACCAAACTACAGGCCCGGCAGTTGTACAAAGTGAGTTCTAAAGCACTGAACACCTGGCTTCGCAATGCTACCCAACAGGAAGCTGCACTTCTGTTTGCAGAAAATGAGAATATCACAACTGCTCTATTCATAGGTTCAACGTCCGATCTTCAGAAGCAATTGCAGGAAGCAACCCTTAAAATCAAAGCGCTGGAAACGATGATTGATATAGCCGAACAGGAATTTAAAATTGCGATCAGAAAAAAGTCTGGAGCCAAACAGTGAGTGAGATGAAGGGAGAAAACGCAGCATGGGGGATAGAACGGTTATGCAAACTGTTTGGCAAAACCAGACATGCCTGGTACGATCATCTTTGGCGTAAGGAAGACGGGATTTTAAAAGAGGAGATAGTTCTTCAGTTAGTTCAAGAGATCAGACAACAGCTGCCAAAGATCGGCACCAGAAAATTACAATACCTGGTTAATCAAAAGCTTTTGGAACATGGGCTGGAAGCAGGCCGTGATTATTTGTTTGATTTACTGGGCAGACAAAAATTATTAATCAGAAACAGACGCAGAACAGTTGTAACAACGGCCTCGAGACACTGGATGCGTAAATACAGCAATCTTACTTTATCCCTGCAGCCAGAGTACCCGGAACAACTGTGGGTGAGTGATATTACTTATATCAGACTCGCTAATGGGTTTTTATACCTGAGTTTAATAACGGATGCCTACTCCCGTAAAATTGTTGGGTACAGTCTGCGAAAAGACCTTCGTTCAGAAGGTTGTTTACAAGCATTGCAAATGGCATTAATGAGCCGTAGTTGCCCCGGGCGGCAGTTGATCCATCATTCTGACAGGGGTTCACAGTATTGTTGCAGAGAATACGTTGATCTGCTCACAGACAACAACATCGCCATCAGCATGACAAACAACGGAGATCCCTATGAGAATGCACTAGCAGAAAGAATCAACGGCATCATAAAGTCAGAATTTAATCTCTACAGCAGTCAAATGGGTTTTGAAGAGACATCAATTGCTGTTGCTGAAAATATCAAAGCCTATAACCAACTGAGGCCACATGCCAGCTGTGATTATCTAACACCTCACCAGGCACATCAACAATCCGGGACGCTTAAAAAACGGTGGAAAAACTATCATCATCCAAAATCTGTGAAACCATAAATTTGATACGAAATGATCCTGTATAGCTTTTTTAGGACCATCTCAAAAAGATGTATAGCCATTACAGGATTAATTACTTCACCTGTATAGCTATTTTAGGACTAGACAAAAAAGGGCTTACTCCCACTCAAAGCCCACTCAAAGGCCAGTCAAAGGCCACTTAAAAGCGCTCAAAAGCTAACCCGCCCATGTCCCACACATCAGGCAGGAAGCAAACTGACGCCACCCTCCTCCGGAATCAAAAAATCACCATACACTACTCTTTTCCCCAAACCGCCCCGCCAGCCTCATTTTTAGCCTCATTCCCCTATCTTTGCCCGCCCGTACCGAAACGGTACGTTCGGGCGGGCCGCCCTGTTAATTAAGCAGATAAAGGCGGTGCCACCAAACTCAAAAATCAACTATCAATTGTTTATGGAGAATTTGATTTATCTCGTTCCCGCTATGGCAGTCATTGGATTGCTGTACACTTTCGTAAAATTCAACTGGGTTTCCAAACAAGATGCAGGTAATGACCGTATGAAGGAGATCAGCAATCACATTGCTGATGGTGCTATGGCCTTCCTCAAAGCTGAGTGGAAAATCCTGGGTTATTTCGTAGTGATCGTGGCCATCCTCTTAGGTGTTATGGCTATGGCCAATCCTAACAGTCACTGGAGCATTGCACTGGCATTTGTGCTGGGTGCCGTGTTCAGCGCCACTGCCGGCTATATTGGTATGCGTATCGCTACCAAGAGTAACGTACGTACAGCACACGCAGCACGTACCAGCCTCAGTAAAGCGCTGAATGTTTCATTTACCGGTGGTTCTGTAATGGGATTGGGTGTAGCCGGTTTGGCGGTGCTTGGTTTGGGTGGTTTGTTTATTATTTTAAAACAGATTTTTGTTCCTGCAGGTGCAGATGTAAATGGTGCGGATATGCTCCGTGCTATTGAAGTGCTTACAGGTTTTTCATTGGGTGCTGAAAGTATTGCCCTGTTCGCACGTGTGGGTGGTGGTATCTATACCAAAGCTGCCGACGTAGGTGCTGACCTGGTAGGTAAAGTAGAAGCCGGTATTCCTGAAGATGATCCACGCAACCCTGCCACCATTGCTGATAACGTAGGTGATAACGTAGGTGATGTGGCCGGTATGGGTGCCGATCTGTTCGGTTCCTATGTAGCTACTGTACTGGCAACAATGGTGTTGGGACAGGAAACTATTTCAAATGATAATTTTGGTGGCCTGGCTCCTATCCTCCTTCCAATGTTGATCGCCGGTGTTGGTATTTTATTTTCTATCATCGGTACATGGATGGTTCGCATCAGCGACAATGCAGGTGTGAATACAGATGTGGTTCAAAAAGCATTGAACATGGGTAACTGGGGTTCCATTGTTCTTACAGCTATCGCTTCTATCGGTTTGGTCTATTATATTCTTCCTGAAACCATGGTGCTCCGTGGTAATGAGTTCACCAAATGGGGTGTGTTGGGTGCTATTGCTGTAGGTTTAGTAGTGGGTGCATTAATGAGCATCATCACTGAATATTATACAGCAATGGGTAAGCGTCCTGTGTTGAGCATCATCCGTCAATCATCAACCGGTCATGCGACCAACGTCATTGGTGGTTTGGCGATTGGTATGGAAAGTACTTTCCTTCCTATTCTTGTATTGGCAGGTGGTATTTATGGTTCTTATCTCTGTGCCGGTTTATATGGTGTGGCTATTGCTGCCGCCGGTATGATGGCAACAACTGCTATGCAATTAGCGATTGATGCATTCGGCCCGATTGCAGATAATGCAGGCGGTATTGCCGAAATGAGTGAATTGCCAAAAGAAGTTCGTGAGAAAACAGACGTATTAGATGCTGTTGGTAATACTACCGCTGCTACAGGTAAAGGTTTTGCTATTGCTTCTGCTGCCTTAACAGCGTTGGCATTGTTTGCTGCGTTTGTTGGTGTTGCAGGAATTGATGGTATTGATATTTATAAAGCGGATGTATTGGCCTGTTTGTTTGTGGGTGGTATGATTCCTTTCATCTTCTCATCACTGGCTATTACGGCTGTGGGACAAGCAGCTATGAGCATGGTGGAAGAAGTACGTCGCCAGTTCCGTACCATTCCCGGTATTATGGAAGGTACAGGTAAGCCTGAGTATGATAAGTGTGTGGCTATTTCAACCGAAGCTTCTATTAAGAAAATGTTGTTGCCCGGTGCTATTACCATCATCTCTCCTCTTGTAATTGGTTTTGCATTTGGCCCTGAAGCCCTCGGTGGTTTCTTAGCCGGTGCTACAGTGAGTGGTGTATTGATGGGTATGTTCCAGAACAATGCCGGTGGTGCCTGGGATAATGCCAAGAAGAGTTTTGAAAAAGGTGTTGAGATCAATGGCGAGATGTATTACAAAAAATCAGAGCCGCATAAAGCATCTGTAACTGGCGATACTGTAGGTGATCCGTTTAAAGATACATCTGGTCCATCCATGAACATTTTGATCAAATTGATGAGTATTGTTTCATTAGTGATTGCTCCTACCCTTGCGCAAATGTATGGTCATGGTGGTCATACAGCCAAGAAAGAAACGGTTACAGTTACTGTTGATCAACAGCAGAACGGAGAGAAAGGTGAATTGAAAATCGACAACCCTTTTATCCAGGCATTGATCACTGACGGGTTGATCAATACAAAAGATGGTTTCAGTGTGAATCTCAAAGACAACAAATTAAGCATCAACGGAACGGAGCAGTCAGTTGAAGTATTGCAGAAATATGTATCTCTTCTCAACGGTAAAACCGAGCTGAACGTAGAAGTTAAAGTTGATTAAAAAGTATAAAGGATACAACCATTTAAAAAAAATCGTATTCTTACAATTGTCTAATCAGACCATTATCATTGCCCCTGCATTTCTATGCGGGGGCGTTTTTTTTGTTCATTTTTCAGCATGCCTTTATCTTTTAAGATTTTTTATTAGATTAGTATTGAGAAGAAAAAGCTTATGAAATCATTATTGTACCGCTTATCCATCACTTCTGCCCTCTTACTTTTTTCAGCGTTCGTATTGAAATCTCAAAAAATTACCGACACCATTTTCTTCAATAAAAACTGGGAAATCTGTGAAAAAGAACTGGCTGTGTACTACCGTATCGGTACACTTACAGTTGATTCATTTTGGTACTACACGGGGCCTAATAAGGATTATAATTTAAACCATCAACTCATGATGGATATTGTTTATACAGAAGAAGGCTACAAGCAGGGACCTTTCAGCTACTATTACAGTAACGGACAAATACAGATTAAAGGGCAGTTTCATTTAAATGAACCTACCGGCAACTGGACCTGGTACTACCCCGATGGAAAAGAACGGGCCATTATCAATTTTGATGCAGGTATAGACAACTATCAATTCATCAAATACGTAAACGAAAAAGGAGAAACTAAACTGGAAAACGGTAATGGCGATTTTGAATGGAGATTTACATTAAAAAATGAGCCTGCATTCGGCTACCAGATGAACGGACATTATAAAAACGGGAAAAGAGATGGCAGCTGGAAATTTTACAATATTAAATCAGATAACAGTCTCAATCTTGCCCTCGTTGAAAAATATGATGAAGGAATGTATAAAAAAACGCTTCTTCAATTAAACCGATATGCAGAAACCAGCCATAACCAGGTTAAGAATTATGAATTTATGCCCCGAAAAATATGGACCACTGAACATATAAGATATGATAATTTTTTCAGAAAGAATAGCAATGAAAATAGTGATCTTGCTGTAATACGATACCTTTTTAACAGGAAAAACTCGGAGATTATCGTTAAGAATAAAAAATTTGAAGATGCACTTCTGTTCATTATAAAATCTCTTGAAAGAAGCAGTAATCAACTTGATTACAGAACCAAAGCAATCAACGGACGCATAAAATTCAGATTGGGTGAAAATGGTTATCCGGAAGATGTTACAGTAACAGGCGACGGGCTCACTCAAAAAGAAAAAGAGTTCCTCATTTTTTATATAAGTAAGTTTAAGGAAATAGAAATGCCCACAGTTGAATCAGTGGCTTTTGAATCCTATCATACCATCAATTTCTATTCTATTGAAGTAAAAGATTATGTGCCGGCTTCTATAAGAGATGAAGTTGGTACCGAGTTATTCTTTTCAACACTCACCAGGGATGCGTTTGTAGCCTTACTGGAAACCAATAAAAAACAGATTAAAAAATTCGTACGGTCACAATTCAATTATTACTGGTAATGCTTCTGCTCAATTAGTCCAATGTTTTTTTTATGGACTCCTGTTAACCTTTCCTAAAATTTATCAGCGGTCTTTGTTTTTACGAACCAACTCGTATATTTGATACGAAACAAGTCGTAATATAATGAATAAGCAAGTTAAGCCTACAGAAAGCGAATTGGAAATCCTCCGAGTATTGTGGGAACGTGGGGAAGCAACTGTTAGGGAAGTACATGAAGAACTGAGCAAGACAAAAGATGCCGGCTACACCACCACCCTCAAACTCATGCAGATCATGCATGAAAAAGGAATGGTGAAGCGGGATGAAAGCAATAAAACACATAAATACATTCCGCTCCTCTCCCGTGAAAAAACACAAAAACAATTTGTGGGTAAAATGATTGACACACTCTTCCAGGGTTCTTCGTCCCAACTGGTAATGCAGGCGCTCGGCAATCACAAAGCAAGTAAGGAGGAACTGGAAGAAATTCAAAAACTCATTGACAATCTTAAAAAACAGTAACCATGCTGCAACTGCTGGAAAATGTTTTTTTGCAGGCCCTTGGTAAAGCAATAGTTGCCAGCATCTGGCAAACAGCGATTGTTTACCTGCTCTACCATTTGTTTGTGTATGGTCTTAAAATAAAACAGGCTGTTATAAGAAATTTTATCAGTACGGTACTGGTGCTTTTATGCTTTATATGGTTTACCGGTAGTTTGTTTTATTACCTGCAATACCCTGCACCGGCTGCAATTGTTATTGAAAACGGAGCAGGTAATAATTGGGTTCAATCGTTTACAGGCAGTAATGGCTGGCAGTTGTTTCTGAATTCCTTGATTTTTAAAATCAACCTTTTACTTCCCTACCTGGCTGCAGCTTATTTATGCATACTGTCAGCTCTCAGTTTTAAATTGATATGGCAACTTTATTCAACACATCAGTTACGGCGAAGTGGTGTTTCGCAGGTGCAGGAGGAGTTGCAACAGTTTGTGGATGTTTTATGTGATGATCTTAAGATTGCTAAACATGTAACTGCCTATATAAGCCATCAACTGGATATTCCTGCCACCATTGGTTTTTTAAAGCCGGTTATTCTGCTGCCGGCGGCCACCGTAACACATTTAACACCCGCCCAATTAGAAGCCGTATTGCTGCATGAACTGGCACATATTAAGAGGAATGATTATTTCTGGAATCTGCTGCTGAGCATGGCCGAAATGGTGCTTTTCTTTAATCCATTTGTTTTACTTCTTATACACACAGCCCGCAAAGAAAGAGAAAACTGCTGTGATGATATGGTGATGGCCCATCAGCAGAATGCAGCTATTTATGCCGAAGCATTATTAAATGTTGAGAAGGCCAGGAAACTTACGCCTGCACTGGCAATGGCACTGGGTGATAATAAGCATCACCTCATGCACCGCATCAAACGTATTTTAAATATGCCTGCTGAAAAAAACAGGTTGAGCAGGAAATTGCTGGCATTGCTGCTGTTTACCATCCTGTTTGCAGTAACAGGTAGTTTTCTAAATAAACAAGAAAACAAAAAAACAGTTGCACAGAAAGCAGAACAACTACCACTGGCGGCCAAACAGTCAGTATTATATTTATCACCCGATGCGATTGTTAAAAAGGAAGGCCGGGCTATTTTATTAAAGGATACAGAACGTAAACTGAAACTGGAAATCAGAAAAGAAGAGAATAATGAAGAATTTGTTGTAATGAATGATGAAGGGAATGAAGCTGTATTTGATCGCATCATTTTTGAAGATGCTCCCATGGTTTGGCATTTTAATATAGAAGAATTACCTAAAAAACCTGTTGTAACAGGAACTCCAAATGAACTGATGCGCAAACACCTATCAATTGATTCATTTGTACAGGTGTATGCCAATAAAGTAAAAGTGGTTCAGGAAATGGAACGTTTTTATAAAAAGCGCATGCCTGTACCTGCAACGCCCCATCAGTTATCAAATGAAAAAATCAGGCTGTTTTTTAAAAATGAAGAATCCAATGATTCACTCAGGTTTCATTTTGAACAACCTCACTTTGAGTTCTTTGCTGAACAAAGTGTTGAAGCATTAGCTGATCTTTACCGCCGCAGGGCAAGAGAATATGAAATAACACAACAGCAGCAACAAATACTGAGGCAGCGATTAGAACGTTTAAAACAATTGCAGTTCCGCAGTAAAAGCAAAAAACCAAAAGATTCAGCTGAACCGGAAACAATTATAGAAGAGGCCCCTTTTGTGTGGACTTCTTACAATGAAGTTTTGCCTGAAAAGAAACAGGAGCATCAAAAACCGTTCACCATTATTATTGAAACGAATGGTGACCGATGGATTAACAGTGTGCGGATCAGTAAGGATTCATCGCAAAAACAAACTGTACCAGTAAAAAGAAAAGTGATTGAAATTTTACAGCTCTGAAAGAGTTACCAAACACGTCTCGGGCAAAGATCGCCCCACTTATTGCCAATTAAAAAGCCCAATACAATTTCATGGGTGCCACGCTGCATATACTGTAGCAGGTAGTTAGCATTATTAATATCATAAGAATAGCTTACATTAAATGTATTAGAGATATTTAATCCGGCCATTGCTGCAAATCCTTCTTTAATACGATAGTTACCACCCACCCAAACCCTATCCTGGTACTGGGCTTTTACATTTACATCAATAAAAGAAGGCATATTACTTATATAACGAAACATTACAGAAGGGATGATATTCACATCCTCCCCTGCCATAAAACGGTAACCGGCCGTTGCAAAAAAATGAGGTACTAATGCCGAGCCTTTGTACTGATCATTATTAACCAATGTTATACGCTGGGGAATAATCTGCTGTGCAGAAGCGCCAGCAAAAAACTTATCAGAATACAACCATAGCCCCGCACTCAATTCAGGTCTTGTTTTTCTGAACTCAGTAGTTAAACTTCCTACAGCCGGATCAATAGGATTCGCCAGTTCTGCTTTGGTAGCATCAATGGTGAATCTCGTAAAACCTCCTGCAAAGCCGGCAGATAAGTTCCACTTAGGGCTTAAACCCAAATGATAAGCATAAGATACTGTTGCTGTAATTCTGCTAATATACCCTGTTTTATAATTTACAACGGAACCACCAATGCCGTGATGTGTTTCTGCCGCCGTGTATTCTTCCCAATAAGCTTTGCCACGTGGATTTTCACCAGGTACCTGGAATGAAGTAGGTGTTGTTCTGTAATCCTGTTTACCAATAGCACCATGGATTGATGCATAAAAAGTTTGCGGAGCCCCGGGAAAGCCCGCCCATTGATTACGGTAACTCAGCTTTACATCGGTATAATTTTCAATACCTGTTAAAGCAGGATTAAGGATGTAGTTATTGAGTATGTACTGTGTATAATGTGGCCGTTGCTGTGCATTGCCTGAATAAGCAGCCAGTAAAAAAATAAAAAATCCTGTAGTATATCTGAAAAAAATTACCGCAGCTTTCATGAGTCTTGATTGCGTTTCGTTTATCCGTTATCGTAAAATCGTTATATACCCTGCCACTCTAGAACGTCCGTTTTTAGGATCAATCACATAATAATAAGTACCGGCAGGCAACGGTTGTCCATTATACTTACCATCCCATGGTGTACTGTAACCTACAGACCTGTACACTAATGTACCGGCTGTATTATAAACCTCTACAATACAACCCGGGTAATCATTGAGGTATTTAATTTCCCAGAAGTCATTGATACCATCACCATTAGGTGTAAATGTATTCGGCGGTTTCGGCATTTTGAGCACCTTTACAAATACTGCATCAGAGTTGGTACAACCACCCCTTCCCGTTACACGAACAGTATAGGTAATATCATCCTGAGGTTTTACAATTGTTGGATTTGCACTTGCAGGGTTATCAAGATAAGTGGAAGGAGTCCAGAGATACTGCAACCCGTTTCCGGTTGATCTTGCTTCCGATATTTTACGGATACCATCCTGTAACATGGTTATATCAGGACCTGCACTAACAACAGGATAAGACCAAACATTGATTTGTTTTTCTGCTGTATCACTCACACAGCCTTCCGTTGTGTATACAAACAATTTCACTGTATAAGGAACTGTTGCGGCGGCAGGATACCTGTATCGTGGGTTCTGAATAAAAGAGCTATCACCATTACCAAAACTCCATTTCCAGGTATTAATATTCCGAACAAGTCCGTCACTTTCGTCTGTAAAATCAATCGTTTGACCGATACAGATACTATCAACGCTTGATTTGAATCTTGCCTTTGGTTGTGGAAATACATTTACCAGTTGTTGTGTAATTGAGTCAATACAGTTATTTCCGCTTCTTACAATCAACTTAACATTATAAGGACCGAGATTGGAATATTTATAAACAGGATTCCGGGCCGATGAAGTATCAGAACCTACCGGAGATGCAAATGTATTACCGAAGTTCCAACGGTAGCTGAAACCTGTTTGTGTATTATCAGCAATGGTAGAGCGATCCGTAAATTGTCCCCTACCATCCGGTAAACAGATTTTAGGCAGCTGGAAATCTACTTTCGGTAAAGGATTGATTTTAACCTGAAGTGATTCCGGCAAACTGTTACAACCACGGTTATTCGTTACTGTAAGCTGAGCTGTATAATTTCCATAAACAGCATAGGTATGATTAACGGGATTACTGTTAGTGGTTGTTACTACCGGTGTACCGTCACCAAAGTTCCACTGCCATGCAGCTAAGTTGGTAGCATTCGCTACAGATCCTGTACTGTTAAAGGTGATGGCATTCTTTTCGCAGAAAGGTGCAGCTGTATTCAATTTCGCAACGGGCCGGGGCCATACTTCAACCTGGCTTTCTGAAAAATGTATACAACCATTTTGTGCTGTGAATGTGTAACGGATTGTATGAATACCTACACCTGCTGCTGCAGGATCAAACAAACCTGAAGGACTAACGCCGGGACCTGAGTAAACTTCAGATCCTACCGGTAAGCCGCCCGTTTCTCTTGCCTGTGTTATTTGCCTTGGAGCAGCATCCACACAAATGCCGGGTATGGGTGCAAAAGTGGTAAGCGGACTTGCATTAACAACGATATCCTGAATAGTATCCTTTTCACAAATTATACCTGAGAAAGCACGCATACGTACCCGGTAAGTCCTCGTTAAAGGTGATTGAAAATTAGGATAACTGTGTTTGTAGATTTCATCCACTGCAGGATTATCATCCACTTCCACCTGTGTGGGATTATTGGCCCAATCCCAGTAGATTTCTACTTTGGTAAGCCATCCAAACACAACTGAAGATTTATTTTGAATCTCTACTTCCCTGTTACTGCACAAACCGTTGGTTGGCAGAATCCGGTAATCCGTTTTAGCAATCACACCATTTACAGTGAAAGGAATATTAGTAACAGAATCCACACAACCATCCTTTGATTGTACTCTTAGGCTTAATGCATAATTAGCCGCTGTGAAAAACTGGATGGTTGGGTTTTTCTGAGTACTTGTTAAAGGGTTGGGAGCCGGCGTAACAGGTACTGCACCAGTATTGAAAGTCCACAAATAAATTAACTGCGAAGTACTTCCATCTGCAATTTTAGAAGTATCATTAAACGTAGCAAAACCATCTGTTAAACAAACTTCGGGAAGTATATATCCCGGTTTTGGAAGAGGATTAATTAAGACAGATTGCGTTAAAGTATCGCTCTTACAACCTTTGCTGCTTTCCACCAGCATTTTTATTGTTTTATTTCCCCAGTTTGTATAAGTATGAGAAACAGGTGCATTTGTTGATGCATTTATAATAGTGCCATCGCCTAAACTCCAATACCAGCGTACCAGAGTACCAGCATTGGGTTGTGCTGTACTGTTAAAGACAACTGTATTTTTCTCACAGGCCGGTGTATTTAAGCTGAAGGAAGCAGTGGGCCACGGATTAATTACAATAGGAACTTCAACGGTATCACTCACACAATTTTGATTGGTAAAGGCCCAGTGTTGCACAAAGTAAGTTCCCGGCGCCGGAAAATTATATACCGGGTCTTTTACAGTTGATGAACCTATAACAGTACCTGATGCATTTTTAAATCTCCACTCCCACCTTGTAACGGGATGTGTAATACCATTGGTTTGATCAATGAATGTAACCGGTGTTTGAAAACAAACTTCAGACGGTGCATTGATACCCGTTTTAGGTTGCGGATAAATATTGGCTACTGATTTCGAAATAGAATCAACACAGTTTTTATTAGAGGTCACAATCAGTTTAACCTGAAAAGGACCGGTTGATGGATATTTATGTGATGGGTCTTTTATGGAAGCTGTATTCAAACCACCACTGGCAGGATCTCCAAAATTCCATAGATAAGAAAACAGATTTTGCGTGCCATCTGAAATGGTTGATGTTCCTGTAAAGTTTACAATACCATCCGGCAAGCATCCATGCAGGTTTGTAAAATTGGGTACCGGTTTTGGATTAATAGTTACCGGTAAGCTAATTACAGGACTTAAACAACCCGTACTGGATCTTACCTGTAAAGAAGCAGTATAATTAGTAACAGCAGGATAAGTTGTTGTTACACTGTTTCCATTAGGATTATTAAGTATAGTACTGTTTCCAAGATTCCAGTTCCAGTTTACAATACTACCATAACCTCCGGGCAAAGAAGATGTATCACCAAACGTAATAGGATTGCCGGGGCATTGCGGGTTGGTAAAACCGAACTTGGCAACAGGTGTTTTAGTAACCTTTATAACTTTAGGAACTGTGTCACTCAAACATCCTATATCCGTCATAATCGCATAACGGATTGTATATTCTCCGGGAGTAGTATAAATCTTATTTGGATTATTGATTGCCGAGAACGTGTTATCTCCAAAACTCCAATAATGTTTTGCCACCGGTCTGCCAAAGCCGTTATTATTGGTGGTAAATGTGAGCAAGGAGTCTGTGCAACCATATGCCGGTAACGATGGCCATGAAAAATCAGCTTTGGGATTATCAAAAACCTGTAACGGGAAAGGAATGGTTTGAATACCACTGCATCCATCAGGTGTAGGATTATTAACGGTAACTGATACCGGATAAGTGCCTACTATATTATAAACATAGGAACCAGGAACTTTAAATACATACAACTGCCGGCCGTTAAACATATAAGTAGAATCCGGAGTTGGAGAATTATTTATATAGTTTGGATAGGTGGGTATGGTCCAGTTAATTGATACCGGTATATAAGGCAGAGTAATTGCAAATAAAAAAGGAGAGTTTTTACAAGCAACAGGGCTGTTTACTGTTGCAAATTGATTGGTAGTGGATACAAACTGGGACAAATCCCTCACGTTAGTACCTCCATTGTATCCATAAGATTCTACACTGCCAAATCCATATACAATGGCCGAAAAGCCTGTATCAGCTGTAACTCTGTGCACAGGATTAAAAGCAGAAGATGCTGAAACATCTTCCTGCAAATAAGAATAATTGGTACCGGGAATATCTACAAAAGTTCCTGTTGGAGCGGCTCCATCGATACGTACGGTATTCTTAAAATTCCGGTTAATGATAAGGTTCACAAAATGATTCACCACATTGGTTTGACCTGCCGGAACATAACTTTGATGAGCTGAGAAAAAAGTAATAGTATCTAAGGTCTGCTCAATTGAATTCAGTACCACCATTTCAGGATCCGCATAACAGGTAGGATTACTCGAGTTAGTAGGACAAGATGCCTTACAGTTTTGAGAAGTTATATACTGTACAACCTGGATTGGTTTATCGCCTGAAATAAATAATGGATTTACTGTTTTATACTGATAGAACCTTCCGTTCGTATTAAACTGACCGGGGCCAAACGTATTGGTTATACCATTTTCAGTATAAGTTACTACTGTTGTGGGGTCCTGTACATAAACCCTGTAAATATCAGATGGTCTGTTTCTGAAAGGTGCTGTAACAAATTGTTTACCCCATGACCGATTGGGAAAAAGTTGCTGATAAAGATTGTCGCCTCCGGAAGCGCCTGCACAATCAAGTGTACTCCAGGTACTTCCTGCAAAAACTGCTACCGGCTTACAACCTCCTCCACCTGATGAAATGGATTTAATAGTAGTACCGCTAAGATCTCCCAACTGTACACTTTGAAATTGATAACAGTCCCCTGCATTGGGCAGTGTAATCTGGAATGGAACACCGGCAGGTCTGCCAGCAATACCATTTGCTTTAGGAGTAATTTCAATAACAGTATTACTTTGTGTTGCTACAACTGCAAACTGACTGATTCCCCCCTGCGAACCATCTCCGGTACTACCCGATCCTGTAACACTTCCATAATTGGTAACAATGTATTCAATTCCCAAAACCGGTGTTGGAAGCGCCAGCGTTGCGCCGGATCTTGCTGAGCGGATGATGTGTGTGTATACAACCACTTCATCATCGGCAGTAATTTTTATGGCGGCGTTTGATTTAATACCGTCCTGCATATTTAAATAAACCCCTGTATTGGTAGGATTACCGGCTCCACCTAAAAAGACCCTCGATACCTGGTTTGCAGTAATAGTAAATGGTATGATATTACCGGCAGCATTTACCTGGCCACTTGTGTTTTTACTGGAGGTAATATATATGCCCATAACTGATCCTGTACCGTCAATGTGTGCAGGATAGGCAATCCAGAACTCTTTTCCACGGTTTGAAAAATCCTGTGCAGATGCAGCGAAAAAAGCAACAGTAAAGAGAGTAACGGCAGTTAAGTATTTGGCAAGAAGCTTCATAACGTAAGGGTGTCCAAGATAAGTATTTCCCCTCATTAATCTAAGAACTGATTGAGTTTTTATATTGGTTCAACTTGAGCAAATAATCAATTGCCCCGGGTCCCTCACAAAACAAAAGATCCAGGATGCTGAGATTGGCCATAAAACCAAAACGATCCATAAAGACCTGTTGATAGATTGGGTAATTAATCTCATCTATCGTATGTAGATCGTTTGTTATAGAAAAGGGCTGACCATTATCTGAACAAGGATAATGCGCCAGAATGTCCGTTTTAAGTTTCAGTGTCTCAAAACAAAATTGCATGCATCCAAGGTTCCAATCATACAGAAAACCGGCAGGTTTCTGATAGAGATGCTCCACCCGCCAACCCAGTTCCTCAAACCAAGGACTCTTGCGATAGGAGTCATGTATGCTCCGCCAATGGATTCGTCTCCAGTTGCCATCATCCGCTACACATATATCTTTAAAAAGCCCTTTTTGGTTGCGTCCGCCCAGCAAGGGAACAGAGAGTGAAATAAGCCCATTGGGACCATAAATCCGTGTTCGGTTGGGGTGGAGGGCTTTTAAATACAATGAATCAACACAAAATTTGATATCCTTTGAATTAACTAAAGTAGAATACAATTCAATACTTCCAAAATACTGATAATCATATATTTGAAATTTTATTTTGTCATCCTGTCGTATCATAAACCAAAGCGCTTAAAAATGATGCAATAATGAAAATTCAGGTACGTAAAATTTAAATTATTTATTAGATTAAAATTTAATTATAAACTGATTTACAAACAATTAAGACGAAAGCGTTTACCTATAATTTATTGCTCAACTCTGAAACTTTAATTGATGCGATTGAGCCTAAGAGTTTTAGCTCAAATTTAAACGATCTGAGCATGCCGTTTTTATATTTATTAAAAACTTGCTCTTAAATTGCTCAAAATTTAAACACTTGAAATTGCGCTCCTCCCTCCCGCTATGCCTCTTGATTTTTATAGCATCCTGTAACACATTTCAAACCCCCGAATACAGGGAGTTCAAAAACTTCCATGTACAATCGCTTGGTTTCAGCGAAACAATGGTAACGATGGATTTGATTTATTACAACCCAAATCGCTTTGGATTCCAGGTAAAAAGAACGGAAGCAGATGTATATGTGGATGGGGTTTACCTTGGCCGGGCTATCAGCGATACATTGATCAGGGTTGCCAAAAGGTCAGATTTTTTGATTCCGATGCAAATCAAAACAGATATGAAAAACCTCTATAAAAATGCGTGGTCGGCTGTAGCGAATAAAACGGTTTTGATTAAAGCCAATGGATTTATTACGGCCGGAGTAGCAGGCATTTATAAAACTGTGCCGCTTGAATATGAAGGCAGGCATGAGTTTAGTTTGTTCCGCCCCTGATGACAGGACAAAAAAATCCCGGCTACCAAGGCCGGGATCAAATGATTTCTTTCCTAATTCTTTTTGAGAGGACCGCCCCCATCTTCAGGTCGTTTGCAGCAAATGGGTAATCTTTTGTAAGTTTCTTCATTAGCCGTAACATCATCCGCATCAAAACCCAGGTTAGCGATGGTCGTTTTGATGTTCTCAATATTGGTACGGTCGCTCAGGTACGTAACGATGGTGATTTTCTTTTTGATATCCACCACTATCTTAGCAATTCCCTCTTCATATTTCAGGAATTTTTCAATCTTGTCTTTGCACTCAACACAGGCGGCCTGCGGGGTTTTAATTTGTACCGTTACGGGCTTTTTGAACTGGGCAGTACTGCTCAGTGCACCTATTAACAGAATAGATATAAATATTGATTTCATCCGGTAAGTTTAGGATTTAAAATTATCAAATTCCCTTCCAGTTAGCAGGATCAGCACTCCATTTTAACAAAACTTCCTGCTGAGATGCATCTACAATGCTTTTATCAACAGCCAGTTGAATCAACGTAGGATAATTGGTCAGTGAGCGGTAAGGAACTCCGGCTGCTTCCATAGCTTTTGCTGCCACCTCAAAACCATAGGTAAAGATGGAAACCATGCCAATAACTTCCACACCGGCTTTACGCAAAACTTCCACCACTTCCAGGCTGCTTTTACCGGTTGAAATCAAATCTTCTACCACCACTACCTTCTGCCCTGCTTCCAATGCGCCTTCTATTTGATTACCCAATCCATGTTCCTTGGGTTTGGGGCGAACATAAACATAAGGAAGCTTCAATTGATCTGCTGCCATGGCCCCCCAGGCAATACCGGCAGTAGCAACACCGGCCAGCAATTCAGCATCAGGAAACTGTTCAAAAATCACATTGCACATTTCACTTTTGATGAACTCACGCACATGTGGGAACGATAAAACTTTCCGGTTGTCGCAATAAATGGGGCTCTTCCAGCCACTGGCCCAGGTAAAAGGTTCTTTTACATTTAAACGGATGGCCTTAACTTGTAGTAGTTTCTCGGCAACTGCCTGTTCATTAGTCATGCCGCAAAATTAAGGGTGTAAAGTTGGAAGGTTAAAGCTGAAAGGCAATAAAATCAAATGATACGATGATTGTTATTTATTTTCAACCATATACCTTACACCCCAAGCCCTAAACCCTTGTTTCATGTACATCAAAATTTACTTTGGCGATAAACCTGTCTATCTGTGCAATGAAGTAGATGCTTACCTGAATGAAATCATGCACCATCCAGATGCTGTATTTATAGATGAACTCTCCGGCCCTGCTATTAAATCCCTGTTACATGAAATTGTAAAGGAAGATTTTCATGCAGGCATTATCTGGAATGAGGATCTGGAAAAACTAAAGAAAGCATTCTTTAAACATTTTACACCTGTAACAGCTGCAGGTGGTGTGGTAGAAAATGAAAAAGGAGACATCCTGCTCATCTTCCGCAGAGGAAAATGGGACTTACCAAAAGGCAAACTGGATACAGGAGAAACCATTGAACAGTGTGCCCTGCGGGAAGTAATGGAAGAAACAGGACTTACCAATGTAGCATTAAAACAGCCCCTCACCATTACCTATCATACCTATGATGAATTCGGGAAACATATTCTCAAAGACAGTCACTGGTTTCAAATGAATGTAAGCGGAAAACAGGAATTAACCCCGCAAACAGAAGAAGATATATCCGAGCTGAAATGGGTAAAGAAAAAAGAACTGAACAATTATCTCAACAACACATTTCCATCCGTTAAAGATGTGCTGAAGCTATTATGAAATTCTATTACTCTCTCTCAGCAGCAAATGCAGAGTCTGCTATGTAAATATTTCCCCCAATTTGCCTATTCAAGTGCGTCAAAAATGAATATATTTTATTTGCATTGCTATCAACCTTTCTGAAATAAGCTGGCTCATAATATTGATAAAAATGATAGTTACCAGACTCGGTGATTTCAAATTGCACTGGTGTCATGTGAGTAAGCCCTGTTGGCTGTCTGCCTACATTTAGTGCAGTTATACGGTTCATTTTAACTGCTAAAAACAAACTATCCCAACTTAACTTTGGTACAACGCTTTTATTTCTGTGATGAACTCTGATAAATTCAACTGAATCCTTTACATGAGAGCCAAATTGAACAAAAGAAATTTTTTTTAATCCTCCATAATGAATATCAACCACATAATTACTGTCTTTTTCCCAATTCCATACCCATAGTCTTATACAGTTTGAATTATTAAACTCCTCCATTGGATGCAACTTAATCAACTTTCCAAATTCATTTAACCAGCTTTTAGTATGCTTTCTTTTTATCGAAGAATCTCGTGTATATTGATAGTTGAGTATTTTAAAAGAAGAATCAGGAATTCGAATGTCTTCTTTACCAGCATTGACGCAGGAGTTATTTAAGAATGATGTAAGTAATAGCAGGAATATTAACTGCCTCAAAAGCATAGATTTATAAAAGTTTAGAATAAACAGCTTATACTGGCTTTTTCAAAATCGCCACCGTTAACCGGCTTACACAAATCAGCTTCTCACGCTCATCGTGAATTTTAATATCCCATACGTGTGTGCTGGCACCAATATGTATAGGGGTACAAGTACCTGTAACAAACCCGCTGCGTGCCGAACGTACATGATTGGCATTGATTTCCAAACCCACACAAATAAACTTTTCCGGGTCAATTACCATAGCAGAAGCTACGCTGCCTAAAGTTTCGGCCAGTACACAACTGGCACCACCGTGTAATAAACCATAAGGCTGCTGAGTACGATGATCTACCGGCATAGTGGCTTTTAAAAAATCAGGTCCTACTTCAGAAAATGAAATACCGATATGCTGACCCATGGTTTTTATCGTTCATCACCTTAAAATGGTCAGCAATTAATACTTTATTAAACCAAATCATAAATGAGAAATGTGATTATTCAACAATAAGATAGTAGCAGCTAATTTAATTGTGCGATGCTTTTACTTTTTGCTTACGGCCCTGTTCACCACATCCGGTAAAAACGGCGATGCATCACCACCGTTTCGTATCACATCACGTACCAATGTAGAAGCCACGGAGGTATATTGAGGCAAGCAGGTAAGAAAGAGGGTTTCAATATCATGATCAAGGCTGCGGTTCATATCAGCAATCGCTTTTTCATATTCAAAATCATTTACATAACGGATGCCCCGCAAAATAAACTTGGCATTCACCGTTTTGCAGCAATCAACCGTTAATCCCTCGTAAACAACAGCCTCTACCCTTTTCTCCTCTTTAAATATTTCATTGATCCATTGCAGCCGCTGCTCTTCACTGAACATGGGCGCTTTATTAGCATTACGGCCAATGCCGATATAAAGCTTATCAAACAAATCAAGAGAGCGGTAAATGATATCTAAATGTCCAACAGTAATAGGATCAAAAGTGCCGGGAAAGAGGCAGATACGTTGCATATGGCTGAATTATGTGCCGAATATCGGAATGATTCACCACATACAAAACCTGTATTTTAAATAGTTCCTGTTTTGTGGTATTGCTTGTGTTGACCGCAGTTTGTACATTAACACAAACTTTTAGAGCATGACCAACAGAAACACTTCCAAAGTAAGAATCCTGAGTATTGATGGCGGAGGCATTCGTGGCATTATACCTGCCACTATTGTGCAATATCTTGAAGAGCGGATTCAAGCTGTTACCAATAACAGCAATGCCAAAATAGGCGATTACTTTGACATGATTGCCGGCACCAGTACCGGAGGCATTCTCACCTGCATTTACCTGTGCCCGCATGATGAAGAACGACACTTACCCAAATATGCAGCAGCTGATGCCCTGGAGTTGTATATGGAACATGGAGATGAAATTTTTTTTAAGAACTTCTGGCAACAGTTTAAAAACTTTAAACTGTGGAATGAAAACTTTCCTGCTGACAGTCTTGAAGGATTGTTAAAACAGTACCTGGGTGATACGCTGCTGAGCCAACTGATAAAACCATGTGTAATCAGTGCTTATAATTTTTATGAACGTAAGGCTATCTTTTTTAATAGTGCTGACAGCAGGAAACTGGGTGGTGAAGTAAAGGAATTTAAAGCGAGGCATATAGCAAGGGCTACCAGCGCAGCTCCAACTTATTTTGAGCCTGCAATGATTAACAGCCTGAGCGAAGCACCACAATACCTCATTGACGGTGGTGTGTTTGTAAACAACCCTGCATTATGTGCCTACAGTGAAGCCAGAAGCCTGGAGTTTACCAACAAGCAGGTTTTATACGGTGCTTATAAAAAAGAAAAACCTGACTATCCATCAGCAAAAGATATGCTGCTGGTAAGCATTGGCACCGGAAGCAGCAAAACAAGATATGAATTTGATGAGTTGCGGAATGCAGGTTTGATTAAATGGCTTCCCGTAATTATTGACATCATGATGAGCGGTAACAGCGAAACCGTACACTACCACCTGAGTAAAATGTGGGACACATTGGAAGGAGAAGACAAAAAAGACTACTATCGCCTGGAGCCTGAATTAGGCATGGCCTCCCCGGATATGGACAATGTGAAAAAGAAAAATTTAAAATTACTGCATGATGCCGGGCAAACCTTTGTATTCAATAACATAAAAATGCTGAATGAAATTGCAGATAAGCTGATTTTACATTCTTAAATTTATTTTTGTAAATAACCTATACTTATGATCAAATACGCATGCCTTGCATTTATTATTTCTATTTCCTGTTCTAAAGTAAATGCCCAAACTACCGTAAAAGATTCTATAAACTATTATAATTCTGAAATAAGGAAACTAACCAAAAGATACCGAGACTCCTTATTTAACAATCCTGCTTTTAGAGAATACAGTGATCATGCCAGAAGGTTACGGGCAAAAACCGACGATTATGCTGGATTTCATCTTTATCTGCAAACCAGTTCTGCAGATTTTTCAGGTATTAATAACGACCATAACGGACTGGGATTTTTAGGGTTTAGTGGTTCGCATCTTGCGATTGGTTATGGTTTTACTTCCAAGAAAAACAGACGGATTTTTGACTGGAATCTTACAGCTTTCGGAATCGGTAAAAAATCAACATCTAACCTAGGTGATTTAAAAACTTCATTTATGACTGCGTTTCAGTTTGAATGGGGTTATGATTTCATCAAGAAAAACACAATCAATATTTACCCCTATGCAGGTTTTGGAATACGCAGTGAAGGATTGGAGTATCATAATAAAGCAAGTTATAATGGCACTCCTACTAATCTTACGAATGTGATTCAAAATAATACCTCTGTAAATGACTACAAATCAAGTATCAGTTACCAGGCAGGAATAGGGATGGAATTTGTAATCACAAATCCTGCAAAAAATGGAGGAGTAATACTTTGCCTGAAAGGTGGCACTAACCAGCCATTTAGTAAAAAGAGTTTTTCGTTTGGAAGTTTCAATTATGACCCTCAGATTAATTACGGAGCATGGTACATTACCACCGGATTCAAATTTTTTGGAAGATGATTAAGTGATTGCTGCCAGACTGAATGAATCTTCCAACGCCTTTTCTTTGCAAGAACTTCCGGAATAAAAAGCATACTTACAATTGAGATGCAGAATAGCGTTCCCCCTGCACAAGAGTGCGACGCCACTGCAGATGAAACGGGATTGTAACGCCGGTTACAAAAAAATTGTATTCAAAATCCCCCTTTTCCACAATCTGTTGAAAACAGGTTGATAACTATTGAAAACGGGCATCATTCCTGCAAGTTCTGTAAGGGTGAATCTTCTATATTTGTCGCCTTCCACTAAATAAAATACCGTGAGATTAAAGAGTTTAGAGATTAAAGGATTTAAAAGTTTTGCCGATAAAACTGTTGTGAGTTTTGATGAAGGTGTTACGGGCATCATTGGCCCCAATGGTTGCGGCAAAAGCAATATCATTGACAGTATCCGTTGGGTGATTGGTGAACAAAAAATAAGCCACCTCCGCAGTGAAAACCTAGAGAGTTTGGTGTTTAACGGCTCCAGAACAAGAAGCGCTTCCGGTTTGGCTGAAGTAAGCCTTACGTTTGAAAATACCAAGAACCTGTTACCTACTGAATTTAATACGGTTACTGTTACCCGTAAGTTTTATAAAAGCGGCGAAAGCGAATACCGTCTCAATGATGTGCAATGCCGTTTAAAAGATATTCAGAACCTGTTTATGGATACAGGTGTGAGTACAGACAGCTATGCGATTATTGAGCTGGGCATGGTGGATGACATCATCAAAGATAAAGAAAACAGCCGCCGCCGTATGCTGGAGCAGGCGGCCGGTATTACCATTTACAAAACACGTAAGAAAGAAGCCAAGAATAAATTAGATGCCACGGAGCAGGATCTTGCACGTATTGAAGACTTGCTGTTTGAAATCAATAACCAGTTGAAGGCATTGGAAAACCAGGCTAAGAAAGCAGAGAAGTATCACGAGATTAAGAAAGAATACCGTGAAGTGAGTATTGAATTAGCTAAAGCAGCATTAGAAGGTTTTAACCTCACCTGGAAAACATTAAATGAGCAACAGGAAGCTGAAACCAACCGCAAGGTAGAACTGGAAGCCAAGATTGCCGGCGATGAAGCAGGATTAGAGCAGGAACGTCTTGGTTTTATTGAGAAAGAAAAAGAATTGCAGCAAATGCAACATGCCTTTAACGACATGCTGCAAAACCTGCGTACCAAAGAAAATGATAAAAACCTGGCGCAACAACGTTTAGTGTACCTGCGTGAGAAAGAAGGCAACTTAAATGAGTTTCTGCAAAAAGCAGGCGGACAATTAAAAGGCATTGAAGAAAGCATCGGCTTTACTCAACAGCAGATTGCTGATGAAGAATCTCAACTGAACAACTTAGGTTCTCAATTAGATACGTTTAGAGCTGCCGTAGAAGAAAAACGAAAAGTGTTTGATGAAAAACGCAGCGGTATTGACGAAGTGCGCCGGGAAACACAGGCCATTCAGCGCAACCAGTTTGAAGCAGAAAAGAATGTAGCCGTAAGTGAAACAGGCGCTCAGAATTTACAACGCAGCATTTATCAACTGAAAGAAGAACAAAGCAACCGCAAGCAGCAATTGCAGCAGTTAGAAGAAGAAAAGAAACAGAAAGAATACGAGCTTAATAACCGCCGTGAAGAGTTGCAACTGTTACAACAGCAGCATGAATTAACAAAGGAGCAGATTCTGCAAACACAAAGTGAACTGGAAGGTTTACGGAATCAACTGGCAGATGAAAACAGGAAGCTTGACAGCAGAAAGAATGAATATGATCTGTTGAAGAGCCTGGTGGAAAGTATGGAAGGCTATCCTGAAAGTGTAAAGTACTTGCACAATAATGAAGGATGGCGCAGGGATGTGCCACTGCTCAGTGATGTAATGGTAGTAAGGGAAGAATACAGAACAGCCATTGAGAATTTATTAGAGCCCTACCTCAACTATTATGTAGCTGAAGATTTACAGGATGCCATGGTAGCAGTAAACCTGCTGCACAGCAATCAAAAAGGAAAAGCGAATTTCTTTTTATTGAACCAGTTCAACGGTCATGCTGTATTGAATGAAGCTCCGCAAGCTACTGTGCGTGCTTTGGATGTGGTGGAAGTAGACAGCCGTTATCAATCATTGGCCAATTATTTGTTAGGCCAGGTTGTAATTGCAGATAATGGTGATGCATTGCCCGAAGGCTTTACCGGAACAGTGGTTGAAAAGAGCGGTAAATTTTATAAAGGGAAATATACCTTAACCGGTGGAAGCATCGGTTTATTTGAAGGAAACAAACTCGGCCGTTCTAAAAACCTGGAGCGCTTACACGAAGAAATTCTGGCACAGGAAAAAGTGGTGCTTGATCTGAAACATACGATTCAGATGCGTCACAATGAAGTGATCGGTTTTAATGAGCAGTTGAAAGAAAATGCCATCAAGGAAACGGAAACCTCCATCAATCAATTGGTGAACCAGGTGTACGGTATTGAAAATAAAATTGAGAACCTGCATCACAACGAAGCAGCTGCCAATCAAAGGTTGGAAGACCTGGAAGCCCAGTTAGAAGAAGTGCATGAAAAACAAGGTGTGTATAAAGATGAACTGGAGAAATACAATTCACAGTTAGAAGTGCTGGCAGATAAGCTGGAAGGTATTGAGCAGGAATTTTTGGCGGCTGAGCAATTGTACAACGACGCCAATCAGCAGTACAATGATTACAACCTGAATGTTACACGTCAGCAAAGTAAGGTAGCTGCACTAAAACAGGAACTGGATTTCAAACAGAACCAGTTGAATGATTTGCGTACTCAGGTTGAAAATAATTCAAGCCAGTTGGGCGAAACCAGTTTACAGATTACAGAAAGCGCATCTGCCCTGCAGCAAGTAGAGCAACTGTTAGTGGATTTACTTCGTACCAAAGAAGAAGAAGAACTGAAACTGAATACGGCAGACCAGGCTTATTACAATCTCCGTAACCTTTTGGGCGAAAAAGAAAGTGAGCTGCGTCATCTCATCAAGGATAAAGAACAGGTGGATCATTTATTGAATGAGATCAAAGACAAACTCAATGATTTGAAACTTCAGTTGGCAGGAACTAAAGAACGACTGAGCGTAGAATTTAAAGTAAACCTCGAAGATGTAATGGATGAACCACGCACAGGTGAAGATCCTGTGGAGGAATTACAGGCCAAGGTTGACCGCATGAAGAAGCGTTTGGAAAACCTGGGTGAAGTAAACCCCACCGCTATTGAAGCCTTTGAGGAAATGCGTAAACGTTATGAGTTTATCCTGGAACAAAAGAACGACCTCGTAAGTGCAAAGGAAAGCTTGTTACAAACCATACAGGAGGTAGAAGCAAAAGCCAATCAACGTTTCCTGGAAACATTTAACCAGGTGCGTGAAAACTTCCAGAAAGTATTTAAAGCACTGTTTACAGAAGAAGATACAGCTGATCTGATTCTGGAAACTCCTGAAAATCTTGCTGAAACAAGTATTGATATTGTAGCCAAACCAAAAGGTAAACGCCCCAGCAGTATTACACAGTTGAGTGGTGGTGAAAAAACATTGACAGCTACGGCCATGCTCTTTGCTATTTATCTCATCAAACCTGCTCCATTCTGTATTCTCGATGAGGTGGATGCACCGCTGGATGATGCCAATGTGGGCAAATTCACAAACATGATCCGCAAGTTTAGCGAAAACTCACAGTTCATCATTGTAACACACAACAAACAAACCATGAGTGCCGTGGATGTGATTTATGGTGTCACCATGCAGGAAGCCGGTGTGAGCAAACTGGTGCCGGTTGATTTCAGGAACCTGAACTAATCCTATCGCCATATAGAATAAAGTCCCGCTGCTGAGGCGGGATTTTTTTTGCACCCTAACTAATTCACAAACAAATATTTACTTCCTTCAAAGCTTCAAAATATTCGATTGTTTTGAAATTTTTATTGTTTATCAATAAATATTTATCTAAATTTGCATGGTCATTAAAAACTATTATCATGGAAATCAAAATTACCACCAAGCACATTCTCATCGTGTTGAACATTATTACCTGGCTCATTTTCGTTGGGGTCTGCATAGAAGCCGGCGGGTTTTTATTTAATACATTGTATACGTTGTTTGTGGGTCCTCAGAATGCAGAATTCTTTTGGAATCATTTGGATTTATCCAGCCTCTACCGGTTTGGTGAAAGCCATTTTATTACAGTAACAACGATTGTAAATATTGTTGCGATTTTACGGGCAATCTTGTTTTTCGTTATTGTAAAGTTTTTATACGATAAAAAATTAGATTTATCAAAGCCATTTAATTCAGAGATGAGGCGTTTCATTCTCAACATCGGCTATTTAGCCTTAGGCATCAGTTTCTTTTGTTCCTGGGGAACGACTTATACAGACTCGCTGGTAAAAGATGGCGTAACCATGCCCAGCATTCATCAATTACGTATAGCAGGTGCGGATGTGTGGCTCTTTATGAGTGTTGTACTTTTTGTAATTGCACAGATCTTTAAAAGAGGAATTGAAATCCAAACTGAAAACGAATTAACTGTATAACCATGCCCATTGTCGTAAACGTAGATGTAATGATGGCCAAACGCAAAATGAGCTTAACCGAGCTTGCGGAGAAAGTGGATTTAACACTGGCCAATCTTTCCATCTTAAAAACAGGAAAAGCAAAAGCAGTTCGTTTCAGTACGCTGGAAGCTTTGTGCAAAGCATTGGATTGTCAGCCCGGCGATTTGCTGGAGTACAAACCGGAAGATGCATAATGTCCTTCATTATTTCATCTTTTCTCCGAACTTTATCCGCATCAATTTGATGCTATGAGCAAACGAACCGATTATATTTCATGGGATGAATATTTTATGGGAGTGGCACTACTCTCAGCCAAACGAAGCAAAGACCCGGGAACACAGGTAGGCGCCTGTATTGTAAATAACAAAAACAAAATTGTGGGGGCCGGTTACAATGGACTGCCTGCCGGTTGTGATGATGATGAATTTCCATGGACCAAGCAAGGCGATTTTCTGCAAACCAAATATCCCTATGTATGCCATGCTGAACTCAATGCCATTCTCAACAATATTGGTATGGATCTTCATGGCTGCAGAATTTATACAGCGCTGTTTCCCTGTAATGAATGCGCCAAAGCAATTATACAGGCCGGCATCAGTGAAGTGATTTATTTGAGTGATAAGTACCACGGCAGTGATGCTTCTATTGCGTCTAAAAAAATGCTGGATACGGCGGGAGTAAGTTACAGAAAAGTAACACCGGCAATTTCAACGATTGTTCTTTCGTTTGATGAAAAGGATGTATAACAAAGGGACCAGCTTTGCCGGCCCCTTTGTTATGTATTAGCTGTTTTCAAAATTTACTGCAGTACAATTTTTTGCCACCAGCTTTTTTCCTTCTGCTGTAATTGAAGATAATAAACGCCGGATGAAAGCAGCTGCAGGTTTAAGGGCAACTGAATAATTTCGCCGGTTGAATTTCTTGTAATTGTTTGTTGTGAAATGATTCTTCCGTTTGCATCAATCATCCGCAGCTCAAACTTTCCTTTAAGTTTACCTGAAATCTGAAGTACTGAATATCCATTGCTTGGATTGGGACCCAGTTTCATCTTCATTTCATCATTCTGTACTTCACGGACAGCAGTCGTTATTTCAACAGAGACTACTGTATTCGTTGTATTCGTTACAATCGGCAGATTATAATCAAAATAAATACTTGCCTTGTTGCTGATAACTTCATTAGCTACTAATGTATTTTTTGGTTTGATGCGGAAGGCAACATAGCCAATACTTCTTGCCCGGTTGGTGGTACTATCGGGCAACTTTATGTTATCAAAAAACCAGTTGAGTTTATTACCATCCTTAATGGTAAGGTTATAAGAATGACTGCTTCCAATCATTTGAAAACTGTTCCAATCTAATTTTGTATCCAATGTATCCAGCAACCGCACAAAGAAAGCGGTATCATTTCCAGTATTTTGAAAACGGATAACATAGTTGATATATGAACCATCCTGTACATTTTTCAAAGGAATTTTTCCTGCAAAGCTTTCCTGTTTGTCATTGGGATCATAAGAGCCTATAACCCGCTGCCGCAAACTGCTGGTATCATCAGCAGGAGTAAGATCTCCTGCAACAGGTAAAATAACCGCCGTATATTTTAATGTGTCATTAATGTTTAATGCAGGTGGTGCCGCTAGTTGAAATTCCAAACCTATTGCAATAGAATCCAATGGCTTCAAATTGGAATAGTTCCATGTAAGTGTATCCGCAATAATGGATGCCGGTACGGATAACGCAAGCGATAAAGCAGCACGACTATCCTTAATCAATTTTACACTGCCATTTGCAATTGTAGTAGTACCCACATTTTTATAATTGAGTACATATTGTGCTTTAAAGCCGGGGCGTGCAGGTGAAAGCGGAACAAGGTTTATTTGCAAGTCTTGTTTATTGGGAATGGGTTGAATGGCAAAGCCGAAGGAATCGGTATTGAAATAGGTTGTAAAATTTGAATTTCCGGAAACAGGTACTGTATTAAAATAAGGATTATTGAACTGTATGGTTGTTGTGTATGTTCCTAAATCAGCATCAAACTTAAATAGGCCGTTCACTGGTTGTGCAGATAAAATCTCCTGTCCATTTTGAGTTTTAACCGATGCATAATTAAATCCCGGTTCCTGAACATCTCTTACCCCGTTTGAATTAACATCATAATATAAAACGCCTTTAATTGTATTTGAGTTTCCAAGTCTTACCATGTAGCCATCAGTTTCAGTAGTTGCGGGCGATTCACTAACACCTGCCACAAAAAAATCTGACTCTGTAAGATAAGCGACTCCAAAGCCCCACTCACCTTTATCTGTTCCGATACATTTCTGCCATTTGAGGATTCCGTCAGGAAGCAGATTGAGTACCCAGATGTCTGACCCTCCGTTATTTCCCGAAACATCCATATCGTTTGACCTGGTGTGTCCTGTTACAAGAATCGTATTGTTGATTAATGGTAATATGTGAACCCCTCTTTCAAAACTTGATCCGCCATAAGCCTTTGACCAGGTAACAGTTCCACTTTGATCGAGTTTAACAACCCATAGATTTTCAAGAGGTTTGTCGCCATTTGTAATTGTTGTTGTTTGATTTACATATCCTGTAACAGCAATTGAATTGTCAGCTGTTATAGTTGCACAGTTAAAAGATTCAGCGCTTGAGGTGCCCAGATTTTTCTGCCATAATAAATTTCCACTACTATCGGTCTTGAAAATCCAACCATCAATTCCGCCCAAATTACCCGTTAAATCTCCATTATTTGAAGTGGCTGAACCAACAAATACAAAACCATAATCTGCCGTTTGCACCACTGATCTTCCTCTTTCACCACCGGTTCCGCCATAACATTTTTTCCAGATGATGTCACCATGATCGTTTATACGAAGAACCCATACATCACCACTACCCGTGTTGTGATTGTCCGTTACATCACCATCATTTGAAGTTGTAGTGCCGGCAATGATAAAACCATTGGTTGATGTTCGTTTTATACAATGAGCGATTTCATTTTTGCTGCCTCCATATAATTTTTGCCATTGAAAAATACCTGAGCTGTTAAATTTTGCGATCAATAATTTCATAGTGTCAGGAAACCCGCCTTCAACACCAACAGCCACAAAACCACCATCAGCCGCCGGTGCAACAGAAGTAAAAGCACTTCTGTGAGGGTCAACTGTCTCCAGCACTTTTTTCCAGATAACATTGCCGGAACTGTCTGCTTTCAATATCCAGGGCCTGCCAAACTCGTTGTTTTCCATTAGTAATCCCGGTACAAAAGAAAATCCGGTATCTGCACCCACCATCACAAATCCTTTATCGGATGTTGGTTGTATTTCATAGATATACTCGTCGTTGCTAACAGTTGACGCAATTCTTTTACTCCATTTTACTCCGGGAACCTGGCAATAACTTGATGCATCAAGAAACAGAAGCAACATTAATAATGAAAGTCTGATTTTCATGTTTAAATATCAAGAGTTCGGGTATATAATAAAAATTCTGAAACTTGAAATCCCTGAAAAAACTACAGAGAAAGATAAACAAAAAACCCCGGAAATTCCCGGGGTTTTTATTTATCATTTATTGATCTTACGCACTCACCTTTCCCTTCACCTTCGCTATTACTTCTTCAGCAATATTGTTTGGTGCAGGTGCATAGTGGCTGAACTCCATAGTAGAAGTTGCACGGCCGGATGATAATGAACGCAACTGTGTAACGTAACCAAACATCTCACTCAAAGGAACTTTGGCACGAATCACCTGTGCATTACCTTTTGTATCCATACCTTCCAGCATACCACGGCGGCGGTTCAGGTCACCTGTAACATCACCCATGTATTGATCAGGAGTTACTACTTCTACTTTCATGATTGGTTCGAGCAATGTTGGTTTTGCTTTGCGGCCTGCTTCACGGAAACCACTCTTCGCACACAATTCAAATGACATTGCATCAGAATCCACATCATGGTAGCTACCATCAAATACACGAATCTTCATATCTACCATTGGATAGTTAGCCAAAACACCATTGGTCATTGCATTTTCAAAACCTTTGGTAATAGCAGGAACAAATTCCTTAGGAATCGATCCACCAAACAAATCATTTACAAACTGGAATGATTTACCGGGGTTTTCTGTTAACCACTCCTGGTCAGCAGGTCCGATTTCGAACACGATATCCGCAAACTTACCACGACCACCAGACTGCTTCTTCAGCACTTCACGGTGTTCAACAGTTGCTTTAAATGCTTCTTTATAAGCCACCATCGGAGCACCCTGGTTTACTTCTACTTTAAACTCACGCTTCATACGATCCACGATGATCTCCAGGTGAAGCTCACCCATACCGCTCAATACAGTTTGACCTGTTTCTTCGTCTGTACGCACACGTAATGTAGGATCTTCTTCTACCAGCTTGGCAATAGCCATACCCATTTTATCTACGTCAGCCTGTGCTTTTGGCTCAACAGCTAAAGAGATTACAGGCTCAGGAATAAACATGTTCTCCAATGTGATCGGATGATTCTCATCACACAAAGTATCACCTGTTTTAATTTCCTTGAAACCTACTGCAGCACCAATATCACCTGCTTCAATAAAATCAATCGGGTTTTGCTTATTGGCAAACATCTTCATGATACGGCTGATACGCTCTTTCTTACCACTTCTTACATTCAATACATAAGAACCGGCATCCAGATGACCGCTATAACAACGGAAGAACGCCAAACGACCTACGAACGGATCTGTCATGATCTTAAAGGCCAACGCAGCAAATGGTTCTTTTGCATCAGGCTTACGTGTCATTTCAGCACCTGTATCAGGATCTGTTCCTTTGATGGCTTCAATATCTACAGGAGAAGGCAGGTAACGGCATACAGCATCCAACGCCGTTTGCACACCTTTATTCTTGAACGAAGAACCGCACATCATAGGTACAATTGACAAATCAATTGTAGCCTTGCGTACCGCTTCATGAATTTCATCTTCAGTAATGCTGTCCGGATTATCAAAGAATTTTTCCATTAATTGATCATCGTATTCAGCTACTGCTTCTACCAGCTGTGCTCTCCACTCTTTTGCTTCTTCAAGCATATCAGCAGGAATATCAATTTCATCAAAAGTCATTCCTTCTGTTTCCATATGCCAGATGATACCTTTCATCTTAATCAAATCCACCACACCTTTAAAATCATCTTCAGCACCAATAGGTAATTGAAGAGGAACAGCTTTTGAACCCAGCATTTCACGCACCTGCTTCACTACATTTAAGAAGTCGGCACCGCTGCGGTCCATTTTATTTACGAAACCAATACGTGGTACATTGTAACGGTTTGCCTGGCGCCATACTGTTTCCGATTGTGGCTCCACACCATCTACTGCACTGAACAATGCAATCAAACCATCCAGTACACGCATACTACGCTCTACTTCTACAGTAAAGTCCACGTGACCGGGCGTATCAATAATGTTGAAGTTGTACTTCTTAGTTTCAGGAGTTGCCTTACCTAATACAGTAGGGAAATTCCATTGACAGCTCACCGCTGCAGAAGTAATAGTGATACCTCTTTCTTTTTCCTGCTCCATCCAGTCGGTGGTAGCTGCACCATCGTGCACCTCACCAATACGGTGAATCATACCTGTGTAGCGGAGGATACGCTCTGTAGTGGTAGTTTTTCCGGCATCAATATGAGCCGCAATACCAAAGTTTCTCTGAAATTTTAAGTCTGCCATGACTATTTGATTTGAATGTTTATCGGTTTAAAAAATTGAATTTATATTTTGTTATCAGCTTTTGTACTTCTGTGCATCTGCTGTTGCGTCGCACTCTTCTACTGCCTTAACTCTATTAAACTCTTGTCTCCGATTTGGAGCACTTGCGACTTGTATTTCCCCTCTTTAGGTGATGGGGGCATCGCTTTGATATGTGAAGATTTAGACTCTCATATACGCCACTTGAAGAAAAACCCTGAACCTCATTGACACATTTACCTCCTTAGCTTTTCCTAATGGCGGCGCAAAGGTAGGGATTTAAGGCAGAACAAAACCAATAATTTTCCACCTTTTACCCATTACACTTTACCTGAAAAATTGACCCAACCCTGCCTTTGCCTGAAGGCAGGCCCGTCAGCGGGTTTACCCCCTTACGGCGGCTGAAATAAAACGATTTACTCTGCTTTGCCCTCCTTTATTCATAACCTTTAAAATGTCCATTTTTTACCACTAACCAGCCCCTGCCCTGTTGCAATTTTACCTCACAAAATAAATCATCATGCAACGAAAAGACTTTTTAACCAAAACCCTGCTGGCGGTACCGGCTTTGGCACTGGCAGGAACCACCAAGGCAGCAACCACTTCGACCAAAGAACCCTTTATTGTGGATGCCGGCAAATCCCGGTTTGGAGAGGATAATAAATTTATGGGCGTACATCCCAACGATTTAAAAATTTCGGGAAAGGACACTGATGGGCAGCTTTCCGTATTTGATTATGTGGGCTATGCCAAAGTGGGACCTGCCCTGCACATCCACTTCCACCAGGATGAAATCTTTACTGTGATAGAGGGCGAATACCGTTTTGTAGTGGGCAAAGAAACCCATGTACTCAAAACGGGGCAAACTATCTTTTTGCCAAGAGGTATTCCGCACACATGGATTCAGTTAACAGATAAAGGCCGTCTCATTTATTTTTTACAACCTGCCGGCAAGATGGAAGAATTCTTTTCCTACATGGGCACGGTAAAACAACGGTTGAGCGATGAAGAAATGGCCCGCATACATGAAGCACATGGCATGAAAGTGGTAGGTCCGCCGCTCACACTTTAAGAAACATTGTATCTTACTCATTCATTACTACTTTGCTTTTAAAAGATTTCATACCGGCACCGGAGGTTCAGGATGTGGTACAGTTGTACCGCATTGTACACCTGCAATTTCCCAAGGGACAAACGGCTCCTGCCAAGGCTTATCCGCCAAGGCCGGAGCAATGTCTTGCTTTTTATCCTTACGATACAGAAACGGTGGTGTATCAGAACAGTGGTAAAAAAGTAGAGCACTTACCTGTGGTTTTGTACGGACAGTTTACGGAGGTAACCAACCGCATCATCGGTAATAATTTTTTAGTGTTTCAAATCATCTTTCATCCCGGTGCTTTGTTTCGGTTAACAGGTATTCCTTCAACAGAACTCACCAATCAATACATGGATGCCGGTTTGATATTCTCATCACAACTAAAATTGGTGAATGAGCAACTGGCTGCTGCAAACGATTATAAAGATATGGTGCAGGTAGCTGATGTGTTTGTACAACAGCTCATCAAACAGCAACGTAAGCAACGCATGCAGATTGATGATGCCTGTTTGTTATTGCTCAACAGTGAAGGTAAATTCAACTTAGAAAAATTATCGAAAGCTGCCTGCCTAAGCAGCAAACAATTGGAACGGAAGTTTAAAGAACGTACAGGTGTTAATCCTAAATTGTTTGAACGCATTATAAGGTTTGATAAAGTATTTCGTTATAAAAATTCCAATCCGCAATTTGATTGGCTGCGTATAGCTGTTGCCTGTGATTATCACGACTATCAGCATCTGGCAAAAGAGTACAAAGATTTTACAGGATTTACACCCGTAGCGTTTCATGAAATAGAAAATAAAGCACCGGAACGTGCATTTGGATTAGCAGAAGGCTATTACAAATAAAAAGAGTTGCTTAAACAGCAACTCTTTTTATAAAGACTTAATCAATCATCTTAATTCTCCCGCTCAATTTCCCGGTTCATCTCTTCAATATCTACCGGCTGCGAATCATCGCCCAGCAAATACCTGCAGAAATAATCGGCCATTTTCCAGAAGAAATATTCCGTCATATTTCCAAAGCCGTGACGCTGACCGGGCAGTACATCCAGTTCAAATCGCTTATTGGCTTTTATCAATGCATTAGCCATGCGTAAGGTATTGGCAGGATGCACATTGTTGTCAATATCACCATGACTGAGCATAAGCCGGCCTTTTAGATTTTTTGCCAGCTCGGAGTTCTTTTCAATAGCATAAATAAAACTGGTATCGCCTTTATCGCTCACCTGTTCTTTTACACCATGATGTTTTTCACTCCACCATCTGTTGTAAATATTATTTTCATGATTACCTGCACTGCTTACCGCTACTTTAAAAAAGTCAGGATATACCAGCAACGCTGCAGTGCTCATAAAACCACCACCGCTATGACCGTGAATACCTACTTTATTTACATCAATAAATGAATAGCGATAACTCAGTTGCTCAATGGCAGCTTTCTTATCAGCCAATCCATAATCACGTAAATTACCATAGCCATAATTGTGGTACCATTTGCTGCGTGATGGATGTCCACCTCTGTTACCCACTGTAATTACTACAAATCCCAACTGTGCTAAACGGTCAATCCTGTCCATGCCTCTTCCAAAGGCTTTGTTTACTGATTCTGTTTGCGGACCGGGATACACATAGGTGATGATGGGATATTTTTTGGTACTGTCAAAGTTGAATGGCTTGTACATCACACCATACAAATCAGTGATGCCATCAGCAGCTTTTACTTTAAAGGGCTCCGGAAATTTATAGCCTGCTTCCATCAATCCACTCATATCTGTTTTTTCCAGTTCCATGATTACCTTACCGTTATTATCCTGCAATACAGATACAGGCGCTGTATTCACTCTTGAATAAGTGTTGACAAAAAAGCGGCTGTTATCATCCATGCTGGCAGCGTTTTCATACTCAGCAAGTGTTAATAATTTTAAACCGCTGCCATCAAAGTTTACACGATAGAGATTTAAATAATAAGGGTCAACATTGGGTTCTCTGCCATTGGCCGTAAAATACAACACCCTGTTTTTGGCATCAATACTTTCAATATCCTCACAATGAAATGCACCACTGGTAATTTGATTTTTTAAATTTCCTTTTTCATCATATAAATAAAAATGCGCCCATCCATCACGCTCACTCCAGTGTATCAATTCTTTTCCGCCATTTACCAATCCTAAACGTCTTGTTTCAATGTAAGTATTCATGCGCTCTTCAATCACATTCACTGCTGTATCACCTGCTACATTTACTTCACAGATATCAATGCGCTTTAAATCACGGCTGGTGATGTTGAGATAAAATTTATCATTGGTACCCAGCCAGATGGAAGCACGGTTTTCATCATCCCTGTTTTTTTGCAATGGTGGTGCCGGCCACAATCCTACTTCCTGATCTTTAAATCTTGAAAGGCGAATCTTTTTATTAGTCTTTGATTCAAAGTTGAATACATACAACTCACGCACAGGTGCTTCTTTTTCGCCGGGCATTTGATATTTATAAGTTTCTAAAGTGGGACGAGGATCAGCAATGTTATTGATCACCCAGAGGTCTTTTACTTTTCTGTTGTCTGAACGTACGATACTGAAATACTTACCATCCGGCGACCAAAGAATAAATGCCGGTTTGCGTTTGTCCTTATTTCGCTCTTTTTCTACATTGGTTTCATTAGCACCGCCGCCATAGCTGTAGTTCTCCACACCATCCGTTGTAAGTTGATGTTCTACAATGGTACTGTCTTCTTCTTTAATTTGTGCTTTACGATAGTTGGCACTATCCATCCAGTACAGGTTATGCTTCTTTGAAAAAATCACATAACGCTGATCAGGTGAAAAAGAAGCCCAGCTCATTCTGTCTTTTGGCTTTTGAAAATCTTTGAGCTCGGTTAGTACACTGCTGATGAGATTATATTCAAAGTAAAACACTTTCTTCTCGGGCTTGGCTGCCGGTGTACCTGCTGCTTTCTTGGTAGTATCTTTTTTTACTTCATCAATTGTACTCTTGATTTCAAACTGAATACTGTTTTCATCTTTGATGAACTTGAGTTTTTCTATGGGCAGATGCTGTGCATCAAAGGGGTCTTTTACAATTTTGGTTATTTCTGCTGCAAGCTTTGCATTGTCAAATAATTTTTGTTTGGTGCCTTTAGCAGCATCCACGATGTACCAAAACTTACCTTCACGGGTTTCATACACATACCAAAACCGATCACTCAGCTTTAACCAATGTGGATCTACGCCGGTACTGAATAACATCTTGCTTACCTTATCCGGAGAAAAACGACCGGCTAATGCATAATTGCCTTTTTGCTGTGCTGTAACTGTAAATGATAAAAGCACCAACAGTGCTGAAAGAATTTTTCTCATGCTTCAATGTTTTATACAATCTGATTCAGGGAATTGAACTTACCGCTTAAAGATAAGAAGTGCTCTATAACACTAAAGAAAATGTGGAGGATTTACAGGAACGGCAGAAAAACAAAAATCCCCCTGTTTGCACAGAGGGACTGTTATATTGCAAGAATCTTTTTCTTATCTGAAGTGAGCAAATGCCTTGTTTGCTTCAGCCATACGGTGTGTATCTTCTTTCTTTTTGAAAGCGCCACCTTCACCTTTACTTGCTGCTACAATTTCATTCGCTAATTTATCGGCCATGCTGCGTCCGTTACGCTCACGACTGTAACGAATCAACCATTTCATGCTCAAAGAAAGCTTACGCTCAGCACGAACCTCAGTAGGAATCTGGAAAGTAGCACCACCAATACGACGGCTGCGTACTTCTACAGCAGGCGTTACATTAACGATGGCTTTTTTCCAAACTTCATAACCATTTTCACCTGTTTGCTTGGCCACTTTTTCTACTGCATCGTAGAAGATAGTGAAAGCAGTACTTTTCTTGCCCTGCCACATCAGGTTGTTTACAAAACGGCTCACCATCACATCGTTAAACTTTGGATCCGGAGCCAGCGCAATCTTTTTAGGTTTCGACTTCCTCATTTATTTACTTTTTATCACCCCTACCGGGGGTTGGGGTTATTTTTTAGCTTTTTCTTTCTTTGTTCCGTATTTAGAACGGCTCTTCTTGCGGTCTTTTACACCTGCAGTATCCAAAGAACCACGAACGATATGGTAACGAACACCGGGAAGATCTTTTACACGACCGCCACGTACCAATACGATTGAGTGCTCCTGGAGGTTATGACCTTCTCCGGGGATATAGGCGATCACCTCTACTTTATTGGTTAAACGAACCTTAGCTACTTTACGAAGCGCTGAGTTTGGTTTTTTAGGCGTGGTAGTGTACACACGGGTACATACACCACGGCGGAACGGGCAGCTATCCAACGCTCGGGATTTACTCTTGGCCCTGATGATTTCTCTTCCTTTTCTTACTAATTGCTGAATTGTAGGCATTCGTGACCTTTTAATTTTTGGACGGCAAAGGTAGGTGCTTCACAGAAAATAACAAAAACTTTCACCTATTTTCTCTTGTTTTTTAATATGCGGGCATCAAAATAATAGGAACAGAATCTTCTGATTGGTACAATTTTTTATACAATCAGTTAGTTTTACACAAATATCAGAAGAACCAACTCTGTTTTATGAAATTATCCGCCTCTGCAAACATTTTTTCGTTACCTACCAGGCGGATTTTCCTTTTTTCCCTGTTTTTATTTACATCAGTTCTGGCTTTCGGTCAATTGCCTGTACCTGCTTTTACAGCCACCCCCCTCTCTGGTTGCTCGCCATTACTGGTAAATTTTACGGATCAATCCACCGGCGCCAGTTCCTGGCAATGGGATCTGGGGAACGGTGTTACTTCAAACCAGCAAAACCCTTCTACAATCTATACAAACCCGGGAACGTATACTGTTGTCCTTACGGTAACTAATGCCAATGGTTCCCAAACGCTTACAAAAACAAATTATATTACCGTCAGCAATCCCCCGGTTCCTGACTTTTCTGTGAATAACAATTCCGGATGTTTTCCGCTCCGTACCCAGTTCAGCGATTTAAGTGCTCCCGGCTCCGGCACCATTGTTTCGTGGTCCTGGTCCTTTGGTGACGGCAACACTTCTACTTTGCAAAATCCTCAACACACCTATTTCAACAGCGGTAATTATGCTGTTTCGCTCACTGTAGTGAATAGTGCCGGTTGCAGCAGAACGATTGTAAGACCCAACTTTATCAGTGTTTCACCGGGTGTAAGAGCTGATTTTAATTTTTCTACACCGGTCAACTGCCGGCCTCCTGAAACAATCAATTTCCAGAATCTCAGCTCCGGTCCCGGCACCATTACCTATCAGTGGAATTTTGGCGATGGAGGTACCGCTACAGCTACAAATCCTTCCCACAACTATCTTACGGCAGGTCCTTTTACCGTTACACTCATTGCCACCAGTTCGCAGGGGTGTATTGATACATTGGTAAGAATAAATGCGGTTCAGTTAAACAACTTGCAAACCGTTATCAATGCACCTGATACCGCCTGTGCCAATGAACAGATTCTTTTTCAAAATCAATCTACCCCGCCGCCAATCAGTTCTGTGTGGACATTTGGAGATGCCACTTCATCTACCCTCATCAACCCGGTAAAGACTTATACCACACCCGGAACATATGTTGTGAGATTGGTGAACACCTATACCGGTTGTGTTGATTCAACAACCCATACCATCGTCATCAATCCTAAACCGGTTGCCCGTTTTACCAGCCCCGATTCTATTTCCTGCCGGGCACCCCATACGGTTACATTTGTTGACCAATCAACTGGCGCCATCAGCTGGAACTGGGATTTTGGTGACGGAGGCAGTTCCACCCTTCAGAATCCAACACACACTTATAATGCATTGGGTAATTATACCGTTCGGTTAATTGTTACCAATACACAGGGCTGTACTGATACACTCATTAAAACAGCATTCGTAAAACTGCAACGCCCGGTTTTTAACCCAATTATTTCACCAAGAGAAGGCTGCCGGCTTCTTGCTGTAAACTTTGCAGCCAATTCAACAGCGGTTGATTCGATTGCCTCCTGGTTCTGGGATTTTGGAAACAGCAACACTTCTACCCTGCAAAACCCTGGCAATGTATATGACTCAGGAACCTACACTGTTAAACTGAGAGTTACAACCCGTCTCGGTTGTCTGGATTCTATACTAATCCCTGCTGCTGTAAGAGTGGGCACAAGACCTTCTGCCAATTTTAATGCACTTCCCTTAACGGTTTGTGCTTTTGCACCTGTTCAGTTTAATGATCTCTCAATAGGTAACCCGAATGAATGGGTATGGAATTTTGGTGAAGGAAATACCTCAAACCTTCAAAACCCAACACATACATTCCAGGATACCGGGCGTTTTACCATCAGGCTTACTGTATTTAATAACCGATGCCCGGATAGTATAACCCGGCTTGCGTATATAAGAGTGTTGCCACCAATTGCCCGTTTCAACAACGGCGTGAATTGTACCGTAAATAAACAGCAGGTTACGTTTACGGATCTTTCTACAGGCGCAACTTCCTGGCTCTGGAATTTTGGTGATGGTAATACTTCCACTTTACAAAACCCTGTACACACTTATGCTACGCTCGGCAGTTATACAGTAACACTAACCGTGTTTAACGGGGCTTGCTCTCACAGCATCACCAGGACCATTCGTTTGCTGGATGCGGTTCCTGATTTTACATCAGATAAAAGAGTGGCCTGCAGAAAATATGAACCGATTCAGTTCTTTAATAACTCTACTGAAATTCCCAACATTGTATCCTACCTCTGGAATTTTGGTGACGGTAATACATCAACGCTTGAAAACCCTGTACACACTTATACAACTTCAGGAAACTATAATGTTACACTCACAGTAACTGATATCAATACCTGTGTTACCAGTGTTACAAAGAACAATTACATCCGCATCAACGGTCCTACAGCCGGTTTTATAGTACCCAGAATTCAAAACTGTATCAATACCGATATTTCATTTACTAACACAGCAACAGGTGATGGTGTGAATCCGCTTACCAGTGTATTGTGGAATATGACCCCCACTGATGTAATCAACAGCAATGCTAATCCTTTTGTGTATCGTTATACCACTGAAGGGTTCTATGCCATTTCACAATGGGTTACAGATGCTGCCGGATGTGTGGATACATTCCGTTTTACTTCTGTACAAATACTCAACCCAAGAGCTGCATACTTATCAGATACACTCTCCTGCCCCGGTGCAGTTATCAACTTTACCAATCAATCAACCGGTGGTTCCGGTTTGCATAGTTATAACTGGCTGTTCAGTGATGGATTCACCAGCACTTCTACTAATACAAGTCATGCTTTTGCTGCAACCGGCAACTATACCGTTACACTTTTTATTACAGAGCCCATCGGCTGCCGTGATTCAGTAACAAAAACAATCCGTGTTAATAATCCCGTTGCAGCATTTACAGTAAATGACAGCGCCAGTATTTGCCAACCGTTTGAAGCTAGTTTTACCAGCACCAGTAGTTTTGTAAACGCATGGAACTGGAATTTTGGCGATGGGAACACCTCTACTGCTGCCAACCCAACGAATTTCTATGTGGTACCCGGACAATACAGGGTAAGACTTATTGTAACCTCTCCCGGTGGTTGTACAGACAGTGCTTTTAAGACCATGATCATGGGAAGGGATACAGGTACACTAATATACAATCCGCTTACCGGTTGCGCACCACTAACCATTAACCTGCAAACAAGAACAGATATCCCCTTAGAATATACCTGGGATTTTGGCGATGGCACCACCCTTACAACAACTGATTCTAACCGAACGCATATTTACCAGGCAGGCTTTTATGTACCAAAAGTTGTTATCAGAGACAGATTGGGTTGCACCGGTATCATCAACGGAATTGATACGGTAAAAGCATTTGGTTCCCGACCCAATTTCGGGGCTGATCTGTTTTTGTTTTGTGACAGCGGAACCGTGCAGTTTTCTGATTCAACTGTTACAGCAGATGCAATTACCGGCTATCTATGGAATTTTGGCGATGGTAATACATCAACTGCTGTTAACCCGGCACATCGTTATACCACAACGGGTACTTTTGATGTTACATTAACAGTTACAACACTTTCAGGCTGTACCAACAGTATTATAAAAACGGCACTTATAAAAGTGGTGGCATCACCGGTAGCATCTATAACAGGAGCAGTGAGTAGTTGTATCCCGGCCAGTTTTCAATTGCGTGGCAATTGGTTGAATCCTGATACCTCTGCAATTACCTGGCGATGGAATATTGATGGGCAGATTTTCAATGTTCAAAACCCACCGGCTGTTAACCGCACAACAGCTGATACTGTTTTTATTGAATTAATTCTAACCAACAGTTCCGGTTGCAGAGATACCGTTACTGATATTGCCATTGCACGCCCCTTACCCAATGTATTTGCCGGAAATGACACTACTATTTGCCGTGGAAGTTTTGCAACACTCAATCCTTCTGGCGGAGCGTCTTATACTTGGTCGCCGGCTGTAAATCTCAGTTGTACCAATTGTGCAAACCCGCAGGCAAGTCCTGTTAATACAATTCAATACACAGTAACGGGCACATCAGCATTTGGATGCAGCAGTCGTGATAGTATGATCGTACTTGTAAAGCAGCCATTTACAATTACAGCATCTCCCGGTGATACCATTTGTATTGGAGATTCCTATCGTATGCAGGCCAGTGGTGCAGAATTATATACATGGTCTCCACCTTCACAGCTTACCAGTACAAATACACCTTCTACTATTGCAACACCAATAGCAACAACTGTGTACCAGGTAATTGGTTCAGATAGTTTAAACTGTTTCCGTGATACCGCATTTGTACCGGTTGTGGTTTACAATTATCCAACAATCGGTTTAAGAGATACTACCATGCGTGCAGGTGATACCATCCTGCTCAACCCTCGTGTTTCAGCTGATGTAACCAATTTTACATGGTTAACGAATTACAATCTTTCCTGTACCAATTGCATTACACCATTGGCATGGCCGGAGCGTACTACATCCTACAGGGTTCGTGCTGTTAATGCAGGAGGATGTGAAATCAACCGTTTTATTAAAGTAACTGTTACCTGTAGTAATGAAAACATTTTTGTTCCCAATGCCTTTACGCCAGATGCCAATGGCAGAAATGACCGTTTCACTATTTTAGGCAGAGGGTTGCAATCAATTGTATTCCTCCGGATTTATAACCGTTGGGGTAATCTCGTTTTTGAAAAAACTTATTTTGATGCCAATAATCCTTTGCTGGGATGGGATGGAAAAATCAATGGTGTGGAAGCAGCACCTGGTCTTTACACTTATGCCGCACAGGTTATTTGTGGTGAAGGAGGAATCATTCCGGTGAATGGTTCAGTTATATTAATACGATAATGCTTCTAAATAAAAAACGGCTCATAAGAGCCGTTTTTTAATGCTGTCAAATGCGATACAACCACTCGTACTCATCAGGTTCCTTGCCTTCACGTATAGCAGTAAGTCTGCGTTTCACTTCTGTTGAAATGGCAAAATTTTCCGTATCAAAAAACATTTGAAAATCTTTGTATCGTAATTCTTTTATGGTAGAAATAGTGGCTGCGGTACCGGTACCGAAAACTTCTTTAAGATTACCGGCTTTGTAAGCATCTATCACTTCATCAATACTGATGGCTCTTTCTTCTACTTTCAATCCCTGCTCTGCCAGCAACTTCATAACACTGTCTCTCGTTACACCTGCAAGAATGGTTCCTTCATTTAAATCAGGAGTGATTGCTGTGTTACCTATAATTACAAAACCATTCATCACCCCAAATTCCTGGAGGTACTTATGATGCAGTGCATCTGTCCATAACACCTGGTCATATCCTTTTGCTTTTGCTTCTATTGTAGCTTTCATTGCTCCCGCATAGTTACCGGCAGCTTTAGCATAACCAACGCCACCGGGCACAGCTCGTACATATTGTTCTTCCACATAAATACGCATGGGTGCTGTATAGTAAGGTCCGGTTGGACTCAGGATGATCATGAACTTGTAATTTTCACTGGGGCGCACACCAATTACTTCATCCGTTGCAAACATAAACGGACGGATATAGAGCGAATGATCTTTACGGGAAGGGATCCAGCTTTTATCCAGCTCAATCAATTTGCGCATGCCTTCCATAAAAATTTCTTCAGGCACCTGCGGCATCTGCATACGCTCGGCAGAAATATTGAATCGCTTAAAATTATCGTGTGGACGGAAAATAAAAGCCTCCCCGTTCTCATGTTTAAATGCCTTGATGCCTTCAAAAATACTTTGACCATAATGCCAGGCTGCATTAGAAGGAGCAATTAATAAGGGTTGATAAGGTTTAATTTCAACATTCTTCCATTCTCCGTTCTCATAATCTGCTTCCAGCATATGATCTGAAAAGTATTTACCGAAGGGAATATTCTCCAGATTCAGATCTTTTAATTTACTGGTCTCTGCTTTGGTAATGGTTATCTCTGCCGTAGTCATCATACTTCGTTATTTTTGGCAAAGAAACGAAAATACTACCAACTGTTAACTATGTAATTTATAAATGGATGGAACTGAACGGACTTGCATTTTCACATACACAATTGGCCGAGCTCTATAAAGACAAGCTGGTGGTAACAGAACCAATGAGTGAACCCGCAGCGGCTAAACCTACCGTTTCTGCTGAACCGATAATGAAAGCAGAGCCTAAACCTTCCATCAACATCAAGGGCAAAAACAAAAAAGGAATTCTTTGGGTTGTAGATGAACCCGCACAGGCCTTTTTAGATGATGCTGATTTTGAATTTCTATCCCAGATACTTACGGCCTGTAAAATGAATATGGATGATATTGCATTGGTTAATCTTGCGCATAACACCCATTCTATTCATGAAATAACTGATGTATTAAAACCATCTGTAGTGCTGCTCTGCGGCATTGAATACCAGTCATTGCCTTTTAAACTGGATGAATATATTATTTACCCGCATGCTAAAAAGCAATATTTCCTGAGCGACCGCTTAGAGGATCTTAGAAACGATAAAGCCAAAAAAACTAAACTATGGCTGGCACTGAAAGCCATTTTTTCCCTCTGATATGCACTCACTCATTTTAGCTACATCCAATCCAAACAAAGCAAAAGAGATTCAATCTCTTTTGCCCGGCCATTTTGAAGTAATTACTTTAAAAGAAGCCGGTATTGAACAGGAAATTCCGGAGCCTTTTTTTACACTCGAAGAAAATTCCCGTCATAAAGCCTCCACTATCTACTCACTTACCGGTAAGGATTGTTTTGCAGAAGATACAGGTCTTGAAACGGAAGCACTGAATGGCGCACCGGGTGTACATAGTGCCCGCTTTGCCGGAGAGCCCCTTAATGACCTGCGTAATATGGAGCAATTACTCAATGAACTGAACGGAGAAACAAACAGAAAGGCACAGTTCAGAACGGTAATGACATTGGTGCTGAACGGAGAAACGCATTTATTTGAAGGAATCTGTAAAGGGCAAATCACTTTGTGCCCCAGAGGTACCGAAGGGTTTGGATATGACCCCGTATTTGTTCCTGAAGGCAGTACATTTACATTTGCTGAAATGGGTCTGGAAGAGAAAAACCGTTTCAGCCACCGGAAAAAAGCACTTTTCAAGATGATAGATTATCTTCAAAAAACAATTACTCCTTAAAAAGATCATGTTAAGCAACCAATCAATAGAAGATGCCGACTTAATCAGGGATTGCCTTGCCGGTGAGCGGCGTGCTCAAAAACAGTTGTATGATAAGTATGCCGCTAAAATGTATGCCGTTTGCATCCGTTACATGGGCAATGGTGATGATGCCAGCGATATTTTACAAGACGGATTTATAAAGGTTTACAAAAACCTTGACAAGTTCAGGGGCGAAGGATGTTTTGAGGGATGGCTGCGCCGCATATTTGCAAACACCGCCATTGAACAACTCCGTAAAAAGAAACTCAACTTTTCAACCGCCGATAAAGAAGAACAGATTGAGTTTAAAGCTCCGGGGGCTGTTGATAATTTGAGTGAAAAAGATTTACTCAGGATTGTAAGTGAACTTTCTCCCGGCTACCGCACTGTATTTAATATGTATGTGATTGAAGGTTATGGTCATAAAGAAATTGCAGAGATCATGAACATCAGTGAAGGAACCAGTAAATCCCAACTGGCAAGGGCCCGGATGATTCTGCAGGAAAAAGTAAAAGCATTGAAATAAGAATATGTACGACGAGCAGCTCCAGCAAAAATTATTATCAGCAGCAGTTCCTGCCCCGGCCGGGGTATGGGATGAGATTGCTGTATGGCTGGATGAAGCTGCCGCAGACGAACCTTATAAAACCAAACTGAACGACGTTGAAATATTTCCTGCAGATAAGCATTGGAACTGGATAGAACAGGAGCTGAACGAGCAAAAAGAAGATGCTGTTCTGGCATCACTGCTTCGCCGGGCAGAAATAACTCCTCCTTCTCTTGAATGGGAACAACTTGAAACCAGGCTGGATGAGGCAGAAAATGAAGTATGGGCAAATCAATTACAACAAGCTGCCGTAACACCGCCTGTTACTGCATGGATGCAGATTGAAGAACAGCTTCCGCAACAGGGCAAGGTAATTTCAATTCAAAAGTCTAACCGTCAATGGTACCTGCTGGCAGCAGCTGCGGTTATTACAGGATTGATTGCCTGGGGTGCTTTTCAATTGTTTTCAAACCGCACAACTTCAGATAGTGTTGTTGTAACAGTACCTGCTGCTACCGATCAAAATAAAACAAATCAGGAAGCAATTGTTGAGGCACCTGCTCCAATTGCAGATGTAAGCACATCTCAGCCATCAGAGACAAAACAAACAGTTGCCACAGTTGCAAAAAGAAAGAACCGGTTTAAATCTGTAAGCAATGATCAATGGGCGGCTCATGAAGCACCTGTTACTAAAACAAACGGTTTTACTGAAACAAACTATCTGTTGGTACTGGACGAAAAAGGAGATCTCATCCGGGTATCCAAAAAGCTGAGTACGATGGACTGTGCCAAGAATACCGAAGTTCCGGTGGATGCTGTTACTGCACTGCAATTAAAAGACTGCGAAGACAAAATAAAACGTTTACAGCAACGGATGGCCACGGCCATTTCAGGAATCATCCCCGATCCCGGAATACTTTCTGCAACCACTGAAAAATAAAAAGATTAACTGCCATTGATATGAGCCGGATTAAACTGCAGCTGCCATCAGCATTTTCATTTCAAACCCAAATTCCCATTCGTATTTCTGATATCAATTATGGTAATCATGTTGGTAATGACGCCGTTCTTTCGCTCATTCATGAAGCAAGGGTTCAGTTTTTAGCGGCCAAAGGTTTCAGTGAGCTGAATTGCGGAGGCGTAGGATTGATTATGAGCGATGCAGGTATTGAGTTTAAAAAAGAAATTTTTTACGGCGATGTAATTACTGCTTTTGTAACTGCTGTTGATTTTACATCCATCGGTTTTGATCTGTATTACAAGCTTGAAACAAATGGCAAAGCAGCCGTACTTGCTAAAACAGGAATGGTTTGTTATGACTATGAGAAAAAGAAATTAGCACAGGTACCGCAGGAAGTAAGAGAAAAATTAAGTCAATAATTGCTACTCCATCGCTTTTATTTCATCCAGTAATTTACCAGCATAGCTGCTGTTCATAAGTGACAGTTCGTTGTATTTTTTTACCGCTTCTGCTTTGCTGCTAACACGTACAAAACAAAGTCCCAGGTAATATAAAGTTGTTTCAGCCTTTGGGTTCAGATGGTTGGCAATATTTAAATTGCCGATGGCAACTCCATATTGCTGGGTGGAGTAATAAGAATAACCGATTTCGGCGTAAGCAAGGGCATTAGAGGAATCAGCAAGGATAGCTTTTTGCAAATGAGGAATGGCTTTATCAAATTCCCTTTTCTCATTATAACACCAGCCAAGATCGCTCAATGCTTTACTGTTTACCGGATTTAGCTCCAATACTTTTAATAATATCGGAATAGCCTCTACGCATTTACGTTCTTTTTTCAAAGCCGATGCCTTATTGTACAATTCCGTTTCAGATTGCGCATGTGTATGTAACGCAACTGCTGTAAAAAAAACAAGTAACAGAAATAACTGCTTCATTTTATAAATTTAGATCATAGGTTTCACATGCAGCTTCGTTGTAATCAGCAAATTCATTCATTCCAGATGCGCCAGGCTGCTTCGGCCTGCAGCACCAGCATTTCCAACCCGTTTTTAACCGCTGCTCCCTGTTGTTCTGCAGCCGATAAAAAAGCTGTTTTTTCAGGGTTATACACCAGGTCGTAAAAAAGATGACGTTCGCTTATGGCAGCATATGGTAAGGATGGAAGGCTGTTCACATTCGGTTGCATTCCCATTGGTGTGGCGTTAATAATAAGTGTATGTGCTGCTATTACAGACGCATTCAAATCTTCATAACGCAAAGCTCCTGCTGTACCTGCCCTCGAAACTGTTTGTGCCTGAATATTATTTTTTTTCAAAACCCATAATACCGCTTTGGCCGCACCTCCGGTACCAAGCACTAATGCTTTGGTATGATGAGTTTTAAGAAGGGGTAATAAGGATTGCTCAAAACCGATGACGTCAGTATTAAAACCTATTAACTCTTCTCCAATAATGCGGATACAGTTACAGGCGCCTATTTCCTGCACAGCCGGTGACAGCGATGTAAGATAAGGCAACACCTGCTCTTTATAGGGAATGGTTACGTTCAAACCCCGGAGTTGAGGATTGGCTGTTAATACGCCCGGTAATAATTCTATTTGCTCAATGGGAAATAATTCATAGGCCGTATCAGCAATTCCTTCTCTGTCAAATTTTTCAGTAAAGTATTTTTTAGAGAAAGAGTGCGACAGCGGATAACCTATCAATCCGTAAAGGTTCATTTAGCATTTTCCTTTTTATCCAGGAACAGGTGAAATGTATCGCCCCTTAAACCTATACGCATTGCTTCCAATGCAATTACTTCATGAGGAGCAATATTACCCAGGTTTACGTTACAACCGATTAATTCAATGAAGTATAACGCCTGTGCTTTTTGAGGAGCTTCCCAGATAATTTTCTGCTCCGGAATCTGGGTGAGAATTTCCTGTACCAGGCCTTCACGTACCTCTCCGCTTCCACGGTAAATACCAACGTTACCTGCTTCTCTTGCTTCTGCAATTACATAGCTGGAACCGGCTTCCAGTTCAGCTTTCATCAGTTCAATCCATTTGTAAGGAGGTATAATATGAGCGGCATCTTTACTACCCACTTCGCTCAGCACTGTACCGTACTTCGTTAATTTTTCAATATAGCCGCATTTTTCAGCATGAGGAATAGTGATGGAGCCATCACTTACTTCCATCCAGTCAATGCCATAATCTTTACAAACAGCAATGTAATCTTCAAACTGGTTGCGGATCAAAAAGGCTTCAAACAGCGTTCCGCCAAAGTAAACCGGCAATCCGTAAGACTTGTAGAGTTCTATTTTTTCACGCAGGTTAGGCGTAACAAATGAAGTACCAAAGCCCAACTTTACTACATCCACATGCGGACCTGTGGCGCTTAAGAAATTCTTTGCTTCTTCCAGGCTCAACCCTTTATCCATGACCATGGTAATTCCAAAGCTGCGGGGTTTTGTAAGCCGATCCGGTATTTGAGATAAATTAAAGTTCATGTATCATTTTTTTGAAACTGCGCAAAAATAAGGAACCACAGATGAACTTCAATTCTTTACAGGATTGATATATGTCAGCCTTGCCTTATTGTTCAGATGGATCTGGACTTTTTATAACGTGCAATTATATCCACTACCTGCGGATGCTGCAGCAACTTAGGATTGATGGTGATTAGGTTTTTAATGAGCTTAGGCGCTTTGCTCATGCCGGTTTCAAGATAGAGCAAACCCTGCTTGGTTTTACCGGTAGCAAAGGCGATAGCAGCACGGTAAAAGATGAAAAGAGGCTTGCCTGCTGTGGCTTCGTAGGCAGCCTGGGCATATTCATCAGCGTGGTCCAGTAAATCAGCCTGCAGCATACAATCCAGCATAGAGCTCCACCCCTTTATGCTTTTTGGGCGAGCCTTTATTACATTGGCAAAATGCTCGATGGCTGTTTCAAACTGTTTTAATTCTACTAAGGCAATACCCATGGTTAAATTATACTCCGGGTGCATTCGGTTAGCTTTTAAAGCCATGTGCAAATGCTTAATACCCGTTTCATATTGTGCTTCGTTGATATAAGTACAGGCAATTTTGTAGTGATAACGGGCATCGTCTGCATTAAGGTGTGATGCTTTACGGTAATGAAAACGGGCCTGTGCATATTGACCTAACCGATCAAAACAATAACCGATAGCTTCATGAATCACTTCCTCCGGCCGGCTTAATTCCAGCACTTTTTCCAGCATTTCAATCGCCTCTTTATACTTACGCATGCGTATATAGGCATCGCCCATATTCCGGTAAGCATAATCAAACTTTTCATCAATAGCAATGCAGTACATGTAAGCATCAATGGATTTTTCATACAGCTTTAATCCCTGGTAGGCTGCTCCAAGGTTAAACCAGGCCAATTCGCTGTACGGATATTCATTGATGATGTTTTGATGGAGTTTAATAGACTCTTCATTCCTACCTGTAAAATCGGTCCAGAAACAAATTTTATATAACGCCTCTTCATTCATAGTATCTTCTTCCAGAATCAATTTGAGACATTCAAACACTTTCTCAAACTCCTCATAATCGTCATAAACATCAGCCAGTTCAAACAGTAATTCGATACGTTCTTCACCCTGAAACAGCTCCAGAGCGTCTTCCAGAAGTTGAATGGCTTTCTCCTGCTCATCCAGCGCCAGGTAAGCATCTGTTTTAAGGATGAAAAGATTGATATCCAGGCTGTCCAGCAGTTCGGCCTTTTCAAGCAATTGCAGGGCTGCCCTGTATTGACGTGATGCCAGCAATAAATCAGCTTTTTTTATGAGCAGTAAAGAAGAGTAAGGATAAATTTCAATGCCCAGCTCGGCCGCTTGTATGGCCGATGCCAGATCCTCCCGCTCATCAAAGTAATTGATCAATCTTTCAAAACTCTCCTCTTCAATAAATGAATGCGAACGGCCGTTTTTAAGGTTATCAAACTGGCGGAGCAGTTCCCGCATTTCATCATTATTGGAGCGTGAGGGGTTCTTTTGCATGTGGTGGAGGTTTTCCTAAGATAATCTCATTTCAATAAAAAGTACAACAGCCATGTAACATTTAGTTATCAACATACGTTAATATTATGAGAATAATATGACAGGCGGTTTGTACTACCGGAATTTTAATTGTTAAATTTGTACATCATGCACAAAAAAACTGGTTATATGAGAACAACCAAACGTATCAGCTTTGCAGCTGTGCTGTGTTTTGTGTTGGTAAACATAGCATCCTCCGCAACTAATTATTCCGGAGGCGAAAATAAGAACCAGGAAAAGGGCGGCGTAAAAATGACTCCCGGTAAATCTTCTCTTACACTTGGCAATGGTTTCCATTTCCGTGGTGGTTTTACATTTAACACCAGTGCCAATAAATCGGGCAAAACAAACCTGATGCTCAATAACAATCAAGCTGTCCGCTTTCAGAAAGGAAACAATCTGTATGTATTACCCTACAAAACAAGGCCGTTCTACAATAAGTTTAAAACTCCTGAAAAGCCTTTAAAATAAAATGAAAGCCGTCTTTAAAGACGGCTTTTTTATTTGTTGTCATTTATTTCTTTAGTTGCTTAATTCTTCTTCTGCAGTTTTTTATTCTCTTCATAACTCATTTCCCGGTAGCCTCCTTTTGGCAAATCAAACAAAGCAGCGCTGATGGGATCAAAATTGATTTTATCAGCGATATAAGTGATTTTCATATCGCCCAGTGTGGCTTCGTATTCAAGCGGAACTCCCGGCAAACCGGCAAACTGTGGACCGTAGTTTTTATTCTGAAAACTAAAGTCAGAAGTATAAAACACTTTAAACGTACTTCCGTCTTTTAAAGTAATGAGCGCCAGTTTACAATTATATCCAAGAATTTTTTTTGTATCATTTTTAAAATCATATTTAATTCCTGAGAACTTCTGATTGGCATCTTCATACTCTGCTTTCGTCATTCGGATCAATACTTTGTCTTCACCATAATCATTCATCTGGGTAGCATTACCGCTGCGGGAATCATGCAAAACAGTAGTAGAACCTAAAATACTTTTCAACTCTGTTTTGAGCAACTGGTTTTTGAAAAACATTTTCAATGTTGCACCATCCAGGAAGTCGGCTGTTTGCGCTTCTTTGCTGCCTGTTACCACCACAATATTATACTGCACTACCCCTTCGTTGTATTGCTTTTGAGCTAAAGCAGAAAAGGATACCAGCAATAACAATGAGAAAGACACCAGGAGCCGCATGGACCCGTTTTTTGATTTTAATTGAAACATATTTTTAAGTTCGATGCTTTCAACCGAACAGAGTAAAGATATAAAAAATAGTATGCTGGTTGCACTGCAGCATTTATTTCACAAGCTGTTAAAGAAAACAAAAACGCTCACCAAAAGGTGAGCGTTTGCTATGTATTATAAAAGGCTTATTTACTTCCTTTCGATTTGTTTTGCATATCCTTTACCTTTTGAGCCGTTTGCTGGTTTGATGACTGAATCTGCTCCAGTTTTTGCTGCCACTTGCTCTTGGTTACCGGTTTCTTTTTGTTTTCCTGGATTTTAGCGTGAATTTTCTCATCACTGATGATAAATTTCTGAATAAAGAACTGTAATCCCAGTGTTACAATATTGGAAACGGTATAATACCAGGTTAAGGCGCTGGGTAAGCTGTTAAAAATAAACAGCAGCATGATGGGGAAAAAGTAAATCATGTATTTCATTACCGGGTTATCCTGTGTAGGCGTTGTTTGCATGTTATACACAGAAATAAGAAAGCTGGTAATGGTAGCTGTAATGGTAAACAAACTCACATGGTCGCCGTAAAAAGGAATGCTGAAGGGCAAATGTGCAATGCTGTCATAAGCTGAGAGATCATGCGCCCAAAGGAAGTTTTCTCCACGTAATGCAATATTGGCATTAAAGAAACTGTATAAAGCAAAGAAGATAGGAATTTGCAGTAAGGCAGGAATACAGCCGCCGAGCGGATTTACACCGGCCTGACGGAAGAGCTTCATCTGCTCCATACTCATAGCCTGTTGATCATTTCCGAATTTCTTTTTAAGCTCTTCAATATCCGGACGCAGGACCCGCATTTTAGCACCGCTGAGATAGCTGCTGTAAGTAAGTGGCGAAATGATAAGACGGATGAAGAAAGTGAGCAACATAATTACAATACCAATGCTGGTAATGTATTTGCTGAAGAAGTCAAACACCGGCATTACCACAAAACGGTTGATGTATTTTACAAATGCAAAAATGCCGTAACCTAACTGCACATGACCCTGCAAACCGATTTCATACTTTTTAAGAATATGATAGTCATTAGGACCATAATACAATTGCAGAGGTAATTTTGCTTCAGAGGCACCGGATAAATTAAAACGTAAAGTACTGTTGGCAGATAATACCTGTTTTAAAGAATCTTCCTCTGCTGTGGGAACCTTCCAATCTACATCAGCAGACGACATGGTATTACCTGCAATCAATGAGGTATTAAAGAACTGCTGTTTTACACCGATCCACTTTGTTTTATCGCCCAGCTTTTTGCTGTCGCCTGTACCGGCTGCAGAAAAATCATAAGAACCTTCTTCATTATAAGCAATATTACTTTGACCCTTTTCGTACTTAAGATCACGCTCCTGCTGATGGGTTACGATATCCCAGTTGATATTCAGCAGTCCCTGTGTAAGCAATTGACCGGCTCCTTTTAACTGAACATCCCACTGAATGAGATAATCATTGTTTTTAAGGGTGAAAATATGCTCAATGCTTTTGCCTGTAGAATCAGCAACCGTAAAGCGAATCACCTGCTCCACTCCTTTCTTTTCAACCGGAGAGGCAGTAAAACTGAGTTGCCTTGTTTCAGCAGATTGATTATTGCCGGTGTTTACGGAATAACTGATGCTGTGACCGGTTCCTCCAAGTACTACCGGGGTACTGTCGTATTTTTTAAAGTTTTTGAGTTCCACATATTTTGGATACCCGCCTTTATTGGTGAAACCCACTTTCATGAGTTCATTCTCAACAACGGTTATTTGCTCGGCAGCAGCACCTGTAAAACCACCTGCCTGCTCTTGATTGGCTGTAGCTTCCTGCTGAACGGAATCTTTTCGCTGAGCAACCGTATCTGCCACTTTCTTTTTAACGGCCTCTACTGCAGCTATGGAATCCGCCACCTGCTTTTTTTCTTTTTGCAGCGCTGTCTGCTGGCGGTTAGTAACAAAAATATACCCAAACAAAAGCACCATCATCAGCACAAAACCAATAATTGTATTCCGGTCAAAATTCATGTCTTAAAATTTGAGCCGCAAAGGTAGGGATTTGGGGAGAAGTTGAAAGCCGGTAGCCAATAGTCGTAAACAGGGATAAAACATGTACAAACGATATTCTGTTTCAGGCTTCCTTTATCATTTCTTTTGCAATAATTACATTTGAGTATCCGTTTCAGCTTTTGTTCCAACCTGTTCTGTTCCTGCTTTAACCACGCTAAACAATTTAAAACCTTTTCAATGAGTGTACAAACGGCTCCCATGTACGCACAGGATGCGTATGTGCCCAACCAAACTGATGAACTGCTGTGGTGGCTTTCAACTGCTGAAAAAGAATTGATCAAAGATTGTGTGGTAGACCGCAACCGTTACCGCATTGTTGGCATGACGGTTCTGGCCACCTGGATTTTTGCCACTTTAGCCTGGACTTATTTTTTCTCCACCGTTATTGATAATGTTTTTCTATACATCGGCAGCGGATTGTTTATGGGCTTCGTCATTTTAACCATTGACCGTGCGTTGATTAAAGGCATCAACCGGTTTAACAAAAACAAAATCATACCCCTGCTCTTTCGTGGAGCATTGGCATTAACTATCGGCACCTTTATGGCACAGCCTGCTATTCTTTACATGTTTGATAAAGAAATTAAAATGCAGGTAAGTCTGGATAATGAAAAACGCAAACTCACCAAACGTACAGAACTCGATGCCTTGTACAAAAACCGTAAAGATGAATTGCTAAAAGAAAAAACTACGCTGCAGAAGTCATTAGATACAAAATATGCTGATGTAACTACAGCCCGTGATAAGTTTTTAGCAGAAACCGACGGAAGCGGAGGTACCGGCAAAGTAGGCATAAAAGATATAGCTATTGCCAAACGTAATGAATATCAAAAACTGGATGAAGAGTATAAAGCATTGCTTGCTACCAATCAACAAAGGATAACAGCTATTGATGAGGAGTTGAATACAATGGAAGCTACCATCAAACAACAGGAAAAAGATTTCCTGCAATACCTTAACACCGGTTTTCTCACCCGTATTGAAGCAATGAATAACCTGCTCAAGGAAAACAGCGCCTTACAGTTCCGGTATTATCTCATTCTCATCATTCTTATGCTTATTGAACTGATGCCGGTAATAGCTAAAACCATGCTTCCTGCAGGTGTGTATGATGAAAAGGTGCGGCAACGTGAACAGATGGAAAAACTGTTACTGGAAGAAAGTATGGATTATGAAAAAGACATGAAACGCCTGTACAATAAACTGTCCATGCAGCATGATACCGAAACGATGGAAGAATTTTTCAGGATGAACAAAGAAGAGCAGAAGAACAAGCTCAATCACTTTGGCAAAGACTGGAAGCGGAACGACGAAAACATGCAGGGCTTCTGGTCCAGGGTTAAACAGCAGATGATCAGCCGGCCGGAAAATTAAAGTGATGCAGAAAATTATTGTTTCATAAAAAAATAGTAGGCCTTCTGAATTAAGGCAAGAGATGTTTTTTCTATATCAGCTTTTGAATAAAACCTTATAAAGTGTGCAAACCTTGTTTTAGAAGGTTGCAATACTTTGTAAACAGGAAACTCTTCCAGTTTTTCATCTAAAATGAAGAAACAATCAAGAAAAGTTTTGCCGGGCTTCATCACAAAGAAAGCCTTGTGATGGGGTGTATAAAGCGTAATTGATTTTGCGGATGTTGTAACAGTGAAATCAAATTTTTTCTGCAGCTGCGTTATTAAAATGTTGAAAGACTCTTTTACCTGCGGCTGAGATCTTACAAATAATTCGTCTGTAGTTTTCTGTATACAAATATGGCTTTGATTAGCCTTGGCAAACTGTTTTTTACAAACAGAACATACCCAGCTCATAATACTTATTTAAATATCGGAAGTATTACAAAACGCACCAGCATCACGAGGAGGCAAAACAAGAATACAAAAATGGAAATGCGGTTAATACCGTGCATATACTTCATCCACTGGGTTTTTTCCCTGTTGGGATCGGGCTTTTTAATGTATAAATATTCTGCTACCTGGCGGAGAACTCCCATAAAATTACTTTTCTAATAAACAATAAAGATAAAAGAAAGTTCAACGTGATATGATTTCAATCATAATCACTTGCTTTCGCCTGTTTTACTTTCGATATTGAAAAAATCACATTCGTTTAAACGATTAAAAGAAAGTTTATGAAGTATCGTTCTTTATGGCCTGCATTGGCATTAAGCCTTTGTGTAGCCTGTAACAATGCCACGGATAACCAAACCGCAGCTGCAACTAACACAGTAACTGATGGCGGACAATCAACCGTTCAGGATGATGAAAGTGCTAAAGACATTGTAAAAATTGCTGCAGGAAGTAAAGACCACACAACGCTTGTTGCCGGACTAAAAGCAGCCGAATACATTGATGTAATTTCTAATGCCGGTCCATTTACAGTGTTTGCGCCAACCAATGCAGCATTTGATAAATTACCAAAAGGAACTCTGGATGATTTGCTAAAACCGGAAAACAAAGATAAACTCCGCACCATTCTTGAATATCATGTTTACGTTGGAGTCTTGAAAGATGCACTCATGGCAGATGGAATGAATTATGGAATGGCCAGCGGGCATAATGTAAGCATCGGAAATAAAGACGGAAAACTTACAGTTAATGGTGTAAACATTATTGCGACTATTCCCGCCAGCAATGGTATTATTTATGTAACGGATGGTGTGTTGCTGCCTCCTTCAAAATAATTTCCCTTTGAACAGCCATTAAAAAATCCGCTCATATGAGCGGATTTTTATTTTAACATTTTCATTCAGTAAACTGATTCTTCCCTTGGTAAATCAGCAATTTTTATTTGCATAACTGTAGCTATAGATAATGCACGTTGTTTAATTTGAAATGCTTTTTCTCCTTCAAACAGTTCATCCACAGTTTCGTTGAACAATGTTATCCATCTGTCGAAATGTAATTTGTGCAGGTGGCATTTGTTGTGCAGGTGCTGATGCACATCCATTGGATTACCCGTATAACTGCCTGTATGAAAAACAATGTTTTCCCAGAAGCGATACATCACAGGCAAATGCTTTTCCCAATCTACTTTAACTACCTCAGTAAAAAAATGACGGATGGTTTCATCTTGCTTTACTTTATCGTAGAAGGTATTTATAAGAATCTTAACGTCATCGGCTGACTGAATATCTGTTTTCATAATTTTCTGATTTAAGTTCACTTTACAATCAACATACTGAAATCACTTATTGCTTTTAACGCATGAACCTGCCTGGCCTTGAAATGGAAAATATCTCCCTGCTTTAAATGAAAAACTTCGCCTTCCAGCGTAAAATCCACTTCACCTTGCTGCACTACAAAGAATGCATCCACAAGTGAAATATGCGGTTTCAACACCTCACCTTTTGGCAGATTGAGCATAATAACGTTGATATGTTCATCTTTATACACCGCCACTTTTTCAATCTTATCATGTTTAATATACTGCGAAATGTTTCCAATAATCATAGAAGTTATTTTATAAATCTTTATGTTGAAATTGTTTTACAGAGAACCAGAGCGGTACCAATGTCCACATTAATAATACAACCATTGATGTAAGCATTCCCATTTTACTGCCAAAAAACTCATGAAACACTGCACCGGTATAACCCATTAATGCGGAGATATCCAGCTTCAACAACATTAAAACCCTCGACAGATCAACTGGGTTGAGCATTGTTAATGCAATCATCGGTTTTTCCAATGGATAATCACTGAACTGGAATAACAAGAACATCACCACCGCATCATAAATGAGTGTGAATACAAACCAAAGCAATACTGCCACACCTATTCCTTTAGCTTTATCCCTTGTTTTTACGGATGCCAGCAATGCAATGCCGGTAAATATAACTGTTTGAAATAAACCAGATACAATGAGCATCAAACCTGTAACTGAAAATTCATAAAGCATCACAGGCAATCCAACGCCTATTAAAAAAGCCAGTAATAAACTTAATGCGAGCCCGCTGTAAATACTTAACCAAAGTATTTTCCTTTTCAGCGGTTGAGCAACCAACAATTCCAGGAACTCTGATGAATTGTAAACATAAATGGTGGAAAATATAATGCTCACAAGGGGTATAAAGATGAGTGTTATATTCATCAAGCTCAATACTCCTTTGGTGGTATTTGCATCCAGGTTAAATACTCCAAACGAAATCACCAGTAACACCAATGTATATGCCAGCACAATCCTGTTCCTGAGCAAATCCAGCATTACGTATTTGATAATAGTTTTCATGATATCAATTCGTTTTCATCACCTGTGCAATAGCACTCGCTAGTTTTACCTGCCCTGTATCTTCACGCAACTGCTCCATGCTTTTATGAAACTGCAGTTTGCCATCCTGCATATAAATTACTTCACTCACCAAATCATCCAACTCACTTAAAATATGTGAAGTAATAAGGATGAGTTTTCCGTTCTCTTTTTCAACACTTATTTTTTGTTTGAGTATTTCTGATGCCAAAGGATCTAAGCCTGCTGTTGGCTCATCAAGTATCAACACATCAGGGTTAAACAAAAATGCAAGTGATGCACTTACTTTCTGTCTTGTACCACCACTGAGCGTTCGCATTTTTTTGTTCTGCATTTTGTTTAAACTAAATGCTTCAATCAAATCTTCATCAAATGTAACAGTTGACTTGCGAATATCTTTCATCATAGCAATCACCTGTGTAATACTCATATTCTCAGGATAGCTGCCAATCTGCGGCATATATCCAATACGTTCACGGTATTTCCAATCATGCAATATGTTGTGTTTATCAAACGTAATAAAACCGCTGTTCGGCACTACCATTCCCAATATGGTTTTGATGAGCGTTGTTTTGCCGCTGCCGTTGGGGCCGATGAGTGCAATAGTTTGCCCTTTGTTGCAGGTAACACTCACATCATCCAAGGCTTTAAGCCTGCCAAATGTTTTTGTAACGTTTGATGCGATAATCATTTTGTTCAAAATTTTACGGGCTTCATTAATGGGGCATCATCTTTCATATCTACCGGCGTCAGTACAGGAATAATTTTTTCAATCTTATCAATCAATGTGGCCATAAAGCTGCGGTACAACATCATGCTTGCCGGGTTACGTTCAGTAATCATGGCATACAAACTCACAGGACGGTAAGGCACATCGCCTACTCCATTGCGGTTTAAATCATAACCATCATATTTATCCCAGTAATTTTTTTCGAATTTGCTCAGCATCAGTTCACCATTGGTAGCTACATCAAAAGAATTATTGGTGAAATTATTTTGTGTGATAACATTGTCCATACAATTCGCCTGTATTTTCAATGCCCATCCGTTTTTATCAAATTTGTTCTTTTCCATTTGCAGGCGGCTGCTGCCCTCCATCATTATACCCACACTGTTGTTTTGAAACGTATTGCCGCTGATAGTTCCATCGCTAATGTCTTTCAACAGAATACCATAAGCTGCACTGCCCCAATTATCAGCAAATACATTTTGATGCATGTTGATGTGATTGGAATACATCACTGCCACTCCTGCCCCATTATTCTTGAATGTATTGTTGATATACGTATCATTATTGGAAAACATAAAGTGAATGCCGTAACGCACATTCTGATAACTGTAATTGTTTTTGATGAAAGAGTTGGTAACAAATTCAAAATAAATCCCATCTCTATGACCTGTAATTGTATTGCCATCAATATTCATACTGTCGCTCTTCCAGCAATGAATACCGTTGGCTGAATTGATTTCATCTTTCGCATCACTGCGCAGCTTGTTGCCAAGAATGGTGCAGGCAGTTGCATGTTCTGAATAAATGCCAAAGAAAGCAAATTCAAACTGGTTGTTTTTTACCGTTACATATCTGCAATCTGCAATACGAACTGCTGCAATATCATTGTAACTGCTGCGGCCAGAGTTGCGAAACAATATTCCTTCCACCACGGCACCGTTTGCCTTGATGGTAAGTATCTCATATTTTTTTTCACCATCCAGTACCGGAAGATTGATGCCTTTCAATACCAATCGCTTCTCTAAAAAAATCTGCCCTTCTTTGTACACACCGTCATAAATTAAAACAGTATCGCCTGCAACAGATTTTTGTATGGCCTGTTTTACAGTTGCAAACTGCTTATTTCTTCCAACAGTAATTGTTTTGCTGTAAGAAGTAAGAGTAATGAAAAGAAATATTATGGTGAGATAGTTTTTCATTGCTCAACGACATCCTTCCATTTAATCTTCACAGCATTCCATTCTTTTTGAAACGGTTTCATAGCAGCTTCTGTTTCAAATGCAGCCACGTTACCCGCCATAGGGCCACGTATACGATCGCTTTGAAGTAAGAAAGCTGTTTCTGCAGGTATGAGTTTTTCTTTTTGTGCATAATCAACAATATAAACTTGAACAATTTCATTCTGTTCAAGAAAATTGGATTTTAAAAAAGAAATGATGCAATGTGCATCATCAAATTTGTACACTTTGCCTTTATCCGTTATCAACTCAGCGCCAAAACTCCTGTCGCTGATAATCATTTTGCAAAAATGGCATTGGTCTTTTCCAAATGCAATTGGTTCAGGCGCTGTATCACAACTCTGCAGCAATAACATGAGCGGAAGAACTAAGATAGAGTTTGTTGCAAGTGATGATTGCCTGCGTGATTTCTTCCATTCCAAAAATGCAGCTACCACCAGCACTAAACCAACTATGATAAAAATATATCCGCCCACATCAGGAAAACTGTAAGCACCAAAGTTGAGCAGTTGTTTAAACCCAATCAACGGTGGTTGATAAGCCATTCCCGGAACAATGATAGCGGCATTGGGGTCAAGGTTGTGACCATAATTATATTCCCATCGATAGAAATCAAACATGGCTATAATTCCAAAAGCCACAAACATAACCACCCATGTATAAAAAAACCAACGACGCTTCACGAATGCTGTAATCAATCCAAACAATGCAAACGTACCAATGAGATAAGGAAGAATGATGAACTCAAAAAAATCTTCTGTGTGCAATGTGCGCATTCCAATGTAATGGTTCAATCCGTTCACTATCTCCACATCACCGCCAATTTTATGCGGATAAATTTTTAAACCAAGCCCCTCAGGATATTGAGGCGCTGTTAAATCAATGCGCCACAGGGGAAACAATAGGGATACACCCAGTGCAACAGCGCAGATGATGGTAATGATGCGTGCCTGTGGTGAAATATTGTTGTTCATTTTTATTTGTTTATTTGTTTCGGTTGGTGGTCCCGATAACTATCGGGACAACCGAGGCGTGCGGCTTTGATAAGAAAGCCTGCCACAACCTGCGTAATAGTTATGACAGGCATTTCCGTGATAATCATCTTAAACCTTTATTCACTCTTCAAAATCTTTATTGATTCAATTTACAGATGCAATACCGACTTCGCAGAATGGTTGCAGTTTAAACACATTGTTTAATTGAAAAACAAGGCGTTCAAGTGTGCGACGCAACGAAGTCGCCATGAAATACATCAGCTCGTATCAAAAAACTTTTCTTCGCCATCTTGTTGGTGAAAACACCAACAAGGGTGTATAAAAATTACTTCTTCGTAGTATCAGCCGCTGCCGCACCTTGTTTACCCAAACTAAACGTAAGTGGTGTACTGCTACCGGCTGGCGACACCCGAACATAACCCTGCATTTCCTGGTGCAACGCACTGCAGAAATCTGTACAATAAATCGGAAACATACCTGTACGTTCAGGAATCCACTTCAATGTTTGAGTTTCGCCGGGCATAATCAACAACTCTGCATTGTTGGCACCCTTAACTGCAAAACCATGCGGTACATCCCAATCCTGTTCAAGATTTGTAACATGGAAATACACTTCATCTCCCATCTTCACACCTTCAATATTATCAGGTGCAAAGTGTGAGCGTATGGAAGTCATATATACATGCACTTTATTTCCTTCACGTACAACTTTGGCATCTTTCTCAGATTTTGTGGCATATGGATTTGTATTCTCCTCTATCTTATAAATTTTCAAACTGTTTTTCTTAAGCAGTTCTGCAGGCATCGCTCCTGCATAGTGAGGCTCACCAATAGTGGGGAAATCGAGAATCAATTGCATCTTATCACCACTGATATCAAATATCTGTGCACTCTGTGTTAGCTCAGGACCTGTAGGCAGGTAACGGTCTTTGGTAATTTTATTATAAGCAACTACATACTTACCAAATGGTTTTCTTGTATCACCACCGGGAACGCATAAGTGACCAATGGAATAATAAGTAGGCACACGGTCAAGTACTTCCAAACTTTTTACATTCCACTTTACAATTTCACTGCTTACAAAGAATGAAGTATAAGCATTGCCTTTTGCATCAAACTCTGTATGCAAAGGTCCGAGACCGGGTTTCTTTACTTCACCATGCAAAGCAGCTTCATATTTAATAACAGGAATGCCGCCAAACTCACCTTCAAATGCTTTATCAGCAATTGCTTTTTGCATTTTAGTAAATGAATAAACAGGAATTACTGCTGCCAGTTTACCACTTGCAACAATGTATTCACCTGTTGGGTCAGTATCACAACCATGTGGGGATTTAGGACATGGAATAAAATAACAAATATCTTTTAAAATAGCAGGGTCAATTACTGTTACTTCTGTTTTAATAACACTCTTTGCACTATGTGTTTTTTCATCATACACATTGTGTGCATACTTTACAGTTTGTTTAATGCCTTTACCTGCTTTCATATATTCTTCTGCTTTTTTCCAGTTCACTGCAAGCACAAAATCTTTATCACGTTGTGATGCATTTACTTCCAGCAATGTATTCGCTTGCTCACTGTTATAACAACTAAAGAAAAACCAACCATGGCTTGGCCCTTTACCTGCACGGCTTAAATCAAAGTTTACACCAGGTAATAATAATTGAAATGCAATATCCAACTGACCTTCTTTACCAACACTTATAAAGCTGATAGTACCTTTAAAATTTTGTTTATAAGATGCAATTGGCACATCTGTATTGCCACCTACCGGAACACTAAAACGTGTACCCGCAACAATGTACTCAGAGTTCTCAGTAATAAAAGGAGATGAGTGGTTACCTGCACTGTTAGGCAACTCTAAAATTTCTGCAGTGCGGAATGTTTTTAAATCAACCCTTGCCACACGTGGTGTATTGTTACCATTACCAAATGCCCAGCGCCCATCAATTTCACCATTGGTTTGTGAAAAAGATACGTGGTGCAAATCATCCCACGGTACAAAACCATGTGAGGTGTTGAGCATGGGTTTTGTTTCTTCACTGTAACCATAACCCTTTTCTGGGTCAACAGAAAAAACAGGAATCACACGAAACAATCTTCCGCTAGGCAAACCATACACACTCATTTGTCCGCTGAAACCTCCTGATACAAAATTGTAAAACTCATCATATTTGCCGGGGGCAACGTATGCTTTTTCTGCCGAACCGCCGGCAGCGGCTGTAACACCTTTAGGCTTGCAGCCTGTAATTTGTACTGCCGATGCGATTACTAAAACAAGCAGCAGTGTTTGATAACGTTTCATATTTATTTTATTAAAAGTTATATATACAGTGATTATTTAACTCCATCATTTTTTCTCATAAACTCCAATACATGCCTAGCATCATCATCCGTTAAATTTTGATTGGGCATACGCACCAAACAAATTTCAAGTTGTGCCATGGCTTCGGGGTCCTTACTCAGCATTTCTTCAGGATTGGTTGCAAAATTCATAATCCATACTGCAGTGCGGCGTTTGGTTACATCCTTCCATCCTGGACCAACAAGACGTTCATCCGTAAGTTTATGACAGCTTGCACATTTTGAATCATACACTTTAATTCCTGCTGTTGCCATAGCAGCATCAAGTTCAGGTTTTACTTCCACATTGGTAAAACGGCCCACACCACGGTTAGGATCGTAAGATGGATTGGCATTATCAGTTGCGGAAGTTGCAGGAGCATCGTCTTTTTTTGCTTCTGTGTTGCTTCCTGCCGAGTTGCCGCAAGCATAGATAAATCCTGCAATGCAAGCGAGAATGAGAAATTTTTTCATTTGTATATTGTTTAAGATGTTTGAATAAGCAAGATTACTGAGGGCTAAAAAGAGTCATTATGACTGAAGTCATATTTGAAAAACTTCATTTGCCATGAGCTTTGATGCATGCTGTTTTAAGCTTGTTTGTGATGAAAATCATTTTTGCTCCTGCTCTTAATCACCAGCCTCCCTCCCGTTCTTTCTAATTTTGCTAATATGGCAAAGATCTGCATCATCAATACCGATTTGCTCCTTGCTTGGGGCGCAACTTTTCATGAACATGAAAAAGGACATGTATTGTTTTGCGAAGGTGATACTGCACATTTTTATTACCAGGTGGTGGAAGGCCGCATTAAAATGTGCAACTGTAATGAAGAAGGCAAAGAATTTATACAGGGTATTTTTGAAGAAGGTGAAAGTTTTGGCGAGCCGCCTTTGTTTGATGAAGCGCCCTACCCTGCAAGCGCTGTGGCAGAAACCAATGCAACGGTTATCCGCCTGCGAAAAGAAAATTTCTTACAACTCCTGAAAGATAACTTTGAAATTCATTTCTGTTTTACGCAAACACTGGCCAAACGATTACGTTTTAAATCCTTAATGGGTAAAGAAATTTCTTCTTACGGTCCATCACACCGCATTTTGAGCTTGTTGAAAGAATACAAAAAAAGTCATGGTCATTTGAATGGTGAGAAATTGAAAATTGATTTAACCCGTCAGCAAATTGCTGATATGACGGGCCTGCGTGTGGAAACCGTTATCCGGTCTATGCGTGAGCTGCATGATAAAGGACAGTTGAATATTGAAAAGGGCAAAGTGTATTGCTGACATGACTTCAATCATATTCTCCCATTTTCTTCTTACATTGTTTTGCAACACATGAATAATGATGTAAAATTTTACAGCAAATGGGCAAGGTTTGCGCTTTTTAACTTTGTGGTGCTGGCGGCCGTGGGTGTGCTGCTGCGTTATAAAATTTTATTTCCGCTACCGCTTGTTGACCAAAAGCATTTGCTGCACGGGCATTCACATTTTGCTTTTGCAGGCTGGGTGAGCCTGGCTTTGTATGTGGCGGTGATTTATATACTGCAACCATCAGCCAAAGTTTTGAAGCAATTGGAATGGTTGCTGGTGGCACAGCAGATGAGCAGTTATGGTATGCTGTTTACCTTTCCATTTACAGGTTATGCAGCAGGTTCTATTGCATTTTCTACAATCTCAATTTCTATTGGTTATGCGTTTGCATGGCTGGTCATTAAAGAAATTCTGCAACGCCGTCAACCCAAGCCAGAAAACAAATGGTTGATGACGGGTATGCTGTGCAATGTGGTTTCATCACTTGGCACATTTGTACTGGCTTACTTGATGATGACAAAAAATTTGAGTCAGGATTGGTATTTTGGCTCGGTGTATTTCTTTCTTCATTTTCAGTACAATGGTTTTTTCCTGTTTACGATTGGTGCCTTATTCATCCGTTCGGTTTCAAAACACATCAGCGCTGCTGACACCCTTCACCTCAACCGCTTTTTTTATTTATTAATCATTGCATTGATACCCGCCTGGTTTCTTTCTCTTATGTGGATGCGCATACCCGGATGGATGTATGCAACAGCAGCTACAGGCGGCCTTATTCAACTTGTTGCGTTGTTTTATTTCGTAAAAGCAATAATCGCACTCAAATCATTTTTCCAGGCAGAGCTTCAAAAACATGTAAAATGGTTCTGGCTGGCTGCAGCACTTGCCCTTGTAATTAAGATTGTATTACAGGCTCTATCAGCTGTTCCTCAACTGAACACTTATGCATTCGGCGTTCGTCCCATTGTAATAGGTTTTCTTCACCTGGTATTGCTCGTCTTTGTGAGTGTATTTATTATGGGCTACCTGTTACAACAACAATTACTGCAGGTAACATCGCCCGTCAGTAAAAAAGCAGGATGGGTATTTTTAATTGCCGTATTGTCGAACGAAGTTCTGTTGATGCTGCAGGGAATTGCCGGCATTACATTCCATACACTTCCGTATGTCAATCATCTCTTATTACTTACCGCTATCTTCATTTTCTCCGCTTTATTAACTCTTTTTATTAAAAACAGCTGCAAAATTAAACAGGCGGTGTAGTGTTCATAAATGGTTAAACCCGAATTGGTTACTGCTTGTCGTTTTATCTTATATTCGGTAAACTATTTAACAGTTTATGCGTTTCCCCGTTCTTGTTTTAGCACTACTGGCAGCAGTTGCCTGTTCCCGTAAACAAAAGCCACTTTTTGAAAAAATCGGTTCGGAAAAAAGTGGGATCACCTTTTCCAACCAGATAGAAGAAAATGAAATGATCAATATGATCAATTATCAATACCTCTATAACGGCGGTGGCGTTGGTATTGGCGATTTTAATAACGACAGTCTTCCGGATATTTATTTTACAGCTTCCATTAACTCTAACAAACTCTTCCTCAACCGAGGAAACATGAAGTTTGAAGATGTTACCGAAACCGCAGGCGTAACCGGTGAACGGAAATGGAGCCGGGGTGCTACAATTGTTGACATTAACAATGATGGGCTACTTGATATTTATGTATGTGCAGCCGCCTGGCAAAAAGCAGAACTGAAACAGGATATTCTTTACGTAAACCAGGGTATGAAGGCAGGAACTGATATCCCGGTTTTCAGAGATATGACCAATGAATATGGATTAGCAGATACAGCAAGTACACACATGGCAGCTTTCTTTGACTACGACAATGATGGCGATCTTGATCTGTATTGCATCGTTAATGATCTCAACAGGGAGTTTCCGAATACATTCCGGAAAATTAAAAACGATGGTACCGGTTTTACCAATGATATTTTATACCGTAACGATTGGAACCCGCAGTTACAACACGGTGTTTACACCAATGTTTCAACAGAAGCCGGTATTACCTGGGAAGGAAACGGATTAGGCATCAGTATTACAGACATCAATGAAGATGGCTGGAAAGATATTTATGTAAGTAATGATTACTTAAGCGGCAATCTTTTATACATCAACAACAAAAACGGAACATTTACCAATCGCAACAGTGAATATTTTAAGCACGGCAGTTTAAATGCGATGGGAAATGATGCTGCTGATATCAATAATGATGGTCTTGTAGATATTGTTGAAATGGATATGATGCCGGAAGACAATTACCGGCAGAAAAAAATGATGGTGCAAACAGATTACAACTGGTATTTGTATTCAGCCATGTACGGTTATCCTTATCAAACAGCACGTAATATGCTGCAGGTAAACCGTGGACCAAGAGTTTTGCATAACGATTCCGTGGGCGCTCCGGTCTTCAGTGAAATAGCATTTTATGGCGGAATAGCATTTACTGACTGGAGTTGGGCAGCACTATTGGTAGATGCTGATAACGATGGTTACAGGGATTTAATGACCACCAACGGATTACCAAAAGATGTAACAGATCTTGACTTTGTAGCCTACCGTGAAAGCGGGCAGGCCACTTTACAGGAAGCATTGCAACGATTGCCTGCTGCTAAAATCAGCAACTATATTTTCAGGAACAATGGCAACCTTACTTTCTCTGATCAAACAGATGCATGGGGCTGGAACTTTCCAACCTACTCTGCCGGTATTGCCTATGCTGATTTTGATAAAGATGGCGATATGGATGTGGTAATTAACAATACTAATATGGAAGCCACGCTTCTGGAAAATAAAACCAATGAACAGCAGCCTGAAAAAAAGTATCTACAGATTAAATTCAGGGGCGATACGAGTAACATCAACGGCATCGGTACAAAAGCCACATTGTATTACAAAGGTCAATTGCAGATGAGTGAGTTCAATCCTTACCGTGGCTATATGAGTACAATGCAGGATATACTGCACTTTGGATTAGACACCATTCAATCTATTGACAGCATTGTAATCAACTGGCCGGATGGAAAAAGAGAAACCCTTAAGAATGTAGCAGTGAATCAAACACTATTGGTTATTCAATCTGCAGGAGCACAACAAATGCAACAGGAGCTATTGGTTACTGCTACTCAAAATTGGTTTACCAATATCACGAACACTTCCGGACTGTTTTATATGAATGAAGAAACAGACTTTGTTGATTTTAACCAGCAACGCCAGCTCCCTCATAAATTTTCATCAAACGGACCCGTGATAACGGCAGGAGACATAAACGGCGATGGTTTGAGTGATTTAATTGTGGGTGGCACTGCCCCTGTAGCGGCAAGCGTTTTTATACAGCAAACCAATCATTTATTCAAAGAACAACCACTGCATAAAAATTTTATACAGCAAACAGATGATGGAGGCCTGGCATTATTTGATGCAGATAAAGATGGCGATCTTGATTTGTATATAACAACTGGCAGCACAGAATTAATGAAGCAAAGTAAAGGCTACGCAGATCGCTTTTATACAAATGATGGAAAAGGAAATTTCACTTATGACAGTCTTGCAATACCTGTAAACTATGCCAGTAAATCAGTGGTAAAAACCTTTGACTATGATAAAGACGGAGATGATGACTTGTTTATAGGAGAACGGATTGTTCCCGGAGAATATCCAAAACCGGGCAGCGGTTTTATTTACCGGAATGATAAAGGCAAGTTTACAGATGTAACAACAGCCGTTGCGCCTCAGTTAAAAAATATTGGTATGATAACGGGAGCTGCAACTGGAGATATTGATAAAGATGGTGATGCTGACCTGGTGCTTACGGGTGAGTTGATGGGCATTATTTTTCTGAAAAATGAAAACGGGAAACTAACACTTCAAACCACAAATCTTGACAAAGAATACGGCTGGTGGAATTGCATTACTGCAGGCGATGTAGATGGTGATGGAGATATTGATTTTGTTGCCGGCAACTACGGAGCCAATGGCTACTTCAAAGGAACCGTTGAAGAACCACTTACTGTATACGGCAATGACTTTGATAACAACCAACGCTGGGATGCTTTTATCACGCTCTTTAAATATGATACACTGCATGGAAAAAGAAAAGAATTTCCGGCAGGTTACAGGGATCAGTTTGCAGAAGAAATTCCATCGATAAAAAAGTTGTTTCCTGATTATACATCTTTTGCCCGTGCTGATGTTACAACTGTAACCGGAAACTTTAACCGCACCGGTCAATTAAAACTGAGTGCTGTACAATTCAACTCTGTGTGGATCGAAAACAAAGGAAACTTTGAAATGGCGCTCCATCAATTACCTGCTGAAGCGCAATGGAGTCCTGTACATGCAGTATTGCTGCAGGATTTTAATAAGGATGGGTTTACTGACATTCTGTTGAGCGGTAACGAATTCAGTGTGCATCCTTATGCCGGCAGAATAGATGCAGGTAACGGTCTTTTATTGAAAGGTGATGGCAAAGGAAATTTTAAAGCATTGAGTATTTTGGAAAGTGGTATTTATATTCCGGGTAATGGAAGAGCATTGGTGCCGTTTCCGTATAAAAACTCTCTGGCAATTGCGGCATCGCAAACAAACGGAAGATTGTTATTGTATCAGCAGAAGAAGTATTGATGCTTTTATGAAGGATCAGAAAGATTGATTTCAAAAAGACAAGCCGGTCCCTGTGTATAAAGCACCGGCAAACCACTTACGTCTTTCAAATCAAACAAGCCAAGAAAATCAAACCCTGCACGGGTATACACATCAATCAGCTTGGTGTTATTACCAATTGTATCCAGGCGAATATATTGCTTCTGGTTGGCAGCGGCATATCCCCTGGCCCAGGCAACTATGATCCTTACAAAATCATTACCACGAAAATCAGGATTGGTAGCGATACGGTGAATATAAACGGCGGGATCCTGATTTTTTTCGCCCCATATCTGTTCATCAGTGAAAGTTGTAACCCATACACAGGCAATTTCCCCTTCAATCAGCAATTTCCATTGACGGTTTTCTGCAATTTCTGTTTCCACAAGACTTCTTTCAAATTCAGGCCACACCACCACTGTTTTTTTGGATCGTTGAAAATCTGCAGCTGATTTGTAAAGGTGAAAGATTGCATTGATATTGTTTACGTTACTGTTTTCGATTTTAATCTGATTCATATTCGTAGTAAACTTCAATTGATTTGGATAATTCAACAACCCAAATTTTTAGAAATAAAATTTAATTAGAATTTTATTACCATCGGAGATACTCTTCTTTAAGAATGAATTTACCTCTTGTGTCTTTAGTAAAAACAGAATAAAATTCATTTCTTTCTTTTGATATTGAATCGCCAATAATAATATTCATTTTACCACTAAATACAATTGATTTTATTACTTCGCTTTCCTTTAAATAATACCGATACGAACCCTTACCTGCCATCTCGACATCAGTAACGATTCCATGGACGACAAAATTTTTGTGTGATTTAGAATAACTATTCTGCATTATTAATACAGTTATCCCTAATATAAGCAGGTTAAAAAAAATTAAAAAAATATATAGCGTTTGCTTTCTTGACATGGGAGTTCTTTCATTTAGACTTGAAACACTCCCACCCGCATTCCTTCCACTTCAGCATTATGATTGGCCGCTGCAATACCTTCACTGATCACTCGTCTTGTTTCCAATGGATCAATAATGCCATCCACCCATAAACGGGCTGCGGCATAGTAAGGAGTGGTTTGTTTTTCATAACGGCCTTTGATCTCATCCAGCAATTGCTTTTCATCTTCTGCACTTATTTCTTTACCTTTTGACTTCATAGCAGCTACCTGTATTTGTAATAAAGTTTTAGCTGCCTGTTCACCACCCATAACTGCAATCTTTGCCTGGGGCCATGCATAAATAAATCTTGGATCATAAGCCTTACCGCACATGGCATAATTACCGGCACCAAACGAATTGCCAACAATGATCGTGATCTTTGGCACCACACTATTAGCAACAGCATTTACCAGCTTGGCACCATCTTTAATAATACCGCTGTGCTCACTTCTGCTGCCTACCATAAAGCCGGTAACATCCTGCAAAAACACCAATGGAATTTTCTTTTGATTACAATTGAGAATAAAACGGGCTGCTTTATCAGCGCTGTCATTATATATAACACCGCCCAGCTGCATTTCATTCTTCTTATTTTTTACAATAGTGCGTTGATTGGCCACAATACCTACCGCCCAGCCATCAATGCGTGCATAACCACAAAGGATGGTTTTGCCGTAATCCTGTTTAAACTGGTCAAAGTCACTATCATCAACAATCCGCTCTATTACTTCAAGCATGTCATATGGTTTTCCATCTGCCGGGAAAATACCATATAAGTCTTCCGGATTTTTAAGAGGAAGTTTTGGCGTAATTCTGTCAAAACCTGCTTTCTTTTTTTCGCCCAGTTTACTCATGAGCTTTTTTACTTCATCCAGGCACTCCTGCTCGGTTTTAAATTTATAATCGGCAATACCGCTTATTTCAGTATGCGTTACCGCACCACCGAGTGTTTCAATATCCACATCTTCACCAATAGCAGCTTTTACGAGATAAGGACCTGCAAGGAAGATAGAGCCATTACCTTCTACCATTAATGTTTCATCGCTCATAATAGGCAAATAAGCACCGCCGGCTACACAGGCTCCCATCACTGCAGCAATCTGTGTAATACCCATGGCACTCATACGTGCATTATTGCAGAAGATGCGGCCAAAATGCTCTTTATCAGGAAAAATTTCATCCTGCATGGGCAAATAAACACCGGCACTATCCACCAGGTAAATAACAGGCAAATGATTTTCCATGGCAATTTCCTGCATACGTAGGTTTTTCTTGCCGGTTACAGGAAACCAGGCCCCTGCCTTTACAGTCTGGTCATTGGCAACAATCACACATTGGCGGCCGCTAACATACCCTATACCTGCTACGGTTCCACCTGCCGGACAACCACCTTCTGCTACATACATATCATAACCGGCAAATGCGCCTATTTCAATAAAGGGCGTATCAGCATCACATAAATAGTTGATGCGTTCCCGAGCTGTTAGTTTTTTGCGTTCTTTTTGTTTTTCGATTGATTTTTTTCCGCCGCCTTCATAAATTTTTGCAAGGCGTTGTTTCATTTCGCTTAAGGCGAGTTTCATTACATCTTCATTCCTGTTGAACTGAATATCCATGGCAAATTGTTGAATCGTTACTGCAAGATAAGGGCAAAAGAGCTAAGATATTTTTAAGCAAATCCTCTATATTTGCAACCCGTTGGGGACTTAGCTCAGTTGGCTAGAGTGTCCCGCTTGAAGGCGGGAAAACCACCGAAAAAAATTCTAAATAAAATGGGGAATTAGCTCAGTTGGCTAGAGCGCTTGCATGGCATGCAAGAGGCCACCGGTTCGAATCCGGTATTCTCCACAAGCTTTAAAGCCGCCTTCGGGTGGCTTTCTTTTTACTGGTTGATTGATTCTTTGGCTTCTTTTAATTTTTCTTTCAGCTTCTCACCTACTTTACCTGCTTCTTTTTTAGCAGGTTCAATCACCTTATTCGTCAATGTATCGGCGATCACAGCACCTTTGCTTTGAGCAGAATCAATCAGTTCATTCATTTTTTCTTGTGCTTTGTCTACTGTGTTTACAGTATCAGCTGCTTTTTCATTATCTGTTTTTGCTCCATCGTTATTGCAGGCGGCTAATAGGGCAACTACTGCAAACAAGCCAATGTACTTTTTCATGGTTCTTACTTTTATAAAATTATTTTTTTCTGAAGAATAAACGCATGGGCACTCCTTTAAAGTTAAAGGCCAGGCGCAACTGATTCTCCAGGTAATTCTTATACGGTTGTTTTACATCATCGGGATGATTGCAGAAAAATGCAAAAGAAGGAACCTGTGTAGGCAACTGTGTTGCATACTTGATACTTACAGGCACACCACGAATTACCGGCGGGTGGTACGCATTAATTGCTTTCTGAACCACTTCATTCAGATCAGAAGTAGTGATCTTACGTTTCTTATTTTCTACTACCTGCAAGGCAGCTTCAATGGCCTGCATCAAACGTACTTTTTCCAGGGCAGAGATAAATAAGATAGGCACATCATTGAAAGGTGCCAGTCGCTTTTTCAATTCCTTTTCATAATCACGTGCGGTATTGGTTTCTTTCTGCATCAGGTCCCATTTGTTCACCAGCACCACAATCCCTTTCCCCTTTTTTATAGCCAATGAATAAATATTCAGATCCTGTTGTGTAATCCCTTTTTCCGCATCCAGCAGCAATAAACAAACATCTGCTTCATCCATAGCACGTATGGCACGTATAACACTGTAAAACTCCAGGTCTTCATTCACTTTTGTTTTACGGCGTATGCCGGCCGTATCAATCAAAATGAATTCTTTACCGTAAAGATTGTAATGGGTATGAATAGTATCACGGGTGGTACCGGCCACATCACTTACAATGGTTCTTTCTTCGCCCAGCAATGAATTCAGCAATGAAGATTTACCAACATTCGGCTGACCAATAATGGCAATCCGTGGAATTTCCCTTTCATCTTTATCGGCCGTATCTTCCGGTATCAGCTCAGCCACTGCATCCAGTAATTCACCACTGCCGCTACCCGTCATACTGGAAAGAAAAAATATCTTATCAAACCCTAATGCATAAAACTCACTTGCTTCCAGCAGCCGGTCGTGATTATCAACCTTGTTAATAGCTAAAAAAACAGGTTTTTCTGTACGGCGCAGCACATCGGCCATTGCTTCATCCAGATCAGTGATGCCCGTTGCTGCATCGCACATAAACACTACGGCATTGGCTTCATCCAAAGCAATCTTCACCTGTTTGCGGATTTCTTTTTCAAACACATCCTCACTATCCGGAACAAAACCTCCTGTATCTACCAGGTTAAAACTTTTGCCATTCCAGTCGGCCACGCCGTATTGACGATCACGTGTAACACCGCTTTGATCATCCACAATCGCTTTTCGCTCCTGCAACAACCGGTTGAAGAAAGTACTCTTTCCCACATTTGGCCGGCCAACAATGGCCACTGTAAATCCACTCATAGTACAAAATTATAAAGGCGGCAAAAGTAACAAATTAAAAAGGAATGGGTGGGGCTGTCAACGTTCATTGCATACGCATCCATTATCCGTGTCTTACGGCTCCGCTTTGCTGCGGCCCTTCGCTGTTGCTTGGTCTACCCTTCAGCCACGGCAGCCCTTCAACTATTTAATTCTTTTGATCAGGTATTATAAGAAGTTTCATTATTCGTAACCTGTCTTCATTCATTGGTCTGACGGGCAGGGCCCGTACCGACCAATACGCAACCTTCTTACTTCCTACTTCTTCTCAATACCCATATTCTTTCAAAAACAAATCATTATCTCTCCACTTGGGGCGCACTTTTACAAACAACTCGAGGAACACTTTACTATTTACGAATTTTTCAATATCAACCCTTGCCTCGCTGCCGATTTTTTTAATCATCTGTCCGCCGGTGCCAATTAAAATTGCTTTCTGGCTTTCACGGTTTACAATAATATCAGCACTGATTTTAATGAGCGATTGCTTTTCTTTAAACTCAGTCACAAGAACGGTAGTATGATAGGGAATCTCGTCTTCAAACAAACCGAAAATTTTTTCACGGATCAATTCTGCTACAAAAAAACGAGTGCTTAAATCTGTAAGCTGGTCTTCTTCAAAAAAAGGCTCCCCTTCAGGAAGCAGTTCAATAATATCTTTTAAAAATTTTTCCTGTTTAAATCCTGTAAGAGCAGAAATGGTAACAACTTTGTTACAGTAGGATTTACTTTCAAAAAAAGAAATGGCCCCGGCTGTTAATGCAGCATCGCTTTTATCAATCTTATTCAACACTACTATGCAGGGTACTTTTAATTTGAGCGAAGCAAACAGTTCATCATTCTCTTCCCAGTTATCTTTTATATCCACCAGTAACAAAGCCACATCAGCATCTTCCAGTGCGCTTTTTACACTATGCATCATCTTTTGCTGCAGCTTGTACTTAGGATCAATAATACCGGGTGTATCAGAAAAAATGATTTGATAAGCAGCCGTTGTTAAAATCCCTTTAATGCGATGACGGGTTGTTTGCACTTTAGGTGAAACAATAGCCAATTTCTCGCCCAGTAGCGCATTCATTAATGTACTTTTACCGGCATTGGGCTTACCAAATATGTTTACAAAACCAACTTTCATGAATATTATAATGCGCTAAAAATAAAAAAGCCCTTTTAACAAGGGCTTACTTGTTGCGAAGGGAGGGATCGAACCTCCGACCTTCGGGTTATGAGCCCGACGAGCTACCGCTGCTCTACTTCGCGGAATGGAGTGCAAATGTACAGTCTTCGTGCTTTGCTTCCAAAACATTTCAGGAATGTTTTAAAATAAAAATCCCGTCATAAAGACGGGACTATAGTAAGCAATTGGTTTGGCTATGCTTGAAAAATAATTACCATTTATCAACTTCTTCATTCGCACCATTATCTCCTGCCGATGCAGTGGGAGTTTCGGCTACAGGCACAGGTGCAGGAGCGGGAGCCGCTGTTGTCTGCACATCTTCTGCAACCACATCACCATCACCACTGGAAGGCGCATCTTCATGATTGAATGCATCAAAATCAAAATCGGGCATCAATTCTGTTTTTACATAATCTACCGCCTCATTTAATCCCTTAATGAATTTGTTGAAATCTTCTTTGTACAAAAAGATTTTGTGCCGGTCGTACCCTTCACCCGTAAAACGCTTACGGCTTTCAGTGATGGTGAGGTAATAGTCATTACCACGGGTTGATCTCACATCAAAAAAATAAGTTCTTCTCTTACCGGCACGGATTCGTTTGCTGTAAATACTTTCCGCCCTTTTGTCGTTGTTATCGTACGCCACAGTTGTTTAATTTAGTTAGTACAGTTTTTTTGAACGGAGACAAAGATATATTTCTTTTCCAATTGACAAAATTTTGATAAAACCCTGCAACTTATTCTTTTACAGGCTCCGGAAGCTGCTCTTCGGCCAGTTGTTTACGGTAGAGTGAAGTATACAATCCGTTCTGTTGCAACAGGGATTCATGCGTACCCTGTTCTGCAATGCGACCTTCTTCCAGAACAAGAATGCGGTCAAATTGCAGCAAAGAGAAAATGCGGTGGGTAATAATGATAGCCGTTTTGTTTTGCAGGTAATCATTCAAATGCTGCAAAATAGCAGCCTCGGTACGGGAATCAACCGCACTGAGGCTATCATCAAGAATAAGCAATGCAGGGTCTTTTAAAATAGCCCTGGCTATAGAAATACGTTGCTTTTGTCCGCCACTAAGCGTAACACCCCGCTCTCCCACCATTGTTTCATAACCTGCGGGAAAACTCATGATTTCGTTATGCACCGATGCTTTTTGTGCTGCCTGTATAATTTCTTCTTCTGATTTTGGAACACCGGCAAATGAAATATTGTTCCGGATTGTATCACTGAACAGGAATACTTCCTGCGGCACATAACTCAACTTTGAGCGATAATGTTGCAGATCCCAATCTTTCAAATCCACATCATCTACCAAAACATTGCCCTCACTGGCATCATAAAATCTTAGCAATAATTGAGCTATGGTTGATTTGCCGGAACCGGTTCTTCCGATCACCGCTACTTTTTCGCCTTTTTGAATGGTAAGTTGAAAGTCTTTGAGCGCATGAATGCCTGTATGCGGATAAATGAAGTTTACATTTCTGAATTCAATTTTACCTTCTACGTTTTTTTTTACCCCGGCTTTTTGATTCTGAATGGCAGACTGTGTTTGTAAAAATTCATTCAATCGTTTTTGAGAAGCACCGGCTCTTTGTATAGTACTGGCCACCCAGCCAATAGCACTTACAGGAAATGTGAGCATGGTTAAGTACATAATGAAAGCAGCCATATCACCAAACTGCATCTCTCCTTTCATATACTCCAATCCTCCAATTAAAATTACCAGCAATGTACTGATACCGATCACCAGTGCCATAGCAGGAAAGTATATTGCTTCTGTTTTTGCCAACCCTGTGGCGCTCGCCCTGTACCCTTCACTGTTTCGTTCAAAAAAAAGCTCCATGCTTTTTTCCTGTACAAATGATTTGATTACACGTATACCTGAATAGGATTGCTGTGCATTGGTGGTTAACCCGCTGAGGCGTTCCTGTACTTCTTCACTTTTTTTATTGATGATATTGTTTACATAATAAATAGTAATAGCCAGAATAGGTAAAGGCGCTAATACATACAGAGAAAGTTCCGGATTTTTCTTCATCATATAAAACACACTCAGCGATATCAAAGCAATAAGGTTGATGAGATACATCACCGCCGGACCTGTATACATACGCACACGGCTCACATCTTCTGCCATGCGGTTCATTAAATCACCTGTTTCATGTGTTTTGTAAAACTGTGAATCTAATTGCTGGTAATGCTGAAACACTTCGTTCTTCTGATCATATTCAATATGCCGGCTCATAACGATAATCGTTTGCCGCATAAGAAACATAAAGAAACCACGGAGCATAGCAAGCAGCAAAAGAATAAGACCAAACAAACCCACTTTTGTTACAGGCTCATATTGGTAAGCCATAAGCCATTGAATTAAGCGGTCTACCAGCGGGTCATTATCTTTTGTAGCAGCAATGGCAGAACCGCCTTTCATAAATACTGCTACCTGGTCAATTATAAAACCGGTAATCTGTGGTGCCAGTACCGCAAAATAGTTGGAAACAAAAATGAAAAGGATGCCAAGAATTAAACGCCACCTGTATTTCCAGAAGTAATGATTGAGTGCTCCTAAATGTTTCATCTGGAGCAAAATTAATGATTCTACGGGCCGGTGAAATTTATTGGATGAGCGGTTCAGGAAGAGTGAAGATAACTGTGCATCTGGTCAATCTGTTCTTTCTGCGACAGAATGGTTTCGGTAACCACATCGTTAATAGAAATAATACCGCATACATTGTCATTTTCAAATACAGGCAGGTAACGGATGTTACCCTCACTCATCATATGCATACAGGTTTCAACAGAGTTATCCGGTGTAATGCGTGGCAGTCCGGTACTCATGATTTCTTTTACTAATGTTTCCGTAGAGGAATGGCCTTTGAGAATTACTTTGCGGGCATAGTCCCGCTCTGTAAGTAATCCCATATACACTTCCCCATTCATTACCATAACAGAACCGATATTTTTTTCAGACATTAGTTGTAAGGCGCTGAGTACGGTGGTATCAGGACTAACAGAAATAATTTTTGAACCTTTACGCTGGAGGATATGTGCTACTTTCTTCATAATGCAGGGTTAAATATGCACTTAAATTAAGAAAAAAACAGCAACGAAAATCCCGGTCTGCAGAAATTAGCGTCCAAAATCATCCTGCAGGCGAACAATATCATCCTCATCACTGGGATGCTCTGTATCGGTATGCTGCCATATTTCGGCTACAATACCCCATCCATTCAGACCTACCAAACGATGTCTCTGCCCTTTGTTGAGCACGATTACATCGCCGGGTTCAAAGTAATTCAATTCGGTTTGTTCGTCTGTTTCACTCATTACCACTCCAATTTCACCTCTCACCACACGCCAGATTTCAGCACGGCGTTGATGGTATTGCCAGGAAAGACGTTGTTGGGGACCTACTACCAGGATTTTAGGGCTGAGTTTATTAGCGAGCATTAAATCTTCTTTTTTGAAAGTGGGAAAAAATTCAGCTATAAATTTATCAGCATCTGCCTCATCCAGTACAAAAAAGCCACCCCAGGGGCGGGTAAAATCGGTGTTAGTAACGTTGATTTGAAGTTCGGAAAGTTCCTGTTGAATTTCAGTTACAATTTCTTGAGGTATCATGCCTCAAAAATAATCGATTGAAATTGATAGAAAAAGAAAAAAGCCATTCTAAGAATAGAACGGCCGTTAACGATTGCTTGCCATATGAAAATCTTTATTTAGCTCTTACACACCCGGCAAGCTGGGTTACCTTATCACAAAACCGAGCCAAAGACTAAGATTACTTCTTAGTTGTGTCAGCAGCAGGAGCAGCAGCTGTATCAGCTTTTGTAGTGTCAGCAGCAGCTGGAGCTGTAGTATCAGCAGCAGGAGCTACAGTTGTAGTGTCAGCAGCAGGAGTTGATGCTTCTTCGTTGTTACAAGCTACAAAACCGAGGATAGCGAACGCTAATAAAACCTTTTTCATTCTTTTTTGATTTTTAAAAGTTTAAGATAATTATCGAGGATTAATACCCGGGTCACCTAAAAAGTAACCCATTTCCGGAAAAAAATTTTTTTTAGCCCGTTTTGGGTTACAATTTTGTCACTTACGTATTAAAATTACGAGCTCGTGAAAATGGACTCAACTGACCTGGATTTATTAGACGGCCTCGGCCGAAACGACAGAAAGGCTATAGAACAGCTCTATGAACAGCATTACAGGATGGTGCAAACCTTTATTATCAACAATAATGGTACCGCCGATGATGCCAGGGATATTTTCCAGGAGGCGATGATTCTTCTGTATGAAAAAACGCAATCCGGAACTTTTGAGCTTACCAGCAAATTGAAAACTTATGTGTATTCTGTTTGCAGAAGATTGTGGCTCAAACGCTTACAGCAATTACAGCGTTTTGGCGTCCCGGTGGAAAGTATGGAAGAAGTAACACCGGTGGAAGAAGATCTGGAGGAGCAGGAACGACGCAACGAGGCTTTTGGGATGATGGATAAGGCTCTGAGTCATTTGGGAGAACCCTGTAAAAGTCTGCTGGAAGCCTACTACGTACACAAAAAGCAGATGCAGGATATAGCAGAAAGTTTTGGATACACCAACGCCGATAATGCCAAGAACCAGAAGTATAAGTGCCTGATGAGACTGAAAAAATTATTCTTTGCTTCATATAAAAACGGGAATTGAGATGGATGAAATTTTACTGATTGATGCTACTGAACGTTACCTCAACGGCGATATGAACGCTGAAGAGAAATCAATGTTTGAGCAACTACGGCAAACCAACCCTGAAGTAGACCAGCTGGTGGTGGAACACTCCCATTTTTTACAGGAACTCAAAAAATACGGTGCTGTAAGAGAAGTGAAGCACTCACTCCACGAAATACACAATCAATTATTACAGGATGGGTTGATTAAAGAAGAAGAGTTAACCGGTGCCGCTAAAGTAGTGAACCTGTGGAAGCGTTATAAACGCACCATCAGTATTGCCGCTTCTATTGCCGGTGTAACAGCTCTTTCCATCAGTGGTATGACCTTGTTGCTGGCGCCTAAAGGAGATAGTAAGCAAGTACAGGAACTGGTAAATACTGTTAATGTACTTAAAGATAAGCAAAGACAGCAGGATAAAGCCATTAACAGCATTGCAAGCAGTGTTAACAGCAAATCAGAAGGGAAAGAAATAACAGGTACCGGTTCTGCCTTTTTAATTGATGGAAAAGGTTACCTCGTAACCAATGCACACGTGATGCGTAATTCCAAAGGTGCTACGGTAACCAATAATAAAGGACAGGAATTTAAAGTAACAAAAGTGGCCGTTGATGAAACACGTGATATCGCAATCTTAAAAATTGAAGATGCAGATTTCAAAGCTGTTGGCACCATCCCTTATGGTATCCGCAAATCATCAACAGACATTGCTGAACCTATTTTTACGACCGGTTATCCTGATAATAAATTTGTTTACGGAGAAGGTTATCTCAGTGCATTAACCGGTTTTAATGGTGATACACTCAGTTGCCAGATTGCAGTTGCAGCCAACCCCGGTAACAGTGGTGGACCCGTGTTTAACCGCAACGGTGAAGTGATTGGTATTTTAAGTACAAGAGAAATAAAAGCGGAAGGTGTAGTATTTGCCATTCAAAGTAAATACATCGTTCAGATGGTAAATGAGTTAAAGAAGAATGACACTGCTTTACACAGCCTGAAATTACCATCCAACTCTCAGGTACGTGGTATGGATCGCACACAGCAAGTACGGAAAATTCAGGATTACATTTATATGGTGAAAGTATATTAATCTTTTATCTGTGTTTATGAAACTGCGAACCCCGATTTTGTATCGGGGTTCATTTTTTTAAGACACTAAAAAGCCCCGAGTTCATCGGGGCTTCTAATGGATATATTTGTTTTCTTACCTACTTCTTTTTCTTACACTGCTGGCACCGGTAGATTTAAAACTGCTGATTACAGCACCACCACGATAATCAATATCACTGGCTCCTGTAGCTTCTACTTTCAGATCTTTAGTAACCGTTACTTTAATATCAGAGGCACCGGAAGCTTCAGCTATACAATAGTCAGATGTGAGATCAAAGCCTTTAAAATCGCTGGCACCACTGGAATTAATCACTAACTCGTTAACACGGCCGGAAACATTACTGCCTGATGCACCACTTTGTTCCACTTTCATTTTGGAATAATTAAGTTCTCCTTTCAGGCTGGAAGCGCCGCTTAATTTTACATTCAATTGGTTGCCCTTTAGCACGCCATCAATTTTTACATCACTGGCACCGGAGGCATCAATCATATCGAGGTTTTTTAGGGATACATAGGCCCGCAGTTTTTTATCACCCATATTCCAGTTCCAACGCACACCATCATTATCAAACCAGATACGCAAAACACCTTCTCTCACTTCCACCTTAATACGGTTACGCCATTTTTCATCAACCGCACTCACCACCACCGCTTCATCATTACCTTGTTTAACAAATACCTGTATGGCATGTGATACTTTAATGGCATGAAAACTTCCGTTAATAGTACGGACTTCTGCATTTTTATCATTCACTACCATCAGATCCTGTGCCTGCAGCAAACTGCCTGCAAACACAAGCGCTATGAATAAAAACAATTGTTTCATGTTCGTAGATTTTAAAAATGAGTAATTAACTGTTTATCTTTTTTACACTTGACCCCAACCGGGTATTCACTTCCGTCATCTTTGCTTCGCCTTTGTAATGAATGTTCCCGCCCGTTGAAGCGTCAACTTTCAGTTCTTCATTCACTGTTACTTCAATCTTAGCACCGCTGGTACAACGCAAATCAGCTTTACCTGCAGAGAGATCATAAGCTGCTACTTTTGCACCGCTGTTAGCGTTAAGATTAAATGTACCGCTATAACCGCTTAATGTGGCATAAGCACCGCTTTCAGCTTCCATCACTAATTTACCGGTTTCCAATGTTCCTTTTAAATGAGCGCCTGAGTTTAAATAAACAGAAAGCACCTCTTCTTTAATGGTTCCCTGGATGTGTACATCAGCACCGGCTGAGGCAGTTAATTTGTCCAGTGTTTTAAAGGAAACATATGCTTTGAGTTTTTTGCCGCCGCTTGTCCAGTCGTTGAGGCTTTCACGATCATAACTGATTTTGAGTACCCCATCAGTTACTTCGGTTTTAATACGGTTGCGGTATTCATCACGGCTGGCACTTACCGCTACACTTTCTTCAGTACCCTGGCTCAGGTAGAGGTCAATCCCATCGCCCACTTTAATAGCCCTGAAGGATTTAACGGTTCTTTGTTCAGCATTGGCATCATTAAAAGTAGCTTCCTGGGCTGCCAAATACAAACCAACCGTAAGGAAACTCATCAGCAGAAATAATTTCTTCATAATAAGGTTTTGGGTAATACGAAGGAGGCTACAGAAATGTTACAGCAATTGCAAAAGAATTTATCTTTGTGCCGCTGTTCGCCGCAAAAGCGGGTGCAGCTAAGATTCCTCGGGGTGTTTCCGCAAATGACCGGAGACTGAGATTAAACCCGTTGAACCTGAACAGGGTAATGCCTGCGAAGGGAAGGAGGCTTTCATATTTCCCCCTCTCTATTGCAGCATTTCCGTTTCAATTTTTAACAGTAAACGTGTTTGAAAGATGAAAAAATTGATGCTGGGAATGTTGATGATTGTATCACAACTCTCCACATGGGCGCAACTGACCGTACGAGGTACAGTGAGCGAAAAAGAAAACCAAAACCCTATTGCCAATGCCACCGTACAATTGAATGGCGAATGGCAAACCATGACCGATGGTAAAGGACAATTTGAGTTCAACAAAGTAAAAAAAGGACGTTACCGGATACAGGTAAGCTCTATCGGGTACAAGATCATCAATATGGAAATAAGTATTGATGAGGGCAATAGTAATATCAGTATTATGCTGGAGCCAAACCTCTTATTTCTGCAACCCGTAGAAGTAACAGCTATCCGTGCCAGCGATCGTATGCCTTTTGCAAAAACAAATCTCAACAAACAAATGATTGAGAAAATGAATACCGGCGTTGATTTGCCGTTTCTGCTCAACCAAACTCCTTCTGTTGTGGTGAATAGTGATGCAGGAAACGGCATTGGTTATACCGGCATCCGCATACGTGGTACGGATGCAACACGCATAAATATGACGCTCAACGGTATTCCTTATAATGATGCAGAAAGCCAGGGTTTGTTTTTTGTGAACCTGCCGGATTTTGCATCCTCAGTAAACAGCATCCAGGTACAAAGAGGTGTGGGTACATCTTCTAACGGTGCAGGAGCTTTTGGTGCCACACTCAACTTAAGCACAAATGAGTATAATGAAAAAGCCTATGCTGAAATAACAAATGGCTTCGGCAGCTTCAACTCATGGAGGCATACGGTTAAAGCCGGCACCGGGTTAATTAATAATCATTTTACCCTTGATGCACGGCTTTCTTTTATCAACAGTGATGGTTTTATTGATCGTGCCACTACTGATTTGCGTTCTTTTTATGTATCCGCAGCTTATCTCAACAAAAAGACGTCCCTTCGCTTCAATGTATTTTCAGGAAAAGAAGTTACATACCAGGCCTGGAACGGAATACCTGAAGCGAAGTTAAACGGTGATGCAACGGCTCTGCAAAATCATTACTTGAATAACGCAGGTTTCCTATACAAGACAAAAGAAGATTCAATTAATCTCTTCAACCCGGGTAATAACAGAACTTACAATAGCTTTTTGTACAACAACCAAACCGACAATTATCAGCAGGATCATTATCAATTGTTCTTCAATCGTGAATTGAATTCCTCCTGGAATCTTAACACAGCTTTTTTTCTTACGAGAGGAAGAGGTTATTATGAAGAATTCAGAAAAGATATTGACCTGGCGGATTATGGTTTAGCCGCTGCTGAAAGTGATATCATCCGTCAACTCTGGCTCGACAACTGGTTTTACGGAAGTACTTATTCACTGCAATACAAAAAGAACAAAGATCAACTGACTTTTGGTGGTGCTTATACACGTTACAAAGGTTTACACTATGGTAAAGTGATCTGGAGCGAAGTATTTGTACCAAAAGATTATAAATGGTATAACCTTGATGCGTTTAAAAATGATTTCTCCGTTTACACAAAGTATCAACGAAGATTGGCACAACGCTGGGAGCTGTTTGCTGATGTGCAATACCGCAACGTAACTTATACGTTAAATGGCTTCAGAAATAATCCATCCTTGAAGTTTGATAATGATTTTCAATTCCTCAATCCCAAGCTGGGTATTTCGTATGCTGATGGCAAGGGTTGGCTGGGGTTTGCCTCCTTCAGTGTGGGTAATAAAGAGCCGAATCGAGATGACTTTGAAACAAGTGTTGATCAGCAACCACTACATGAAACACTTTATGATTGGGAAATAAATCTTGAACGCAGAGGCAGCAATTACAGCTGGAGTGTTACCGGTTATTATATGCAGTACAAAAATCAATTGGTGCTGACCGGAAAAATTAATGATGTAGGTGCCTATGCAAGAATCAATATTCCGGAGAGCTATCGTGCCGGTATTGAATTGCAGGGAACGGTGAAGCCGGCTTCCTGGTTCAATGCAGCCGCCAATCTTACGCTCAGCAGAAACCGTGTACTGAACTTTACAGAGTACAGCGATGATTATGATAATGGCGGACAGAAGGAGACATTTTACGCTTCAGCCCCACTTTCCTTTTCACCTGATATAGTGGGCGGTGCTACTTTGAACTTTATTCCGGTTAAAAGTGGGGAGTTGAGTTTTCTCAACAAATATGTTTCCCGTCAATACCTTGATAATACAGGCAACAAGCAGAGAAGTATTGATGCGTTTTTTGTAACCGACATGAGGGCTGCCTATACATTCAAAACAAAACTGGCAAAAGAAATCATCCTCAGTTTTCAACTCAACAACCTTCTGGATATAAAGTATGAAGCCAACGGTTATACCTACAATTATATCCTGGGAGGACAAACCATTGTTGAAAATTTCTTTTACCCGATGGCCGGAAGGAATTTTATGATGGGGGTGAATGTGAAGTTTTAGTCATTAACTACCTGCCCAATCAACTTTTAGAGATGCTTCGTTCCTCATCATGACGGTTTAGAGAGACGAAGTAAATGCAAAAGAAAAGAGGTGATGCTTTTTATAAGCATCACCTCTTTAATTGTATTCATTCGTGAGACAAGGGGGTCAGACTGTTTTAAGATTCAAACTTCTCTCTCCAGGCCAGCATCCCTCCTACTACATTCACCACATTGGTAAAGCCCATCGTTTCAGCAAACATACAAGCCTGCCCGCTGCGGTTACCGCTACGGCAATAGAAAATTACTTCTTTGTCTTTGAGATCATCAATGGCTTCAGTATCCATTGCCCGGATATTCCCTAAAGGATGCAGAATACCGCCGATATTGAACTCTTCGTGTTCATTCGGTTCCCGAACATCGACTAAATGGAGTTGTTCACCTGCATCAATTCTTGCTTTTAATTCTTCAACAGTAATAGTATTCATGATTGAACGATTTGGTTGTATTAATAATCATTTCCTGTTTCAACAGGTTTTGGTTTTGGTGAGCCGGTTGAATCTTTTACCGGAGGTGTTGTGCTGATCCACACATCCATCAACTGACCACCACGGATACGTATGGGTCGTCCTTCATCATCCCTCCGAGGCGGATTCTGACGGATGATGAATGCAGATGCAGAATCACTCACAGCACCTTCCACCACAACAGCACCCAGCAAGAGCCCGCTGGTTTCCAGCAATACTTTCGCTTCTCCAAAGGTTAATCCTACCAGGTCAGGCACTGACATTTCAGTGCTTTGCACACCACCACCAATCACTAAGGAAACAGCGCTGCCCATCGGAATTTTGGTTCCCGGTTTGAGCGTTGCACCGTTATACATTTGCTCTAGTATTGAACCCACAGCAAAATCCGGTTTGTAACTTGTATCTCCCAGTTTAAACCCGAGAGAACGTAACTGCATTTCCACACTCCGCAAGGTTTGTCCTACAAAGTTAGGAACTGCAATGAGCGGAGGTTGAGCACGGTTCACCGTTAAATAAACGGTACGGTTTACTTTCACCAGCATTTCAGGATCGGGGGTTTGTTTTACCACACTCAAACGGGGCAGACTGTCATAATACACACTATCCTGCACTTCTACTTCAAAGCCTTGTGCTTCCAGAATTTTACGGGCTTCATCAATACTCTTGCCTTTTACTGCAGGCACTTTCATGTAGTCGCCGTGTTTGGTGATCCAATCCAGCAACTGGAAGAAAATAAAAAATACAGCAAAAGCAACAAATGCTGCCACCAGTAAATTCACAAAGAAGGAACGCTTGGTAATGAATTCAAACACAGGAATTGATTTTTAAGTGAATATCGGAATAATATTAATGATTGTTGATAGCATCTTCTACCAATGCTGAATAGAATTGCTCGAGGGTCCAGCCATAGGCACGAACCTGTTGAGGCACTATGCTGGCATCACTCTGGCCGGGTATGGAATTAATTTCCAGCATGTAAGGCGCCTGCTCAGCCTCATCATAAATAAAATCAATACGAATTACGCCACGACAGTTAAACACGCTGTATATTTTTTTAGCAGCATCGGCTACATTTTTAAAATGAGTTTCACTGGCAACTGCAGGCGTTACCTCATCACTTTTGCCCTGGTATTTTGCTTCGAAATCAAAAAAGTCTTTATCATCATGTGCCTTTACTTCTGTCATTGGTAATGCAATAACCTCATCGCCGCTGCGAAACACACCAATGGTAAACTCTCTTCCTTCAATCATCTCTTCTACCAGCACCTGGTCATCTTCTTTAAATGCTTTTGCAATAGCATCCGCTAGATCTTCCTTCCTGTTCACCTTACTCATACCAATGCTGCTGCCTCCATTGTTAGGCTTTACAAACACAGGAAGTTTTAAATGAATGGAATTGGCATCAACAGGAATATGTTTGAACAAATGAACACTGTTGGCCACTTTTATACCGGCAAATGCAGCTACTGCCACGGTATAACGTTTATTAAAGGTAATGGCCGATGTGGCCGCATTGCAACTGGTATAAGGCAATCCGATTATATCAAAATAACCCTGCAATTTTCCGTCTTCTCCGGGGGTACCATGTAATGCAATAAAGGCAGCATCAAATCTAATCTTACTCCCTTGAACGCTTATTGAAAAATCATTTTTATCAACGGTTTGTTTATTCCCGGCATCATCCGTGTAAAACCATCCTTCCCTGGTTATATCTACCAGGTATACATCATACTGATCCCTGTTCAAATGAGTACTTATGGTTTTGGCTGTTTTGTAGGAGATCACCGCTTCGCCGCTGGTACCGCCTGTAACTAATGCTATCTTCTTTTTCATGAATTTGGTTGGTTCGGTTGTATTGCAAAAATGGTGCAGAAATTTTTACTGCACAATATCGGAAGCGCCGGGGTTACCTGTATCCAGCACAAATTTCCATTTACCATCATTTTGTTTTTGCCAGATGGATACATAGGTGCCCGTGAGTACCGAATCAACAGCTTTTAACTGCACCTGGTAAACACCATAGGTGTAACCAAGATCATAACTTTTAGAAATTTGTCCGCCTTTCGGAGTCCAGGTCATCGTAAAGGAAGTATCTTCTTGGGAGGTAAGAAATTTCACAACATCACCTTCCACAATAGGCATATAGCCGGGCCTTAGCAAAACGGCTTCATCTGCAGCAAACTGCAGGAATGCTTTTTTCATACCAAGGCTGGCCGATGAATCAGAGAATGCCTGATCTGTTGCCACCATTTCACCCAAAGCCTCATCATAAGATGCATTCGTTTCAGGCTCCTCATTTTTGGTTGTAAATACACAGGAACTGAAACCTGCGGTAAACATTAAAACCGTCAAAAATTTATTCATAACTGCAAGATAGGGTTTCAAAAGAATTAGCAGACGATCAGCAATCATTCTTAAGAAAGGTTTGCATTTTTAAAAAGACCCCGAAAAATATCAACCAAAAAAGTAAGGTGAAGGATTTCATCCCTTCACCTTTTTTTGACGGGAAATATCACCCGCCTGTACTAAGGATGCGTTCTTACGGGAACTTATCCTATTAAAAAATTATCAGATGTGCAGTGCGGCTTTTTTGGCCATCAGTTGCTCTACAGTTTCTACATACATTTCATCAGGAACACAACAATCTACCGGGCATACAGCAGCACATTGGGGCTCTTCATGAAAACCCTGGCACTCGGTACATTTATTGGGCGTGATATAATAAGTATCCATACTCACGGGAGCATTCTTAGCTTCTGCATCTACAACTGTTCCGTCAACTAACGTATAAGAACCTTTAACGGTGGTACCATCGGCAATGGCCCACTCCACTCCACCTTCATAAATTGCATTATTGGGACACTCTGGTTCGCAGGCCCCGCAGTTGATACATTCTTCTGTAATCTTAATAGCCATACTGTTTGAAATTTTGGGGTTAGAATCGTTTACTTTTGCGTTTTAGTGCAAGTTAATAATCTTGAAATGAAGTTACAGGAAAGACTGGAAATTTTAATACAACTCGGTAAATATATTTCTTCACAGGATGAAGGTTGGGAGGCCGCCAAAATAAGGGCGCAACAAAAAAATAATTGGTTTGTATCGGACTTTATAAACCAGGCTGCAAACACCATCGCTCAACAGTTTTTACAACAGGAGCAACTGGAACAATGGGCAGCACATTATCACCTGGATAACAACATCGCTCCTAAAAAAATCGGCATTGTGATGGCGGGCAATATTCCGCTGGTGGGTTTTCATGATTTCCTGGCGGTATTTGTGAGCGGACATAAACAGGTGATTAAACAAAGCAGTAAGGATGATGTATTACTCAAGCACCTGGTGGATTGGATGACGATACAAAATCCATCCGTTGCTGAACATGTAACCTTTGCTGAACAATTGAAAGACTGTGATGCATACATTACCACCGGCAGCGATAACAGTGCCCGTTATTTTGAATATTATTTTGGTCGTTACCCCAGCATCATCCGCAAAAACAGAACAAGTGTTGCTGTGCTTACGGGCCATGAAACCGAAGCCGAGTTGAATTTACTGGCAGATGATATTTTGCAATACTTTGGATTGGGCTGCAGAAACATTACTCAACTTTATGTACCGAAAGATTATGATTTTGTACCACTGCTGAAAGCCTTGAAAAAATACAGTTGGATCTTTGAGCATCACAAGTACCGCAGCAATTATGATTACCAGCTTGCCATCTATATCATGAACAATAAGTTTTACATGACCAATGATTGCGTAGTGTTGATAGAAGCTGAGAGTCCCTTCTCCCCCATTGGCACGCTGCATTACCGTTTTTATGAAGAAGCCGCCGATGTATATACACAATTGAGAGACAATGATAAAATACAGGCGGTAATTGGCGCTCATGGGTTACCGTTTGGTTCCGCACAAAATCCCGGCTTGATGGATTATGCAGATGGTGTGGATGTGATGCAGTTCCTGCTGGGGTTATAGTTTTATTTCCACTAATTTCAAGTCCATATTGCAGGAGTAAAAAACAGTCTCTATATTACTCCATCATAATTATTCCTGTATTCATTTGATGCTAACGAATGAAACAGACAATGATTTTGATTGACTTTTCTCAAATCAAAATCAACAACATGAGAATCCCACTTTTGCGTTTGATATGTAAAGGTTTACACATTGAATGCTGTCTTCCCAAAAAACTGGAATTATTCGGTTCTCTTAATATTAATTCGGCAAAACAACCAATACTCCCAGTTGAAGCTGAATGGCTTGAGTATGAATATGCATTAGTTACTGCTTCTGTTTCACAGCTTCTTCAAGGTCAAAGAAATTAAATCAGCTAACCGGTTCAGAATTATGCAGTCAAAAAAAATCATTAAAAGCAAAACAAATTTTTTTGTTCTGATGGCAATTGTTGCCATTACTGCAATACTTGTTGGCTTCTTAAAAACATTCATTATTCCGATTCTTACCGGAGCTAAAACATGGCCATGGGTAATTTACCTGCATGCCGGTTTTGCATTTGGCTGGGTGACTTTATTTTTATTACAATCCATTTTAATTAAAAGCAAAAAGCATAAAGTACATTTTATACTCGGCCGCTGGGCTGTATTCATTGCACTTGGAGCTGCCATTACAATAGTACCGGCCGCTCTGTATCAATGTGAACGTGAATTAAAAGAAGGGCTGGGGCAAACCGCTATCTCCGCAATTCTCGGGGCCTGTTCTTCTGCCTTTATATTTTTATTGCTGGTGGTCTTTGCCATCACTTACAGAAAAAAACCACAGGTACATAAGCGGCTGATGCTGTTGGCCACCATCGTATTGATATGGCCTGCATGGTTTCGCTGGCGGCATTATTTCCCTTCAGTACAAAGACCTGATATATGGTTTGCCGTTGTACTGGCCGATAGTTTAATCGTTATTGCATTCATTTGGGATTGGGCAAAAAATAAAAGTATTCATCCGGCCTTATTGTACCCGGGTCTTTTCTTTATTGCGGAACAATGTATGGAAGTGATACTATTTGACAGCAATGGATGGAGAATGTTAGCAAATGCGATTTACAATTTATTAAAATAAAACAGGCAACCTTTTTTCAAAGATTCGGTACAGCCTTACAGTGTCCTTTATGATATCAACGATTTAATAAAAGTCTATACATCTGATGTAATATGGAGCAGAATCAAAACAAAGCAAATCGGTTTCAAGTCTGGATTTATTTGACTGCAATTACCGCACTTGCTTTAAGAACCATACATTATGCGGGTACTTCTTCTATGTGGTATGATGAGCTTACCTGTGCCTTAAACGTTACCGAAAAGTCGTACTACCAGTTACTTACACAACCTTTAGACTTTAACCAGGTAGCATCCATTGGTTTTTTACTCATAACAAAACTTTCTGTATCCATTTTTGGTGAGCATGATTTTGCGTTTCGTTTATGGCCCTGGCTTTGTACGGTTGCATCAGTTTACTTCTTTTATCAAATAGCACGGGTATTTTTAAAAGATACCGCACTCTTAGCGGCTTTTATACTTTTTGCATTCTCAGCTTCAGGCTGGTTTTATGCCGGCCAGGCCAAGCAATATGCCGGCGATATAGCTGCCAGTTTGTTTTTAGTTTGGGCAACATTGCAATTCTACAGCCATAAAATAAACCTCTCTAAAACATTACTTTTAAGCGTTGGCGGCTTTGTGTTCATCAGTGCCTCCATGCCGGCTGTGGCATTGGCCGGAGTTTTACTTTGTTTTTTGTTAATTCAGTTTCTTTTCAAAACAAATCAAAATTCATTCAGGTCATACTTCATCATTGGTTTTACATGGGCATTAGCTTGTGCATGGGTAACATACCATGCAAAATTTGTATTAGACTCTGGTTCAGTAGATGCAATGAGTGCCTATTGGAGCCGTGGCTTTGTACCATTAACGGGTTTGAGTGATGCATTGCCCTGGCTTATTAAAAAAATCCGTGATGAACTGGGTTATTTTGTTTATTTCTTTTTAAGTGAATTATGGCCTGTAATGACTCTATTCGCAACCATACTTCTTGCTTTAGCTATTGCGGGCATCATTAAACTCCTTGCTACAAGTAAAGCAAAAATTTTTATCCTACTTTCTCCATTTTTCTTAGCTATTGCTTTATCACTGTTTCGTATTTTACCTTATGATACAAGAGTGGCATTGTATGCAAACTGGCCACTACTGATAGCCGCCGCTTACGGAGTAGAATGGCTGAGCAGTATTTCATTCCGGAAAATTCATCCTGCTATTGCAAAAGCATTTATCCTGCTCATTGCCCTGCCCATGCCTGTCATTTATTTAATTGAGCCGAATGAACGGCCACCCTTTCATTGTCAGCCGGCCCAACCGGTTTTAAAAGAATTAAAAAAACGATTGCAACCCGGCGATATTGTTTATGTGTACTACAAAGCAAGGCATGCGATGAAAATGTATGGACATAAAGAAGGTATTACCAATTATAAACTCAGTGGCAATTATGAAAAACCCGCACAATACTTCCAACAACTGGATTCTTTAAAAGGAAACAAACGTGTTTGGTTTTTCTTTACCCACTGGACACCTAAACATAAATATCCTGACAGCATTCAGCATTACATGGCAAATGAAATTGGTAAAGAGATACAGGTGATAAAAGACCCTTATGGTGCTTCTCTTGAAAAAGAATGTGCTTGCACCGCTACATTGTATGATTTAACACAACCGGTAAAAAAATAAAAATGATGCATCACCAGTTTGAAAATGAAAAATAAACAAATATGGCAAAGTACAAATCCCTTCATCTTTGGATGCTTATCCCCATGGCTTTTATGCAATTTGGAATTTTCAGAGACTACTGGGGCGATTTCAGGGAAAATGCATGGTCGGTCCACGTACATTATTGGACGGGCACAGTTTGGTATCTCTATCTAATCATTCAACCATATTATGCCACACATGGACAACTTTCAAAACACCGTACCAATGGCATTATCGGAATGTTTTTAGCAGGCGCTGTTTGTATTACCGCACTGAGTATGATGTACCGTGATATTGCTAATGCAGAAGCATCTGCAACTATGCGGGAACGGTTTGGCCCTTTTGAGCCCTGGTTCTTTATGGGTGTGGCAGCCATAGAAATTCCCATGATGCTGGCTTTTGGATTTGCAGTGATTCAAAGTATCATTCACAGAAAGAATTTGGAAAATCATGCGTGGTGGCTGATTTCAACGGTATTTATGATTATGATGCCGGCGCTGGGCCGGGGTATACAAAATGTGCATGTAGGAATGCAGTCTGCACAATGGCCCAATGTGGAAATCATGCCTTCACTTTATTTTGCCAATGGACTTATCATTGCCTTACTGCTTGCAGGTGCATGGAAATATGGAAAACTGAAACATCCTGCTACATGGCTGGCAGTTGCTGTAAATATTTTAAACCTGTTTCTTGAACCACTTGGAAGATCAGAAGCGGTGCAACATTTTTTAAAAACGGTGATTAAAGGGTAAAACGGAAATTCAATTGAACTGTTAAGTTAGCGTTACTCATTGAAGCATCGGTAAATCTGTTAACATTTGAAACTGGTCTTGAGTAAGTTTATAACAATAGGTATAAGACCCATTCGTAATTATCAGGTATTGCACCGGTATTGAAATGTTATAGCGAATTACCTGTGCCAGCACGTCTTCATTTAATGCTATATCCATGGCTTTACATTCAATCATCATCCATGGTTGATGTTGTTGATTGCACACAAGAATATCAAACCGTTTTTTTAATTCGCCCAGTTTGATTTCCTTTTCAACGCCAATCAAAGCGGTGGGATAATTTTTTGTTTGAATCAGGTATTGAATAAAATTCTGCCGTACCCATTCTTCCGGCGTGAGCCGCACCCATTGTTTACGTATTTCATCAAAAATCAACTCCTTGCCTGCTTCCTCTTTTATTTTAAACTCAGGCTTGGGAAAATCTACTTTCACCATGCTTCAAAGTAAATGATTATTTTAGCAGAATTCAAAAAGATGAAGTATGAAGACGAAAGAAGAAATTGTACGCAACTGGCTGCCCCGTTATACAGGTATGCCACTCACTGATTTTGGCAAGTATATCTTATTGACCAACTTCAGTAACTATGTAAAAATGTTTGCCGAGTGGAATAATGTACAGGTTTATGGTGAAGATCGGCCTATGCAATGCGCCACGGCTGATGGCATCACCATCATCAACTTTGGTATGGGCAGCGCCACGGCTGCAACCGTAATGGATTTGCTCAGTGCCATCCGTCCTAAAGGTGTTTTATTCTTAGGAAAATGCGGCGGATTGAAACGCAAAAACAAAATCGGCGATTTAATTCTTCCTATTGCTGCTATACGGGGTGAAGGTACCAGCCGTGATTATTTTCCGCCAGAGGTACCGGCACTCCCTTCTTTTGCTTTACAAAAAGCAGTTTCTACATCCATCCGTGATTTTGATTGTGATTACTGGACCGGTACCTGTTATACAACTAACCGTCGTGTATGGGAACATGATGAAGAGTTTAAAGATTACCTGGAAAAGATTCGTGCCATGGCAATAGATATGGAAACAGCTACCGTTTTTACTGTTGGCTTTTACAATCATATTCCTACTGGCGCTCTGTTATTAGTGAGTGACAATCCAATGACGCCGGAAGGTGTTAAAACAGAAGAAAGTGATAAACAGGTAACTACCAATTTTGTAGAGCGGCACATCAAGATCGGTATTGAATCGCTCAAACAACTTATTAACAACGGTCATACAGTGAAGCATTTGAAGTTTGAAGAGTAGTGAATCATTTGCTTGAAATCAGTTCTCATCCTTCCGGATTTTAAAAGCGATACATCCTTTGCTTGAAATAAAAAATCTTGATATTGCCTTTGCAACCGAAGATGGTGTGCAGAAAGCAGTTCACGGCATTTCATTTTCCATCAGTAAAAATGAAGTAGTAGCTGTAGTGGGAGAAAGTGGTTCCGGTAAATCCATCACTTCACTTTCAGTACTTGGTCTGTTACCATCACCTCCCGCCAGTTATCCAAACGGTGAAATTTTATTTCAGCAGAAAAACGGCGACGTACTGGATTTACTCAAAGCTACACCGCAGCAAATACAAACCATCCGTGGCAACGAAATAGCCATGATCTTCCAGGAGCCGATGACTTCGCTCAACCCTGTTTTTACATGCGGGGATCAGGTGATGGAAGCCATCCAACTGCACCAAAAAATTTCTAAAGCGGCAGCCCAACAAAAAACCATTGAGCTGTTTGAGAAAGTAAAACTGCCCAACCCATCCACTCTCATCAACCGCTATCCGCATGAACTGAGCGGCGGACAAAAACAACGGGTGATGATTGCTATGGCTATGAGTTGCAACCCATCTTTGTTAATTGCCGATGAACCTACCACCGCATTAGATGTTACCGTGCAAAAAACCATTCTGCAACTCATGAAAGAATTGCAGCAGGAAAACGGTATGGGTATTTTATTCATCACGCATGATTTGGGAGTTGTACAGGAACTGGCTGATAAAATTGTAGTGCTGTACAAAGGCAGTATTGTAGAGCAGGGAACGGTCAATGAAATTTTCAACAACCCGCAACATCCTTACACCAAAGCATTACTTGCCTGTCGCCCCTCTTTGTACACCAAAGAAATGCGGTTGCCGGTGGTGAGTGATTTTCTGGAAGTAGAAAATGGAAAGTGGAAAATGGAAAATGAGGATGCCGCCGATAGTAGTAAGCCGATAGTTAGTAGTGAAGCCGATATAAATGATAAAGAGCAAACTACAAACCATAAACTTCTTTCAGTTCAACATCTCAACGTTTGGTTTCCTGCACAAAAGAAATTGTTTGGCAAAACAACTAACTACATTAAAGCTGTAAACGATGTAAGTTTTGATATTTACAAAGGAGAAACGCTGGGCTTGGTGGGTGAAAGCGGTTGCGGCAAAACAACTTTGGGCAGAACCTTATTGCGTTTGATTGAACCTACATCCGGTAAAATCATTCTCAATCATCAAAACATACTGGACACCCCACTCTCTCATTTTAAGCAATACCGTAAAGATTTGCAAATTGTATTTCAGGATCCCTACTCTTCCCTCAACCCACGCCTCAGCATCGGCAGTGCCATTGCAGAACCGATGCTGGTGCACCGTGTTGCCGGCAACCAAAAAGAGGCAAAACAAAAAGTAATTGAATTGCTGGAAAAAGTAAACCTTAAAGCGGATCATTACAAACGCTATCCACATGAATTCAGCGGCGGGCAGCGGCAGCGACTGGTGATTGCACGTGCACTGGCATTGAACCCGTCCTTCATTGTTTGGGATGAATCGGTTTCAGCACTGGATGTAAGTGTGCAGGCACAGGTGCTCAACCTGCTTAACGATCTCAAAAAAGAATTTCAGTTCACATCCCTCTTTATTTCGCACGACCTGGCTGTGGTGCAGTACATCAGCGACCGCATTATTGTGATGAACAAAGGGCAGATTGAGGAGATGGGCATTGCTCATGAAATTTATAACGAGCCAAGAAAAGAATACACAAAAGAACTGCTCCGCTCCATTCCCGGCAGAGAAAAAGGAACTGTTCCGGCCCCATTAGTAAGGGAACGATGAAGTGTGCGACGCAAAAAAGACCCTCGTGTGTACAGCCGCCGGCCCTATAAAAATTGTATTTTATTTCGTGTCAATTCGGCTCATTTGTGGCCATATCATTAGTGGAAACAACGTGCATTTCTTTTGACCTTTTCCCCTTACCTTTGCACGCATTCAAATAACAGGTGCAAGCCCGGTACCGTAAGACGGGGTTTGAACTTCTCTCCAAGTACCAGCGTTTGTGCTCTGTTATCCTAAAACTTTACAAACGCACATGAAGCTTTCACAATTTACGTTCGACTTACCCCTTAACCTCATCGCCCAAAACCCAACCAAAAAACGTGAAGACAGCCGTTTGATGGTGGTACACCGCAAAACAGGACAGATTGAAAACAAAACCTTTCGTGATGTAATGGATTACTTTGACGACAAGGATGCATTTGTAGTAAACAATACAAAAGTGTTTCCTGCACGTATGTACGGTCGCAAAGAAAAAACAGGCGCCAAGATTGAAGTGTTTCTTCTGCGTGAGCTTAACAAACAAAACCGTTTGTGGGATGTGATTGTGGACCCGGCCCGTAAAATCCGTGTAGGCAATAAATTATATTTTGGTGATACAGAAGACCTGGTTGCTGAAGTAATTGACAACACTACCAGCCGTGGCCGTACCATCCGTTTTTTATTTGATGGCACTGATGAAGAATTCCGCACCGTGTTATACAACATGGGTGAAACACCATTGCCCAAATACATTAAGCGCAAGCCGGATGAGGAAGACCGTGAGCGTTATCAAACCGTGTTTGCAAAACATGAAGGTGCGGTGGCTGCCCCTACGGCAGGTATGCACTTTTCTCCTGAGCTGATCAAGCGTTTGGAAATTAAAGGTATCCGCTTTGCAGAAGTTACCTTACATACCGGTCTTGGTACGTTCCGCCCCATTGAAGTAGAAGATCTGAGCAAGCATAAAATGGATGCCGAGTATTACAAGATTGATGAGTTTGCCTGCAAAACGGTGAACAAAGCAAAAGAAGGCGGTCATCGTATCTGCAGTGTAGGCACAACGACCATGCGTGCGTTGGAAACAAGTTTTACAGCACAACAATTATTAAAGCCCAGTGAAGGATGGACTAATATTTTTATTCATCCTCCATATAGCTTCAATATTGCTGATGCACTTATTACTAACTTCCATTTGCCTAAAACAAGTCTGTTAATCATGACCTGTGCTTTTGCCGGTTATGATTTAACCATGGAAGCGTATAAAAAAGCTATTAAAGACAAATATCGTTTCTTCAGTTATGGAGATGCGATGCTGGTAATATAACAGTTCATCCCTCTCCTGCCGAGAGGGATTTTTTTTAATCATTTCCTTTGCACCACAGCGCCTTTGCGTGAAAAACTTTTTTTATGAACAGCAAAACAGCTAAAGAATCTTTTATAGTAATGACAGAGTTGGTTCTGCCTAATGATACCAATGTGTTTGGTAACCTTATGGGTGGCCGCTTGATGTACTGGATGGATATAGCTTCTGCCTTAGCAGCTGGTAAACATTGCAACTCACCTGTAGTAACCGCCAGTGTAGATAATATTTCGTTTGAAAATCCGATTAAGCTGGGTAATGTGGTGCATATAGAAGCAAAAGTTACCCGTGCTTTCAATAGCTCTATGGAAGTGCACATGAAAGTGTGGGGTGAAGATACTGTAAGCCAATACCGTTATAAAAGCAATGAAGCTTATTACACGTTTGTGGCTTTGGATCCTAATCGTAAGCCAAGACCTGTTCCCGGGTTGATTCCTGAAACCGAAGAAGAGCAGAAGTTGTTTGATGGTGCATTACGCCGCCGTCAGATCCGTTTGATTCTGGGTGGAAAGATGAAACCGGATGATGCAGCGGAGTTGAAGGCGTTGTTTGTGAAGGAGTGATATAATACATCATTTCTCCGGCTCATAATCTTCGGGAAGCATGTTGGCGAGGCGTTCATACGCCCAGATACCATCAAAGTATACATTCATGGGATAAAGCAGAATGCCCCTGTAATCTACCAATACCGGACTTTTCTTTAAACGAAGTCCGCTCATGGTACCGCTTTCTGGTTGTCCCGGTAAGGTCATAATACGGGCCATTTGCAATTTGAGTTCGGTGTTACGGTTATATTTTATGTACATCTGCTGAGAAAGTGACAATTCAAAAACTTTATAGGATTCTGTGCCTGCATCTTTTAATAGACTGTCCTCTGCCATTGATTTCATAACTGTGCTGCCTGAAAAACGCATTGTTGAAACTGTAGCATCCGTACCGTTCCTTTGAACCTGAACCTGGTTCTCCGTTCGTGCTGCAAGACCGGAAGCAACTGTTTGAACAGCAAACCCCTGTTTCTGTAATTCTTTTTTAACAAGACTTCTGAAAAAATGCTGAGAACTGCCCAGGTAAACATTTCGCCTGTTACGAAGCCATTTCTTATTTGTAACATCATTCTCCATCCAATCTTTATAACGGGTATATCCAAAAAAATAAGAGGCGGTAGTACCGGTGTTAAAGTAAACCTCAGCTATTGTAAAATAAACAGTATAGCCCAGCACCGGGTTTTCTATTTCAAGTGGTTCATCAGCAAAAGCCAATACATCATTCTTAGCTTTTCCCTCTATAAATTGAATAGCCTCCGGATTTTTAATAACACAACGGCCGGCATCATAAGTAAATCCCAGTACATTTTTCCGGAACAAATCCATATACCGTAATCTCGTGGCATTCGTTAGGATTAACACCTCCCGTAATTCTTTCTGCTGTAATTGTAAGGCAATATCAATTTTAAAATCAGCAGTAGTAAGTTTAACCGGCACGAGCAAGGTTTTGTAACCTACAAAAGATGCTACCACTTCATAGGTACCTGCAGGCAAGGCAGGAAAAGAAAAATAACCACTGTCATCAGCAATGGTACCACGGGTGCTGTTATTAATATACACCGTTGCTTTGCTGAGTGCAGTTCGAGTGGAGGCGTCAACAACCCTTCCTTTAATTGTATAAGTCTGAGAAAGTGCCGCTGTTGAAAACAGTAATGAAATAAATAGAAGAAATCGTTGATGCGGGTACATTATTTGTCAACGATTGACATTAAATGATGCTTCCCCTTCAACATGTACTTTTTACTTTGCTCAATGGAATCCATCACCTGGTCAAGGATTGTTTCAACAGGTGCGTTGTAGTCTATGTCCAATGGTTCTTTAATGGTGACAGAAAGAAAGCTTCCTTTCTTTTTAAACTTCAATCCTTTTTTATTGAACGCACGCCAAAAGCCATTAATAACAATCGGAACTACAATCGGCTGGTTTTGCTTGATGATATAAGCCGTTCCTTTGCGGCCGGGTGCAAAAGGTTTAGTGGTTCCTTGTGGGAATGTAATTACCCAACTGGTATCGAGTGCTCTTGCAATCTTACGGGTATCAGCCGGGTCAAGACCACGTTGCACTTCTTTACCTTCTGCCCGCCAGGTACGTTTTACCGTAATGGCACCGGCTTTAGCAAACAAACGGGTGAGCCATGTATCTTTCATGGTTTCTGCCGCAGCCACAAAATAAATATTGGTCATGGGGTTGAGCAGGTAGTATGGAATACCCAAGCCTTTATACTTACCCCATTTGGCAGCGAAAAAAATATGCAGAAATGTAATTACATCCGCAAAATAAGTTTGATGATTACTTACAAAAAGAACATTACGTTTCGGTAGTTGTTTAAGATGTTCTGCTCCGTTTACACGCAGGCGGTTTACCAGGGCTATACCTGGGTATGTGAAGAAACCCAGCACAAAGTAAATAACACGTCGCCCCAGATTCAGGGTTTTAACCCTTTCCGTAAATGTTGACATACAGTGTGGTTTTTTGAAACAGGTGGGCAAGATAACAATTTCGTAACATTCACGAACATTATTTTCCATAATCGAATTGTTAAGCTTTTGACTATCAATACTATTACATTTGCAGCCATGAAACTAAAAGGAGTCATTTTTGATATGGACGGTCTGCTCATTGACAGCGAACCGCTGTGGCAGGAAGCAGGTAAAGCCACCTTGCTGGAGTTTGATAAAGAGTTAACAACAGAACAATATCACAGCAGCACTGGCCTGCGTACAGAGGAATGGATTGAGCATTGGTTTCATCACTTCAGCATTGATATGGCACATGCGCCTGCTGCCGTTGAAACCATCATCAGCAAAGCCATTCAGCTTATTGATGCACATGGCGAAGCAATGGAAGGTGTGGAGCATGCCATCAACTTATGTAAAGAACAAAATCTTTCATTGGGTTTGGCAACCTCCTCTCCTCTTTCATTGGTAAAAGTAGTATTGGAAAAACTCAACCTTCAAAACACATTTGATGCCATTACATCAGCTGAGCATTTACCCTTTGGCAAACCCAACCCGCAGGTTTATATGGATTGTGCAGATATATTACAACTTTCACCTGTAGCCTGTGTGGCCTTTGAAGATTCATTTAATGGAATGATAGCCGCCAAAGCAGCACGTATGAAATGTATTGTGGTACCCACAGCAGCAGATTATGAACATGGGAAATGGAATGCGGCAGATTTTAAGTTGAAGAGCTTGGGTAATTTTGATGCTGAACTGTTGAATCGGCTATAAGTTGAAGGAGTCAATACACATGATAAAGGCAAAACACTTTTCAACTGTATCAACTTTATCAACCATTTTTCGATAGCTTACTTAAACGCATTAATACCCGTTACATCCATACCCGTAATCAACAAATGAATATCATGCGTTCCTTCATATGTAATCACACTTTCCAGATTCATCATGTGGCGCATAATGGGATACTCACCTGTGATACCCATGCCGCCCAGCATTTGTCTGGCGTCTCTGCAAATATTGGTGGCAATTTCACAACTGTTACGTTTGGCCATACTCACCTGTTGAGGTGTAGCTCTGCCTTCGTTCATCAACACTCCCAATCGCCAGTTGAGCAATTGTGCTTTGGTGATTTCAGTAATCATCTCCGCAAGTTTTTTCTGCTGCAACTGAAAACCACCAATCGGTTTGCCAAACTGCACACGCTCTTTCGAGTAACGTAAGGCCGTATCATAACAATCCATGGCCGCACCAATCACACCCCATGCAATACCATAACGGGCTTTGGTTAAACAGCCCAGCGGACCTTTCAATCCTTTTACATTGGGCAGAATATTTTCTTTGGGCACTTTAACATTATCAAATACCAGCTCACCAGTTGCACTGGCACGCAGGCTCCACTTTCCATGCGTTGTGGGTGTTGAAAATCCTTCCATGCCTCTTTCTACAATTACACCACGCACATCGCCTGCTTCATCCTTTGCCCATACTACAGCCACCTGTGAAAAAGGTGCATTGCTGATCCACATTTTTGCACCATTCAAAATGACATGATCACCGGCATCTTTGATATTAGTAAGCATACTGCTGGGGTCACTTCCATGATTGGGCTCTGTTAAACCAAAACAACCCAGCCATTCACCACTTGCCAGTTTGGGTAAATATTTTTTACGCTGCTCTTCGTTTCCGTAAGCATAAATGGGAAACATCACCAATGAACCCTGCACACTGGCGGTAGAACGCACACCACTATCACCACGCTCCAGTTCCTGCATCATCAAACCATAGCTGATGTAATCCAAACCACCACCGCCATATTCTGTGGGTACTGTAGGACCAAAACATCCTAAATCGCCCAGCTGCTTTACAATATGTTCAGGAAACTCCGCACGCTGTGCATAATCTTCAATGATGGGTGAAATTTCTTTTTTTACATAAGAACGTACTGCATCACGAATCATCTTTTGCTCATCCGTAAGCAATTCATCCACTAAAAAATAATCGGGACTTTGAAATAAATCTTGTTTTACTGACATAATGGAAGCAATTTTTATGTTTTACCCTCCGAAGTTTTAACGAGGGTGTAGTTATCGTCTTTTGTACTGCTGTTTGTCTACTGTTGAGTCGCATTGCAAATCCCGTCTTTAGCGGGACTCTTGTACTACCTTATTTCTACTCAGCTATACAGCAACGTGCTGCTTTTCAACTGGTGCAAATGTACGAATGAGCACCCCAAACCTGATAAAATATTGTACTTTTCAGTCCAAATGCACAAACTACTCTTAACAATATTTCTTGGCCTGGCGTTTACAAAATCTGCCTTTATGCAATCAAAACCAACTACCTACCTGGCTATAGGCGACAGTTATACTATTGGTGAAAGTGTACCGGCATCCAAAAACTTTCCCAATCAAACTGCAGCTTTATTAAAAAAAGCGGGAATCAATATCACCGAACCCACCATCATTGCAAAAACAGGATGGACAACGGATGAACTGCAGGAGCAATTAAGCAGAACACGGTTGGCAGTACCGTTTGATTTTGTAACACTGCTCATAGGCGTGAACAATCAATACCGTGGCCGCAGTGCAGAGGAATATGCAAAGCAGTTTGAAGAGTTATTACAGCAAGCCATTGATTATGCAGGTGGTAAAACAAATCACGTGATTGTATTAAGTATTCCCGACTGGGGTATCACTCCTTTTGCAGAAGGCAGAGACCGTAAACAAATTGCCAAAGAAATCGATTTTTACAACAGCATTAACGAACGCATCAGCAAGCAATACAAAGTGCATTACATCAATATCACACCTTTTACAAGAGAAGCAGCTGCTGATAAAACATTGGTAGCAAAAGATGGGCTGCATCCATCAGCTAAAGATTATGCACGCTGGGCGGAGAAGGTGAAGGAGGTGATGATGAAGGAGGTAAAATAATAGTTTAACCGCCGTCAGGGTTTGCAACCGCTGACGGGGTTTTATCACTCCCAGGGGATGGGGGCAAATATCCTTTCATCTCAAATTGATACTGCTCCGCAATTGCTTTTGCTTCTTCAGCAAAATCTTCTTTCTCACTTGCATAAATAATGGCACGGCTGGCATTTACCAATAAACCACAGTCTATATTCATTGCTTTTTCAGAAATATCTTTTAAGCTGCCACCCTGTGCACCCACGCCGGGCACTAATAAAAAATGTTCGGGAATAATTTCACGGATGTTTACAAATTCTTCTGCCTGTGTGGCACCTACTACAAACATTAAATTGCCGAGGTTTCCCCATTTGGAAACGGTACGTAATACTCTTTCATATAAAAACTCAGCACGTAGATGTTCTTCTCCGTTTTCGCTGATCAATTGTTTCAGTTCAAAATCACTGGCGCCTTTGTTACTGGTTAAACCGAGTATAATGGCCCATTTGCCTTCATACTCCAAAAAAGGACGCACACTGTCTTCACCCATATAAGGCGCCACAGTAATCGCATCAAAATTCATGGTTTCAAAAAATGCTTTGGCGTATTGAGAAGAGGTGTTGCCAATATCGCCCCGCTTGGCATCCGCAATTTTAAAATGCGTGGAAGGAATAGAGTTCACCGTTTCTTCCAACGCCTGCCAGCCCTTTACGCCCATTGCTTCATAAAACGCCGTATTGATTTTATAGCTCACACAAAAATCTTTCGTAGCATCAATGATGGCTTTGTTGAATTCAACAATGGCATTTGGATGTGATTGCAAATGTGCTGGAATCTTGGTGATGTCCGTATCCAATCCCACACAGAGATAAGATTGCTTTTGATGTATTTGCTGAACGAGTTGTTCTCTTGTCATGCTGCGAAAATACTTGTTTGGTTACACAAGAACCAATATTCAAAATCAGGAATTCAAAATTCTTTTCAGTGCTTCACCAAAGCTCCACACCTCTTCAAATGTATTGTACAAAGGCACAGGCGCCAAACGAATTACGGATGGTTCCCTCCAATCCACAAAAAATCCTTCAGCCATTAATGCATTATAGATTTCTTTACCACGTTGCAGCATATTCAAACTCACCTGGCAACCATGTTCATTTTCACTATGAGGAGTTATAAATTCAATGATTGGCTTTGACTGAGAGTTGTTCACTTCATCTAGCACATACCACAAATAAGAAGTGAGTAATTTTCTTTTTTGATTGATATTTTCCCATCCAGCTTCTTTTACAAGATCCAAAGCTGCACGGTGACTTGCCATCATCAACATTGCAGGTGTAGAAAGCTGCCAACCTTCTGCACTTGCAATCGGCTTAAAACCTTTCTCCATTTTAAAACGGGTTGCTTTTTCATAACCCCACCAGCCTGCAAAACGATTCATTTCTGACTTATGATATCGTTCATGTATATATACAGCAGCCACAGCACCCGGACCACTGTTGAGATATTTGTAAGAACACCAGCAGGCGAAATCAACGTTCCAGTCATGCAACTGCAATTCAATATTACCGGCAGCGTGTGCAAGGTCAAACCCAACCTTCGCTCCTGCGGCTTGTGCCATATGGGTAATGGTTTTCATATCAAATACCTGACCGCTGTAATAATTAATACCGCCAAACAAAACCATTGACAATTCCTCTTTATGCTGAACAATGGTTTGCAGAATATCTTCTGTACGGATGGTATGCTCCCCTTCCCTCGGCTTGATTTCAATGATCGCTTCTTCAGGATTATACCCATGGTGCTTCATATGTGTTTCCATCATGTACTGATCGCTGGGGAATGCCTTGGCTTCGCATAAAATTTTAAACCGTTTTCCCTGCGGACGATAAAAACTTACCAGCATCAAATGGAGATTCACTGAAAGATTATTCATCACACTTAACTCATGTGGTTTGCAACCAATAATTTGACTGAGTGTGGGTGTAAGTGCATCATGATAATCCATCCAAGGCTCCTTTGCATGAAAAAAAGATTCCACGCCAAGTGTAGCCCAATCGCTCATGATCCGTTGAAGATATTCATGGGTACGTTTGGGTTGCAATCCCAATGAATTACCCAGGAAATAAATCTGCTCCCTACCATCCTTTTCAGGAATAACAAACTGTTCCCTGAATTCTTTTAATGGATCGTTCGAATCCATCTGTTGTGCAAAAGCAAGCGTATTTTGAAATGCCATAGTATGTTTAAAACAAATTTGGATAATCCGTAATAATTCCGTCCACACCCATCTTCTTCAATCGTTCTATTTCTTCTTTCTTATTTACAGTCCACGGAATGACTTTTATAGTTCGTTGATGACAATACGCCAGTAAGTTATCGTTCACCAATGAGAAATGCGGACTGTAAATTGCAGGCTGAAAGCCCAATGCCTCTATTTGCTTTTCAATACCTCGTTTATCAAAATCTTCAATCAGCATAGCTGTTTTAATATGCGGATATTTTTGATGGAGGTATTGCAGTGTGCGAAAATCAAAAGACTGAATAATGACACGGTCTTCAATTTCCTTTTCTTTGATAACGGCCATCAGCAGTTCCACAAACTCAGCAGGTTCCGGATGATACAGATTATCAGTGGCAGGAAGGCATTTTGTTTCAATATTAAAGAAAGGTAAAGGACGTTTGGCCCTCATCATATACTGTTGTACACTATCCAGCAAAGCACTGAGCAAGGGTTTGTAAGCTGCCATTTTTTGTTGCAGGGGAAAACGGGGATGCGGTTTTAAACCTACATCAAATTGCTTCACTTCTTCATAGTTCATTTTGTAAATGTTCAACCCCTTTTCTTCTGTCGGCAAAACAACACTTCCACCTGGTTTGGTACTGATGTCATGATTAAAGAAAGGCTCATGAGATAAAACAACTTTTTTGTCTTTTGTAATCACCACATCCATTTCCAAAGTAGTAACACCCAATTGCAATGCATGAAGCATGGCCGGCACTGTGTTTTCAGGCATGAGGCCACGGCAACCACGATGCCCCTGTTTATCAAAATCCTCAACCTCAGCAGGAGGACCTGTAATCGTTTTACCCTGTACACAACTCATAAAAATCAGGAGGAGTATGAATCTCATTTATTAAAAACTTTATCTTTTCTTGCTTCCATTATCTCAGCTAACTCTTTGGCTTCCCCACCCTGCTGCTGTAACTGATGAATGATTTGATTGTAACTTTTCTCATCACGGTTCTGGCTGAGCTTAAAAACATGATTTAACTCCTTTACTTCCACTTCAAAAGCAACGATCGCTTTCATATTACTCTGCACATATTCATCACTCATCTTTTCCACCAAAGAAGGCGAATGCGGATTGTTTTCAAAATGATGCGTTGTTCTTTTCAGTACTTCATATAATTCTTCATCAGTTAAAAACCGCATGCTACCTTTTGCATGTACGCTCATGTAATTCCAGGTACTGGCAACTTGCTTGTTTTCATACCAGCTTGCACTTACATATGCATGAGCGCCTGTGAACACGGCGAGCACATTTGAATTTTGCTCAAAGGCATTATGATGGTCTGTTTTCCGTTGAATATGTCCTGTGAGAAATAATCTGCCTTCCCTTTCACCAATAAATACCGGCACCTGCGTTGCCACCGGTTGATGTTCTGCATCTACGCCAATTAGCATGGCAAAAGGATGTTGCTTTATAAAATCAAGCACGACCTGCGCATCAGGTTCTTTGAAATGAGGAAGGTTGTACATAACTCAAAGATAGGCGAACAGTTGAAACACATAAAAAAGAGAAGAATGAACTACATTAGCTTAATAAACCCACCAATCATGAGACTACTGCTGTTCCTGCAACTGGTTGCTCTTTCGCTTTCAGTTTTTTCGCAAGACACCACCAGCTATACCATTTACTACAGCAACCGTAATGCAGGCTTTATTAAAATAAAGCGGCTTCCCGGTGGCGAAAATAAAATTCATTATAAGTATAATGATCGTGGTCGGGGCCCGGATCAGCAGTTTAATGTTGTTATCAATAAAAGAAAAGAGATAGTTGCATTTTCGCAAACAGGCGTAGAGTATATGAAAGATTCTGTTGCGGTTACGGTATTGAACAAAGATAGTTTTTACTACCGTATTAAAGGTAAAGACACTATTAAAAGCGATTTCAGATCACTCAACCTGTACAATTTTGCCCGTAGCGGGTTGTATGAATTCTTTTTCCCGATTGTTACAGACACTATTACGCACAGCAACCAGTCGTATGTATTTGAAAAAATACTGGATCGCACACTCCGTTGGAATGGCAAGCCGCTGAAAACAACCTTGTACAATTACCATGTAAAAAACTCCGGCTCCCTTGGATTAGTATGGTTGAATGAAAAAAATCAATTACTGGCCGAGGTAAGCCCATGGAACGATATCATTATGAATGGCAGAGAAAGCCTACGTGCCGAGCTCCGGCGCATCAATGATAGCGTAAGTAACAGCCGATTAGAACAACAATCTGCAGAACTGCTTAAAAAGTCATTTAATAAAGTGGCCCTATTCAATTGTAATTATGTGGATGTTGAAAAAGGAATCCTCATCAGCAATAAAACTATTTTCATCAGCAATGGAAAGATTGAAAAGATTACGGATACTTCCGCAACAATCCCAACCGACTACAAACGCATCAATACCAGTAACAAAACCGTAATGCCCGGCTTGTGGGATATGCATGCTCACACTTTTCCCGGCGAAGGGCCTGCATATTTAGCAAACGGTGTTACATCCATTCGTGATTTGGGAAATAATTTACAGTTGCCGGAGGTAAAACAAAAATCAACAGCAGGAACATTGGCGCATCCACGTGTAGCATGGATGTGCGGATTTATTGATTACAATGATGATATGGCGGGACCATGCGGTGTGTTCATCAACAATGTACAGGAAGGAATTGATGCAGTGCGCATTTATAAACGTCTGGGTTATCAAAGTGTAAAATTGTACAGCAGTATTAAACCTGAGTATGTAAAAGCAATTTCGGCAGAAGCACATAAACTCGGCTTGCGTGTACATGGACATGTTCCAGCACACATGACGGCTGCTGAAGCAATCAGAGATGGATATGATGAAGTGAATCACCTCAACATGCTCGTACTTGGTTATTTCGGAAAAGAAGTGGATACACGTACAAGAGTGCGTTTAACATTAATGAAAGAGCGTGCCTATGAAGCATCGCCCAATGGAACGTATGCGCAGGAACTCATTTCACTGATGAAACAAAAAAATATTGTACTGGACCCAACCAGTGTTTTATACGGTCCTTATCCGCAAAAAGCAGTCATGAACAGTAAGGACAGTCTTGAAAAAAGATGTACAGATACCCTGTTTGCATGGTTGAAAATATTGCATCAAAACGGAATTAAGTTTGTGCCCGGCACTGATGCAGCGGGTGGCAACGGCATTGTGGGCGAATTAAAAAACTATGCAATGATTGGCATGAGCAATGCAGATGTATTACGTAGTGGTACATTATGGTGTGCACAATATACAGGCCTTGATAAAGAATTAGGAACTGTTGAAGAAGGAAAAATTGCAGATTTAATCATTGTGAGCGGCAATCCTTTAGAGCGAATTGCTGTGCTGGATAATATACAGATGGTGATTACCAATGGAAGATTGTTCTACACAAAAGATTTAAGAAGTAATAGCGGTAATGCAGGAATGAATGAAGCAGTTCACCAGGATTAAAAAATCTTTTTCACCATCACACTTTCAAGCTTCCACGAAAACCTCTTGATGCATAGTAAGATTGTGCCCCGTTGTGATACACAAACACCGTTCCGTAACGGTAATCCGCAAAGAGTGCACCCCCCAGCTTTCGGATAGAAGCCGGTGTTTGTATCCAGCTGGAAGTTTTGGCATCAAAATAGCCGAGTTGTTGTAACTGTCTGTACTGCTCTTCTGTTAACAGCTCAATACCCATTTCAGAAGCCATATCAATGGCATTATTGGCAGGGCGATGTTCTTTCCTTGACTCCCATCCTTCTTTATCAAAGCAAACACTGCGGCGGCCGATAGGAGATTCTGCTGAGCAATCAACAAACAGATACTCACTGGTTTTCTTATCATAACTTATCACATCAGGCTCACCACCTGTTGCCTCCATTTGGTTAAGACTCCATAGTTTTTCTTTTTTAGTCAGCAACTTTTTCTCCACCTCTTTCCATTCAATACCCGTATGCCGTTTACTGTTTTTTTGAAAACGCAACTGTAGCACCTGCAACAGTTCATCCTGTTCAGTTGCACTTAAGTTCTTTTTTGACTGACCCGGCATAAGATGTATTTTAATACTGTAAATATACTTCGTGATACATTTATAAAACAAACAGGTACTGCTTAAAAACTTAAACAGTACCTGCCATACTTATAACGAATCTATTTCGTAAAATTGACTACTGCAATATACGAATCCATCCTGCTCCATGATAAGAGTGGTACTCACCGTTGTACATAGCATCAGCACTTACAGGACCCATCCGGTACATACCCGGCGAAACTGCCCTTACTGTATAATAATAGCTTTGCTTATTGTTGTTTACATCAACAAAAAAGTGAATTCGATCATCACGCACATCCAATGCTGTAGGAGTAAATCCATCTTTAATCCAATCCATACCCGGCAATTCTTTTGTTCTTGGATTTTCAATTTCAAAACCGGCAGGCAAGAGATCAGTGAGTACAACGTTCTCAATGGTACTGCTATACGTTTTTTCAACTGTAATCTTTACTACAATCAAATCATTCTGCGTAAAAGAATTTCCGGTAATCATTTGTCCGTAACGGTTGTAAAACTGCCGCCGCACTTTTAAATAACTGTCTTCTTCTTTATAATCTCCCGTGGCGCTCACGCCTTCTGCTACCCAATAATAATACAAACGTCCGCTACCTTTTGTTACCAGTTCAATATTGGTACCCCCCAATTGTGTTGCTGTAAGTTTAAGATCATTATTATTGAATTTACTTACCGTTTTTCCATTTACTTTAACATCGGCTTGTATGTTTGCAGTTGCTGAACGCTTTGCTATTTTACCAATAGCGAGGAAAGCAAAAGCACACTCCTGTGTACTGAGCCAGTAACGTTGTTTCAATAAACCGGAAACATGTTTTGCCATAACAGGAATCTGCGAATTGCCGGGATCAACATCCACAAGTGTATTGAGCGCAATCGATTCATCCCGTACATCACTGTAAAAACTTCCTCCTGACTGGGCAACACTTATTTCCCCACTAAAGGCACCCGGTAACATCGCATTAAATGATTTCTTATCGCCTATCAGTGCGTAGGCAGTTGCCAGCATATACCTGCTGTCAAGAGAAAGCAAGGTTGCATTGGCTTTATAATAATTCATTACACTTATCTGGGCACGGTTGCCTAATGCCAATACATACAAACTGTAAACAACTTCTTTGGGAGCGATTTTCTTTTTCTCCGTTCTGTTATAATAATAATCAATTGTTTCCTTTGTTTTCAAACGGTTTATGAGATAGCCCATCATCGTTTCTACCAGGCTATTGTCAACATCATAACCTGCCCTGCGTGCTTCCAGTAAAAAATGAGCAGCATATACCGTTGTCCACCAGTTGGCTGTGCCCTCATTATCCCAAAGTGTAACAGCTCCGTTATACAACTGCCGCATTTTAATTTTACGGATCGCTTCATTGATATTGGCAACTGATGTTACCGTTGAAGATTTATTTTTCTTCATGGCATCAGCCAGGTCACCAAAGTATAATTGCGGAAAAGCAGCACTTACAGTTTGCTCCGTACAGCCATATGGATATTGCAACAGGTAATTCAACTGATCTCCCAGTTCCAGCGCCGGCGATTTACTGATGACCAGTTGGTAGTTAACACTGCCGGGCATAAACCGGTTAGCAGCGATGGCAATGGATTGTGATGCTCCTGCATTGATGGTTCCGCTGCCACTTTCTTTTTGCAAGGTTGATGGAGGACGAACAGTAATCTGGGTTTCATCAAAAAAGTTTTCACCCAATGCATTTACTTCAATACGGATGCGGCCACTGTCAATTTTCTGTTGGGCAACTACTTTGAAAACTGCTTTATTTTCAGCATTGGCAGCAAGAGCTGTTTGCTGAGAAGCAACTCCTACTATCTGTAATGGACCTGAAACCTTTATATTCACTTTAGCATTGGCTGCATTCTTTGTTGTATTGCTGAGTGTAACTGGCACTGTAACTGTATCACCGGGACTTAAAAATCTCGGTAGACCAGTACTAATTACAACAGGATCAGCAACCGTCATATTCGTTTCGCCGGCACCAAACTTCTCATCTTTATAAGCTACTGCCATCAATCGTATTTCACCGCTGAACTGCGGCACATCAAATTCAAAGTTAGCCTCACCGCTACCGTTTGCCTTTTGCACACCGCTCCAATAGCTTACAATCTTAACACGTTTGTTGGGCATGGGATTGTTTCGCTTTTCCATATCAGCTCCGTCGCCGCCGGTGCTGCTTAAGCGTGCCCTTAACTCCGGAAATAAAAGAGGATATAAATCAAATCCGTTTACACCCAAGGCTTTCTTCTGATAAAAATAATGGTAGGGATCCGGTGTTTGCATATTACTCACCTGCAGCACACCGTTATCAACTGCCGCCAAGGTTACATAACTGCCCGGCGCTGCTTTTACTTTTACTTTCTGATGCGTACGGCTCCGTGTGGTTTTGTTGCTGGTGATTTGCACTTCCATCTTCCTGCTTTTCTCATCCACTTTCAGTGATTGAAAGCCATGTGCTACTGTTAATGGTATATCACTTACGCTGTGAGGTTTTATTAATGTAGCAGAGATGTACACATTGGGCAGATGTTCAGCGCCCAGCGTAAAATCAACAGAAGCAGAACGGTTTTCTACATTTACATATTGATAGGAAACTACTTTATCTGTTTCCATTGTTACCAGCATCCGTCCGCTGAAAGGAGTTTTAAACAAAAGCTTTGCCTTTTCGCCGGTAAAATATTCTTTCTTATCAGTGGATATATCAATTTCTCCTTCTGTATTTACTTGAAAAGAACTGTTATCACCCCACCCCCAATTACCATAACTGTAAAAACCACGGCTTACATAGGTTTCTGCGTTGGGTGCATAAACACGCACTTCATAATCACCCGGTGCACGGGGTACAAACACATAACTGCTGTTTTCACCGCTTACAGTTATCACTTCTTCTTTCAGCACTTTATCTTCTTTTTGCGATTCGTAACGGAAATAGTCCCCTGATTTACTAAGAACAGTTCTGTATTCATGTTTAATCACCTGTACTTTAGCAGGAGCACTTACCACTTTTTCATCTTTGCTTAAAGCAATCAATGGAAACTTTATGCTTTGATTGAGCGGGTAATAATAATACCCGTCACTGCCCAGACCATAAAACACATTTTGAGTGAATACATCTGCATTGGCAACACGGCTCACCGGTCTTCCTGTTTCATCAAACACAGTGGTATAAATATTTACAGAGAGCAATCCCATGTTCTTATACAAAGCCGGTACGGTGATTCCTTCCGCAGCATTTCCATTGGCATCTGTTTTTCCTTCATTTACAATCTTGTCAAAAAATGTTGTTTGATTCGCAAGTGCGAAATTGTATTTCTCATATTTGTCCGGAGAAAAATAAGATTGGCGAAACTGAATTTCTGTTTCATAATTCCTGTTGGCTGCCGGTGGACCAAAAAAATTAACGGCACTTATTTTTAAAGAAGCACTGTCGCCCGTATTCAATGTTTTTTTACTGAGTGCTGCTGTCACTTTTATACGATCCGGTACAAACTCCTCCACACTGAAGGATTTACTACCCAGCAATACATCATTACCGGAATAAAGCTCTAACTGGTAACTGCCGGTAACCGCTGCGGATGGCAATTCAATACTCAGCTCAGCACTGCCTTGTTCATTGAGCATTTTACGGAAGCTTTTCATTTCTTTTCCGTTGGGCATGAGGAACTTCATCTTCACGGGTAATTCACCGGGGCTTTTCCAATCGGCGGTTCTTAATACAATGTTGGCATTAATTTTTTCACCGGGGCGATAAATATCACGTTCACCATAAATAAATGCATCCATGCCACTGCTGTTCCAACCCTTACCTCCTACATCAAAGCGGCTGGTATTGACTCTTGTATTGTGAAACGGCAGGTAATTAAAATCATCGGCTGTTTTAGCAATCACCATCGCCGGTTTAAACCCATTGAATTCTTTACGTATGTAAGCAATTTCTGCCACACCATCACTATTGGTACTGCCGGTTCCCAGCAGCTGATTATTGGCACCATAAACGGTAACAGTAACACCGCTCAACGACGCTGCTGTTTTAATGGAGTTGGCAAAAACGAGCATTTTTTCTTTTCCTTCCTTGGCAATCAAACCAATATCACTCAGGGAAATAAACCGGCTGTCGTTTAACCAGTAATCTTCTGTGGACTGAATGCGTAAATGATAAATGCCGTTAAAATCTTTCAGCCTGTCAGTAACATTAAACTGAAAGAGACGACTGCTTCCGTATTTAGGCAATGTTCTGGTATCGATTTCTTTTTCGTAAATCACATCTCCCAGAGTGGAATTACCTTCTTCTTCATAGTAGTAATCATTATCTCCTGTGTTGGGATAATAACCATAACGATGAGCCGCCAGCAGGTTGCTTTCATAAATCTTGGAAACAATCACTTTTATTTTCGGCATATTGGTAATGCGTACTTCAATATTCTTATTACCCTGTGCTGAAAGATAAACGGCTTTGTTATTGCTGAAAGAAACCGAGGGCTCCAGCTCACCAAAAGCAATATTGGTTTTGTAATCTTCCTTTAAAGTACCACCAAGTTTACCACGCAAACCTTTTGTAAGCAGTAAATCATAGGTCTTACTTACATCAAACGCATCTCCGCTGATGATAAAACCATCTTCTACCACTTCCACTCCATATTTTACAAGCGGTGTAAGTTTGATAAAACTATTTAAACTGCTTTCTACTACCTGTTGAGAAGTAAGCACTTTTACGGTAGCGCTCAGGCCATCATGTCTTGCCTCTACATTCGTAATGGTGAGTGTGTATGGCGAAGGAATAGTGAATTTCTCTTCAATTGCATCTTTGGTTGCATTTTTTCCTCCGTCAGGAACAAGACCTTTCTGCAGCGAAACAGCAGTTGTATAATCACGGTCTTCTGTTTTGATATTAAAAATGCGGAGTGATATTTTTTTATCGTTGCTGATAGTTTGTAAACTGTAATCCTTTGGTTCACCATCCACGGTTACATTGAGCTTTTCTTTCAGCAGCGCCGGCGTTACCGCATAGTTGAAATACAGATCTACCTGCGGAACAGCTTTACCGGAAGCATTATCCAGTACCCAGGTGATATTGGAATTTTCCAGTTGCAGATCAGGCGTATAGAACTCAATGGTTTTATCTACCTGCACCTTTCCGAATTTGCTGAAAGAAAGCACTTCGCTCCCGATCGTTGCTTTGTAAGTGGTGGCAGGTGCCAATGGTTCGGCGGGAGAAAAGATCAGCTCATCACCATGTTCCCAGCGAAAGCGGCCACGGATCTTTGGCTCAAACTCTATATAAGCTGTGGAATCCCAGCGGTTGAGCAGTGAATCAGGCACAAGCTGTTTTGAAAAACGGAAACTCAAATTCTGTAAGAGCTGTACTTCGCCCTTAGCATTTGTATCTGTCAGACTTACAGTATTACGGTTACAGGAAACAAAAAGGAGCAGTGCTGCTGCCATCAGGAGCAGGTGCAGGTGGTTACGCATAAAACGAAAGGTTGAAAGTTGTTTTGAAGGAAGGTTGTTTTGCACATGAAAATACAAATGCAATTACATCATTTGCAAGTTTAAATTATTAAAGAATTGATAAATGAAGGAGAAAAGTTTTTAACTGTACTGCTACATGAAAAAAATAAGGATAACTTGAGGTAAACCTAAAAGCTGATTTTATTTATAAACTTACAAATGCCCTTAAATCTTTTCTGCAGATTCCTGTAAAATCAGCAGCTTTGAGCAGGAATCATTAATCGTTATACACAGGATGACGAACTCCGGTAACAAAATAAACAGGATAGCATTGGCACCCATCAATGGCAGACGTATGAAAACACTGTTCAAACGCACCGGCATCGTTTTGCTTTTATTTTTACTGGTATTCTTCCTGCTGCATCTTCTTTTTCCCTTGCCGGATAAGGTAGAGTATTCAACCATTATTACAGATAGCAAAGGCGAAGTGATCCATGCATTTCTCACCGGGGATGAACAATGGCGGATGCAAACTGAACTGCACGAAATATCTCCCCTGCTGCGGAAAACAATTGTGCAGAAAGAAGACAAATATTTCTACGTTCATGCAGGCATCAACCCTTTTGCCTTAGCCAGGGCTTTTTTAATGAATGTGTTTACAGGAAGGCGCACATCCGGTGCCAGCACCATTACCATGCAGGTAGCAAGAGCATTGGAACCCAAGCGGAGAACCGTCTTTAACAAATGCATCGAACTTTTCCGTGCCCTGCAACTGGAATTAAAATACAGTAAAGCTGAAATCCTGCAATTATACCTCAACTTCGTTCCTTATGGCGGAAATATCCAAGGTGTAAAAGCGGCTTCGCTCCTGTACTTCGGTAAAAATCCGGATCATTTATCCCTTGCAGAAATCACAGCTTTATCCATCATACCTAACCGGCCGTCGTCTTTGGTAATAGGTAAAAACAATGATGCCATTACAGAGCAACGTAACAAATGGCTGCGCCGTTTTGCGGCCGAAAAAATTTTTACTGCTAAAGAAATTGAAGATGCTTTAGTCGAACCTCTTCTTGCAAAACGCAGCGAAGTACCGAAACTGGCACCGCATCTTGCTTATAAGCTCAAGCAATCAGAAAGCTCCATCATTAAAACCAACCTCCAACTCAACTTGCAACTGAAAACAGAAAAACTGGTGGAAGACTATGTACGTACACTGCGCATCAGCAATATCCGTAATGCAGCAGTGATGATTATTGACAACGAAACCCACCGTGTTATTACATATGTAGGCAGTGAAAATTTTAAAGATACTCTTGATGGCGGGCAGGTAAACGGTGCTGCTGCCGTACGTCAACCGGGCAGCACCTTAAAACCATTGGTGTATGCACTTTGTTTTGATGAAGGCCTGCTCACACCTAAAAAGATGATGAACGATGTGCCGGTAAATTATGCGGGCTATGCCCCGGAGAATTATGATAAAACATTTAACGGACCTGTTACTATTGAATATGCACTGGAAAACTCCCTCAATATTCCGGCAGTAAAAGCCCTGAACATGTTAGGAAAAGAAAAAATGATTCAGCAGCTAAGCAATATGGGCTTTACACAAATTCAAAACAAGCAAAAGGGTTTAGGTCTGAGTCTGATCCTTGGTGGTTGCGGTACAACTCTGGAGCAATTAACAGGTATGTACAGTTGCCTTGCGGCTGAAGGTTTGTACAATCGTCCCCGTTTCTTACAAACAGACACACTAAAAACAGCCCGTCGCATTGTTTCTGCTGATGCCGCTTATATGGTTACAGATATTCTGAGCAGGATTAACCGGCCTGATTTTCCCCTTCATTGGGAAGCCACGGCCCATCTTCCGAAAATTGCATGGAAAACAGGCACATCATACGGCCGAAGAGATGCCTGGAGTATTGGCTATAATGAAAAATATACAGTTGGAGTATGGGTGGGAAATTTTTCCGGCGAAGGAAATGCACAACTCAGCGGGGCACAAACGGCTACCCCTTTGCTCTTCCGTATTTTTAATACACTGGATTATGATGCGAACCGTTCCTGGTTCACGCCGCCGCCTACACTTGAACAAAGACAGGTTTGTACAGAAACCGGGCTGCCTCCGGCAGATCATTGCACACACCTCGCCTTAGATTATTTTATACCCGGCATTTCCTCTTCGCAAAGCTGTAACAATATGCAGGAGATAGCTGTGAGTGGCGATGAGAAGATTAGTTATTGCAAAAGCTGTGAACCGGTTACCGGTTTTAAACGCAAATGGTACAAACTGCTGGCACCTGAACTGCAGAACTGGATGCAGGTAAACAGCATTGCTTATGAACCATTGCCGCCGCATAATCCCGATTGTGAAAAAATATTTACCAGCGGTGCCCCGCAAATACAATCGCCGGTGAATGGGACAGAATATCTCATCAGCAAAAAACACCCGGAGCCCTTGCAATTAGTTTGTGAAACAGGTAATGATGTGAGCCGTGTGTATTGGTACATCAACAACCGTTTTTACAAAGCAGCCGATGCAGGAAGCAAACAGTTTTTTATGCCGGATGAAGGCCCTGTAAAAATTTCCTGCACTGATGATAAAGGAAGAAACAGGGATATAAGAATAACGGTGAAGTATGTGGATTTGTAGGGAAGAGTTTTATTATTAAAACTGAACCGGATTTTATAGTGCTTATGGATAAGCTGATTAATAAAATCAACAATAGCAACTGCTTCTCATAAAACACTGTTTTAATTGTGGATTATTGAAATTTATACCGCTGTAAAAAAAATTGAATTGAAGATTCCTTTTATATCCCCCAATAAACAACCATCCCGCCTCTTCAGCGGGATGGAACGTGTACCATAAATACTTTTCGGAATGAGTTCTTCTATATGACGGATTGTACAATGTGGTTTCAATCGTGGGCTTCACAGGAGGATTCTAAACGAGAACCTGGATTTTAAAAACGGGCGTCCACAAATGTAGGGGCTTTTACAACAGAAACAATTCATAAAAAAGATTCAAAATCACTTACAAAAGTCCGAAACTATTCCGCAATCGTTTGCTCGAAAAAATTCTACTCTTTAATCATATTACCACTTCCGGCAATCTTCTGTTTTACATTCACCGGGTTACCGGCATAATGTACATCACCGCTTCCGGCTATATGTACATCCAGGTTCTGGCTGCAAAAACTCCATACATTTCCACCACCGGCAATGTGTACTTCTGTATTTTCTGTTTTGAGCTCACGGCATTTAATATCACCGCTGCCTGCTATACGATAGACTGCATCACGGGTATTACCTGCCAGCGAAGCATTTCCGCTGCCGGCAATCCGTACCGTAATCTTAGGAGCATCCACAGCACTGACCCTTATATCGCCACTGCCCGAAATACTGAATTCCATCGGGCTATCAGAACTAAGGTTTGTCTCCGCAATAATATTACCGCTGCCAGCAATTCCCAGCTCTTTATAAAGGGGGGCAGTTACATAGACTTTCATATCCTGGCGGGGACGCAGATTTACACCCCGCTTTACCTTCACTTTTAATTCACCGTTCTCCACTTCAGTAATAATATACTTCATCAGGTTTTCTTCGGCTTCAATACGGATGGAATAATCATCTCCCTGGCTCACATACAGGTCAAAAGAACCTGCGGTTTTTACACCGTTAAAACGGCCTTCATTCCGGTTAGAAGTAATTACATTACCGTTGCCTTTTACATTTCGCCACCCGCAGGAAGAAAAAGTAAATACCAGGGTGAGCAACAGCAGTGCAGCAAAAAGTCTGTTCATTTCATTTTGTTTAAAGGTTATAATAAGAACAGCAACATCCTGTAATGATGTGCAGAGTGGAGAAAGTTGGAACAGGTCAAAGATAATTTACAACAGCCATCCTGCAAATTACTTGGTGCTGTTTTTTCAACATTAATTAATAGTTGCAGAACGGAACCGCTCCTGCTGTCCATGGTCGTCTTCGTCTAAACGGATTTTGTTACCTTCGCCGCACCATGACAGATAAGATTCTCATCCTCGATTTCGGAAGTCAATATACCCAGTTAATAGCCCGTGCCGTTCGTGAATGCAATGTGTATTGCGAAATTGTTCCTTACCATAAACCTGTAGTGGCGGATGAACACCTGAAAGGCATCATCCTCAGCGGGAGCCCTTTCTCTGTAAATGATGCAAACGCACCCATTGTAGATGTAGAACTGCTTAACCGCTCCCTGCCGGTATTGGGCATTTGTTATGGCGCCCAGCTTACAGCCAAACAGTTTGGCGGACGTGTGGAAAAAAGTGAGAAACGGGAATACGGTCGTGCTATCCTGCACAAACAAAAAGAAGATGTATTGCTGCGAGAAATCAGCGCTACCTCCCAGGTGTGGATGAGCCACGGAGACAGTATTCTGGAACTGCCTGAAGGTTTTGAAGTGATGGCCGTAACGGATTCTATTCCGGTAGCAGCTTTCCGTGCCAACGGAAGAACAGAGAATCCTTTATATGGTTTTCAGTTTCACCCGGAAGTGTATCACTCCGTGGAAGGAAAGCAAATGCTTAAAAACTTTCTAACTACTATCTGCGGATGTAAGGGCGATTGGACTCCGGCATCTTTTGTTGCAGAAACAGTGGAAGCATTAAAGAAACAGATCGGCACCCGTAAAGTGATTATGGCGCTGAGCGGTGGTGTTGATTCTACTGTAGCCGCCACTTTAATACACAAAGCCATCGGTAAAAATCTCTTTGGCATTTTTGTAGATAACGGGGTATTGCGAAAAGATGAATTCCATCAGGTATTGAATACCTATAGCACCATTGGTTTGAATGTGAAAGGCGTGGATGCAAAAGAACATTTTTATACCAAGCTTGCCGGAAAATCAAACCCTGAAGAAAAAAGAAAAATCATCGGCGGAACGTTTATTGAAGTATTCGACCGTGAGGCCCACCAGATTGAAGGCGTGGAATTATTAGGACAAGGAACGATTTACCCTGATGTTATTGAAAGTGTAAGTGTACATGGCCCTTCTGTAACCATCAAATCACATCACAATGTGGGTGGTTTGCCGGATACCATGAAACTGGAACTGGTGGAGCCGCTTCGTTTCTTATTTAAAGATGAAGTGCGTCGTGTAGGTGCAGAGTTGGGTATCCCTGCTGATTTGCTCAACCGTCATCCCTTTCCAGGGCCTGGACTGGCCATCCGCATTCTGGGTGAAGTAACAGAAGAAAAAGTAGACCTGCTGCAACGTGCTGATGCTATTTATATCAATGGTTTAAAAGAACATGGCCTCTATGATAAAGTGTGGCAGGCCGGTGCTATTTTGTTACCGGTACAAAGTGTAGGTGTTATGGGCGACGAACGTACCTATGAGTATACACTGGCGCTGCGTGCTGTAACATCTGTTGATGGTATGACGGCCGATTGGGCGCATCTCCCCTACGAATTCCTGGCGCATATTTCCAACGAAATCATCAATAAAGTACGGGGCATTAACCGTGTGGTTTATGATATCAGCAGCAAACCGCCTGCAACTATTGAGTGGGAATAAACATCTGCAACCATATGTATATGAAAAAACAACTATTTCTTTTCATCTTTCTTTGCATTTCTCTCATTGGGGCGGGACAGGGAAATGATACCGTAAAGGTGTACCGCATCGGCATCTTTACCAACCTTTATCTTGATTCCAGCTTTGAAGCAGATAAATACAAGTTTGATAAACAGATGCCCCGGCACCTGCTTCCCGGTCTTGATTTTACAGAAGGAGCATTGATGGCTTTTGATTCTATCAACACTAAACAACCTGTAAAGGTTTTTGTATTTGATATCCGTTCTTCAGCACAAAGCATTCAGCAGTTAAAAGACAATAAAACATTTGATTCACTTGATCTTATGATCGGATCAGTTAGCGGCGCAGATTACCGGCAGTTAGCTGACATTGCTTTCCAGAAAAATATTCCATTCGTATCTGCCACCTTTCCAAACGAAGGGGGTGTTACCAACAACCCGTTTACGTTCATCGCCAATTCCACGCTTGGTGTACATTGTGAAGCATTGTACAATTTTGTGCTCCGCAATTTTTCAACGGCTAACATTATTTACCTCCGCAAAAAAGGAATCCAGGAAGACCGGCTCAATACTTATTTCAACAACAGTAATAAAAACAGCGGCGGTTCCGGTTTACTTAAATGGAAAACAATCAATACAGATTCCGTAAGTACCAAAACACTGGTGGCAGTTTTAGACAGTGAGAAAGTAAACATCATCATTGCCGGTTCACTGGATGAACGTTTTGCGGTGCAATTGGTAAATGCTTCGCTGCCTTTTACTAAAAAATACAACCTGCAATTGATTGGTATGCCTACCTGGGAAACACTCAAGGAAATGAGTAAGCCGGAGTGGAAAACCATTCCGCTTTATTACAGCACCACCTTCTTTAACAATGGTTCTGCCAAATGGAATCACTTTACCAAAACATTTACAGATGCTACCTATGGGCGGCCTTCAGATCTTGCTTTTAAAGGATTTGATCTTACTTACAATTTTGTAAACCTGCTGCTGAAATACGGTTCGCAGCTCCCTAAAAATGTTAACGACAAATCTTTCCGTTGGTTTCTGGAGTATGACTTCAAACCGGTGCTCAATAAAACAAGTGGTCGTCCGGATTATTACGAAAACAAACAGGTATACATTCTTAAAAGAATGAACGGTCTCACATCACGCATGAATTAATCCAATAACAGCTGGTCAACTTTTAAGTGGGTTTCCTGTTATTGCAGTATGCCGCATCAAAAACAACATCTGCCGCAAAAAATCTGTATTGTATGTAACCGGCCTTTTACGTGGCGCAAGAAATGGGAAAAAGTTTGGGAGGAGGTAAAATACTGCAGCGACCGTTGCCGTAATTCCCGTTCAAAAAGCCGAAATTCGGAATCAAAATAAATGGCACTGCTTGAATTTTCTGATCGGGGTTTGTACTGTCCGTCCGGTGATTTTTATATTGATCCCTGGCGGCCGGTAGCACATGCGGTAATTACACATGCACACAGCGATCATGCACGAAGCGGCCATCAGCACTATCTCTGTCATCATCTCACTAAACCTTTACTGCAATTACGATTAGGCAATCATTCCTATGAAAGTATTGACTGGAATGAACCGGTGTACAGGAATGGTGTAAAAATTTCATTGCACCCGGCGGGCCACATCATTGGTTCTTCACAAATACGGTTGGAATATAAAGGTGAAGTGTGGGTAGTAAGTGGCGATTACAAAACAGAGAACGATGGCTTAAGTGGTGCCTTTGAGCCCGTTGCTTGTCACACGTTCATTACGGAATCCACATTTGGATTACCGGTGTACAAATGGCAGCCACAGCAATTCCTGTTTGAGCAAATGCAGCAGTGGGTTCAAAAAAATATCAGCCAGGGTACTTGCTCCGTCATCTTTGCTTACAGCCTGGGAAAAGCACAAAGAGTATTACAGGCAGTAGCGCCTGTTACCAATAACATTTTTGTACATGGCGCCGTATGGAATACACAACAGGTGTTGCAGGAAGCAGGGATCGTTTTACCAACCGTACAACGAGTAAGTGATGTAGTAAATAAGGAAGCGTTTAAAGGAGCTGTAGTAATTGCACCTTCTTCTGCACAGGATTCTCCCTGGCTCAAACGTTTTCAACCTTACAAGATAGCTGTATGCAGCGGATGGATGCAGGTGCGGGGCAATGCAAGAAGACAAAATGTGGATGCCGGTTTCGCATTAAGTGATCATGCTGACTGGAACGGTTTATTAAAGGCTGTAAAAGCAACAGGTGCTGAAAAAGTATTTGTAACACATGGTTTTCAAAGCGTATTCAGCCGTTATCTCAATGAAAATGGAATTACTGCAGCAGAAGTAAAAACAGAATACGGTGGTGAAGAAGGTGTACAGGAAGAAGACAATTCCAACGCTGTAAAAATTACCACCGAATGAAAGCATTTGCACAACTGGTACAGCATTTGGGCAGCAGCACCGGCAGTAATGATAAACTGGAAGCGCTTGCACATTATTTTGCAACAGCAGATGCTAAAGATAAAGTTTGGGTGATTGCACTCTTCAGCGGCAGAAGACCCAAACGCATCGTTAACTCTACCTTACTACAAACCTGGTGTGCTGAAATGGTTCAATTACCAAAATGGTTATTTGATGAAAGTTATCATACCGTGGGTGATCTGGCTGAAACAATTGCATTGTTATTACCTGAACCGGAACTACAAAGCAATACACAAACATTATGGTTTTATTTTGAACAGTTGATTGCTCTTGAAAAAGCTACAGAAGAAGAAAAGAAAAGCTTTATTACCGGCGAATGGTTACAGATGAGTTTTGAAGAACGTTTTGTGTTCAATAAACTTATCACCGGTGGATTCCGCATAGGTGTTTCCCAAAAAACAATCGTCAATGCATTGGCACAATCGGTTCAAACCGATGCGAATATTATTGCACACCGCATTAGCGGAAACTGGAATCCGCAAACAACTACGTTTGAGGAATTGCTGAACGCTGACAATACGAAAGCTGATGCCTCCAAACCTTACCCCTTTTATTTAGCGTATGCATTGGAAGAGGAAGTTCAAAAATTAGGTGCAGTTGACGAGTGGCAGGCAGAGTGGAAATGGGATGGCATCCGTGGGCAAATCATCAAACGAAATGGTGAGTTATTTGTGTGGAGCCGGGGTGAAGAACTAATGACAGAAAAATTTCCTGAGTACAATGTACTTAAAGAATTGCTTCCGGATGGAGTGGCCATTGATGGTGAAATTATTTGCATGCATACAGATGCAACTGAATTACAACCGCTCCCCTTTGCTGCTTTGCAAACAAGGATTGGCCGTAAAAACATCAGCAAAAAACAATTGCAGGAAGCACCGGCGGCTTTTATCGCCTATGATTTACTGGAATGGATGGGAGAAGATATCCGTCATCAACCATTAATGCGCAGAAGATCATTACTTGAAAAATTAGTACAACAAGCACAACAACCTGTAGTTCGTTTATCACCAATGATTGTATTTAGCAATTGGCAACAATTAACAGAACTGCGTTCACTTTCAAGAGAAAAAAGCAGTGAAGGTGTGATGCTCAAGAAAAAAGATTCTGTTTACCAAACAGGTCGCAAACGTGGCGATTGGTGGAAATGGAAAATAGATCCATTGGTCATTGATTGTGTGCTCATTTATGCACAGAAAGGACACGGAAGAAGAAGCAATCTCTATACCGATTATACATTTGCTGTAAAAGACGGCGACAAACTGGTTACGTTTACAAACGCTTACAGTGGATTAACCGATAAAGAATTTGCAGAAGTAGATGCATTTGTAAAGAAAAATTCTCTGGAAAAATTTGGGCCTGTTAGAACGGTAAAGCCGGAATTGGTTTTTGAAATTGCATTTGAAGGAATTGCAGCCAGCAACCGGCACAAGAGCGGCGTAGCGTTGCGTTTTCCGAGAATGAACCGTTGGAGAAAAGATAAAAAGGCAGATGAAATCAATACACTGGATGATTTAAAAGCACTGCTCAAACAATACGGTAAATGAACTTACAGGAAACAAAAGGCTATGCTGTACTCAATGATTGGTTTGCATCCAAATCCATCCGGCCTTTTGCATTTCAGGAAGAAACATGGCAACATTTATTACAAGGCGAAAGCGGTTTGGTGAATGCACCAACAGGCTGCGGTAAAACATTCTCCGTTTTTATTGGAGCATTGATTCAGTTCATTAACAATCATCAGGATTCTTACGCTACTAAAAAAAATAACGGCTTACAATTATTGTGGGTAACTCCGCTGCGTGCTTTAGCCAAGGATATTGGTCGGGCTATGGAGCAAGTAATTGAGAGCCTCGGTTTGCAATGGAAAGTTGGTATCCGTAACGGAGACACAACAGCTGCTGACAGAGCCAAACAAAAACGGCAAATGCCGGAAGTACTTATCATTACTCCTGAAAGTCTTCATTTGTTGTTGGCACAGAAAGGATATGCGGAATTATTTCAATCGCTTAAAATCATTGCCGTGGATGAATGGCATGAACTGATGGGCAGCAAAAGAGGCGTTCAGGTAGAGCTGGCATTAAACCGTATTGCAAATAGTCAATGGACCTTGGTAAAAACAAAACCATCGGTTTGGGGCATCAGCGCTACCATTGGAAATTTAGAAGAAGCGAAAGAAGTTTTACTGGCTACGCTTCATAAGGATGGCGTAATTGTAAAAGCAGAAATGCATAAGAAGATTGAAGTGGAATCCATTCTGCCTGATGAAATCGAAAAATATCCCTGGGCAGGACATTTGGGCATAACACTCATTCATAAAATCATTCCCATCATTGAGCAGAGTACAACCACGCTCATCTTCATCAATACAAGAGGCATGAGTGAACGGTGGTACCAGGAGTTGCTCAATCATGCACCGGAGCTTGCAGGCGTTATTGCCCTGCATCATGGAAGTATTGAACAGGAATTACGTTTATGGGTAGAAGAAGCATTGCACACAGCAAAGCTTAAAGCAGTTGTTTGCACAGCCTCCCTTGACCTGGGTGTTGATTTTCGCCCTGTGGAGACCGTTATACAGGTTGGTTCGCCAAAAGGTGTTTCCCGTTTTTTACAACGTGCCGGCAGAAGCGGGCACAGTCCCGATGCAGTAAGTAAAATTTATTTTTTACCCACCCATTCACTGGAACTGGTAGAAGCGGCGGCTTTAAAAGATGCTATTAAAGAACAAATGGTGGAAAGCAAAGAACCAATGCTGCTTTGCTTTGATGTGCTGATTCAATACCTCAATACATTAGCTGTATCCGATGGATTTGTACCTGATGAACTTTACCATGAAGTAAAGCAAACCTTTTGCTTTCGTGAAATGACTGATGAGGAATGGGATGAAGTGGTGGCATTTATTGTAGATGGCGGCAAAGCTTTGCAACAGTACGATGATTACAAAAAAATGGAATTCATAGGTGGGCGGTATAAAATTACCAGCCGCAAAATTGCCATGCGTCACCGGTTGAATATCGGCACCATTGTAAGCGATCTCATGCTGAAAGTAAGAATGGTAAGTGGCGGTTATATCGGAATGATTGAAGAATACTTTATTACCAAACTGCAGCCGGGAGACTCCTTCATCATTGCGGGTAGAAATGTGGAACTGGTTCAGATAAAAGACATGACCGTACTGGTAAAAAAATCAACCGCTAAAAAAACCATTGTGCCCAGTTGGAACGGCGGCAGAATGAGCCTTACGGCAAACCTTGGGCGAAAACTGAGAGAAACTTTTAATGAAGTGTCAGGCCACTCTAAGTGGCCAGACAGTTATTACAACTCGCCTGAATTACAACACCTGCAGTCGTTATTTGAACTGCAACAGGAACTTTCACATATTCCAAAGGATGACGAGTTGCTCATTGAGCATCATGAAAGTAAAGACGGTTATCATTTATTGGTATATCCGTTTGAAGGCAGACAGATTCATGAAGCCATGAGTGCGATCCTTGCGTACCGTATCGGCAAACAATATCCGCTCACTTTTTCCATTGCCATGAATGATTATGGTTTTGAACTGCTGAGCGATCAACCCATACCGGTAGATGATACGAATGCAGCCTCACTCTTTTCAATGGAAGGATTAACCGCTGATATGCAAAGAAGTGTAAATGCAACTGAAATGGCCCGTCGAAAATTCAGGGATATTGCGGTGATTGGGGGATTGATTGTGCAAACAGCACCGGGTGAACAAAAGAAAGCCCGGCACCTGCAGGCATCGGCCAGTTTGTTATTTAATGTGTTTTCAGAGTATGATGGTAAAAATGTTTTACTCAGGCAGGCGTACCAGGAAGTGTTTGATCAGCAAATGGAAGAGGTAAGGCTGAGAGAAGCTTATCAACGCATCAACCGCAGCAACATCATCATTACAGTTCCTCCAAAATTCACACCGCTCTCCTTCCCCATTATAGCCGATGGTTTGAATCGTAATAATCTCTCTACTGAAAAACTGGAAGACCGCATCCGGAGGATGCAGGAGCAATTAAACAAGAAATAGAAGCATTTCATCAAAAGCTTGAAAGTTCTATTCTGTTTCTCATTAATTTTATACAAACAACAAACATGATCAAGAAAATCTTATATGTACTCCTGGCCGCACTGGTGATCATCCAGTTTTTCAGGCCACAACGGAATGAAGCTGCAGGACCTTTTCCGAATGATGTGAACAATAGTTTCCCCATGACTGCTGAAGTAAAAGCAACATTGGAAACAGCCTGTTTTGATTGTCACAGTAACAACACCCGCTATCCCTGGTATGCCAATGTACAACCGGTGGCATGGTGGTTGCAAAACCATGTGAACGAAGGAAAGAGCGAATTGAATTTTTCAGAGTTTGCAAGCTATGCTCCCAAAAAACAACATCACAAGTTTGAAGAAATTAAAGAGGCTGTAACAGATGGTTGGATGCCGCTTGATAGCTACAAGTGGATTCATAAAGATGCAAAACTCACCAAGGAACAAAGCACAGCCATTGCAAAATGGTGTGATGAAAATATGGCGAAGCTGCCCGGAGAAGAAAATGGAAAAGAATAAAAAAACGTCCCGCATTTGCGGGACGTTTTTTTTATGAATACTATTAATTCGTAAGATGTTTCCGTTGAAGCGAATACAATACGATAAAGATAATCGGCACAACTAATCCAAACGCACCCAGGAATCCAAGACCGCCCATGCCTATAAGAATCAGGTTTGCAACCGGCGGAATAATTTCGCCTGCTACATAAATGTTATATCCCTGCATTTTGCGCTGACGCATTTGAAGAGCGCCATAAAAACAAGCCACCGCTCCTAAAACAGCTAACAGCAATATCAGTCCACGGTTTTCATACTGCTTTTTAATGGTAGCGCTGGCAGCACTCATAACTCCTGCCAACGGGTTATCAGATGTAGCAGCAGCGCCTTCTGATAATCCTTCATAGAGCTTGTAGCTCGAAGCAATTGTAAAATAACTCACTACTCCTCCTACTAACTGTAAAGCACTGCCTACATAGGTAAGAATGGTAAGCACATTTAAAGTTTGAGGTAAAGTTTTGAGGTCTTTTTCTTCCAGGTTGAGCTGGTCTTGAATCTGATTGAAGTCTGTCATAAAAGTTGATTTAGTTGCTCCCAAAATAAAAAAGTTTCTTCATTCAGTACAAAAGAATGGTAAAAGCTTTTGCACACTTACTTTTGCAATCCGTATGTCGGTATTGTTTCCTTATACAGTTTCAGGGCAATCCTTTGTGCTTAGTTCAGAACGTTGTATGTTCTGGGAAAAGGAGCAGCTCTTGATTATTGCAGATCTTCATTTGGGGAAGAGTGGTCATTTCCGAAGCGAAGGAATCGGTATTCCCCATGCCGTTTTCAAAGAAGACCTGCAGCGATTATTTGCTCAGGTACAATTTTTTAAACCGAAAGAATTGTTGATTGTAGGCGACTTTTTTCACAGCCATCTTAACAAAGAAGCTTTGTTATTTGAAAAATGGAGAAGTGATCTGGCACAACTGCCTATGCACCTGGTTACAGGCAATCATGATATACTACCAAAGAACTGGTATGCCAGGAACAATATCATTCAACATGAAGATGTTTACCTGAAAGAATCGTTTTGCTTTGTTCATGAATTTGAACCTGATAAACATAAAGATGATGACAGGTATTATTTTTCCGGTCATATCCATCCGGGTATTTATATTGATGGTTTAGCACGTCAATCACTCCGCTTTCCCTGTTTCTATTTTTCTGAAACGCATGCGGTGCTTCCTGCTTTTGGAAAGTTTACTGGCACTTACCTTGTAAAACAAAAAAAGAATGATAGGGTTTTTGCAATCGTAAACAAACAACTCATTGAAATCAAAAAATAAACTCATTCAACAGCAACTGTTACATATAGCCTTTGATCCCATCTATGCACATCCATTACCGGAAGGTCATAGATTTCCCATGCTCAAGTATGAATTGATTCCTGAACAACTACTACATGAGGGAACCATTACACAAAAAAATTTAAAAGCACCTCTTGCCTGCAAAGATGAAATTGTGTTGCTCACTCATACATCAGTATATCTTAACAAACTGCAACACCAAACATTATCACAAAGGGAACAAAGACATATCGGCTTTCCGCAATCACCTGAGCTTACACAACGGGAACTCATTATTACACAAGGCACCATTGACTGCTGCACTGCTGCCCTTGAAACGGGTGTGGCATTAAATGTTGCCGGAGGTACACATCATGCATTTGCTGAACGTGGCGAAGGTTTTTGTTTACTCAATGATTTTGCAGTTGCGTCCAACTATTTACTACAACAACAAAAAACAAAACAAATTCTCATCATTGACCTGGATGTACACCAGGGCAACGGAACGGCAAAAATTTTTGAAAACGATGCAAGGGTATTTACGTTTAGTATGCACGGCGCTCATAACTATCCATTTCAAAAAGAAAAAAGCGACCTGGACATCGGGTTAAAAGATGGCACGGATGATAATATCTATCTGCCACTCCTGGAGAATACCTTAAACATGCTGATAGAAAAAGTAAAACCTGATTTTGCCTTTTATCTTTCCGGTGTAGATATACTTGAAACAGATAAGTTTGGTAAATTAAAAGTTACCATGCAGGGCTGTAAACAAAGAGATGAAATTGTATTCAGCCTGTTAAACAGGTATCAAATACCATGTGTAGTGGCAATGGGAGGCGGCTACTCACCGGATGTGCGTACCATTGTAGAAGCACATTGCAATACATTCAGGTTAGCGAAAGATATTTATGGGTTGAGTTAGACGACGGTCGACAGTCCGCAGAAAGTTCACAACAATTATTTGTGTTGATGATGAATGATGATTAAATACTTTTCCTTCTCAACTTATTGTAATCAATAAACCAGATAAGACGAACGGTCAGTTCATTGCCATGCGGTTCCTGTAATACACGGGCAAAGTTTTTTGCATAGTTGTTATAAGTAACTCCGTTCAACTGCACATCATTACCCAGCCAGTTTTTCCAGCCAATGATGAGCCGGCTTCCGTAATTGAAATCCCAGGTATAAAACATATCCAGGTTCCATACATTGAAGTTTTGATCTTTACCGTTGATAAAGGGACGGTCGGTCCAGAAACCATCTTCTTTTACATTGAAAAAGGATTGGTATTGTACACGGCTCCAATAGTGGCGTGCCCGCAAAGTCAGATTCATTCGTGGCGTAAAATTGTAAATGCCGTTGATGAGTGTTGTAAAATCGGTATTGATTCTGCGACCGATGATTGGGTCACCATTCGCTTCCCGTTCAAATGCATAACCAAACTGTCCACGGTCGGCAGTTCTGTTAATATTTACATCCAGGCTGAAACGATCACTGAAACGATAGCGCATACCGCCACGGATAAAATAAAAAGCATCTGCTTTTATATCCACACTTTCAGCAAATCCTAAACCCCAGCGGCCAAACAAACGCTTACGGCTGTCGCTACTGCCTTCAACTGATATAAATCCAAAAGGAACTTTTTTAAGAAAGCGACCGGGTGTGCGCAAATCAAAATAATCGTTCTGCCACCAGGGCTGCAGTGATAAACTTACACTGGCATCCCAAAAGTTTTTAAAGAACCAGAAACCTCTTGCATTAAACCTCGTGTTAGTATAAACAAAAGGCTTGTACAGCATTTCATGCCGCACACTGAAACTGTAACTGTAAGAGTTGAATTTTTCAGTGGGCGTTAATTGATTATAACTGAAAGAAGCCATAGTCATAACCTCGTTAGGTGCCTGTAAAATACCTAAATCGTTCGGGTCATAACGGTCACTCTCAATATTGCTTAACAGACTGTACTGAATTTTTCCGCTCACCTTACCTACATTGATTATGCTCTTAAAACCGGAATAAGGTGCGGCTGTTTTTACATAACTGTAATCCAGCTTTCCTCTCAATGCATACATATTGTTTTTATCAAACAACGCAAAATCAAGCCCGGTAACATTGGCATCTCTTGCAGTACCGTTACGTGTAACATTTGCATTCGTAAGCGTTACGGAAGAACGGCCTTTCAAAGCCTGGTCAAATACAATAAGATTATAATTCGTAAGCGGTTCCGTTAAAATGCGTTCCCGCTCTTTGGTATTTGTATTTTCAATTTCAGCATACATAGGTGCACCCACTGCATTAAACACACCTATCGCCAGTTTCTTTTTGTTCCTGCCTGAAAACTTAGTGGCATTGTATAATTGTACAATACCCGGATTTTTGATGACACGTATGGAATCATTCTGCATTCCCTGCACACCGAAATAACCACGGGGCGTTGCCCCAACCCTTCTGCTGTAAAACAATCCGGCTTTATTAAAAATTTCTGTTCCTTCTGTAAAAAAAGGACGGTTTTCCTGGAACTGCACTTCAAAAGGAGAAAGGTTATTGATCACATTATCGCTGATTACTTGCCCGAAATCCGGAATCAGGGTAGCATCCAGTGTAAAACTTTCGTTCAGGCCCCATTTTATATCCATACCTCCGTTGCGTAATACTTCATTCTTTGTTCCTTTATCAGAAGGTACCGTTCTGTAACCGGTAGTTACATAAGGCAGAAAAGACAAACGCAGCGGCGGCTGCAATCCTTCCAAACCACTGAGTCTCCCAAACTGGTTTACAAATCCGTTTTGATTGGGGTTGATATTGTTCCAGTAGGTAAGTTCATTATTACGTCTTGTAAATCGCAGAAAGTTCAAACCCCAGTCCTGCACATCTTTTTGTGCAAAGCGAAGGGAGAAGTAAGGAATCCGCATTTCAACGATCCATCCATCTTTTTGAAAGGTGGTTTTACTTTCCCACACCGCATCCCAGCTATAATCGCTGGGCGGGCCAAACTGTGAATTCAAATTAGGGCTCAGCCTTCCATCACTCTGCACATTGCGGCTGGTTACCAAAAACTGGAAACCGTTCTGATCGTCATTATACGTATCAAAGAAAACGGAAAAATAATCTACATCCTGGCGGCTCTCCCCATCACGTGGAGTTAACTGTTTACGAACCAGTTTCGGATCATCGTAGAGATAGGCGCCAATATAAATAGCGGCATCATCATACACCACATAAACCTTGGTGGCCCTGCAAGCAGGTGCACCGTAATTGGGACTGTTTACAATAAAGTTTTCGGCAGGAGTTACTGTTTTCCAAACTTCTTCATTCAGCAATCCGTCAATTTTAATGGGCGCATTAATTTTTACGGCTTTCAAATCCCGTTCGGGTTCCGTACCGGCAATAGCAACAATACTGCAACACAACAAAGCAATCAGGAGGGTAAGTCTCATTCGGGGCGCAAGCTATTATAAAAAAGCCGCTCTGCTTTTTGAAAAAGTATGAACGGCTGAAACAGTACGGAAACTTCCAAAAATCAATTCATTTTCTTCTTCAGGTTATTTACCTGGTCCTGTAAATTGGAAACCAGGGATGCCAGGTTGGTTACATCCCAACGCTGCCCCTGTCCCACTTTACTTATCACCATTTGAGCGCTCCAGAATTCCAGCACATCCTCAGTTTTTACTTCGTAGGGCTGATAGGTGGGATTATCGCTCACCAGGGTGAGTTTATTTTTAGTACGGTTACTCCGCACTACACGTTTATATACAACTCCCTCACTTTTACTTACAACTATATACGCATTGTTATTTTTCACATCATCGAAGTTGTGCACCTTCTCTCCTACAATTACACTTCCGCTGGGCGTGGGGAGCATACTATCGCCCACAATTTCAAAAGCCCTGTAAGTGCCGCTGGTAAGCATGGGAAGCGTAAATGTATTCAACTCATCCAGGAATTCAGGATCAGCATAACCGTTGAGATAACCCGCCGCTGCCTTTACCGGTACAAAGTGAATCACATTCGTTTCTGCCATCATTTTTAACTGGCGGCGTTTCGCTAAATAGCTGCCCTTTGTTTCACTCAGATCTTTCCGCAACAAATCATCAATGGTAACTTTAAAAAGATCGCTCACTGTTTCCAACACTTCATAATTAGGTTCAGCACGCTCCTCTTCATAAGCGCCCACCAGTGAACGTTTGATGCCGATTTTATTGGCAAACTCTTCCTGTGTCCATCCCCGCAGCTTGCGGAGATACTTGAGATTTTGATTGGCTATGGCCATACGCTAAAATTTATGGCGCTAATATACTAAAATTTTTAGATTGCCAAAACTTTTGGCAAATTATTTTTTTGTAGTCGGGCTTTTATACATACGAGGGGTCGTATTTGCGTCGCACCATTCATCGTTCCGTTTTCCATAGCATCCATCACCCACCCCTTTCAGTCATCATTATAGTTATAATTACAGCCACCCCTTCCGCCCAAAGCTTGGGCGGAGATAAACAGTATCAAACTTTTAGTTTTGTACTTTGCAGCATCACACATGCAGTATATCAACATTCATAGGCACCATCCGCCGCAATCAAATGAACTTGCCATTCAAAATCTGTACAAAGATTTTAAACAAGTAGAATTGAATGGTTTCTACTCCATCGGTTTGCACCCGTGGTACATTACTGCACATTGGGAAAAAGAATTTGAACAATTGAAGCACTACGCATCCCATCCGCATGTAAAAGCTATTGGCGAATGCGGACTGGATAAAATTTGTCAAACAGATTTTCAATTTCAGCAAGGAGTATTTGCACAACAAATTCAATTAGCAAATGAAATCAACAAACCACTTATCATCCATTGTGTAAAAGCGTATGATGAAGTGTTACAGCAGTTGAACAAAGCACAAGCTCCCGCCATCTTTCATGGTTTTAATAAAAGCAAAGAGCTGGCTTTGCAAATCATCCATGCTGGGCATTACCTCAGTTTTGGAAAAGCATTGCAACAGCCGCACATGCAGGAAGTGCTTAAAGCATTACCTCCCGAAAAAATATTTTTAGAAACAGATGATAGGGATGTAAGTATTGCTTCTATTTATAAACTGGCGGCAAAGGTTTTTTCAATTGATGAACTTTCACTTAGTTTGCAGCTTTATAAAAATGCAAAGCATTTTTTTCCTCTGTGAACCCTGTGCCCTCTGTGTGAAAAAAAATATTTACTCACACAGGGCTAGTAAGAGAACACAGAGTGATGCACTTAACTCAAATAACGCTTTCAAACGATGAATGATATTTCCTGGCTCGGTCGCACCAGCTTATTGATTGGAGAAGATACGGTTCGTTTTCTTACTACCAAACATGTAATGGTGGTAGGCTTAGGTGGTGTTGGTTCTTATGCGGCGGAGTTTATTGCCCGTGCCGGCATTGGCGAAATGACCATTATTGATGGTGATGTGGTAGACCCAACTAACCGTAACCGACAGCTTCCTGCACTGGCTACCAATCATGGGGTGAGCAAAGCATTGATTATGGAAGAGCGACTAAAAGCCATTAATCCTGAGCTGAAGCTGCATGTGAGAAAAGAATTTGTAAATCCTGAGATGGTGCTCAACCATTTAACAGCTACGCCTGATTATATCATTGATGCTATTGACAGTATTACACCCAAGATTACGTTTATCAAAACAGCCTATGAAAAAAAGTTGAAACTTGTAAGCAGTATGGGTGCCGGTGCCAAACTGGATCCAACAAAACTGCAGGTGGTAGATATTTCAAAAACCTATAACTGCCCGTTTGCGCAGCAAATACGTAAAAACTTAAAACGTTTTGGTATTCGTAAAGGTATTAAAGTTGTGTTCTCTCCCGAGGAGCCCATTAAAGAAAGCCTGATGCTCACGGATGGAAAGAATTACAAAAAATCTGCTTATGGTACCATTTCATATCTGCCTGCTGTGTTTGGTGCTACTACCGCAAGCGTGGTGGTAAGAGATTTGATTGAAGAGTTTGGGAAGGTGAAATAAGTTTTCATTAAAGTTATCTGATGAATTGCTTTCGCTCCACTTTTCAGGAGATGTTTCCTTTGTCAACATGAGAGCAGGTTGATTATTGTTAGCACCACAGCCCTTGTTGTGTCGCTGACCTACAAGGAATTTAATAAAACCAATTCCCGGTTATGTGCGTGTATTGATTGAAAGATTTTGTTTGCCCCGGAATTAATGTTATTCCTAAACGTACATCCAGAAAACCCCATAAACCAAAATAAACTTTATCCTCATATTTTGTAATCATATAAACATCAAGCTTCTTTCTGCTTTCAATAAGCTTTATAGTTTCATTAGGTAAAATTGTATCCTCTTTTGCTGTAATAGTATTGTTTAAAATAAAAACATCGCTTTTTTTAGAAAGCAGAATGCTACTTACCTCAGACAATTTCTTTTCATTTTTATTAATGTAAAGCCGATAAGAAAAATGGATCAAATGCGGCTCCGACCATTGCTGCAACAAAACAAGACAAATGACTACAACAGTCCACAATAGCTTTGCTTTAAAATGAGATTTACCGAATAAAATAAAAAGATAAGAGATAAGTGCCAGTAAAAAACCAACAGTACTTGCTACGAAATAAATGTCATGCTTTCTACCAAAGAAAAGAAAACTTACAATGATTACTACAATACCTGTTACAAGTGTGATATGCTTATATGAAAACTTCATTAATACTTACATGATCATTTAATCGTATGCAGTTTAACTTATTTAGAGTGTAAATAGAATTCCGGTAAAACTAAATTTAAGATAAAGTCCATCAATTTTGGAATCTGTCCTCCCATTTTGTAAACTCCCCAATTAGTCTCACTTTTACACCGGCAGACCACAGTTGCCATATGCACATAACGATGAAAGGATTGCGACGCAAGGGACGATGCTATAAAAACCAACTGCTGGTATAAAAATTATTATTTCGAATGGCAAAACAAAAAAAACAACAACCCATTATCCTCATCACCAATGATGATGGTGTAACAGCGCCCGGCATACGCAACCTGGCCGAGGCTGTGAAAGATCTTGGTAAAGTAGTAATGGTGGCGCCGGATAAACCGCAGAGCGGTATGGGCCATGCCATTACCATCGGCTATCCATTACGTATGCACAAACTGCAATTGATTGACGGTGTGGAAACCTGGCAAACCAGCGGCACACCGGTGGATTGTGTGAAGCTGGCAGTAGATAAAATACTGCACCGTAAACCGGATATCTGCCTCAGCGGTATTAACCACGGAGCCAACCACAGCATAAATGTAATTTACAGCGGCACCATGAGTGCGGCTATTGAAGCGAGTATTGAAAGTATTCCCAGCATTGGTTTTTCCTTATTGAACTACAGTATGGAAGCCGATTTCAGCGCCGGTAAAATCTATGCCCGCAAAATTGTGGAGCAGGTACTGGCCATGAAGAAAGTGGATAAACATCTTTGTCTCAACGTAAATATTCCAAATGTAGGACCCGACCTGATAAAAGGTATTAAAGTATGCCGCCAGGCTTATGCTAAATATGAAGAGGATTTTGATGAACGTTTAGACCCCACCGGGAAAAAATATTACTGGCTCACCGGTGAATTCAAAAATTTTGACAAAGGAACAGATACCGATGTGTGGGCGCTCAAAAACAACTATGTAAGTGTGGTGCCTGTACAATTTGATCTTACTAATTACGTTTTAAAGAAACAACTCGAAAAAACGTTCTGACACGCTTATGCTGAAACTTGATAAACTGCCTTTTGGTATAGCACTGGGTGCCCTGGCGCCGGTGCTGGGCATCGTCATTTACTACTTCGCCAAGATTGATACATCTACCGTAAGCTTTGGAGATTTTATTGAATACTTTTTCAGGACCAAGGCCCTGCTCACCGCTGTGGGCAGTTTGAGCTTAATTGCCAACATCATTCTGTTTACGCTTTTCATTAACAGCCGTAAAGACAAAACCGCCATCGGAATTTTTGCGATGACGGTGATGTATGGATTAATGATTTTATACGCTAAGTTTTTTATGTAGAAAACTTAGTATTTCCTGAGCGCTGCACGCAATGAAACGCCTATTGCTGAAGCAGAGAAGTTACTCCTGTTCTGTGCGGAAATACGGAATGGGCTTTGATAAAAAACTTCAGCCCTGAACCGGCTAAAGGCACATCCTGCCGATACGATGGCAGTAACACCCACCTTATTTAGTTTTGGATAATCACTATAGGTTGTAAGTAAGGAACCGTTGGATGCACGAATGAGTTTTGTATCTCCCGGCTTACTCAAAAGAAAACCAACACTACCTGTAACTGAACCGTAAAACTTAACCGGGGCCTTTTCTTTTGTAAACAACTGCATCAAACCTAACCCTGCATTGAACTGGGCTACTGAAAAATCATATTGTTCATAATAAGCATCGGGTCCCGAAGTAACAGTTTGTGAACGGCCACTTACATTAAAACTGCTGTAACGGAATTGAACCAGCCAGCGTGAAAAGGAATAAGCAGGATCTTTAGAAATAAGAAAACCGGCGTGCACCACCGCACCTGCTGATGATTCTGCATCGATTGTATTTATGGGAGCTACAATGGCATCTCCTTTGGCAGAATATAAGGGCATCATTACCCCTGCTCCACCTTCAACGTTTACATACAAACGATTTGACTTTTCAGCACTTATTATTGATGAACCACCATTAATCTGATTTACATACCGGCTCAATTCGGTTGCTGAATAATTGAGCTGATATGCTTTTTGTACAGCAACTGCATCTAATGCAGCATTTTCTGCAAAACCCGCCAATTGCGTTTGATAGGTTTTATCTTCACCTAATAAACGGTCTTTCATCTTTTACCTGTACAATAACTCTTCCGGCAGGTCTCCCGGCTTTTGAATAAAATAATATTGCCTGCTTTCATTGGCGTAATAGTAAAGCCTGTAAGTTCCTTTAACCAATAACTTCAGAAATACAGTTTGCGTTACTGTTTCATCATTATAGTTATCCGGCAATAACTGCATATCCAGACTCCCTTTATGAAAGGTTACAGTATGAGCTATGTATTGCTCGTTGTTTACCGTAAAGCCTTTAATACTTGATGGATAAATACGTTTTAACTCGCCTTTTTCAATAAATTCAACAAATGGAGGAATCACCGTCCAGCTTCCATAACGTATTTTGCCGTTTATGAAAGTACCTTCCAGTGTTTCAATTGTTGCGGGAGGTTCGTTTGTTTGTGAAAAAACAGTAAGTAAAGCGAATTGAAAAATTGTGATCAGAAAAGTTAGCTTCATAAAAAGATAGTTTGAGCCACAATTTTAAAGCTTTTTCATGTACAATTCTTCTCCTGTTTGATTGTAGTGAATGAATAAAAGCAGTTTCCCGTTTGAACTGTAATACTTCCAGTCGTTGATGCGGGTTCCGTTTTTATACAATCCCCGCCAGAAAGTTCCATCAGCCAGGTGATGCTCCCACAAACCATTGCGTAACCCTTGGTTGTAATAACCGGAATCCTGCACTGCACCGTTTTCATAATAGTTCATATACAAACCATGGTGCAGGGCATTTTTAAACGGCGGATGATAATCAGCCGGCTCTTGCTGATTTTGAGCCACCAGCAAAGCAAGATCGGCAGGAATAATTTTTTGATGAATGCGGAACGAATAATTGGCACTTAATACCTGCAATACTTTTTTACCTTCTTTTTTATAACGATCCGAAATAATAAAGCGGCTGATTTTTGGATGATTGAGATCAATATCAGCCTGTATTTTAAAAAATAAATCGGCATCATAACTACGAACAGATTTAAGTTGACCGTTAGGGTACCATGTTTTCCATGCACCATCCGGCACTCCTTTCACAAGAATACCTTCATCCATCTTTTGCGCTTGAGGGTAAAAGCTTATCCACGCTCCATGCAAACGGTGATTTTTTACATTGGCCTGTAACAACAGGCTTTGTTCACGTAGTAATTGCAAATCGCCGGAGGCGGGCAACTGAAAGGGATAGGCGCCAAACACATCATTAGTGAAAACGGTGAATGCGGGAACAGGTTCAACTGTTGCTGTTAACTCTGTTTTATTTTGTGCGGCAACACAAAGAGGTAACAGAAAAGTAAGAAGCGTAAGGTGCCGGTAAAATGGTTGTAGCATATTCAATCGCTTTGCAAAGATAGAAACAAATGCAAGCACGAAAAGTTATGCTTTCCTAAAAAAAGAGGGCCGCTTAGAAAAGCAGCCCTGACTTAACTATTGATTATGACGATCTTTAATTACTTTCTGTTGAGTGGTGAGGTGCTGTCAGCAAACTCAAGAACCGCTTTGTTTCTGCTGTTGCGGTTAATTACTTCCACACGCAGGTCAGCTTCCTGGCTGGCATCCACGTTCAGCAAAAAGGTTCTGCTGAGGTTGGTACCTTTCAGTACTTCATAATGTAATATTTCGCCTTGTACATCTTTTACAATTACCACTACTTCCTGGGCAGTTGTGTTGTTGATGTTTAACTGGTACAGGGGCTGATTATTAGTACGGCCTACCAGTTTGATTTCCGCAGCGTTGTTATATGGAGTGGGGGTTGCTGAAGCAAAATTTACTGCTACCAAAGCCACTAATCCAAGAGCTGCACTTTTAATTGTTCTGTTCATGTTCTTTCAATTTTAATTGTTCACAAATCTTAATTCCTAAAATCGTTCGTGGCAAGAGAATCGTTGCAGTTGGTAAAGGCAGAATCGTTATTCTGTAAGAAGCACGGTACGAATGATGTGCTTTTCGGTTTTGTAACACAAAAGTAGATGTGTGTGTTTTCAGAAAAAAATGAAAACAGGGGTTGTTTCATGCCCTGCAATTTGCAAACGAAATTATAAAACCCTTACCGGGCAAAGGTTTCAGGGCAAAGTTGCGATGATGCCCAACGTTTAAAATGAGGCTGAAAATAAACTACTGAACAGGTAGAATTAATGGTATCTCTTTATCAAAAAACACTTCTTACGCATCTCCTATCTTTGCTTTTGACGCATTATTACATGAAGTATTATTTAATTTCAGGCGAAGCCAGCGGTGATTTACACGGCAGCAATCTTATTAAAGCATTGCACCGGCAGGATGCAACAGCCAATATCCGCTGCTGGGGTGGTGATAAAATGGAAGCTGCCGGAGCCACATTGGTAAAACATTACCGTGAACTGGCGTTTATGGGTTTTGTAGAAGTATTGAAAAACATCAGCACCATTTTAAAAAATCTTTCGTTTTGCAAAGAAGATATTCTGCAGTTTCAACCGGATGTACTGGTGTTAATTGACTACCCGGGTTTTAACTTACGCATTGCCAAATGGGCCAAAGAAAAAAATATTAAAGTCATTTACTATATTTCACCGCAGGTATGGGCCTGGAAGGAGAACCGTGTAAAAATGATGAAGCAGTGTATTGATCAGATGCTGGTGATTCTTCCCTTTGAAAAAGACTATTATCAAAAGAAATGGAACTGGGAAGTGGAGTATGTGGGGCATCCGTTAGTGGACGAAATCAATAGCTTCAAGCAACAAGCCACAAGCTACGAGCCGGAACACTTGCAGCTTGCAGCTAAAAGCTCAAAGCCAATCATTGCGATTTTGCCGGGCAGCAGAAAGCAGGAAATCTTAAAGAAACTTCCGGTGATGCTGGAAGTAAGCAAAGCTTTTCCTGATTATGAGTTTGTGGTGGCCAAAGCACCGGGTCTGGAAGATGCATTTTATGAATCCTTGATCAAACAGTATCACAACGTATCATCTGTTTCCAATCAAACCTATGCTTTATTACAGCATTCAACAGCAGCGTTGGTAACCAGCGGCACTGCTACTTTGGAAACAGCTTTGTTTGGAGTTCCGGAAGTGGTTTGCTATAAGGGTAATGAAATTTCCTACCGGATTGCCAAGCGACTCATCAACATCAAATACATTTCATTAGTGAACCTGATCATGGATAAAGAAGTGGTGAAAGAGTTGATTCAGCATGAAATGAACGCAGAGCAGTTAACTGCTGAACTGAAAAAAATCCTGCCGGGTTCAGCTGCAAGGGAACAGATGCTCAAGGATTATCAACAGTTGAAAGAACTATTATCAGCCGGGGGAAATGCATCTGCAAAAGCAGCAAAGATGATTGTCAACTCAATTTGATTATATATGAAACACCTATTCATTTTGTTTTTATTATCTGCATCAAATGCGGCAGCGCAAACTCCTTTCAACAAATATTCATGGCAAATCAAATTGGCTCCATTACGATTATTAGACCCTGTAAACCATGGCTTAGAGCTAAGTACGGAAAAGAATCACAAAAAACAATCTACTCAGATTACAGCAGCATATCTATTCGAGGGAAGAATAGATGGCTATGATAATTTGCTAGGGTTAAGACTTGGAATTGAAGAAAAGTTTTTTACCAACCAAACCAATCGCTTTAGAAATTATTTTTCTATTGATATGGTATTAAGTCAACTCCGCTGTGATGATGTTACCTACTTCAATGACACCATCAATAACATTCGTATTGAAGACCCATATCAAATTGAAAAAAAATTTGCCATTCTGCAATTTAAGATTGGTAAACAATTTTTATGGAATCGCTTTATAATTGATATCAGTACAGGAGCAGGCGCTAAATACATCCACACAAAACATATTGACAGAATATATCCTCCAAACAAATCAAGAGGATTAGATATTATTCCTTTATCAAAAAACGAAGTCAACAGAGTTACCTTAAATATACCATTAAATATCAGAATAGGATTTATGCTTTAATTTTCATACTAAAACATCTTATTTTACAAACGAAACAGCATCGTTAAAGTGATGCTTCTTTACTTGCTATATGACGATTCTCATCATACTGCTTGCTCTTCTTATTCTTATATCGCTCGTAGCATGGGCCAGGTTTCATCCTTTTCTTGCATTTTTAATTGTATCACTCCTTACAGGATGGATGCTCGGCATTCCTGTTGAGAAACTCAGCAGTTCAGTGAAAACCGGAATTGGCGGTATGCTGGGTGAACTGGCTGTTATCATCTGCCTCGGTGCCATGCTGGGCAAATTAGTAGCTGAAACAGGAGCTGCCCGTACTATTTCTGATTCACTCATTCAAGTGTTTGGTACTAACAAACTACAATGGGCTATGATGCTTACCGGTTTTATTGTGGGCATTCCATTATTTTACAATGTAGGTTTTGTGTTATTGGTACCGCTGGCCTTTGCCGTTATCTACCGCACGGGTGCAAACACATTATTGATTGCCATACCCATGCTGGCTGCCTTATCTGTTACACATGGATTTTTACCACCACATCCCTCTCCCATGGCTTTGAGTTTACAGTTACAGGCGGCACCGGGCAAAGTGTTACTCTATGGAATCATCATTGCCATTCCTGCGATAATTGTTGCCGGACCGGTTTTCGCCAAAACATTACAACGCATCACTACTCCACCCCTTCAGTTGTTTCAGCAGCATGAAACACAACAATCATTACCCGGAATTTTGAGCAGTTATACTTCAGCATTATTGCCGGCGGTATTGCTCATTATCTTTTCAATTATTCCATTCATCAGCACTCCTTCCAAACAGGTACAGGATCTCTTAACTTTTATGGGTGATCCTGTAATCATTCTTTTGATATCCTTATTGTTTGCAACGTATGTTCTTGGTTGGCGAAAAGGTTACGCTTTAAAAACAATCATGAACTGGTATGGTGATGCTGTAAAAGAAGTAGCAGTGATTCTGCTTATCATTGGCGGGGCAGGTGCATTAAAACAGGTATTGGTTGACAGCGGTGTGAATACTAGCATTGCACAACAGCTTGGCAGCATCCCTGTTCATCCGTTGGTATTGGGATGGCTGATTGCCGCTATTATTCGGGTATGCCTCGGCTCAGCAACTGTTGCCGGATTAACGGCGGCCGGTATTGTGGCATCCTTGGCAGGTAATGGAGCGGTAAATCCTGAACTGATGGTGCTGGCTGTTGGTGCCGGCAGTTTAATGTTCTCTCATGTAAATGATTCCGGTTTCTGGATGTTCAAAGAATATTTTAATCTTTCCGTAAAAGACACCATCCGCTCCTGGAGCGTTATGGAAACCATTGTAGCGGTGATGGGATTGATTGGTGTGTTGGTGCTGGATCTATTGATTTAATTTTCTTTCTTCCATTGTGTATGATAAGCCTTTCCGCTTGAATCATCTGTACGTTGATAGGTATGTGCTCCAAAATAATCACGTTGCGCCTGGATAAGGTTCATGGCAGAATTTGCAGTACCCATAGCATGAATGTAATTCACAGCTTCCGTCAATGCAGGGACAGCAATTCCCTGTTGCAGACATGCAGCAACAACCAATCGCAGTTCATTAATATGTTGCTGGATGGATTTGATTACAAAAGGATGAAGTAATAATTCCTCAGCATGCAACACATCTGCGAGTTGTTCCATTAGTGAAGAACGAATGATGCAACCATTGGTCCAAATGCGAGCCAATTCACTTCGATTGATCGTCCATTGATATTTATGTGCCGCTGCTTGAATCAATTCAAATCCCTGCACATGATTGATGATACGTGCCAATGCATAAGCCTGCTGTAACTGCTCAACAGAGTAAACAGATGTTGTTTTTGAAAACATAAAAACATCTGCTGCTTTCACTCGTGTTGATTTTTGTGCAGAAAGATAACGGGCATACAAAGCCGATGTCATCATACCTGCAGGTACCCCCAACTCTGCTGCTGTAGCTACAGCCCAACTTCCTGTCCCTTTGCTGCTGCCGGTATCCAGAATTTTATCCAGCAACCAATCCTCTCCTTCTTTTGTTTGCAGAATGTGAATAGTAATTTCTAAAAGATAACTACTGAGTTGCTGTTCATTCCATTGTTGAAATACAGCTGCAATATCATCCGGTGACAGTTGCAATCCATTCCGCATCACATCATACACTTCGCTCAGCAACTGCATTTCTGCATACTCAATGGCATTGTGCACCATCTTTACAAAATGTCCGCTGCTACCATTGCTTATATAAGCACAACAAGGTTTTCCGTTTTTATCCCGGGCTGCAATGGATTCAAGAACAGGTTGTACTTGCCTGTAAGCAGTTGCATCACCTCCGGGCATAATGGATGGACCTTTTAATGCACCCTCTTCCCCACCTGAAATACCGGCACCAATAAAATGAAAGCCATATTGATTCAGCTCCTGTATTCTCCGTTCTGTGTCTTTATAAAAAGAATTACCGCCATCAATGATGATATCATCTTTTGAAAGTAAAGGTTTCAATTCATCCAGCACTGCATCAACAGCAGTACCGGCATTCACCATGAGTAAGATTTTACGGGGCATAGCCAGTGATTGCACAAAGGCAGTAAGATTTTCAAAAGCTTTTGCTTCTTTCAATATTGGATTGTGACTGATGAATTGTTCAGCTACTTTTTCTTCCTGCCCTTTTACATAGCGGTTGTACAATGAAAGCTGCACTCCTTTCCCCGCCATATTCAACGCCAGGCTTTTGCCCATCACACCCAACCCAATGATTCCGAAATCTGACAGCATAATCAAATATTTTAAGATGGATTCTGTAATCCGGTTCGGTTCTTCCTGAACATCAAACACCCAAGCGTTGGAAGGTTCTTCCAGAAGATCAAATTGACTCTGCAGCATTGCTGCTGAAAAATAATGATGCGGCCTTTGCAACATCCGTTCATGAATCAACGCATAGCTACCTTTTAAATATACCCATTGAACATGGTGCAATCCATCCGCTAATTGTTGCCTGTATGTTTCTTTTAAAGCTGAACAGGCAATCACAGCCCCTGTTGTTTGATTTTCTTTTGCCAGTTGATTCAGGCTCTGCAACCAGGATGCCCTGTCTTCATCTGTTAACGGAACTCCTGCTTTCATTTTTTCAACGTTGGCTGTTGAATGAAAATCATCTGCATCAAAAAACGGAATACCCGTTTGTTTACTCAATAATTTCCCAACAGTTGTTTTACCGCTGCCGGAAACACCCATGATGAAGAGGATGGTTTGCATGGGAGGAAGTTAATAATAAAAAAGTGAAGGCACTGCCCTCACTTTCTATTTTTCATTTATAATTTTTCACTTTTCTGTCATATCATCTCACTCTCCAGCAACGGATTTTTTATGGACTGTTGCTTTTCTGAATAGTCTTTGGCTGCTTTGATAAAATGCACAAACAAAGGCGCCGGGTTTTCTACCGTACTCTTCAGCTCCGGATGATATTGTACGCCGATAAAGAATGGATGTTTGGCATTTTCAATGATCTCTACTAAACCTGTTTCAGGATTGGTGCCGCTGGCTACCATACCTGCTTCTTCAAAAGCCTGCAAATATTTATTGTTGAATTCGTAACGATGACGGTGACGTTCGTTGATATGCAAATTGCCATAGATTTTTTCAGCCAGTGTACCTTCTTTAATATCACATGGATAAGAACCCAAACGCATGGTACCACCTTTGGCTGTGATCTTCTTTTGTTCTTCCATGAGATCAATTACTGCATCCGGTGTTTCAGGATTCATCTCAAAAGAATGCGCATCTTTCAAACCGAGTACATTTCTTGCATACTCAACACAGGCCATTTGCATACCCAAACAAATACCAAAGAAAGGCAATGCATTTTCTCTTGCATATTTAATAGCGGCGATCTTTCCTTCAATACCACGATTTCCAAAACCGGGTGCTACCAGCAAACCATCCAGACCGGCGAGTTTTTCACTCACATTCTGATCTGTAATAAACTCACTGTGCACATTCACTACATTCACCTTGCATTCGTTCATAGCACCTGCATGGATAAAAGATTCAAGGATGGATTTGTACGCATCCTGCAGTTCAATATATTTTCCAATCAAACCAATATTTACCTGGCTCTTGGGGTATTTCAGTTTGTCGAGGAATCGTTTCCAGTTATCTAAATCGGGTTCAGGAAAAATCGTAACGCTGAGTTTTTTTAAACAGATCACATCCAGTTTTTCTTTCAACATCAACAATGGTACTTCATAAATAGTAGCTGCATCACTGGCTTCAATCACCGCTTCCTGTTTTACATTACAGAACAAAGCGATCTTACGACGCAGCTCCGTACTCAATGGTTTTTCAGTACGGCAAACAATAATATCAGGATGCACACCCTCCTGGCTCAGCATACGAACGCTGTGCTGGGTGGGTTTTGTTTTTAATTCCTTCGCAGCTTTCAAATAAGGAATGAGTGTAAGATGTACCACCAGGCAATCTTCCTCCGGTAATTCCCATTGAATTTGTCGAACAGCTTCTACAAAGGGCAGGGATTCAATATCACCCACTGTTCCGCCGATTTCTGTAATTACGATATCAAACCTGCCATCCTTACCCAATAACAACATTCGTCGCTTGATCTCATCCGTGATATGCGGCACCACCTGTACCGTTTTACCGAGGTAAGCACCTTCCCGTTCTTTATTGATGACAGTTTGATAAACTCTGCCCGTTGTAACATTATTCGCCTGTGATGTAGGAATGTTTAAAAAACGTTCGTAGTGACCTAAATCTAGATCCGTTTCAGCACCATCATCCGTTACAAAACACTCACCATGCTCGTAAGGATTCAAAGTGCCGGGGTCAACGTTAATATAAGGGTCGAATTTTTGAATTGTTACCTTAAAGCCACGTGCCTGTAACAACTTCGCCAATGAAGCCGCAATAATGCCCTTACCCAATGAAGATGTTACGCCACCGGTAACAAAAATGTACTTGGCCATAAATAAAGAATTTCGGTTTTAATGACCTTCCCGCAATGTAAAAAGTGGAAATAAAATCGTGGAGGTCATGCAAACCTACGGCGATTTTTTTATTGAAAAAAATCAAACCTTTTTTTGTGGAAAAACAGGGCAAGAAAGGGGCTATCTTTTTTTGGAATATTGAAAGTTATACGAAACAATAAGGAAGGTACTGAGCTGTTGCTGTGTAAGTTGTAAACCCTTGTAAAAAAGCGGATGAGGTGCGTGTTGATAATTTAATTCAGCACGTAGTAAAAGATTGGAGAATGGCTGCCAGTCAAGATTCAAAGAGCCTTGATGCAGGTTGAAAGAACGGTAAGCAGGGGAATTAATGCTGAAGAGGACATTACGGTTGTCAATAAACCGTTCATAACGAAAGGTGGCACTCCATTTACCGGGTTTAAGAAGGTAGCGGTAGAGCAACAGCCAACCATTCCACACATCTGTTTCCCGTTGGTTGATATTGCTTCCCTGTAAGCCAAGATCCCAACCAAGTGCAATTGCAGACCTGGCGTTGATTGTAATGGCTGCATTATGATGAAAGTAAATACGGGTGCCGTTTCCGGTGGGTGTAACCAAATCACCTATAAAGCTGCTGTGATTAATGGATACTCTTGCATTTGGTGTATAGGTTGCCTGCAGCCCCCAGCCTGCTCCCCGCTGACGGGATGGTACAGTCATGTTTTGCCATCCTGTTAATGTAAGCAAGGCTGCATACCATTTTGCATTAGGTTTATAACTTAAACGGAAACCCGTTTCATAATACGGTGAGTTATCAGCCACAATACTACGGGTAGCGGCCCAGTTGTCTTTTCCAATGGCGGTTTCGATACCAATATGGGATGGAAATAAGCCTGCATCCAGCCAAACTTCCTCTTTATTACTGAGTTTATAACCTGCGTTCACTTCAAAAAAATGACGGGTCCATTCAGGTTCATCCGCAAGATTGGCTACAGGATAATCACCTGCCATTAATCCAAAATTGGTTCTGAAACGTTTCGTGGAATAATGCACTCTTGCCAGCGCCATGTTTACACCTGCTTCATTTGCTTTTGTGTAGTTGTACTGAAATGCGGGGCGGAGTTTGTTAAAAGGTTGGTTGGGAATAGAAGAAGCATAAACTTCTGTAAAGAGTTGAAGAGCAAAAGAATCTTTGTGCTGAGCAGTAAGCCTGTTTTCAATAGACAGGAAAAGGATCATTAAAAAATATTTCATTCCTTTCATTCCGGTTCTAAATTAGGCAAAGAATAAATAAATTGCTTGCATGAAATACACGTTATTGCTTTTAGTGTCCCTGCTACCTTCTTTTTTATGTGCCCAATCAGGGAGCTGCCTCAACGAACTTTTCAGCGATATTAGTCCTGTGATGATCAACTTTAAAAATGAAACACCTAAAGAAAAAAGTCTACTGCCTTATCATTCAATCAAAATACTTGATTATCGTATAGACACATCTGTTGCAGGTATTACTCATTTTGAAGCCTTTAATGGAAACGGAAATTATAATACAAAATATTACAGGTTTAAGACAAGTACTGTTTCCGAAACAGAAAAATACATTCATAGTTTTTCTGAATTTCAAGACACTGCCTCACACCAACTCATCATGATTATCCGCAGACTCTGGGTAAGCTCCGAATTTGAAAACAAGTGGATCAATGACCAAGACAGGAGAATGCAAACAGCCTATACCGGCGGAGTGCGTACTACCTTTGAATTTTATGCTTTGAAACAAGGGTATTTTACACCCTTACTCAGATACGATACAACTATCATTGACAACAAAATGAAGGAATCTGAAGTTGAAACTTATCTGCAACAAAGTATTAAAGCAGGTATTGCTTCAGTATCAGGAATTGATTTGAGTGAAAAGATTACAAAAGGCAAAAAAATAACTTTTGACAAGGTTGATTCATTTTCAAGCAGCTTTAAAAACATCAGAATCCTGAGTGATGAAAAACCTGCGAAAGGAGTTTATCAATCGTACGATGAATTCAAAAATAACAAACCCGGCATCAAAGACTATGAAATTAAGAAAATGACTCTTGCTGATGTGCTGTACGTAAAAGATGCAGCAGGCATAGAAATTCCGCTACGAAAAATCTGGGGGTTCAGCGATGGGGAGCGTATTTATATTCAGGGTGCGAATGCTTTTTTTGAACTGATCAGGTACAACGATATTTTCTATTGTAAAGGGGCAAAAAAAATTGACATGACTTATAGAATACCAAGGCCTTTCAGAGGCAGCGGTATTAACACAGGATCTGATTTACCCGGATTTGTAGGTGGCGCCATCAGTCAATCATTAAGAAACTCTTCGAAATATAAACTCCTGGTAAAACTATTGCAACTGGATCTTGAAACAGGCATCCTTTATTAAATACTTTCATAACTCGCCTTAATACCACGGATCAATGAAGAACTGAAACCACGGTGCTCCATTTCATTCAACCCGGCAATGGTACAACCACGGGGTGTGGTTACTTTATCGATCTCGGCTTCAGGATGCGTACCCTTCTGAATCAATAGTTCAGCAGCACCATTTACGGTTTGTGCTGCAATGAGTGTGGCTGTTTTTGCATCAAAACCAATTTCAATACCACCCTGAATGCTGGCTCGTATATAACGCAGTGCAAAAGCAATACCGCAGGCACCTAAAACAGTAGAAGCATCCATCAGCTTTTCTTCAATCAACGCCACACGACCCAGCTGTGAAAACAGATCATGCACATAATCCAGTTGTTCCTGTGGAGTGTTGTGTGAGCTCAGACAGGTCATGCTTTCCTGTATGGCAATCGCCGTATTAGGCATAGCCCGCACCACCGGAACATCATTGCCCACCCATTCACGAATATCATGAATAAGCACACCGGTTACCACGCTTACCAATGTATGACGGGTACTTTGCAATTCTTCTTTAAAACCAAGCACCACTTCTTTTATCTGGAATGGTTTAACAGCCAGTATCACCAGGTCGGCATAACGAACAGCTTCTTTATTATCATTGGTAACCAATACGCCTTTGCTTTCAATATCAGTAAGCGTTTTAATATTCCGCTTGGTAATGATGATATGTTCAGGAAGAGAGAAACCGCTCTTGATCAATCCTTCTGCAATGGCAACTCCTAAATTACCGCCGCCGATGATGGCTATTTTCTTATTCATGTGATGTGCTTTGTAACAAAGGTAACTCAAAGCACTGCTGCCATCAAGTTTCTATTTGAGAAAGAAAGGTGTGAGTAAACGGGCAATCGTTTTATTACCTGAGGGATTGAGATGCTGATCTTCCTGATAAAACAAATCGGGACTCATATAATTAAACAAATCAACAGTTGGAATAGATGCGGTTTTGCACCATTGTAAAAGTTCTGTTGCAAGCCTGCGGTTCACCGTAAGCTCTTCTTTCGTAAATGAATAAGCTTTTTGAATTTTCTGCTGATAGCCGGTATCAACATCAAATGCTGAAGGAATGAACACAATTTTGAGTGCTATTTCATTCTTGCGGCAAAGCGCATTAATCGTCTTCAGGTTTTCTTTTGCAACAGCCAATGCCTGCTGCTCCTGTTGCGGATAAAATGAGAAGTATAAGACCTGTGCTAAAGACTGGCTGTTGTACATCAACGGATATTGATACCTCCACCCCAGCCGGGCCCGGAACTGCCGGAGCGATTGCAAAGGATTGTACCAATGATAATTATAAAACATGTTCTCAATAAAGTCATTACCTGTGTAAACCATAATCACAAACTCATCGGGTTGCAAATACAAATTGCGCTGCAAAACACCTTTGTAATTTTCAAAACTGTAGAAACCGGATCCGGCATTGAGTATTTCCACAGATGGAATTGTTTGATTCAATGTATCCTGTAAAAGGGTGCAGAAGTTTTCTTCTGTCCATACAACACCATCTGTATGAGAATCGCCTGTAAAAAGAATACGGCGGGTACCGGGTGCTTTTACATCTGCAGTAACTGCAGCACTGATAAATCCTTTGTTGTTGTATTGCTTACGGATGCGTCCCGATGGGTGTTCTGCAAACAGTTCATCTTTTTGAAGATTCGGAGTATGCACAGCAACTGCCAGCGTATCTTTTTGAAAATAAGGACCACTGAACGTATGATCAAGCCTGTTTTTTTCAAACAGATGAACCAGTAATACGGTAATGAAAGAAGTTATAAATACAAGGAACAGAAAGTAACGTATGATGCGGAGCCGTTTTCGCATACAGGAAGTTATCAATAATACCTGTTGCGTGAAAGATAATTGGCAACATAATCTGTAACGCCTTCTTCCAGGCTGTAAAACGGTTCGTTATAACCGGCGTTCCTGAGTTTGGCCATATCAGCTTCCGTAAAATATTGATACTTGTCACGGATATCTTCCGGCATATCAATGAATTCAATCTTTGTTTCCAATCCCAGTGCTGTAAAGGTGGCTTTCACCAAGTCATAAAAAGTTCTGGCCTTGCCGGTTCCCAGGTTGTAAATAGCAGATGCCGGTTGATGCTGCATCAACCACCCGATCACTTTCACCACATCTTTCACATATACAAAATCCCGAAGCTGTTCTCCGTCTTTAAACCCTTCTTTATGAGAACGGAAGAGTTTCACCAATCCACTTTGTTGTATTTGATTGAATGAATGAAAAATTACACTGGCCATACGGGCTTTGTGATATTCATTGGGACCATACACATTAAAGAATTTCAAACCGGCCCAAAACGGCGGATGATCTTCCTGGTGCAACACCCATTTATCAAATTCGTTTTTAGAAATCCCGTAAGGATTCAACGGTTTTAAATCGTAACAAAGCGTATGCTCATCTTTATAACCCATTGCTCCATCGCCATAAGTTGCAGCAGAGGAGGCGTAAATGAGCGGCACATTATTAACCGTACAATAGTTCCAGATGTGCTGGGAATATTCCACATTGAGATGCTGATGAATACTGTAATTAAATTCGGTTGTATCTGTTCTTGCTCCCAGGTGAATTACAAAATCAATCTTTGGTTTAGTGGAATACAACCAAGTAAATAATTCTTCCCGTTCAATGGTTGATTGAAATTTCTTTCCGTCAAAGTTGGGCTTTTTATCAGCACGGCTGAACTCATCCACTAAAATCAGATTGGTATAGCCCAATTCGTTCAGGTATTGCACCATACAACTGCCGATAAAACCGGCAGCACCTGTAACTATGATAAAGGCATCTTTATTCATTACTATAAAGCAGTTAAGGCATGTTCACTTTCATGACCTGCCAGTAAATTTTCAATGGCTGCATCATATTTTTCTTTCCAGGTTAAACTCAAACCCCAGTCAGCGCCATCTACTATTAAGGAACCATTGGTAACAAAACCCAATTCTGCATGAGGAAAGTCTTTTAATTCATTGCGCAACAATGCCACTTTCTCCGGCTTTACACTCACCACTACCCTGCTTTGACCTTCACCAAACCAATACGCATCTTTACGAACACTTACATCAGCAGCCGTTACATCAAAACCAAGATTGCGGTTGAACGATGCTTCCAGCAAGGTTGTAAACAATCCACCTTCACTCACATCATGTGCGCCGGCAATGATTTTTTTGCTGATGAGTGCTGCTATCTTCTGTTGTAATGCAAATTCTTCTTCCAGTTCAAAATGAGGAACAGGGCTGAACTCTACACCATGAATCTTGTGCAGGTATTCACTGCTGGCAATATCGTTGGTAGACTTTCCGATTAAAAAGATCACATCACCTTCGGCTTTAAAATCAAGCGTCATTTTATCGTTGATGTTTTCCAGTAATCCCACCATACCAATGGTTGGTGTAGGATACACCGGCCCATCAGGACTTTGATTATAAAAACTCACATTACCACCCGTAACAGGTGTATTGAATTTTCGGCAGGCATCGCCCATGCCTTTAATGGCATGTACAAACTGGTAATACACCTGCGGATCATAAGGATTACCAAAGTTCAAACAGTTGGTAACGCCTAAAGGCTCACCACCACTGCACACAATATTTCGTGCCGCTTCACTCACTGCAATCATAGCACCTTTGTAAGGATCAGCAAATACATAGCGGCTGTTACAGTCCGTTGTTACAGCTAATCCTTTTTTGGTTCCTTTTACATGTACCACCTGTGCATCCGTAGGATTGTTGGTAGATGTATTACCGGTTCCCACCATGCTGTCGTATTGATGATAGACTACTTTTTTGCTGGCGATGTTCGGGATTTGAATCAATTGCTCTGCTACTGCTTTTAAATCAGTTGGGACCGCAATGGCATCCGCATTGAACTGTTTGATCTGTTCAAAGTATTTCGGTTCACTATATTCTCTTGTGTATTGAGGAGCACCGCCACCGAGCACTAATTCATGCGCCGGAATTTCTGCTTCCAGTTCACCATGCATATAAAATTTCAACAAACCATCATCTGTTACTTCACCAATTTCAGAACAAGGCAAATCCCATTTTTCAAACACATCCAGTACTAATTGCTCTTTTCCTTTCTCCACCACCATAAGCATCCGTTCCTGGCTTTCGCTGAGTAATAATTCCCATGTCTTCATGTTCTGCTGACGTGTAGGTACTTTATCCAGATCAATACGCATACCCACGCCGCCTTTGGCACTCATTTCAGCTGTTGAACAAATGATACCAGCCGCACCCATATCCTGCATACCCACAACCGCCCCTGTTTGAATCACTTCCAAACAGGCTTCTAATAATTTCTTTTCCTGGAACGGATCACCCACCTGAACGGCAGGTAATTCTTCAGCACTTTCTGCCGTAATATCTGCACTGGCAAAACTCGCTCCGCCAATACCATCTTTACCTGTAGCACTTCCAACAAAGAAAACAGGATTACCCAATCCTGCTGCCGTAGCACTCACGGTTTCACCTGCTTTAACAATACCCACACTCATAGCATTTACCAATGGATTGGTATGATAGCATTCTTCAAAATAAATTTCACCGCCAACTGTTGGCACACCAAAACAGTTGCCATAATGACCAATACCATGCACCACACCACCCAGCAGATGCTGTGTTTTCGCTTCTTTTAAATTGCCGAAGCGTAAAGAGTTCAATGCAGCAATGGGTCGTGCTCCCATCGTAAAAATATCTCTGTGAATACCACCCACTCCTGTTGCCGCACCCTGGAAAGGTTCAATGGCGCTTGGGTGGTTATGACTTTCAATTTTAAATACAACACCAAGGTTATCACCAATATCCATTAACCCCGCATTTTCTTCACCCGCAGCTACCAGCATACGGCCTCCTTCACGGGGCAATGTCTTTAACCACTTGATAGAATTCTTATAACTGCAATGTTCACTCCACATACCACTGAAGGCACAGAGTTCATTAAAGTTGGGAGTGCGTCCTAATTTTTGTTTGATAAGTTCAAATTCCTCTTCGGTTAAGCGAAGTTGTTGGGCGGTTTTAACTGTTACTTCCATAATGTGTGAGAAAGCGCAAAAGTACGATTGCTGCAGGAATGGTTTGATGCTGTGGAAAGAATTATTTTATTTTGACAATTCCAAGATGACCTATTTCCTGTTTGTCATATACCTTCTTTTTTTCTGCTGGCTTATCACCCGCATAAAATTCATTCAAAAAACGGGACTTCCGGCATGGGTCATCGTCGGTTTATTTCTTTTGAAAATAGCGGCCGGTATTGCTTACGGATGGTATTACCAGCATATACCTAATTACCAACTGGCATCAGACTCCTGGAGTTTTTTTTACCAGGGCGATGCTGCAAAAAAATTATTACTGGAGGATCCTTCCCGCTATTTCGGAAGCATCTTTGACAACCCGGAACATAAATTGTACCGCCATTTGTTTTCTCCTGTTAACTCGTACTGGAAAGATCTGAAGCACAATTATATGGTGCGCCTGGTTTCATTCTTTAACCTGCTCAGCGGTTCCCGTTATTATGTGAACGTAATATTTTATTCATTCCTCACATTTTTCGGACCGGTTGCTTTTTTACGCATCATGAGTGATGTATTTCCCGGCAAGCTGAAATTATTAACCATCGGCACCTTTCTCATTCCTTCTTTTTTATTCTGGACATCCGGCATTCATAAAGACGGGCTTGTTTTTACATTGCTGGCACTGGCTGCCTTTCTCTTTCATTTCGGTTTGAAAGAAGAAAGGTTTGGATGGAAACGACTGCTCCTCATCGGCCTGTTGATATTGCTGATTTTCCCGGTAAGGAATCATGTTGTGCTTGCTGCGGTTCCAGGCTTTGCTGCATGGTGGCTGGCTGAAAGTTATTTCAAACAAAAATGGATAGCGTTCGGGCTTGTAACTATTATTGGTATTACGCTTTTCTTTACATCAAAGTATATCCACCCAAAAGTGGACCTGCCCATATCCATTGTACTCCGGCAACAAGATTTTCAAAAGCTGGGCGGCAATTCCATCTTACCGCAACGGGAATTGAAAGCAACTTTTCCCAGCTTTTTAAAAAATGCCCCGCAAGCTCTCAATCATACTCTGGCAAGACCATATATTACTGAGATCGATTCTCTATTATATCTTGTTTGTGCTATTGAATTGTTTATTCTCTGGCTCATCATTTTTGTATGGTTCTTCCGGTTTACTGAAAATCCATACCGCCATTCAGTCATTTTGTTTTTCCTGCTTATATCGCTATCGCTGCTGCTGCTCACCGGTTATATTGTTCCCCAGTTAGGCGCCATTGTAAGATACCGCAGCATTTTCCTGCCCCTTCTTATTGTTCCGATTCTTGCTACCAGCAAATGGTCAAAAAACACATTAAAATAAATTTAATGTTTTGTATTTTTGTGATTTACCAATGCAAATAATGACTTTGAATGACTGATTTCAACAAAAACAACTGTTTGTGTTGATAAAAAACAGGTTACATTCATAAATTCTTTAAATTTTGTGAGTGGTTTTCCTTTTTTTTGCATTTCAAAACAACTTTACTCATGCAGTCTCTCCGTTTTAAAGCAATCGACAATTTAAGAGTTCAGCCTGATGCGCAAGCCGGCGACTCTACCAAAATCACAGCCATTTTTGGTGAAAATGTTTTTACCCTCAAAACAGCTCGTGAATATTTAAGTGATGAGGCGTACAAAAGCCTGGTGGCTTCTGTAAAAGGCGGCAAACGTATTGACCGCTCCATGGCCAATCAAATTTCAAGTGGCATCCGTCAGTGGGCTGAAGCAAAAGGGGTAACTCATTATACACACTGGTTTCAACCACTTACCGGAACAACTGCTGAAAAACATGACTCCTTCTTTACTTTAAAAAGCGATGGTACAGCCATTGAAGAATTTGACGGCGGTGCATTGATTCAACAGGAACCTGATGCCTCTTCTTTCCCCAGCGGAGGTTTGCGTGCCACTTTTGAGGCCCGTGGTTATACAGCATGGGATCCATCGTCTCCTGCTTTTATTCTTGAAACAGGAAGTGGTAAAACGCTTTGTATTCCTACCATTTTCGTTTCTTATACCGGTGAATTGCTGGATTATAAAGGCCCCTTGCTCAAATCACTTGAATCATTAAATAAAAACGCAGTTGAAGTTTGTAATTATTTTGATAAAAATGTAACACGTGTTACCGCTACACTCGGCTGGGAGCAGGAATATTTTGTGGTGGATGAAGCATTGTTCAATGCCCGTCCTGATTTAGTATTGAGCGGACGTACTGTTTTTGGCCACTCTCCTGCAAAAGGCCAACAGCTGGAAGACCATTACTTTGGCTCTATTCCTGAGCGTGTATATGCTTTCATGAGAGATTTTGAAACTGAATCTTATAAACTCGGTATTCCTCTCCGCACCCGTCATAATGAAGTAGCGCCTGCACAGTTTGAGTGTGCTCCTATTTTTGAAGAAGTAAGTATTGCGGTTGATCATAACTCTTTGTTGATGGATGTGATGGATCGTGTAGCTCGTCGTCATAACCTGCGTGTATTGATGCATGAAAAACCATTTGCCGGCATTAACGGTAGTGGTAAGCACAATAACTGGAGCATGGCTACTGATACAGGTGTGAACCTGTTGGCTCCCGGCAAAACGCCCAAGACCAATTTAATGTTCCTCACCTTCTTTGTGAATGTAATCCGTGCAGTGGATGTATATGCTGATCTGTTGCGTGCTTCTATCGCCAGCGCCGGCAACGATCATCGTTTGGGTGCGAACGAAGCGCCTCCCGCTATCATCTCTGTATTTGTTGGTAAATACTTAAGCGAAGTTTTAGAAGCAGTTGAAAAACGTGTAACGGATAAATTTGATGAGCAGGATGAAGCGATTCTGAAGCTGGATTTACACAAGAGCATACCTGAACTGCTCCTGGATAATACAGACCGTAACCGTACTTCACCTTTTGCCTTTACCGGAAACAAATTTGAATTCCGTGCGGTAGGTTCCAGCGCTAACTGTGCCAATGCCATGACAGTTCTCAATTCTATTATGGCAGAAACACTCAGCCGTTTCAAAAAAGAAGTAGATGCATTGATTGAAAAGGGTGATAAGAAAGAAATTGCCATCATGCATGTATTACAGCAATACATCAGCGAAAGCAAGAAAGTATTGTTTGAAGGTGATGGTTACAGTGAAGCATGGGCGCAGGAAGCGGAGCGTCGTGGATTGCCTAATGTAAAAACCACACCACTTGCATTGGATGCCATGGTGACAAAAAAAGCAAAAGAACTGTTTGAAAGCACCGGCGTTTACAATCATGCAGAACTGGAAGCACGTCATGAAATTGAACTGGAAAAGTACATTAAGAAAGTACAGATTGAAGGACGTATTATGGGTGAGCTTTGCACCAGTCATATCTTACCCGGTGCTATCAAGTATCAAAACATCCTTATTAACAATATTAAAGGATTAAAAGAAATTGGTGTTGATAAAAGCGCTTACGATAATCAACTGCAGATACTGGAGAAAATTTCATTACACATCAATAAAGTTAGTGACCTGGTAGAGCATATGATTGAAGCACGTAAGAAAGCTAACAATACTCAGGGTACACGTGCCATGGCTATAGCTTATTGCGATGAAGTAAAAGGTAAGTACTTTGATGATATCCGTTATCATGTTGACAAGTTGGAACTGCTGGTAGATGATGCCAGCTGGTACCTGCCCAAATACAGAGAATTATTATTCTTAAGATAAGATAGTTTTAATGTAGCAAGCAATCGTACAAACCCCCGAGTCTTCGGGGGTTTTCTATTTGCTGTTAGTTTATAATTTTAATTTTAGAAAATAGGTATCTGACGTTTTCAACGTCCTGACACCACAGGTATCTTAAAATTTAGGAATTGGTATCAGGACGCCGTTTAAACGTCGGATACCTTAGCAATTAGTAAAGAAGGAATTCATCCTTTTGAAATAGACTTAAGTCAATATGGTAATCTACAGCAAAAAATGCACTTCTAACAAAAATCCCGCCTCATCGGCGGGATTTTCTTTTACTTCATTTTGAAACTTTCTAAAAACTTCGTAGTAAAGTTGCCACTTCTGAAATTTTCGTCTTTCATCAATTGTTGATGAAATGGAATAGTTGTTTTTACACCTTCAATCACATATTCACTCAAAGCACGGCTCATTGTATTGATGGCTTCTTCCCTGGTTCGTGCTACTGCAATGATTTTTGCAATCATGGAATCATAGTAAGGAGGAATGGTATAACCGGCGTACACATGACTATCTACACGAATACCATGACCGCCCGGTGTATGCAACGTAGTGATCTTTCCGGGACTGGGACGAAAATCATTGTATGGATCTTCTGCATTGATGCGGCATTCAATGGCATGCATAGTTGGTTCATAATCCAAACCGCTGATCTTTTCTCCCGCAGCTATTAAGATCTGTTCTTTAATCAAATCAAAATTAGTTACCTCTTCTGTTACGCAATGTTCTACCTGGATACGGGTGTTCATTTCCATGAAGTAAAAATTGCGGTGCTTATCTACGAGGAATTCAATGGTACCTACACTCTCATACCCAATAGCACTCGCTGCTTTCTTAGCTGCTTCGCCCATTGCTTTACGCAGCTCGGGCGTCATAAAAGGAGAAGGCGATTCTTCCACTAATTTCTGGTGACGACGTTGAATGGAACAATCTCTTTCACTTAAATGACAAACAGTGCCGTAACTATCACCTGCCACCTGTATTTCAATATGACGTGGCTCTTCTACAAACTTTTCCATGTATACACCATCATTCTTAAACGCAGCGGCAGCTTCTGTTTTGGCCATGTTATAGTTACGTTCCAGTTCTTCTTCTGTCCACACCACACGCATACCCTTGCCACCACCACCGGCAGTTGCCTTGAGTATAACAGGGTAGCCTACTTCCTTAGCAATAGATTTTGCTTGTTCTACACTGTCCAGCAAACCGCCGCCACCCGGCACTACCGGCACACCGGCTTTAATCATGGTTTCTTTGGCGGTAATCTTATCACCCATGGAGCGGATCTGATCAGGCGTGGGGCCGATAAACTTAATACCATTCTGTCCGCAGATTTCAGCAAAACGTGCATTCTCTGCCAAGAATCCATAACCGGGATGAATAGCATCTGCATTGGTAATTTCAGCTGCAGCAATAATGTTGGGAATATTGAGATAAGAATCTGCACCGGCTGGTTTACCGATACAAACCGCTTCATCAGCAAACTTCACATGCAAACTTTCACGATCAGCAGTTGAATACACCGCTACTGTACGAATACCCATTTCACGACAGGTGCGGATAATACGCAATGCAATCTCCCCCCTGTTGGCAATCAATATTTTCTTAAACATGAATTCAATTTGAAGATTTGAAAATTGGATAATTTGAAAAAGAAAACAACCTGAAAATTTGAAGATGCATTTTTCATTTTCAAATTTTCAAATTCAATAATTTTCAAATTAAGAAGGGTCAACAAGGAACAAAGGCTGATCATATTCAACCGGGCTATGGTCATCTACCAGCACTTTTACAATCTTTCCTTTTACTTCACTTTCAATTTCATTAAAGAGTTTCATGGCTTCTACAATACAAACCACTTTGCCAGGTGTTACTTCATCACCCACTTCTACAAATGCAGGTTTATCAGGTGATGCCTTGCGGTAGAATGTTCCGATCATGGGGCTTTTGATGGTAATGTATTTGCTGTCATCAGCTTTAGGAGCAGCGGGTACTGCAGGAGCAGCAGGTGCAGCGGCAGGAGCAGGCAAGGAAGCCGGAGCAGGGGCTGCTGCAACAGGTGCCGGAGCATAACCTCCACTAAACACTGCCTGCTGTATGATCTCGTCTTTTTGTTTTATGGTAATTTTAAAGTCTTTCTGTTCGATACTTACTTCACTGAGATTGCTTTTGTTGACCATCTTGATCAACTCCTGAATTTGTTTCAAATCCATAAACGTAAGTTTAATTTAGTTGAGAAATTTTGAATGGCGGCTAAGGTATGAAACAAAGTGGATTTCCATCATTTTTAGCCAATTTTCATCAAATAAAGCCCAAAATTCAATAAAAAAGGGCCGATTTTAATAAAAATCGGCCCGTTCCTGAATATTGAAAATTATCAGAAATTATTCTTTCACACGCTCCACATAATCACCTGTTTTGGTGTTAATGCGGATGAGTTCACCTTCGTTTACAAACAAAGGAACCATTACGGTAGCACCGGTTTCAACAGTAGCCGGTTTTAATGTACGGGTAGCCGTATCACCTCTAACTCCGGGCTCACTATAAGTTACCTTCACTACAATTTTATCAGGCAATTCAATACTCATCGGTTGGTCCGTCTCGGTATTGATGAGGGCACTTACAGCATCCCCTTCTTTCAAAAACTGGGGCGCATCAATCACCGCTTCCTGCACGGCAATCTGCTCAAAACTTTCTGTGTTCATGAAATTGTAGCCGGTATCATCCTTATACAAAAACTGGAAATCATGACGCTCAACACGCACGGGGTAAATAGTTTCACCACTGTTCCAGGTAACTTCAATGGAACGGTTGTTATCCACCCCTTTCAATTTTGCCCATACTTTGGCCGCCGCACGGGCTGTTTTGTTTTCACCAAATTCAATCACTTTGTAAAGACTGCCGTCCTGCTTAATGATCATGCCACGGCTGATGTCTGAAGTATTTGCCATAAACGCTTTTTTTGAGGGGGCAAAGGTAAGGGATCAGCATGTACGAAAGACGAAGTGGGAGGTACGAAATTTTTAAACAACTGAAGCCGAAAATTCAGTTTGGGGTAACAGGCTGATGTACAGGCGAGGGGTCGTTTTTGCCGCGCTCGTTTCAAGGTTCCGTTTTCCAATGAGGCAATTCATCTCCAAGAACCTCCATCAACACAACACATTCTTTATCTTCAACTGTAAATAAAACCAATGAAATCATTCCTCTTTTTTTGCACTTTTCTATCGGCACTCAATGCAACCGCATCTGTTGATTCCATACCCGTCCATCTAAAAGGATTAAAGATTCCTGATTTTAAACTGCTGCTGGTAGACAGCACCACTAATTTTTACACGGAAAATCTCGACCGTAAAAAGAATACGCTCATCATGCTCTTCAGCCCGGATTGTGATCATTGCCAGCACCAAACCGAAGACATCATCCATAACATAGCAGCGTTTAAAAACACACAGATTGTAATGACCACCGTACTGCCCTTTAACCAAATGAAAACCTTTTACGAAACCTACCGGTTGCAACGGTTTAAGAACATAGTCATGGGCCGGGATGTGTTGTATTTTTTCTCTCCTTACTACCGGGCTCAATTTACACCCTACCTGGCACTGTACAACAAAAAAGGAGAACTGCTTTATACCAACGATGGGCAGGTGAAAATAGAAACCCTGCTGGCACAATTACCCAAAGATTAAGAAGAGGCCTCCATCAGTTTTATTGCTGATGAAAATCCGTTGGCAGTAACCCCTGCTCCCACTACCTTTGCGGCACAAAATTTATTCTTCAACTTATAAAATTGTTTTCCATGAAAGTTACTGTTGTAGGTGCCGGAGCCGTAGGTGCAACCTGTGCCGATAATATTGCCCGTAAAGAATTGTGTTCTGAACTGGTATTGCTGGATATTAAAGAAGGAATAGCCGAAGGTAAAGCGCAGGATATGATGCAAACGGCCACTCTTCTTGGTTTTGATACCAAGATTGTGGGCAGCACGAACGACTACACAAAAACTGCCAACAGTGATGTGGTGGTGATCACTTCCGGTTTACCCCGCAAACCCGGTATGACCCGTGAAGAATTGATTGGTGTAAATGCAGGTATTGTAAAAGGTGTGTGTGAAAACATTTTAAAACATTCGCCAAACGCCATCATCATCGTTATCAGTAACCCGATGGATACAATGACCTACCTCGCATTGCAATCAACCGGTTTACCAAAGAACCGTATCATTGGTATGGGTGGTACGTTAGACAGCAGCCGTTTTAAATATCAACTCTCTCAACATCTCGGATGCTCACCTTCTGATCTGAATGCAGTTGTAGTGGGAGGCCATGGTGATACCACGATGATTCCTTTGATTCGTTTAGCTACCTGGAACAGTGTACCTGTTACCAACTTTTTAAGCAAAGAACAACAGGAAAAAATTGTAAAAGATACCATGGTGGGTGGCGCTACACTTACAGCATTAATCGGCACCAGTGCCTGGTATGCTCCGGGTGCTGCCGGAGCGGCATTGGTAGAAAGTATTTTGCGTGATGAAAAGAAACTCTTTACCTGCTGTGTAGCTCTTGATGGTGAATACGGGCAAAAAGATATTTGCCTGGGTGTACCTGTTACCATCGGCCGCAATGGTTGGGAAAAAATCGTTGACTTTGGTTTGAATGATGATGAGCAGGCATTATTCAATAAGAGTGCGGATGCAGTTAGAAGTATGAACGATGTGTTGAAGACACTCTGATTTGAAAATTAGATAATTTGAAAATTAAAACGGTTTCAGCATGCTGAAACCGTTTTTGCTTTTACTGACTTTTAGATTTAATAAGCCGGATGCAACGAAAACAATTTACGGATGGTCAGAAATTAAAATCAGATTTATGAAACAAGTTTCACTCCTGTTTATCCTGGTGGCTTTTATTTCCTGTGCTAAAACAGAAAATGCTGAGCCGGAGAATTCACTTTTTGGAAAATGGAGCGAATATGAAAACTACATAAGCCCGGGTACAGCATGGCATTGGCAACCTGCCAGCAATATTACCATTGAAATTAAAAGTAATTTAACTTATACAACGAGCAACGATAATTATTTCTGGGGAAAAAGCGGCACCATAGAAAATCTTACTGATTCATCTTTTGTATTAAAATCGCCAGCACTTAACAGAGAGCAAAAATGTAGCTATAAGTTTAAAGATGGTATTCTTGAGATATGGTACTTTGGATGTATAGAAGGTTGCGGCAGCAGGTTCAAAAGAAAATTCAGTTTAAATTAAATAAAATGCGGTTGCCAAAGGCAACCGCTACTGCTGCACTTAAATTAAGTTATTGTTTAATAAACTTACCCTGCATTTTAGACCCATCTTCCGCTACAATTATTAATGTATAAGCACCGGCGGGAATCTTATCTGCTTTTATCTGCAATTGATTTTCACCATTCAAAAGCCTTGCAGTCATTGTTGAAATAATTCTGCCGCTCATATCTACCAGCATCACATTGGCATCAACTGTTTTCTTTACCCGAACACTTACAATCAAATCCTGAACAGTGGGGTTAGGCCACAAGCGTATACCGGTAACACCATCAGCAAACACATCAAACACACCGGTAGGAAAATCATTATCCGTTAAGGTCCACCTGGAAAACGAGTTGATACCTGTTTGTTCAACAAAATTGGCGACCGCATCACGGCTGCTGAAACCAACACCCGTCCAGTTTACATTATCATTGCTGCGCCATAAGCCTAATGCATTTTCGGTACGGCCATTCAACTCTGCATCAAAATAGTTGAAGCGGAGTGTTGCATTCAATCCCGTGTTGGTTGTGGGTGTAATATCAAAGTAGCGATTAATGGAAGGTCTTCCGGAAACAATATTTGATTGTACGGTATGGCCACGACGAATGATAGTAGAACCAAGATTTTGAGCTGATGTAATTACGGCACCTAAATTACCTGGGTTAGCAGCTGCAGGTACATTGAGGTTGGTAATGATTTGCACATAGCCACCAGTAGTACCCGTAATGCGTGCCGCTTCTGTTTCACCATTTAAAAAAGCTGTTGCATCCAATTCAATATTGTTATTGTTGAGATTGATACTTCCGCTTGTAAAATTGATTTGCGAACCGATGTTCAATGTCCGTTGCAGTTGTACCTGTACGGCTCCGGTTTTTGCTATTTGCAATATGTGGATTTTGGTAAACTGTGTACCACTGATGTTGCTGTTAGCCGTTCCGGTAAAACGAACGGTTCCTGTCGTTTGATTAAAAGTACCATTATTCACCAGGTCCAAATCCTGCAAGGTCAATACAGCATCACCGGTGAGTGTAAAAGCCGCACCATTGGTAATCACCAATTGTGCAGCAGCGGTGTTTACAACGAGGAGCAACAGCAGAATGATCCAATTATGTTTCATACCGATTGATTTAATTACAGAAGATCAGTTTCAGTTCCATAAAACTAATCTGTTTGGTTGGTGCAAACTATTACACAATCGGGGTATAAAGGAGCGGTACTGAGTAATCGGCGCTGGAGAATGAGCCAGCAGCTCAGCAATGATTAACGGAGTGTTTTGGCCCAGCTTTGTGCCACGGCAGCCAGTTGCTGTACTTCCTGCTGCTCCATACATTTAAAATGACCCTTGGGGCATTTGTCATAACCGATCTTAGAACAAGGACGGCAACGCAGGTTTGGCACTTCGTACTTCATATTTTGTACTTGCGTGTTTCCAAAATAAGGCGTCATCCCAAAGGCAGGCACGGTGTTACCCCAAATACTAATGATGGGTTTTTGAAAAGCCGCAGCAATATGCATTAAGCCAGTATCATGTGTAATGATGAGTTTTGCTTTTCGAGCAAGATCAGCACTTTCGTTGATGGAGAATTTGCCACAGGCGTTGTAGATTTTGACATTGTCAATGGATGCTATCTGTTCACCCATGGCAGCATCTTCCGGTCCGCCCAGTAAAATAATGGGATGATGCAAAGCCGAGCAAAGTTCTTTGAGCTTATGTAAGGGCAATCGCTTGGTGTTATGTGCAGCACCAATCACCAACCCGATATAACCAAGATTATGGCTATGCGGCAGATCAGTTTGTTTGATTTCTTCTTCCTTCGGTACAAAATAATCCAGTCCTTGGTAATCGTTTCTAACTCCGAATTCTTTCACTGTTTCCAGATACCTGTCCACAATATGTACATCAGGCATACGGTTGATCCTGAAGTTTGTGAGCAACCATTTTTGAAGATTGAGTTTATTAAATGAAAACGATTTCACCTTTAGTGCCCGTTTTACTTTCAGGGTACGTAGGTTATGATGCAGATCAATAATGTAATCAATGTTTTCTTCTTTGAGTTCATGCATCAGTAAATCCCAATCATTATTGAGGTAATGAAATTTATCAACGTAGGGATTGGCAGCAATCACTTTATGAAAACTGAATTTGGTGAGGTAATGCACTTCCGCATCAGCCACCTGCTGTTTCAAACAACGAACAACGGGAGTGGTGAGAACAATATCTCCGATAGAACTGAACCTTATGATTAAAAACTTCATGTTTGCTGGTTCATGGTTAATGGAACGTTGTTCAGGGCAACATCTCCTCGCCTTCTACATAATTCAAATCTTTATGAAATGTTTCCTGTGTAAAGTAGGCTGCTATTAATGTTATGGTCATCACTACTACTCCTGTAACAATACCGCTTTTGGTTAAGCCCCACCCCCAGCTCTTTTGAAACAATCCCAAAAACATCATATTAATTAAAGGCAATGCGCCTCGCACCATATTGGGGATGGTAGTTGCTGCTGTTGCTCTTAAGTTGGTTCCAAATTGTTCTGCACCCATAGTTACAAAGATGGCCCAGAAGCCGGTACTGAAACCCAGCCATGCACAAATAGCATACATGGCGGTATCAGAACTATTGAGCGGCGAAAAGAAAATGATCAAGCCGACAATGGTAAATGCATAGAATAAGTACAATGCCTTCTTTCTGCTTTTGAAATACTGACTGATTAAGCCGATTAAAATATCACCTGTGGCAATAGCAGCATAGGCAAACATAATAGCTCGACCGCTGTCAATTTTTGGATTGTTGTAAAACTCGCCAGCAAAACGATTGCTGAGATTGACCAAAATTCCAATCACATACCATGTAGGCAACCCAATTAAAATCGCCAATAAGTATTTTCTGAAACGGGTAGCATCATTAAAAAACATCAGCACATTTCCTCTGCTCACACCCGAGTGCTTCACTTCTTTAAACATGCCACTTTCGGCCACACTCACACGAAGCAATAATAAACCAATACCTAAACCACCACCTATCTTATAACACAAACGCCAATCCTGTGTGTATTGAAAAGTGAAATAGGCAAACACTGCACCAAACAAACCAATACCTGCCACCAGGGATGTACCTATGCCTCTTTTGTTTTTGGGCAGCAACTCACTCACCAGTGTAATACCTGCACCCAGTTCACCTGCTAAGCCTAAGCCTGCCACAAATCTTGCATACGCATATTGGTCAACTGTTTGAACAAAGCCGGTAAAAAAATTGGCAACAGAGTACAGCAGGATAGAACCAAACAACACGCTCAACCTTCCTTTTTTATCGCCCAATGTGCCCCAGAGAATTCCCCCAATCAACAAACCCACCATTTGCCAGTTAATGATTTTTGTACTGGCAGCGATCATAGCAGCTGTATCAGCTTTATCAATACCAATTCCAACAATGCTTGGCTCCCGCACAATGGTAAACAGCAGCAAGTCATAAATATCCACAAAGTAACCCAGTGCTGCTACTACAACAGCTAATGAAAAAATAGATTGTTCTTTTTGAGCAGTCATAAGCAGTTCATGTATTAATCAGTCTTGGGCGTTCTGTCTTTCGCCTTGCTGAAGAAAAATTTCCAGAGAACAGGAGCAGAAGTAACAGCGATAATGATGATAACAATAAGTTCCAGCTTATCTTTTAATTCAATCCCAAATTGATTCTTTACCCAAATCTGTAAAAAGTGTCCGGCAAAAATCATAGAAACCACCCAGGAGATGGAACCAATAATATTATAAAACACAAATTTCTTACGATCCATTTCTACAATGCCTGCCACAATGGGTGCAAAGGTTCTTACAATCGGCAGAAAACGGGCCATAACAATGGCACCCCCGCCATGCTTCTCATAAAAATCATGCGCTTCATGCAGGTACCGTTTTTTAAATAACAGGTTGTCTTTCCAGTGGTACATGGCCGGACCAACTTTCTTACCTGTCCAGTAGCCTACCAGGTTTCCAAGAATACCCGCTATCGAAAGCAAGGCGCACAACACAATCAATTCCAGCCACTCATTGTGCACATTACCCAATCCAATCAATTTCAAAAATTCATTGGCCAGGTTGGTGCTGTAAATACCGGCCACAAATAACAAACTGTCACCCGGCAAAAAGAAGCCCATGAACAAACCCGTTTCTGCAAAAATGATAAAGAGCAATAACCACAAACCTCCATAGTTGATGTAAAACATCGGGTTTACAAGGTCTTTCCAGGTAAACTTTTTACGGATGGTGATGTTGGCTCCATCTTTAATATCATTTTTTGAAACAGCAGTAGCCGGATATTCCTTAGCACTGAAGATGGCAGAATCAGCAACAGGTACATCAATCAACACAGAACCATCTTTGGAAGTGCGGTACTCTTTTCCATCTACTTTAAAAAAATCAATAGGTGCTTCGTATTGATTCAATACAAAAATCTTTACCTGCTGTTGCGCAATCAAATGAACAGAACAAAACAAAAAGGCCAGCAATACAACTAAACGACGCATGAATAATTTTTTATAAATGAGTGGAGGATAAATGATTGTTGAAATTTGAATTACATCAGGCTTCCGCAGTTCCGTCTCCCAGTTCACCTTCCCACTTGCTTACAACACTTGTAGCAAGTGCATTACCGATTACATTGGTCATACTTCTGAACATATCACAGAAATGATCAATCGGCAGGATGAGTGCCACTCCTTCCGGTGGAATATCAAACATGGCACAGGTAGCAAGAATTACCACCAACGAAGCACGTGGTACACCGGCTACCCCTTTACTGGTGAGCATGAGTACCAGCAGCATGGTGAGCTGTGTTCCAATGTCTAACTGGATGCCGTAAGCCTGAGCAATAGCAATTGCAGCAAAGGTCATATACATCATACTGCCATCTAAGTTGAACGAATAACCCAGTGGTAAAATGAAGGAAACAATTTTATCCTTGCAGCCGAAACGCTCCAGTTCTTCTGTAAGCTTGGGAAACACCGCTTCGCTGCTGGTGGTACTAAAGGCAATCACCATCGGTTGCGATATACGCTTCATGAGTTGTACCATTCGTTTGCCCAAGATCAAATAACCTACAGACAGTAACACAATCCACAACACAGCAATACCACCAAGGAAGGAAAAGAAATACTTTCCGTAGAAAATAAAAATTTCAAATCCCTTAGTAGCAATGGTAGCGGCAATGGCACCAAACACACCCAGCGGTGCAAACTTCATAACATAACCTACCATATGCAGAATGATGTGCGATGCGATATCCAATCCTTTAATTAATGGCTTTGCATAATCACCCATGGAGGCTGTTGCAATACCAAAGAAGATGGAGAACACCACAATCTGCAGAATTTCATTGGTAGCCATAGCTTCCACCAAACTTTTGGGAAACACATGCTCAATAAAATTCTGAATACTGAAAGATTGGGTTTTACCGGCAATATCTTTTACACCTTCAGCTGTAGCTCCTGCAAGGTCAAAACCAATACCCGGCTTGGTAAGATTTACCAGCAGCATACCAATCAATAAACTGATGAGCGATGCTGAAATAAACCAGAGCATGGCTTTACCTCCCACACGGCCCACGGTTTTCATATCACCCAATTTTGCTATACCGACTACTAATGTTGTAAACACTAAAGGAGCAATAATCATTTGTACCAAACGCAGGAAAATGGTGGTAAGCAGTTTGAGATTTTTAGCCAGTGAATCCTTGGTTGCCGCCTCTGCATTATAAAAAATGAGAGCGCCTACAGCCGCACCGGCAATCATGGCAATCAGTATGTAAATCGTTAACTTATTTCCTTTACCCATACGGTTGGTTGAATGTGTCGCAATATACGGCTTTGTGGTTTTGGACGTACAGGAGAACCCGTTAATAAATCTTTTGATGATTGTATGCAATAAATCTCTATTTTGCCCTACTTAAATTTTATAACCATAACCAAATTGTATGAGTTTATTTGCCAAAAAGCCGCTTGAACAAATTCTGGCTCAGGCCGAGCAGGGTGAATCAGGATTGAAACGCACATTAGGTGCCGCCAATCTGGTAGCCCTTGGTATCGGAGCTATTATTGGTGCGGGTTTATTTGTGAGAACGGCTGCTGCTGCCGGCCAGGCGGCGGGTCCGGGTGTTACACTTTCATTTATTGTTGCCGCCATAGGCTGTGCCTTTGCCGGTTTATGTTATGCAGAGTTTGCAGCCATGATTCCTATTGCCGGTAGTGCATACGCTTACAGCTATACCACTATGGGCGAACTGGTGGCATGGATTATTGGTTGGGCATTGATTATGGAATATGCCCTTGGTGCTGCAACTGTTTCTATTGCATGGAGTGAATATTTAAACAAGCTGCTGGGAGGAGCTATTCCTTATGAATGGTGCCACTCGCCGTTTGAAAGTTTTACAGATAGTGCAGGTGTGCACCATAGCGGTATTATGAATGCTCCGGCCCTCATCATTCTTTTATTGCTTACGTTGTTATTGATTAAAGGAACACAGGAAAGTGCCATTGTAAACATGATCATCGTGTTCATTAAAGTGGCAATTGTGTTATTATTCATTGCCATCGGCTGGCAGTTTATCAACCCTGAAAATCATACGCCTTATTTAATTCCTGCAGATACAGCTCCCGTAACTGACAGTGCAGGTAAAGTAATTGCAGATTACAGCGGTTGGAACAAACATGGTTTTGGGGGTGTACTCGGTGGTGCGGCCATTGTATTCTTTGCTTTTATTGGTTTTGATGCGGTGAGTACCGCAGCACAGGAAGCAAAAAATCCCAGTCGTGATATGCCGATTGGTATTTTGGGTTCATTAGTGGTTTGTACCATTCTTTATATCTTATTCGGACATGTATTAACCGGTGTGGCCAATTGGAAAGAATTTGTAGACCCTGAAAAAGGACGTGAAGCTTCCGTAGCTTATGCTATCTCAACCTATATGACGGGTTATGGATGGCTGGCCAAAAGTGTTACCATTGCGATTCTTGCCGGTTTCTCTTCTGTAATATTGGTGATGTTAATGGGTCAAAGCCGCATCTTCTATACCATGAGTAATGATGGCTTGATTCCAAAAGCGTTTGGTGAATTGCATCCCAAATTCAAAACACCTTACAAAGCCAACTGGATTTTGTTTGTGTTTGTAGGTTTATTTGCAGCGTTTGTTCCCGGACATGTGGCAGGTGATCTTACTTCCTTTGGAACTTTGTTTGCGTTTGTATTGGTAAGTGCCGGTGTTTGGATATTGAGAGTGAAGTCACCCAACATTAAGCGTCCGTTCAAAACGCCTATTTATCCTGTAGTATCAGCATTAGGTGTGATTATTTGCACGGCAATGATTGTGGGTCTTGATTCCCAAACATTGAAAGTAGCATTTGCCTGGATGGCGATTGGTTTAGTAGTGTATTTCGTCTACAGCCGTCATCACAGCAAGCTGAATAATCCTTCAGATATTATTCCGAAGGCGAGTGATTTTGAAAAGCATTAATCCTTTTGATTTAAATAAAGAAAAGACCGTTCATTTTTGAGCGGTTTTTTCTTTTAAGCCAGTTCCCTAATTTTGCCGTCGCTTTTACTTTGAGTGATAGAAGTATTGCTCAATAGAATAGATAAAGCACAAGAGTGCGACGCCACTGAAGTTGAATTGAGTTGTAAAAGCTGATAACAAAAACAAAAAAACTGTCTGCCGAAAGGCAGGCTACAAACCATAAACATTTACAATGGGACGGATTTTTGAAGTAAGAAAGAGTACCATGTTTGCCCGCTGGGACCGCATGGCCAAGCAGTTCACCCGCATCGGAAAAGAAATTGTAATTGCTGTAAAGGCAGGCGGGCCAGACCCAGGCACCAATGCTGCCTTGCGTCGTTGTTTTCAAAACGCACGCAGTGTGGGTATGCCTAAAGACCGTGTAGAAGCGGCTATTAAAAGGGCGCAGGGTAAAGAAATGGTGAACTATGATGAAATTCTGTATGAAGGTTACGCACCGCATGGTGTAGCGCTGTTGGTAGAAACAGCAACCGACAATCATGTGCGTACCGTTGCCAATGTAAAAAGTCATTTTAATAAAGGCGGTGGTGCTTTGGGCAACAGTGGATCTGTAGCCTTTCAGTTTAAGAAGATGGGTGTGTTTAAACTGAAGCCTGAAGGATTGAATGCCGAGGAAATGGAACTGGAACTGATTGATTATGGGTTGGAAGAATTAGGTGAGAGTACCGGTGAAAATGGTGAAGATATTTTAGTTGTTCGTTGTGCCTTTGCTGATTTTGGTAATATGCAAAAAGCACTGGAAGAAAAAGGCATCACTCCCATCAGCGCTGAACTGGAATGGATTCCCACCACTACTGTTCCCGTAACAGATGAACAAGCAGAAGATGTGAGTAAACTCATTGAACGCTTAGAGCAGGATGATGATGTGCAGAAAGTGTTTCATAATATGGGATGATGATAAATACGAAGTACGAAGTAAGAAGTACGAGATACGAAGGGCTGAAAATTTTTCAGCCCTTTGGTTTTAATTACATGGATGAATGGCCTGCATGATGGCTTTTGATTTTTCCATTACCTGCCGGCCGGGCTCATTGCGGAACTGCGTATTGATTTGCTGAAACCTTGCCTTGGTTTGTATCTGTTGGGCCAGCGCTTCACGAAGACATCTTATTTTCTGTGCATTACTCTCGCTTGGATGTTCGGCCTGCCGCTGTTCTGCCCTGCAGATTTTTAATTCTGTATCAAAAATCATTTGTTCAATGGCATCATCCTGGCTGTATAAATCGGCTTGCGCCTGTTGGGTACGTATATCCTGCATCATATTGCCCCGTTTCACCTGTTGCATATTTTGCTCCCGTCGCTGTAAGGCTTCTCGTTGTGCATTAAGGAGTTTATCTTTTTTTGACTGGCAACTTCCATACTTTTCCGGTTTTGTTTCTTCTCTTGCAATACGAGCCCGCTCTCTTGTAATGGATTCCTGCATTTTATTCTGCTGCTCGTCTTCAAATACTTTAAAAGGAGAAGGATCAAAACAGATATCCACATCACGGATGTCCATGATTTTTGAATCCATACTGCCGCTCACCATTTGCATAATGATGAACAAACCTTTATCACTGTAAGCATAACCTACTGCAAAATTGCCGAGGTATTTCTGTGGCTGAAAAATAACCGCATCAGGAAATTGTTTGCCCCACAGATACCATTCTTCCGGTTTACCATCTACTTTGTACAGTTGTGCTTTTACTTTACCATCACAATAATCCCTTCGCTCTGCTTTTTTTCTTAACGCAACAGAAGGCGCTACCGCCATATTGCCGAATTGATATTGATAGCTCACACTGTTAGATGTTTGCACCCAATGTTCAATTCCTCCTTTCTTCTTGGCATTTGTATAGTTGTAAATATTTCCTTTTAAACCAAGAATACTCAAACGGAAATCTTCCTGATCGGGTTTAATATCACAGATACCGATGCTGCCCGGTTTTAACGGAGTCCAGGCCATCAACCCGATCTTGGTATTGAGAAACAAACATTGCTCAGCCGGACCACGGCTGGTTGCTGTTTTGATTTTTATAATCTTATCAAAACAGATTTTTTCCCTGTTGGGCGGAATCGTTTGTGGTACACTTCTGCCGGTAAGTACATCAGCATCATAAATACTGTTGAGGAAAGGAGCATGAGGGTTACCGCCAAAAAGTGAATCACGGCCGGGTGTTTGTGCAGATACATTTGTACCGGTAAACATATACATCGCTAAACATACATGTACAGCGAATCCTGATAGTATCTTACAGCGCTTTTTATAATCACTCATTTCTTATTGCTTTGTATATTCATACGTACTTACAGCACCTGAACTCAAAGTGCGTTTTGTGGGATACCCATCAGCATTGTACTCAAACGTTACTGTAAAATTTGTAACAGCTCCTGTACTGTGAACAGTGCGTGATAAAGCCTGGAAATTATTTTTAGAAAGCGGCGCACTTAAAGAGCCCGCAGGTAATAAAGATTCGTACGTATTTTTTGTATCATAATTGCTGTAAGCAGTAGTAGAAATCAACACTCCGGCTGCGTTAAACACTTTCATTTCTGCCAGGTTATTTCCATCTGTAGTGTAGGTATATTCAGTTGTACCCTGTAATGTATTAGTTGATGAATAACGCTTTACTATTACTTTAAGACCGGAATATTCAAATGTTGTAAAACCTGCATTAGCGCCTGATGGCAAATCAAAATAAATGAAACGCTCCGGCCTGCCATTACTGCTGTAAGAAATAACTGTTTTGGAATCAACAAATGCAGGATCATTGATATCAACAGTATATTCAGTTACCCTGCCCTGCAAATCATAGTTTGAGTACGTAACAGTTCTGGAAAAATTGCCGGTTGTAGTTGCTGTAAAATTTTCTGAAGCAATATGGCCGTTGCTGTTATAAGTATAGGCAAACACGCCTGCTACAGATGTAAAATCAGCTTTTACCAAACGTGTTTTTTGTGGTGCCGGCGCAGGAGCTGCGGGGTTATCTTTCTTTTTGCAGGATGTAACGATGATTACAGAAAAAGAAATAAAAGCAATTAAGTACTTTTTCATATTTACATTTTTATACTCTAAATTCTATATTCTGCACTTCTGTGTCAATTACACGATTGTGTAGTGAGTATCCTATATTAAAGAAGAAGTTGGTGAGGAGACTTTAATAGTAAATGATGATTAATCCGTGAGCACCTTTTCCATGTCGTAATAAATCTTCAGCATCTGTTGCTTCAGTATGAGACAAACCTGCACCTCCACCGCCACCGGGAAAAATTCCGTTTTTTGCAGGTATATACCGACCGGCATAACTACCGGCTGCGATTGTTTTTTTGATGATCATGCCGGCGCCACCTGAACCACCTCTTGGCGCTGTTCCACCGGCACCAAAAAAGGTATCATACCGATCCATTTCAATATAACCGTTTCTGCTGGCCTGATCCTGGTAATTACTTGCTACATAACTTGGCGCTCCATCTTCGCCGTTTATTGATACAATTCCAGATGCAAATGCACCCGTGTGAGCACCTAACTTTCCACCTTTTCCATTAAAATTTTCTGAAACAGGTGTTTCCCTGGCATTAGAACCACTTATGAGAACGAGTCCTCCTGTAAAGCGATCATTCAATTGAATAGTAAGAGGATGGTTACTTCCTCCGGCCGGTACTTTCATATTCACTTTATCACCCGGCTTTACTGATAGTACTACAAAGATGAAAGCTCCTCCTCCACCTCCTCCACCTTTAAGTGCAATCTGAGTGTTTTCAGGATCAGCGTTTGCATCAAATGAATTTGACCACCCATCACCACCCGCACTCCATGCCTCAATTTTAATTTTGCTAATACCTTCCGGTACTGTAAAAATGTGTTCGGTAAAAGGTGGGTTATCTTTATTGGCGAAATTGTTTTCATAGTTAAATACCTGCATGTTTGAAAAACAGGAACAGGAATTATCAGTTCTGTTGATGGGTTGATTTACCGGTGTTGTGTTGGTTGTAACACGGTTGTTCACTTCATTAGTAACCGGTTGTATAACTGGTTTAGTAATGGGTTTGCCTTCTACTTCAAAACCCATGGTCCATTTATCGCTGGCAAACATATTGCCGTACAAAAGTCGTAGCTGAGCTGTATCGCTTGCCTTTTTAACCTTAAAGATGATGTGATTACCCTCCTGCCGTACCAGGCCGCTTTGCTTCAAGGACTGCAGCATACGCTCTGCATCTGCATTGGGTTGTTGTGCAATTGCTGAAAACTGATATATAATGAAAAGAAAAAAAATAAAGGATTTCATTGGTGTGATATTATCTTATCCTGATAATGAAATTTATAATCATCACCTTTCTCAATGTGCGTTTAATAATGGATTATGATTAATCCATTGGCTCCGTTGCCACCTCCTATATTTGTGGTACCGTATTGAACACCGCTTGCCCCTCCGCCTCCGGGTCTGTATCCTGATGAAGGATTGCCATTTCGATATACTAATGTTGAACCTGTGTTGTTATACAGGTAATATTGCCCAAGGCCTCCTGTATTATCTGTATTACCGGAATTGCCTCCTCTTCCGGCTTCACCACTTTCATAAAATGTAGTTGCATTAAATTGCCAGAAGTTCCTTTTTTGTGATTGTCCGGGGGCGCCTGTTTTTGCTATGAAATTATTAGAAGCACCTTGCAAATCGCCACCACCACTTTGCCCTCCCTGTCCGTTTACTGCAGAAAGAAACAGGGCCCCTCCACCGCCATATCCGGTTACTGAGAAGCCATTGACTGTACAAGTGGAGTTACCTCCATTTCCGGCTGTTGCTAATACAGCACCACTGCCTAAAGTACCCGCAACATAATTAATAGTGGTCCCCGGGGTAACAGTAAATTTTGCTGCACAATAACCCCCTCCACCGCCTCCGGCCAAGGTATTGCCACCACCGCCTGCTCCCCACACTTCAACTAAAATTGAAGTTACACCTGCTGGAACAATCCATGTATCTGAAACCGTAGATGTAAGTGAAACGAAATTTTTGTAATTGCATAAATCGGCCCATACCATAGTGCCGGTATTATTCTTCATCAATACCTGGCCTGCTGTACCATCGGCGCCATTCACTTTTATTGTTCCGTTTACGTTGATGTTTCCGTTTACATCCAAACGCTCAACGGGTGTAGGCGTACCAATTCCTACATTTTGTGCATGGGAATAAATAAAAAAGAAAACACTTACAACGATAGCAGAAAAGCTTTTCATATTCTTAATGTTTCTGTAAAGATGAAAAAGCTTTCAACGAAGATCAATTACACAATCGGGTAGAAACTAATCAATTTTTACAATCTTATGTTTCAATGCCATGGCTACTGCTTCTGTGCCACAGCTTACATGGAGTTTATGATAGATGTTCTGCAGATGTTTTTTTACAGTATCAATAGAAATACCACTTTTATCTGCAATCATTTTATACGAATTCCCTTTAACAAGTAATTCCAGTATTTCTTTTTCACGGGCAGAAAGATGAAAATCTTCTTTTACTGTATGATTTGTTCTGAAAAACTGAAAAATCTTTTGCGCCACAAAGGGACTCATAGCCGCACCACCTTCCATCAAATCCTGGAGCGATTGAACAAATTTTAACGGAGGCGTATTTTTTAAAAGATACCCATCAGCACCTGCACAGATGGAATCAAAAATGCGGTTATCATCATCAAACACGGTATGCATCACCACTTTTACTTCCGGGTGATGCTGTTTTATTTTCTTTACACCTTCTATACCGCCAATGCCGGGCATATCAATATCCATAATCACCAGCCGGGGTTTGCACACTTCCATATCAGCTTCCGCATTGTCGCAATCGCCAAAAGAACCTGTAATTTCATAACCTGCGGCTTCGTTGAGTAAGAGCTCCATCGATTGGCGCAGCCGGGCATTATCTTCATATATTACCAAGGGACATAACATTTTCACTGTAAGATAGGTTGCTGCTTTATTAAAAGCTATTACACAATCAGGTAATAGGTATATCCAGTGTTACGGCTGTTCCTTTGCCGGGAATGGATTCAATGCGGAACAGTCCGTTCATATCCTGCGCCCTCTTCTGTATGTTGTACAAACCGTTTCCTGAACTTTTTGCAGTGGCATCAAAACCTTTACCATCGTCTCTAATGAGGAGTTTTAAATGATGATGATCAATAGTCACTTCTACAATCGCCTGTGATGCCTGGGAATATTTTACGAGGTTATTGATAGCTTCTTTAAAGATGAGATAAAAGTTGCGCCGCTTTTCCATGCTCAGACTCATCGCTTCAGCTTCTTCACTGAAGTTGAGTTGATAGCTGATGTTTTTTCCATCCAGCATATCGGCTGCATATCGTTTCATACGCACAAATAAATTCGTTAACTCATCATATTTGGGATTGATGTTCCAGACAATATCACTGATGCTTTCGCTGATGCGCTGGATATCTTCGCCGGCTTTATTCAGATAATCGGTTGATTTCTGTTCATTACGGAGATTCCGTTTTGCAAGCTCGGTAAGAATACCGATGTTACTGAGCGAAGCGCCAATATCATCATGCAGGTTTTCACTGATATTATTGCGCATAGCCAGTAAAGAATTTTGTTGCTCCAGTTTTTTCTTTAACTGATAACGGTTAAAAAACAAATAACCTAATAACAACATTAACCCAAACCCGCCGATCATAATATTGCGGATGTTCCGCTGGTTGTCCAGTTGTTTCAATTGCAGTTGCTTTTCTTTTTCTGCTAACTGCAAACGCTGGTCATTATTTTTTGCAATCAACTGCTGACGCTCCAGTTCATCTGCCTGCCGTTTTAATTGCTCATTTTGTAACTCCTGTGTTTTCGACAACAAGTCTATTTCATTTTGTTTTTGCAGAGCTTCCAGTTGATTACCGCCAATTATGGCTTTTTGTTTTTCTATTTCCAGTTGCTTGATGCGTTGCAAAGTGTTGAGACGGTTGATTTCAAAATCTTTTTTTTCTGTTTCAAATTGTGTTTGCAGAGCAGCGATTTTGGTATTGACTTCTACATTGTTCAAACTATCACGGTAGAGAATATGTTTGCGGTAATAATCATATGCCAGGGAAGCATCTTTCCGCACACGATAAAACTCTGAAAGATATAAGTACACATTACGAAGCACAACTTTATTATTCAATGTTTTGGCAAGATTTTCTGATTGTTTGAAATAAGCAACAGCACCTGCTGAGTCTTTAAGAATATTACTGTAAAAAGCGGCAGCTATATAACGATTGGCCTGCACATTCCGATCTACTGAATCATAAATTGCAATTGCTTTCTTTTCATAACTTAATGCTTCGTCGTATTTTTTTTGACGGTTCATGAGTAATGACATACTCACATAGGAATGCGCCATACGTGAAGGCAGGCCACTGAGCTCAGCATATTTCAAACCCAATTCCTGGTAATAAACGGCATGTTGCACAGAATCAATCCGTAAATACGTTTGCGAAAGATTATTACAGGAAACAGCAAGACCGGGATAATCCTTCAATTTTTCCCGGATAGCGAGTGAACGCCTTCCGTAACGGATAGCTTCTGTAAACTGCTCCAGTTCATAATAGGAATCATTCAGATTACTGTATGTCTGCGCCAATCCAAACTCATTATTGTTTTTCTCATGAAGACGAACCGCTTTCAAATACCAATCCACCTGTTTTTCAATAGCGCCTGTGAATCCATATAAGCTTCCGAGATCATTGTAAACAAATGCGGTATAATCATTCTGTGCTTTTTCAAAATAAACAGTTAATGAACGTAAAAAAAGTTGCTCTGCTTCTGCGTATTTCTTTTGCTCAAAAAAATATTGGCCTAATTGATAAGTTGCCAGCGCAATGAGCGGAGTATCTTTCAATACAATCCCGGTTCTTAATGCTGCTGAATCATAATAGCCCAGTACAGCATTTTCTGATTTTCGGTAATGTACTTCTGCAATCTTTAAATGAGCATAGGCTTCACCTCTTAAAAATTTCAACCGACTGCTTTCAATAAGTGCCTTTTTGGCTAAACTCATAGCTGAATCAAACCTCGAATCATCAATCCATTCATCAGATTTTGACAAATACTCCCACACCCTGGTGGAATCTGTTTTGGTATATCGTTGCTGTGCAAAGGCTTTACCGGTCCAGAACAGAAGCAGGGTTAAATACAGTATTTTTGCAAAAGACAAAACAGAGTGCATAAGAAAATTTACAACTTTTTTGATGACAGAACAATCACCGGCCGGGAAAAAACAATTCATTGTATTATTTGATGGCGTTTGCAACCTCTGCAGCAGCAGTGTGCAGTTTATATTGAGGCACGATAAGAAAGATCAGTTTTTATTTGGGTCATTGCAGGAGAATTATGGACAGGAAGTATTGAAGAAATACAGCATGCCTTCAAATGAATTCAATTCCTTTATGCTTTTGGAAGGAGAACAGCTTTACACCAAAAGCTCAGGCGCCTTACGCATGCTCAGGCATTTGGGTGGCGGATGGAGTTTACTTTATGCTTTCATCATTGTACCGAAATTTATACGGGATGCTGTTTATAATTTCATCGCACAAAACAGGTACCGTTGGTTCGGCAAAAAAGAAGAATGTTGGTTGCCCAAACCGGAGTGGAAGAAAAAATTTCTGGACTAAACGGTGATCTCACCTTTCATGTAAAATACACATTGCCCTCCGATAATAACCCTGTTGCCCACATCTTCACACCAAAGTTCGCCTCCACGTTTACTTAGTTGTTTGGCAAACATTTTTTTGCGGTTGAGCTTTTCGCTCCAGAAAGGAATGAGTTGCGAATGAGCACTGCCGGTAACCGGATCTTCATCTACCGCAGCATCGGGTGCAAAAAACCTTGATACAAAATCAGCTTCCTTGCCGGGCGCTGTAAGGATCACCATCTCTTTTGTTTTCTTTAAAGCAGTGAAATCTGGGCGGGCAGCTAATACTTCTTCTTCGGTTGCCACTTCAATCATTAAATCACGATGGCGGTATACACCTTTAATGGCGCCAATACCTAATATCTCAGTAATGTTAGCAGGTGCATCTTTTGCCGGCTGTGGCTTCCAGGAAGGAAAATCCATTTCCAGTATACCGTCTTTACGGGTTACACGAAGCAACCCGCTTTGCGAAGAAAACACAACCGTATCTTTTGAAAAACCGAGGTAATTAAAAATCACGAAGGCACTGGCCAATGTAGCATGTCCGCATAAATTAATTTCAAACTCCGGTGTAAACCATCGTATATGAAAATCTGCTTCACTGTTTTCCTGTGGCACAAAGAATACGGTTTCAGCCAGGTTGTTTTCTGCTGCAATCTGCTGCATCAAACCATCATCAATCCAGGCAGTTAATGGAATAACAGCAGCAGGGTTTCCTTTAAATAAAGCGGAAGCAAACGCATCAACCTGGTAAATGGGTAAGTTCATCATTATTCGTTCATCATCTTTAAAATCACTTCAATAATCTCTTCTGCATTGGGCTTGCTGAAATAATCACCATCGCTTCCGTAGGAAGGTCGGTGTGCTTTGCCCGTGATTGTTCTTGGTGCTACATCCAGGTACCTGTAACCACCCTGCTCTTCCATTACTTTGTTAAACATGTAAGCAGCAGCACCACCCGGTACATCTTCATCAATAAAAACAATGCGGTTGGTTTTCTTTAATGATTCCAGTATTACATGATTAATATCAAAAGGCAATAAGGTTTGTACATCCACCACTTCGCAACTCACACCTTTCAACTCGAGGGTTTTTATTGCATCCTCAACAATACGTAAGGTAGATCCGTATGAAACAATTGTAATGTCAGTTCCCTGTTTTATAACTTCAGGAACGCCCATTGGTACTGTAAATGCATTGAGGTTGGTGGGCAATTTTTCTTTTAAACGATAACCGTTCAAACATTCAATCACCAGGCCGGGTTCATTACTTTGCAATAAAGTATTGTACATACCGGCCGCCTGCACCATATTACGGGGTACACATACATACATACCACGCAGGCTGTTAATAATCATTCCCATTGGCGAACCACTGTGCCAGATACCTTCTAAACGATGACCTCTTGTTCTTACAATAAGCGGTGCACCTTGCTTACCGGCTGTTCGGAACTGAAGTGTAGACACATCATCTGTTAATGGTTGTAAACCGTACACGAGGTAATCTAAATATTGAATTTCAGCAAAGGGTCTGAAACCACGCATAGCCAAACCTATACCTTGGCCCATAATCGTTAACTCACGGATGCCCGTATCAAAAATGCGGTTCACACTGTACTTAGCCTGCAAACCGGCAAAGCCCTGGTTCACATCACCGATATAACCCAGATCTTCACCAAAGGCCACTACCTGTTCATTGCTTGCAAATAGTTGATCAAAATAACGATTGATGATTTCGTAACCGTTAAGCATAGGCGATGTTGCATCAAACTGTGCCTTAAGTTCCGGCACCTGCATGGCACTCTTTTTATTTTCAGTATGCAGATGCGAATTATATAGTGCGGCGTTCTCTGTTTTTAGTTTTTCATAATACGCCAGGACGGCACCCGGGGCATTACTTAAAGTGATGGCTTTGTACAAAGTACTCATCACATCCCTGCGGTTTGGTTCTTTATTGGAACGGAGTTGAGCAATGAGTTGATTGATGCTTTCCTGTGAGCCCGGTGCAGTCTGCAGCTGTTCCATCAACTCCAGCACTTCCTGCACTTGTTTTAATATCGGCGATTGATATTCACTCCAGGCTTCCGTTTTACTGTTGCGAACAAATTCCTTGGCTTCAGTTTCCAGTTCAAACAATTCGTCTTCAGTAGCAAGATCATTTTCCAGCATCCACTCTTTCATTTTCTTAATACAGTCCCAATCCCGTTCCCACTGCAAACGATCCGCAGTTTTATAGCGTTCATGACTACCGGAAGTAGAATGCCCTTGTGGCTGTGTTACTTCCTCCACATGAAAAAGTGCCGGGATATGTGTTTGCCTGATTTTTTCGATGGCTGTTTCCAGCACTTCGCACATACCTGCATAATCCCATGCTTTGAGTTTATAAATATCCATGCCATTGGTTCCATCAGTAACCTGGAATCCTTTCAATGCTTCAGAAACAGAACCTTTGGTGGTTTGATATTTTTTAGGAACAGAAATGCCATAACCATCATCCCACACAAAAACAGCCAATGGTATTTGCTGTACGGCTGCAGCGTTGAGCGTTTCCCAAAAATGTCCTTCGCTGGTAGAAGCATCACCAATAGTGGCAAAACAAACTTCATTACCATTACGGGTAAGATGCTGTTGCTTATTCATGGCTTCAATATTGCGGAAAAGTTTGGATGCCAGTGCCAGACCAACAGATCTTGGCATTTGAGCAGCTGTAGGCGCCATGCCCGCTGTAAGGTTTTTACGATTCACCAGGTCCAGCATTTCACCTTCCTCATTAAAAAACGGAGTCGCAAAATGGGAGTTCATCTGGCGGCCGGCACTGTGCGGATCATGAGATGTATCAGGATCAGCATATAACTGGGCAAAAAACTCTTTTACCGTGGCGGCTCCGGTAGCAAAGGCAAAGGTTTGATCACGGTAGTAGCCGCTGTAGAAATCGCCGGGTTTAAAGAACTTGGCCATTGCCAGTTGCGGCACTTCTTTACCATCTCCAAAAATGCCGAATTTGGCTTTACCGGTAAGCACTTCTTTACGACCCAGCAAACTGGCCTCACGGCTGATGCAGGCCATGCGGTAATCCCTGAGTACTTCACTCCGGAAATGTTCAAAAGAAAGGGGGGCTTGCAAACTTTCGTTAACCTGTAATTCCATGCCGCAAATGTAGCAGTTTTCAGCAGGTAGAAGACTGTTTCTGCCACCTTCTGAAAAAGAACAAAATTTCTGTGCATAAATGGCGTTCTTAGATACGGAAAGTTGGTTTTAGATTAAAAAATTGTGAAAGGCAACCTTTCAGGCAGTGAATCTGTCTGTAAGTTTGTTTACTTTTGAACTGCTTTTAAATCATCCAAAATTGAAATCATGAAAAAAATCCTTTTTATCCTATCGGCCCTTTGCTGGAGCGCTTTTGCTATAGCACAGGAGACCCCCGCCACGGAAAGCATTAAATTACCTGAAACAAGTTTTGATTTCGGAAAAATTCCGCAAGGCAAACCGGTTACCCATTCCTTTATTATTGAAAACAAAGGCAAAGACTCACTGGTGCTGAATAATGTGCAGGCCTCCTGTGGTTGCACTACTCCTGAATGGAGCAGAACGCCCATTCCTCCCGGCGGTAAAACCTCCATTAAAGTTGGGTATAATGCTGCTGCTGAAGGCGCTTTTGAAAAATCCATTACGATTTATTACAACGGTGGACAAACAAAACAACTCATCATTAAAGGCTTGGTTTGGAAAACGCCGGATCAATCCGCACCATCCAATGAAGCACTCCAGATTTTTAAACAATAACAATTAAACACATACACATGAAACAAGTATTTTTATTACTGTTCACACTTGCCCTGGTAAACCTTGCATCTGCACAAACAAAAAAAGCAGATGAAGTAGCTAAGTTCAGCAGCGAAACAGTTGATATGGGCAAATTGAAACTCAACAATCCATTAACCGCAACTTTCACCGTTACCAATATTGGCAAAGAAGACCTCATTATTGAAAATGTAACTCCCGGTTGCGGTTGTACAAAATCTGATTACACTAAAGAACCTATCAAGCCCGGCAAAACAGGCACTATTACTGCCACTTACAATGCAGCGGCTCCCGGTAAGTTTACAAAAAGTGTAAGTGTAAAGTTCCTGGGTATTGATGAGCCAAAATCGCTGATGATTGTTGGTACTGTTGAACAATAATTTTATCTGAACTCATCTGATACAAAACCGCCTTGAAGGCGGTTTTTTTATTTGCCGTACAACAAATACAATCATCAAATTCTCAATGAAACTAATTGATTTAAAAAATGAATGAAATGCAAAGCTGTTTCAAAAAGTCTGCGTGCCTATCTTTGCGCCTATGTTAACGATCAGTAACCGTGGCGAGCAGATGCCACCTTCTCCCATCCGTAAGTTGGTTCCGTATGCAGAAGCAGCAAAAAAAAGAGGAACAAAAGTGTATCATTTAAATATCGGCCAGCCGGATATTGAGACGCCGCCGGCCATTATGGATGCGGTGCGTCATGCTGATATTAAAGTACTGGAGTACAGTCATAGTGCAGGTAATGAAAGTTACCGCCGCAAACTGGTACAGTATTATAAAAGTGTAGGCATCAATGTAAGCCATGATCAGATTATCATAACTACAGGGGGCAGCGAAGCCATTATGTTTGGGTTTTTTACCTGCCTCAACCCCGGAGATGAAGTGATTATTCCGGAACCGTTTTATGCTAATTACAATGGTTTTGCCTGTGCTGCCGGTGTAAAAGTTATACCGATCAGGTCAAGTATTGAAACAGGATTTGCGCTTCCTCCCATTGAGGATTTTGAAAAAGTTATTTCCGATAAAACAAAAGCCATCATCATTTGCAGTCCGAATAATCCTACCGGTTACCTGTACAGCAAAGAAGAGATGATAGCGCTGAAAGAAATCTGCCTGAAACATGATCTCTATCTTTTCAGTGATGAAGCCTACCGTGAATTTTGTTATGATGGCGCTTATGTAAGTGCCCTGCATATGGAAGGACTGGAGCAACATGTGGTGTTGATGGATACCATAAGCAAAAGATACAGCGCCTGTGGTGCAAGATTGGGAGCATTTGTAACCAAGAACAAAGCCGTTTATGATGCTGCCATGAAGTTTGCACAGGCAAGATTGAGTCCGCCCGGACTGGCCCAGATCATGGGTGAAGCTGCAGTGGATTTACCGGCTTCATATTTTGATGCGCCTAAAGCGGAATATCTTTCCCGAAGAAATTTATTGGTAGACCGTCTTAATAAAATGAAAGGTGTTTACTGTCCTAATCCCGGCGGGGCATTTTATGCCATGGCCCGATTGCCTATTGATGACAGTGATCAATTCTGCCAATGGTTGCTGGAATCATTTTCCCACCAGAACCAAACAGTGATGCTGGCTCCTGCTACCGGGTTTTATGGCACACCGGGTCTTGGTAAAAACGAAGTTCGTTTGGCTTATGTGCTTAACCTGGATGCATTGAACAAAGCAATGGATTGCCTGGAAGAAGCATTGAAAGTGTACCCGGGAAGAACGAATTAAGTTATTGTTTTACAAACCTGGTTTTCCATTCTTCATCTTTAGAATACAGCATTATAAAATAAACGCCTGCCGGCATATGTGTTGCATTAAGATTGAGTAATTTTTGATTGGTGATAAGTATATGATGTGACGACATTCTTCTTCCTGCAAAATCAGTGATTACTACTGTTACGGCTCCACGTTGCAATGGAGGTAACTGAAGAGTAAGTTGTTGTGCTACGGGATTGGGGTAGGTTTTTAATTCATTGATTTGCCTGGATGTAAATGAAATGATCTGTGAATATTGCCTGCTGCCGGTAATTGTATGTACCGCTAACCTGTATTGAACCGAAAATTGTGTTTCAGTATCATTGTATTCATACAGGGTTTTATTTGGCTGCTGCAAAGAATATATTACTTTAAAACCACCATTTTTTTCCCTGCGCTCCAGTTGAATAAGTTTAATTTCTTCATTATGTACAAGTTGCCAATAAAGTTGTACTGCATTGCCTGATTTTTTACCGTTAAAGTTTACAACCATCGGGGAAGGCAACAAACCGATGCAGTTAAATACACTTTGAAAGGAAATAGTAAAATCTGAAAAGATTCCACCGGCAGAACCGGCTGTTGCAAATTGCGATGTTAATTCACAGGAAGGATTTTCAGCAGCATCATTTATAATTCCGGCAACTCCTCCTGCAACATTTGCAGTCACATTACCGGGCAGAACATTGTTTGACCAGATAACTCCACCACCACCGCCACCACCGGGACCGGGACATTGTGTTTGGAAACCCGCCCTGCTACCCTCTGCACCTTTTGCTTCAATCGTTACATTACCCGTGTAAGTTGTTACATTCATCAAAACGGTGCCTCCACCACCGCCGCCGCCACCGCCATCGCCTCTTGCTTCATTAATTACAGGATTAGCAACATTGATACCCTGTGCTCCATTTGCTGAAATAATGTGCCCGTTTCCTGCCAGTTGATTGCATTCAATAAAAATAATACCACCACCATCGCCACCGGGAGTACCTGCACCGTTATTATCATGACCTGCACCTCCACCACCGCCCATAAATATTCTGTTATTGAGAGATGTATAACCAAAAGCTGAAAGAGAAACTCCTCCTATCCCCACATTAGAACCACTGCACGCAAAACCGCTTGCTGTATACCGGCCCCCATTTCCACCCGTACCAAAATTAGAGCCACCACCGCCGCCGCTGTTATGATTGTTACCACCGCCTCCGCCGTTTGATTGTTTGCCACGGCCACCTTCCTTTGACAGAATCGTGTAGTTAACACCTTCACCTTTATAAGTTCCGTTTTGCCGGTTGGTGATCAATGAGGAAGGTTGATAAAAGTAATCAGTAGAATTCCAACCGTAATTACAGGTAGTAAATGATTGCAGTGCACCTCCTCTGAAGCCGGCGCCATCGGCAATGATATCAGCATTTAATGTGAGTGTACCTGTAACTGCAATTGCAAGAACGCCTCCTGTTTCAGTTACAGGATTCCAATCCTGAGCCTGTAAAACACCGACAACCGAAACATCGGTATAAACCGGTATTCGTACTAATTGAACTGCCTGGTTAAAATTATAGCTGTTCTTCATCTGCCGTTCAAATATGACGGTATCATTTAAAAACCCGCAGATGGTGGCAAACTCATATTGACCTGCATTGTTGATAGCAGAAACAGAACCAAAGGAAGAACTGTTTGTCTCATTAATTTCAGCGCCTTTCATCTGAATAATGAGTACACGGTCATTCACATTCAGTCCACTGATATTAAGCACTCTTATTCCGTTGTATGCGGGTATAACATTGGTTACTTTATAATAGGAGTTCACTACTCCTGAAATCTGTGCATTAATGGTAAGCGGCCGGAGTGAAGCAAGAAGAATAACAAAGCATCTCAAAAGCTTCATGCAGAAAGATAAAAAAACTTATCTGCAGATTCTAATTAAATGAGCCCGTTTTCACTTTTTTACAGGTCTTCTGGGGCAGCAAGATTAAGATTTTGCCTGAGCTTCGTATTTACTGGTTTTCCGTCTTTGAGGGCAGGCTGCCATTTCAATTCCGTTTCAAAACGTTGTTTGATGAGTGCATTCGTTTTGGGATCTCCACCTCTTATTACCGTTGCCATTTGTGTGGTGCCTTCTTTATCAACAATGAATTCTACCTGCAAACTCATGGAAGTATTAGGTGGAAGTTTGGCTGATAGTTCCTGGCTCAGCAGGAAAAGCCATTTTTGCAATGCTGCATTTCCTTCTTTGTAGAAAGGCACTTTATCCACCTTTTCTTCTAATTCCCAGGCTGCGTAGGGATCTACGGGCTTGTTTGTTTGAACAGGTTTGGTGCGGGGCACTTTAGGCGCATAAGGATTACCTGAAATCAGATAGTCCCCTTTATCTGTAACAAAAACGGCAGGCAGCTGATGTGTATCCTCAAAAAACTCGTAAGCATCTTTAATAGATTTGGCAAACTGTTGCGTCTCAGGTTTGTTTTTAGTGCGTGAGGTAAACTGCTCCACTGATTCCGGATCATCATAACGCATCGGGAAAATATGCACAGGTATAAAATCCTGTCCCTGTTCTTTTACAACAGATGCCATATGGTACACCTGCTCAATTAATGAATCAGTAATGGGCAAGCAACCGATGGTAACACAGTTACCATGAATATAAATATCGCCGCCGGGTTTATTAGGATCACTCAACACAGCATCAGATGCATTGGGATAATTTAAACCGAGTGCCAGGTGATAATTACTGTTGGGTTTAAATTCGTTGATGTAATAAAAACCCTCAGGTATTTGCTTATCGCCTTCTTTGCGTTTAGGTCCATAAGTGCCTGAAGTAGCACAAACTTTATACACTTTAAAAAGCTGAAATGCTTCGGCGTAATCATCTTTTATCCAAACCTCTAACTGACGCTCCAGTTTGAAAGCACGCACAAACATGTACTTCACCGGCCATTCAAAACCTTTCTGCTTAAACTCTTCTTTTAAGTTGTCTTCAGCTTTGGCAAACATGCTTACCGGTTTAAACAACCGTTTGGGTGTTTCCTCAAGAGACATTTGTGCTGCAGCCGTAGTGCAAATAAGTAAGGCAGAAAGTAAACCAGTATAAATCTTAACAGAGAACATATTGGATTAAACGGGGTTGAACACAAAAATATTTGAATTTCCTATACAAATTATCTTAAAATCTTATCCCCATTAATTGGAAATCAATCAGTGATAATATGAAGAAGGGGCAGTAGTTCCGCCCCTCCGTATTAAAGGTTTCCTCTTGCTTCCTGCTCCCGTTCTATGGCTTCAAACAGGGCTTTGAAGTTTCCCTTGCCAAAGCTTTTGGCACCTTTACGCTGAATGATTTCAAAAAACAAAGTGGGCCGGTCCTGAACAGGTTTGGAAAATAATTGTAAAAGATATCCCTCTTCATCACGATCCACCAATATACCCAGCTCCTTGAGCGGCTCCAGATCTTCATCAATCGTTCCTACCCTTTCTAACAGATCATCATAATAAGTGGTAGGCACCCTTAAAAACTCCACCCCCCTGTTGCGCAGGGCTGTAACCGTTGCAACGATATCATTGGTGGCCATGGCTACATGTTGTACACCTTCGCCATGATAAAACTCAAGAAATTCTTCTACCTGCGATTTCTTTTTGCCTTCTGCCGGTTCATTAATGGGGAATTTCACATAACCGTTTCCATTGCTCATTACCTTGCTCATCAAAGCAGAATATTCAGTGGAAATATCCTTATCATCAAACGACAAAATATTCCGGAAGCCCATCACCTCTTCATAAAACTGCACCCAGCGGTTCATCTGGTTCCAGCCCACATTACCTACACAATGATCTACATACAGCAAACCGGTTTCTTCTGTTTTAAAGTAAGGATTGTTCCAAACTCTGTAACCGGGCATAAAAACTCCGTTATAATTTTTCCGCTCAATAAATAGGTGTACTACATCGCCGTAAGTATGAATGCCACTCATCACCAACTCGCCTTGCGCATCTTTTAAAACAACAGGTTCCATATAGGATTGTGCCCCACGTGAGGTGGTTTCCTGCCATGCTTTTGCAGCATCTTCCACTTTGAGTGCAAGACATTTCACACCATCACCATGTTTGTACACATGGTCGGCTATTTCATTATCGGAGCGAAGCGGGGTGGTTAACACAAAGGTTAATTTATTCTGACGCACAGCATAGCTTACACGGTCTTTCATACCCGTTTCAGGTCCGGCATACGCTAATGGCTGAAACCCAAAAGCTGTAACGTAATAATGAGCTGACTGCTTGGCATTGCCCACATAAAATTCTACATAATCGGTTCCCATGAGAGGGAGAAAATCAGTTTGAGCATGTTGCTTTAATTGCTCGGCAACTACAGTTGACATAAAACAGAATTGAAAAATTTGAAAATTTGATGATCCGAAGATTAAAAAACAGTTCATACTAGAATGAACTCATCAAATCTTATCCATAGCCAGCACTTCCATAAGCAAACAATAATTTGCCCTGCAATCGTTAAATCGTTTGGATGGATAATCCGGAAGCATGTAGCAAAAGTAAAAAACCTTTTTAATTTGTACCATTATCTTTGCGCCATGCAAAAAGTGGGCATCCTCGGTGGCGGACAATTGGGCCGCATGTTATTACAATCAGCAGCAAACTATCCCGTAGAAACATATGTGATGGAAAATGATGAACAATGCCCTTCGGCGCATTTATGTCATCATTTTACAAAAGGGAATATTAAAGACTTTGATGCCGTTTACAATTTCGGAAAACAGGTAGATGTTTTAACGATTGAAATAGAAGCGGTAAATGTAGATGCACTGGAAAAGCTGGAAGCAGAAGGTATAAAAGTGATCCCCAAACCTTCTGTGCTACGCATCATAAGAAATAAAATTGAACAAAAGAAATACTATCAGCATCATCAAATACCAACCTCTGAATTTGTAATTACTGAAAACAAAGAAGAACTGAAAGCATTGGCCTCCTTTCTTCCTGCTGCACACAAACTGGGTATGGGTGGCTATGATGGCCGTGGTGTGGAATTATTAAAAACAGAAACGGATATCGAACGTGGTTTTGATGCACCTTCTGTTTTGGAAAAAATGGTAGCGGTTGATAAGGAAATCTCCATAATCGTAGCAGTTGCGCAAAACGGTGAAACAACTATGTATCCGCCGGCGGAAATGGTGTTTGATCCTGTTCTGAACTTACTGGACTACCAGATTTCACCGTCAATACTTCCTGAAAAAATATTCTGGAAAGTAGAAGCCATAGCCATGGCCGTGGTACGCAATTTCAACTCTCCGGGATTATTTGCCGTGGAGTTATTTGTTGATAAAAAAGGGAATGTGCTGGTAAATGAAACGGCGCCCCGTGTGCACAACAGCGGCCATCACAGCATTGAAGGAAATTACAGCAGCCAGTTTGATATGTTGTGGCGCATTTTGCTGGGCTTTCCACTCGGCTGTACCGATCCTATTTTACCGGCGGTTATCTTGAATATTGTGGGGGAAGAAAGTTTTAGCGGTCCTGCGTTTTATGAAGGATTGGAGGAAGTGTTGAGAATGGAAAATGCGTTTGTTCATTTATACGGTAAAGCCGAAACAAAACCCGGCCGTAAAATGGGGCATGTAACGGTGATTGGTAAGGACAGGGATGAACTTGTGTACAAAGCCAACCGTATCAAGCATATGCTCAAAGTAATCAGCAAATAATACAGCCAAAAAACAGTTCATAAAATTATTGCGGCCTTTGTCGCACGACCGCCTCCCGCCACCTATCTACCACTCATACATTCAACCAAAGTAAAAAGGGTTGAATGCTTAACTTTAACCCTTTGAATTATCACATGAGAATACATTTGTTAACACTCCTGTTTCTGATTGGAGTTTCAGCTTGCAAAGAAAAGAAATCGTCAACCAATGCACCTGCACCTGCTGGTCGTAACCAGGGCCCTGTTGCAGTAAATGGGTACATCGTTAAAACCGGTGCTGTTAGTGAGCCGCTTGAATTACCGGGTACCTTATTGCCGATGGAAGAAACGGAGATCCATCCCGAAGTGAATGGAAGAATTACCGGTCTTTACATTAATGAAGGAACGATGGTTTCCAAAGGTGCATTAATGGTAAAGCTTTTTGATGGCGACTTGCAGGCGCAATTAAAAAAACTGAAAGTTCAATTACAAATTGCTGAAAAAACAGAAGAACGCAACAAAGAACTTTTAAAGATCAACGGCATCAGTCAGCAGGATTATGATTTGAGTTTTTTACAGGTTAGTAATATTAAAGCTGATATTGAGTTGATTGAAACCAATATTGCCAAAACAGAAATCCGTGCACCTTACAGCGGTAAAATCGGTTTCAGAAATGTATCCATGGGTGCGTATATAACTCCTGCCACCATCATCACTACCATCCGTCAAATCAACCAGCTTCGTTTACAATTTTCTATTCCCGAAAAATATGCATCGAAGATTGTCATTGGACAGATGATTCCGTTTTCAATTGCAGGCAGCAATCAAAAATTTCTTGCAAAAATCTATGCTACTGAATCCATCGTAAGTGAAACTACAAGAGGTCTCAACATCCGTTGTATGGTGCAGCAAAGCAACAGTGCATTGGTAGCGGGAGGATTTGCAAAAGTAGATATGGACTTTGCTAAAAATGATAACGCCATTCTTGTTCCTTCACAAGCCATCCTTCCGCAGGCAAGAGGTAAAAAAGTTGTTGTATATAAAGATGGTATTGCTTCTTTTGTTGACGTACAAACCGGTGTGCGTGACAGTGCCAATGTAGAAATCATCAGCGGCATTAAAGCAGGAGATACCATTATTACTACCGGTCTAATGAGCATAAGACCCGAAGCAAAAATCAAACTCAATAAAGTACAGTAAACATGACTATCAGTGAGCTGAGTTTAAAACGACCTGTACTGGCAATAGTGATGAACATCATCATCATTATTTTCGGTGTTATTGGTTTCCGTTTTTTAGGTGTTAGAGATTATCCGGCTATTGATCCGCCTAACATCAGTGTACGTACTTCCTACCCTGGCGCCAATGCTGATGTAATTGAATCACAAATTACCGAGCCGCTGGAGAAAGCCATCAATGGTGTGGCCGGTGTAAAAAATTTAACCAGCAGCAGCAGCCAGGGAAACAGCAATATCAATGTTGAATTTGAACTGGGTTATAACCTGGAAGAAGCTGCCAATGATGTAAGGGATAAAGTATCACAGGCTGTACGTTCACTCCCTTCTGATTTGGATGCACCGCCTGTAGTTACCAAAGCGGATGCCAGCAGTGACTTTATTCTTTCCATGACGGTGCAGAGTGAAACACGCAACCCGCTGGAGTTAACAGAATATGCTACCAACAATTTGCTGGAACGCATTCAAACCATTCCGGGTGTGAGTACGGTAAACATTTGGGGAGAGAAGAAATATGCCATGCGCATCTGGTTTGAGCCGGAGAAAATGCTTTCCTACGATGTTACAGCAAGAGATATACAAACTGCATTAGCAAGAGAAAACATAGAATTGCCTTCCGGAAAAATTTCAGGTAATGCCACTGAACTTTCTGTAAGAACCTTTGGCCGTTTAGATTCAGAAGAAGAATTCCGTAATTTGATTGTGAAGAATATTGGCGGCCGTGATATTAAGTTGGGTGATGTAGCACAGGTGGTACTTGGTCCTGAAAATGAAGAAACCATCTTAAAAGAAAGTGGTGTTCCTATGATTGGTCTTGCGGTGATACCACAACCCGGCAGCAACTATGTAGCCATTGCTGAAGAGTTTTACAAACGCTATGCACAAATTGAAAAAGACCTGCCTGCTGATATGAAGTTAAATGTGGGTCTGGATCAAACCAAATTCATTAAAAGCTCCATCAGTGAAGTAGAGGAAACATTAATGCTCGCTTTTGCACTGGTAGTACTCATTATCTTTTTATTCTTCAGGGATTGGATTGTTGCCATCCGCCCATTGATAGATATTCCTGTTTCATTGATTGGCGCCTTCTTCATTATGTACCTGGCCGGATTTACCATTAACGTGTTAACGCTCCTGGCCATTGTTTTGGCAACAGGTTTGGTTGTAGATGATGGTATTGTGGTAACGGAAAATATTTTCAAGAAAATGGAACAGGGGCTGGATAAGTACAAAGCAGCCCGTGAAGGAAGTAAAGAAATTTATTTCGCTGTAATTGCTACTTCTATCACACTGGCGGTTGTGTTTTTACCGGTAATATTTCTGCAGGGTTTTGTAGGAAGATTGTTTCGTGAGTTTGGTATTGTACTCGCCGGTGCTGTATTAATTTCTGCATTTGTATCCCTTACGCTCACGCCTGTATTGAACGTTTATCTTACCCGTAAAGGGGGAATGAAGCATGGTTGGTTTTACAGAGTTACCGAACCTTTTTTCCGTGGAATGGAAAACGGTTACAACTTCCTGCTTAAAAAGTTTATGAGGATAAGAGGTGTAGCTATTGCATTGGTTATTCTTTGTTTTGGTATGATTTATCTTTTATGGAACAACCTGCAAAGTGAACTGGCGCCCTTGGAAGACCGTAGCCAATTCCGTTTTCAGGTGACTGCTGCAGAAGGTACCAGCTATGATGCCATGGATAAAAATATTGATCGGCTGGCAAACCTTGTAATAGATTCAGTTCCTGAAAAGAAAGTAATGGTCTCTGTTACTGCACCTGGCTTTACCGGCTCCGGTGCTGTAAACACCGGTTTTGTTCGGGTGTTAATGGTGCCACCTAATGAACGCACCCGCAGCCAGCAGCAAGTAGTAGATATGCTGAGCCGTAATCTTCCTAAAATAAATGAAGTAAGAGCTTTCGCCATACAGGAGCAAACCATTTCTGTAAACCGTCGTGGCGGATTACCCGTACAATTTGTAATTCAGAATAACAACTTCGAAAAGCTGCAGGCTATACTTCCCCGGTTTTTAGAAGAAGCAAATAAGAGCAATGTGTTTGCAGGCGTGGATATCGATCTCAAATTCAACAAACCGGAACTAAGAGTGAATATCGATCGTTTAAAAGCAAGTGAACTGGGTGTAAGTGTTGCTGACATTTCGGAATTGCTGCAGATATCATTAAGTAACCGAAGGTTAGGATATTTTATACGAGATGGTAAACAATACCAGGTAATGGGACAGGTGTTGCGCAATGACCGAGATGATCCTACTGATTTAAAAAATCTGTACTTACGCAATAATACCGGGCAAATGTATTCTTTGGATCAATTTGTAACTTTTACCGAAGAAACAACACCGCCCACGTTGTATCATTTCAACCGTTATAAATCTGCTACTGTAAGTGCAGGATTAGCGCCGGGCAAAACAGTAGGTGATGGCATTAAAGAAATGGAACGTATTGCCGATAAGTTACTGGATGAAACATTCACTACTGCACTGGCAGGTACATCAAGAGATTTTGCAGAAAGCAGCGGCAATACCATGTTTGCATTTCTACTCGCCTTGGTATTGATTTACTTAGTTCTGGCTGCACAGTTTGAAAGTTTCATTGATCCTTTTGTGATCATGTTTACGGTACCATTGGCCATTGCCGGTGCTTTACTTTCCTTATGGCTCTTTGACCAAACCATCAATATCTTTTCTCAGATTGGAATGATTATGTTGATTGGCCTTGTTACTAAGAATGGAATTCTGATCGTTGAATTTGCCAATCAGAAAAAACATGCGGGTATGAACAAACATGAAGCGGTAGTGGAAGCGGCTACCATGCGTTTGCGTCCTATCTTAATGACCAGTTTGGCCATGAGCTTAGGTGCTTTACCATTGGCATTATCATTAGGCGCTGCCTCTACCAGCCGTATTCCTTTGGGAATTGTAATTGTAGGCGGTATCATGTTTTCATTGATCCTCACATTATTTGTGATTCCTGCCATGTATTCATTCCTTTCATCTAAAAAATTAAAAGTGCATGAAGAAGAAACTGAAGCTGCTATTGACAGGCTTGCTGATTAATGCATGGGCATTTGCACAAACCGGTGTACTTACTGTGGAAGAAGCCGTAAAGCTGGCGATCGAAAAAAACTTCGATGTCGAAATTGAACGGAATGCACAACAAATCGGCATCATCAATAATAATTGGGGTACCGCAGGTTTGTGGCCAAACATTACCATCAATGCCACAACAGGTCTTGCAAAAAACAACCTGGAACAGCAATTAGCAAACGGTACAACGATCAAACGTAATGGTGCAAATCTTCGTAACCTGAATGCGGGTTTTGCTGTAAGCTGGCGTTTGTTTGATGGCATGCGGATGTTTGCTGCTAAAAAGCGATTGGAAGAACTGGAGAAAATGGGTGAACTCAGTTTCAGAAGTATGGTGAATACAACGGTGTTTAATATCATCGGCTCCTATTACCAGATTGTACAACTGAACCAGCAACGCAAAGCACTTAAAGAAACAATCAAGTTTTTTGAAGAACGAAAACAGATTGCTGAAAGCAGATTTACAATTGGTACGGCTCCCAAAACAGATTTTTTACAGGCGCAGGTAGACTTAAACCAACAGAGAGGGAATCTAATGGCTGTTGAAAACAACATACGTATTGCCAAAGCTAATTTCAATAACCTACTTGGTCGCAAACCCGAAACAGTATTTGAAGTAACTGATGTGATAAGCCCCGATGCTGCTGTAAGCTTTACTGCACTGCAAACAAAAGCGGTCTCTGACAATTATGATTTATTGATGGCGCAGAGTAATCTTTCTGTGCTGGCACAACAGAAGAAAGAAATCATGAGTCAGCGCATGCCTGCAGTTACGCTTAATACCAATTTTAATTTAAGCCAGAACCGCAATGATGCGGGTTTCAATTTGTTTACAAGAAACCTTGGACCGAATGGCAATATCGGTATTGCAATACCTCTCTTCCAGGGAGGGGCTGTAAAAGCACAGGAACGGGTAGCCGATGTGCAGATCAAAAATCAACAGGTTGTGATTGACCGTTTAAAAAACCAGGTAAATACCAATCTTATCAATGCGTATTTTAATTTTCAAAATGCATTGAACCTGGTGGAACTTGAAAAAACAACCCTGAAACTGATCGAAGAAAATAACATTATTGCTACGGAACGTTTCCGGAAATTAGCGATCACTTCCCTTGAGTTAAGACAAGTGCAACTGGATTATATCAACGGACAAACCCGCTACATTAATGCTTTGTTCCAGGCCAAGTTAGCAGAAGCAGAGATGAAGATGCTGGCAGGGAGTTTAAGTAATTTATAGTTCTTTAGTTTATAGTTTGTAGTTTTGCCCAATTTTATGTTATGGCAACTCCACTCGTAGGTATCATTATGGGCAGCGACAGTGACTTAACCGTAATGCAGGCTGCTGCTGATATTCTGAAACAATTTGACATCCCTTTTGAATTAACGGTGGTATCAGCACACCGTACTCCTTTGCGCATGGTGGAGTATGCACAACAGGCCAAACAAAGAGGCTTGAAAGTAATTATTGCCGGCGCCGGAGGTGCGGCTCATTTGCCCGGCATGGTGGCAAGTGTAACAACACTACCCGTAATTGGTGTTCCTGTAAAAAGCAGCAACTCTATTGATGGATGGGACTCGGTTCTTTCTATCTTACAAATGCCTAACGGTGTGCCCGTGGCAACGGTGGCCCTAAACGCTTCCAAGAATGCAGGAATATTAGCAGCTGAAATCATCGGCGCTTTTGATGAAAACATTTCAACTAAGATTGCTTCTTATAAAGCAACAATGAATGATGAAGTACTTGCCAAAGTGGAAAAACTGAAAAGCGAAGGGTGGGAAAATAAGTTTGATTAATTACTTAGTTGCTCAAAATGACAGGGGAAACAAATTTACCTACGCTTCTTTCATCCATGCAACCCACACTCAACCCCGGTGATTATGTATTCTGTACTGTAAATGCAAATATGCCGTTGCAAGCAATAGATGCAGTGATGGTGTTTCAGGAGCAGGAAGGAAATACTTTAATACTCAAAAAGGAAATAGCTGATCAACATCATATTGATTACTCATTTACAGCATCCTGGATAACATTAAAAATCCATTCATCACTTGAAGCAGTAGGGTTAACTGCTGCCTTCTCAAAAGTATTGGCTGACTATAATATCAGTTGTAATTTAGTTGCTGGGTATTATCACGACCATATTTTTGTTAGTAAAAATGATACTGAAAAAGCAATGAATATATTAACTGATCTTGCAGAGAGGAGCAGTTTTTCAACAAAAAAGTAAATCTATTTTACTTCAAGTACCACAAACTCCTGTTCCAGACTCAATGAATGCTGATAAAGCTGATGAATGAACTCCTGGCCCCACTTTGCATAATAAGCTGAAAAGTTATCAACCCGTTCCTGTAAACCTTTATTGGGGAATAAAGCAGTTTTCAATTGTTCAATCTGCCGACGCTGTTCTTCATACTTTCTTTTTTCTGCACGGAACAATTTTTTCTCCAGTTCCTGTAAGCGGTAAATGGCTTTTGCTTTCAACGCCTCCACATGCTTTGCCAATGTGGGATCAACAGCTGTTGAAAGTTGTTTCAGATGGTCGTACAAAGCCTCCGCTTCTGTTAAGGAACCATTGAGTTTTAATGTATGTACTGAAGACCGTAGTACCTGCTCGTTCAGAATTGTTTCGGCAGGCTTAAAAAGATCGGCAGTTGAAATTTGCAGCTTATTCATTTTGTCTTGCCACTTTTCTTTCATCAGCAAAAATGAATTCCGCAACACCAGTACCGGGAACGGTACTTTGTAAAAATCAAATACCGCTTTCAACTCAAGCCAATAAGCTATTTCACCACCACCACCTATGAATGCAATATTGGGTAAAATCGTTTCCTGAAATAACCCACGTAAAATCACATTGGGGCTGAAACGTTCCGGATGCTCCTTCAACTCGCTGAGCATTTCATCTTTCGTGAATGTAATGGTTGTATTGGCAACTGCATATCCATCAGCTTTTGCCTCTATCCTTTCACGAATATCTTCATCCAAATAAAATAAATTGATTTCCCTTCCACCAGCCTGTACTTTGTAATGCTGTTCTAATTGTTGGGCCGTTTGCTCCACCAGCTTTGATGAATTATGATTGATCAACTCATCCTCAAACACAGCAAGCATCTGCTGCTTCAGCGTTGCTGCATCAGCAATCAGTACAATCAATCCAAACTCAGCAAACAAATCATTCACCAGTTCCAAGGTAGCCTGCTGAATAGTGGCACCAACTTTAAAATAAGAATGCAGCTTATTTACAATCTCATTACCAAAAGGTGCAACGCCTAACTCCCCTGCCATTGCATCCATCAACTTCACCAGTTCCTTATCCACTATAAATCTTCCGAATGCTCCGCTTTGTTGCGTTTTCCATTCCCGCTTTTCACCATTGAGCCATAAATGCGCCAACTCATCTACATCAGCATCTTCGCTGCCCATGTAAAACACCGGCACAAAATGATTCTCCGGAAATTGCTGTTTACAATCAGCCGCCAGTTTCACAGCGTGTAAAATCTTATAGAGAAAATAAAGCGGACCTGTAAATAAATTGGGTTGATGTGCGGTTGTGATGGTAAATGTATTTTCCCGCAATAACAAATCAATATTCGTCTTTACAGCAGTATGCATCTGAACACCTGCATATTGCTGTTTTAAATGTTGTACTAAAACGAGCCTGCTGGTTGTAAACGTCTTTCGAACAGCAATCGCTTCTTTCATACCCTTCCAATCCGGGCGATAGGAATAAAAAGAACGTAGTGCTTCAGCATCCTCTAAATAATCTAATACAAGTTTGGAGAATGCGCCCGTTTGCCGGTAACTCAACTGCTGTGCTGTACAATCCATATGGGCGGTAAAAGTAGAATGTTTATTGATGAGAAATGCACCGTTAAAAAAGTTTTGCAATCCCTTCACTTCAACTCATAAGCGGCTACTGTATTTTTCCAGAATGTAGGAACATATACAATCCGGTTCTTACGATCATACCCGATATCTGCAGAATTAATTTTTTGTGCCCTGCCGTCTATCAAAACCTCCTTGCTGCCATCCGTTTTTACATAATACACCACGCCACTCCAGGTACTGATTAAAAATTCAGCATCTGTAACCGGCTCTATACCATCAGTACCACCCTCCATGCCTTCAGCCAGTTTTACAAGTTTGCCATCAGCACCAAGTTTGTACAAACTACCGGCATCCAGCACATACAATGTATTGTTGTGAAATAACAAACCATTCGGACCACGTAATTGCGTACTGTCAAGAATCGGTTCAATGGCAGCAGGTGCAGCCAGCAGTACCTTATGCACTTTCCGCATACGGCTATCACTCACATACAAAACACCATCAGATGAAATCGTAATATCATTCAAACCCGCTGCATTCAGCGGAATTGTTTTTTCAATCACAGCTTTGGAAATATCAATTACAACAATTTCCGTCAAATCTGCCACATACAGTTTACCATCATACATACCCATTCCCTTAGGAGCATTTAAACCGGTTATCCATTCGGCTGCCAATACCTTTCCATCAAGCCCTACTTTTCCAACAGAGCCTTTTCCATCTTTCCCCCACGGTTGCGTTCCGTCAATGTTTGATACATACAATACTTTATTTTTACCATCAAACAAAACACTTTCAGGTACTTTTAAAACAGAATCTGTTTCCCACAACTTTATGAGTTGATGTTGTGCATACATCACGATACAAATCAAACTTGCACTCAAAGTAAATACTATTTTTTTCATTGTATTTTTTTTATGTTATCAGCTTTTGTTCTTTGGGCGACGTTTTTGCGTCGCACACTTCACAGTTCCGTTTCCATGGCAGCGATGGTCTTCGCTTCAAAGTTAACTGATGAAATTCAAGCCTGTTAATAATCTCAACTCAGACGAGGGTGTCAGACGGGAACGCAAACTTCATAACTGCATCAGCTGAATCTCGAAGGATCATACGGTTTCACATCCACACTTGTCTTTTCGCCACTTGCAATCTCGCTCACCAGTTTGCCAGTGCCAGCTCCTAAACTCAAACCAACCATTGCATGACCGGTTGCTACAATTACATTCTCTTTTACCTTACCGATGTAAGGTAACCCGTCTGCACTACATGGTCTGTAACCGTACCACACATCCTTTTCCTGTGGCAAAGGAATTGTAAAATCAGGAAGAAACTGCTGTACTGCTTCCAATATTCCAATAACACGATTCATACGGGGAGGTTTGTTGGTACTTGTAATTTCCATGGTACCACCAAAACGGATTTTGTTCCCATCCATAGGTGTTATAGCAACACGACCTTCCTGCAGTACTGCAGGATAATTTAACTGAAACGGTGAATTTTCAAATGTCACGCTATACCCACGGCCGGGCATCAGCAACAAATCATGACCCACCATTTTTGCTACTTCTCTACTCCATGCACCGGTAGCAATCACTACCAGATCAGCCTCATATACATTCTTATCGGTTCTTACTTTTTGAACCTTGCCATTTTGCATTTCAAAACCTGTGAGTTCCTCACCGCTTACCATTTTTACATTGTTGTGTTGCAACAATGCTTTCATACTCTTCATTAATTTTTGCGGATAAAGATGCGCATCACATTTAAAATACAAAGCGCCTTTTATGTTGAGCTTTGCCTGCGGCTCCATGGCCTGCACCTGCTCACGTGTAAGCATCTCCGCTTCCAATCCCAATTTTCGTGCATCCTCTGCTATATGATGAGAGTGTTCTTCTTTTTCCGCAGTTTGATAATACTCCAGTAATCCTTTATGTTCATAAGCCATTTCAAAACCGGGCAACTTGCCTAACTCCGTATAACAATGCTGCGAAAACAACGCAATATCACGAAGCGGAACAGCTGATTTCTCCAGGTGTTCTTTGGTGGCCACTTTCATAAACTTCATTCCCCATAAAATGAGCGACCAGCTCAAACGTGGCTCCACATAGAAAGCACTTCGTGGATTCCACATCAACTTCAAGCCCTGCTGCACAATGCCAGGTGATGCCAGCGGAATAAAATGACTGGGACATACATATCCTGCATTACCGTAAGAAGCATTGTCTTCAAAATTATGCTTATCAATTACTGTAACATCCCAGCCACTCTGTTGTAAATAATGCGCTGAGCTTAAACCCATAATTCCACCACCAATTACGACTACCTTCATAAAATATTATTCCATGTTTAAAATCATTCCTTCAGTTGCAATGTTAAACCCTTTTTGCCGAACCTCTTTAGCAGCATCACTGTTTGTTTTCAACAAAGAATTGGTATGATTAAAATGAATGAAATATACTTTCTGCTTATCAGCAGCATTCATACTTTTAAACAACTCCATACTTTCCTGCACAAAGGGATGCGGCACTTCGCTCATGTTGCGGTTGGGTAATTCACCATCTTTATAAAATGTAGCATCCAGCAAGGCATAATCTACCTGTTTGATTACATCGACAATACTCCGGTCCCATTTATTCCATTTATCAATATCAGGAATGAAGAGGAGTTTCTTAGTTTTTGTTTGAATGATAAATCCGGCAGTTTCAGAAAACTCATCTCTGTGCGGCACCTGAAGGGGCGTAACCTTTATATCAGCTGAAACCGAAACAGCACTATCAGCGCTAAGTTTTCTTAATTGAATATTACTGAGTGTTACCAACTGGCTCCACGGACCATTGTTTCGTAAAAAGCTATCCAATCGTGGTAATGCATACACAGGCAAGTCCTTTGTATTCATGGCTTCTCGTCCAAAATACATAAGTCCTGTATAATGACCCATATGTGCATGAGTAAGAAAAACAGAAGACGGCGCATCATTCTTCTTAGATAGATGCGGCTGTAATGCTGTGATCTGTTCGTTAATACCGGGTGTAGCTTCAAAAAGGTGATAGGTACTGTCAGCATTATTTACTAACGCAAGTGAAACCACTTGCCTCTTTGATTCTTTTCCATCGTACACAGCCCGGCAACATTCCTTGCTGCACCCCAGTTGCGGATATCCTGCATCCTGCGCCACACCAAGAACTTTTACAAACAACTTCGATTTTGTTTCTTTTTTATGATTACAGGAAACAAACAACAATAAAACAATAAAGTATCGTAAATGAATCATAGTACCTGGAACCCATAAGCATAGGGATCGTCTTCTTTATCGATGCTGATGGTATTGTATCCGTAAATTTTTGCCCAGCCTTCCACACTTGGACGAATGGCTTTGTAATCATTCAGCATCAACTCTTCTTCAATTCTGCCGATGAACTTGCTGCCAATGATGCTTTCATGAATAAACGCATCTCCCTTCTTCAATTTTCCTTTTGCATACCACTGTGCCATACGTGCACTGGTGCCTGTACCACAGGGACTTCGGTCGATGGCCTTGTCACCATAAAACACAGCATTGCGTGCAGTAGAAGTTTTATCAATCACTGCACCCGTCCATAAAATATGAGAGCATCCGTTGATGGTTGCATCCTTCGGATGAATGAATTCATAGTTGGCGTTAATGTTCTTTCGTAACTCTCTTGCCCATGCAATTAATTTATCTGCTGCATAATGTTCCAGGCCTTTGAAATTTTTTTGCACATCCACAATTGCATAAAAATTTCCACCATAAGAAACATCAACGATCAATTCACCCAATTCCGGGCATTGCACTTTTAATTCTGTAGAATGTAAAAAAGCAGGAACGTTCTTCAACTTCACAGTTTTCACTTTTGAATTTTCACTTTTGTATTCTATCTCCACCAAGCCTGCCGGCGCTTCCATTCTTATTTTACCGGGAACTTTTGGAGTGATCAATCCTTCTTCTACAGCAATGGTAATTGTTCCAATTGTTCCATGGCCACACATAGGCAGGCAGCCGCTTGTTTCAATAAACAATACTGCCACATCGTTGGCTGCATCATGCGGCGGATATAAAATACTTCCGCTCATCATATCATGACCACGTGGTTCAAACATGAGCCCTTTGCGTATCCAGTCATACTCTTTTAAAAAGTGTTGACGCTTTTCACTCATGTTGGTTCCTTCCAGTTCAGGGCCTCCATCTGCTACTACACGCACCGGATTACCGCATGTATGTGCATCAATGCAATGAAACACCCATCCGCCAAACCGGTTGAGTGATGCGTTGGGATATTTCTTTGTAATTGGTTTTGATTTCATATTACTTCAATACATTCAAATCATCCAGTACATATACACCTCTTCCGTAGGTACCGATTACAAATTTTTTATCTCTCGGATGAATAAACAGATCATTCACTGAAACAGAAGCAGGTAGATTACCATTAATAGCAATCCAGGTTTTGCCGCCATCCTTACTAATGTACACGCCCATATCTGTACCGCAGAATAAAACATTTCTGTTATCAGGATGTTCAACAATCACATTTGCAGGTGACTCAGGAAGATTGGATGAAATCAACTGCCATTGAAATTTTCCATCATTACTGAGCTTATAAAAATAAGGTTTACAATTATCCTGTCTGCGATCATTCAATGCAAGGTATAGATTGGGAGCACCTTGTCCGGCAGAAGTAAAGATTTTTGCAACATGTTTATTCCTTGGAAGATTATTAGTGATCTCACTCCAGCTTTTTCCATCATTCATGGTGAGCCACACACGGCCATCATCTGTACCAACAACCAAAATGCCCGGCACATCACTATCAGCAATCGCCGTAATGGCCTGGTGATAGATGAGATACGGATAAATTCCTTTTGCTGAGTCGTTGTTATAAGAAAGATCAGGGCTGATCATTTGCCATGTATCCCCTCCATCTGTTGATTTGTATAAATGCTGCAGACCATGATAAATGGTTCTGCTGTTATGTCGGCTGATCAATGTTGCAGCCAGCCACTCACCCCGTAAGGAATCAATTCTTCCCACATCAAATAACGTAAAACGTTTAACACCCTCTCTTCTTCCTTTGTTCATATCTGTTTTCATAAGCCGGCCATAGTAAGAAGATGAATAAACAATATTCGGGCTATCAGCAGGTATTTGAATCTGTGTGCCTTCACCACCGGGAGCCATTCTCCATGGGCGAAGTGAAGTATCAGGCTTTACTCCAAAAGTATTCATCACATTACCACTCATGGTGCCTTCATCCTGCACAGCGCCAAAAATGTTGAAAGGTTGTTTCATATCATAGGTAACTGTATAAAACTGGGTAGTAGGTATTTTATCAAAAAAGTTTTTCCATTTCACACCGCCATTGAGCGTAATTGAAACGCCACCATCATTACCCAAGATTATACGATCCGTACTTTGAGGATCAATCCATAATGCATGATTATCACCATGTGTCCATTGACTGGCAGTATCCGTTGCCTCCCACTGTTTCCATGTTTTACCTCCATCATCACTCACCACTTTAGAAACGCCAAATGCATAAACACGATTTTCATATTTGGGGTGTACCCGTATTTGTGAGAATACCCAACCATAGGTTCCGGAAAAAGGAGTTACGAAATCATGTACTTCTCCCATCTTTTCCCAACTTTCCCCTTTATTGGTACTGCGATAAATTGCTCCACCTATTACAACTTTCTGCACTTTGCGTTCATAAGAATCATATTCATTTTCTTTTGGCTCACGTTTGATGTGATGATCATCTACAAACGCATACAACACATTCGGGTTTGACATGCTTGCTGCTAAACCAATTCTTCCTGTCAATTTTGTATCGGGCAAACCATTTACAATCTTCTTCCATGTTTTACCACCATCCGTTGTTTTATAAATATAATCTCCATCTTCCGGCATGGGATCACTCCAGCGTTTGCGGATGCGGTTCCACATGCTTGCATACAATGTATTAGGGTCTGATGGATCCATCACTAAATCAATACAACCGCTTTTTTCACTTTCAAATAAAATATTCTTCCATGTTTTACCGCCATCAGTTGTAAGATATACACCACGGTCTTTGTTATACGTCCACTCATTACCGCTGGCAGCTGCATATACGATGTTTGGATTTTTTGGATGAATAATTACTCTTGCAATGGTTCCGGTATTTTCCAAACCGATATGCTGAAAAGATTTTCCACCGTTGATGGATTTGTACATTCCAATACCCGGAAGTGATGCCCGAAAAATATTGGCTTCGCCTGTGCCCACATAAACAATATCCGGGTTGCTGAGTGATACGGCCATGTTGCCGATGGACTGTGTAGCTTCTTGATCAAACAAAGGTTTCCAGTTTTCACCGCCATCTTCTGTTTTCCATAAACCGCCGGTGGCAAAAGCGGCATAATACACATTGGGATTGCCGGGTATGCCATATACATCTGTGCAACGACCGCTGCGGTTATCAGGCCCTGTCAATCGCCATTGGAGGCTTTTATATGGTGATTGCTGTAAAAGTATTTGCTGTTGACGGAAGGCAGCCATTTTCTGTGCACCCGTGGTTTGTGCATGAATTAACGGAGCCGCAATAACAGCCATTATAAAAAAGAAAATTTGCTTCATACGAAGATTAGTTAAATTTGAGCAAGCTTGTAAAATGGAAACTTACGGAAAAATTTTATTGATTGCTATGCCGGCCTTCCTATTGCTGGTACTGGGTGAAAAATTATACGGTGTTTTAAAAGGAAAAGATACGGTGCGCAACATGGATATGGTGAGCAGCCTCAGCAGCGGCGTAACCAATGTTACCAAGGATGTACTGGGATTGAGCATTGCCATCATCAGCTATGACTGGCTGGTGGGCAAACTGGCTATTGTTCACGTACAGAATACTTTGCTCACCTATATCATAGCTTTTATGGCGCTGGATTTTGCAGGATACTGGGTGCACCGTATTGCACATGAGTATAATTTCTTCTGGAATAACCATATCATCCATCACAGCAGTGAAGAGTTTAATTTAGCTTGTGCACTCCGACAAAGCATTTCCAGCATTGTAAAAATATTCGCCATTTTTTTATTGCCTGCTGCTATGCTGGGCGTACCCGCACCTGTGATTGCGGTGGTAGCACCCCTGCATTTGTTTGCACAGTTCTGGTATCATACACAGCATATTGACCGGATGGGGTTTTTAGAAAAGATAATCGTAACCCCATCACATCACCGGGTGCATCATGCTATCAATCCTGAATATTTAGATAAAAACTATTCACAGATTTTTATTTTCTGGGATAAACTCTTTGGCACGTTCCAGGAAGAGTTAAAAGAAGTGCCACCTGTTTACGGTATTACAAGACCCGTGCAGACATGGAACCCTATTAAAATTAATTTCCAGCATCTGTGGCTTTTATTTAAAGATGCCTGGCGTGCAGAAAGCATCATAGATAAATTCCGCATCTGGCTGATGCCTACGGGCTGGCGCCCTGCTGATGTAGCTGCAAAATTTCCGGTTTACAAAATCAATGATGTGTATCATTTTGATAAGTATGATACGAAAGCTTCAACAGCTTTGCATGTGTGGGCATGGGTACAGTTAACAATGGTGTTATTATTTATTTCTTACCTGTTTGGCAATATCAAACTCATTAACGACTTAAACAGCTCATACATTTTCTGGTACGGAGGCTTTGTATTTGTAATGGTATATGCATTAACGGATTTGATGGACAGAAATAAGACTGCTTTGTTGTTTGAAGCCCTGAAATGCGGATTGGGCATGTACTTTATTTATTCGCAGAAAGATTGGTTTGGAATTACATCTTATGCTGCATGGATATCTTATGCAATCTGTATTTATTTAATTATTTCATTAGTTGTAACAGGCTGGTTTGTGTTGCAACATGAAAGGGAAGACCAATACGCACAACTTTCTACTGCATCTTAATACATGAGTTCCGCAATTTTTATTCGTTTGGCAAATGAGAATGATGTGGAAGAGATTCTTCAGATCTTTCGCAGCACCATTGAAACTGTTTGCGCCAAAGATTATTCACCTGAGCAAATTGAAGCATGGGTAAGTGGCGCAGATTATAAAGAGAGATGGCTGAAAATGATTGCAGAACAATTCTTTTATGTGGCTGAAACGAATGAACAAGTTTCAGGGTTCGCATCTGTTACTTCTGACGGTTATCTTGATACATTGTATGTACACAAAGATGCTCAGGGTAAAGGAATCGCTTCGCTGTTATTGAATACAATTGAATTGAAGATGCAGGAATTGGGATTGCATCAAATGCATACGGATGCAAGTATTACTGCAAAGCCTTTCTTTTTGAGGAAAGGATTTGTAACTGAAAGAGAATATAAAAAGCTTTATAATGGTGTTTTGTTTATGAACACGATTATGAGAAAGATGCTTGTTTAAAAAATTTACAGGAGACTGTTACAGTTTCAAATCAACTTCCAAAATAGAGCAGAAACACAATTCAACCCTTTTAGGGTTGTTGTACTCCTGCTTTAGTCTCCCCCGCTTTACGGGGAGTTACTCCTATTTAACTGCTTCGCAGTATTCCTTGCTGAAAAGTCAAGCCTCATTAATCAATGTAATTAGCCCAATAAAAAGATTTCTCCATTTATAATACTGGTTTGAATTGGAAACCACAGATGCCACCTGCACATGCTATGATGTGTGCGAATCATTCACTGGATGATTCGAATGCAAGGAACGATGCCATTGGTACATCAGCCGGTCAACAAAAAAGATTTCAGCCACTCATCCTTTACAACCGCCTTTCATGGGCGTGTAAAAATATTTTTCTGTTGCGTGCAACATTCTTTTCCTAACTTCTACTTTAATGAAACAAACCGAATCATTGAACACAGTTACCGCCACTCTATCTGCTGAAACGCTGATACAGCAATGCCTCAAGGGCGATACACAGGCTTACCGGCTGCTGTATAACCGCTACAGCCAGGCCATGTACAATACGGCCCTGCGTATTGTAAACCGTACGGATGATGCGGAAGATGTATTGCAGGAAAGTTTTATAGATGCGTTTCAGCAACTGGCCCGTTTTGAAGGCAGGAGCACATTTGGTGCATGGCTCAAACAGATTGTGGTGAACAAAAGCATCAGCTACCTGCGCAAAAAGAAAATGCTGCTGAGTGATTTGAATGACGGGATGCATGAAATAGCCGATGAAACACCGGCCGATGAAGAAGGATTGTTTTTTTCTGTGGATACGATTAAAAAAGCGGTTCAGCAATTACCGGATGGATACCGCACCGTGTTAAGCCTTTACTTGTTTGAAGAATACAAACAGGAAGAAATTGCAGCCATGCTCAACATCAGTCACGGTACGGTACGTACACAATACATGAGAGCCAAACATAAATTGGTAAACGTTTTAAAAGAGGGAGCCTATCATGAACAATAAGCTGGAACAATTTATTAAAGATAACAGAAGTGAGTTTAACGTTGAACGTCCATCGAAGAACGTTTGGGATGAAATTGAAGCCACTTTACCACAACCCAAAAGAGCAAAAGTAGTAGCGCTGGGTCATGTGTATAAGTTGATGGCGGCTGCAGCGGTGGTATGTATTATGCTTACATCTGTGTATTTCATTTACATCAAAGAAAAAAACACACAGGGTAGTATAGCAAATCAACCGCAACAGCAGAACCAGATAGCTCCTGAATATGCTTCGCAGTTGAACAAAGAATTTAATGTGATTCAAACACGTCAGCAGGAATTAAAAGAAGCCACTGCTTCCAATCCTGAACTGTACAAAGCATTCCTGAGCGATTTGCAGGTACTGGACAGTACTTATCAAATGCTTCAGAAACAAGCCGGTTCAACGCCCAACCGTGATGTTATTATTAAAGCGATGCTGCAAAACCTGAAACTGCAGTCAGAGTTACTGTATCGCCAGTTAATGATAAGCAATGAGCTGAACCAGAAAGAAGAACCTCAATATCAAAACAAAAACTCAACGTTAAAAGGATAACGCTGCTATCATTGAAACCTTTCATCAAAATAAATTTATGATTATGAAGTATGTTATTACAATTTTATTTTTTGTTGCTTTTGCTGGGCATGTACGATCACAACAAAAAAACTGGGAAGACTGGTCTAAAAAAAGATATGAGCACTATAAAGAACGGAATATATCACGCAGTTTTCCCGCTGCAGGTAATACATTGAGTATTGATAACAGTTTTGGCGATGTAACCATTATTGCAGGCGGAGGAAATGAAATTAAAGTTGATATTCATATAGAAGCAAGCTCTACCAATAAAGAACATGCTGAACAAACTTACAGCAACCTGGATGTTATTGAAAGCAAAGAAGGCAATACCATACGTTTTAAAACCACTACTGAAAAAAATAAAAGTAAAAATTATTGTAAGAATTGTCAAACAACAATGAACATCAGTTTCACGGTTCATTTACCGGTAAGTACTCCGTTGAAAATTGAAAACAGTTTTGGAGGAATTAAGCTGCCGGATTACAAAGGCCCGGTTACATTGGTAAGTAAGTTTGGTTCATTAACAACCGGCTCTTTATCAAAAACAGAAAAACTCTGGGTTGAGTTTGGCAGTGCGTCAATTAAAAGTGTAAGCAACACAACAGCTACTTTTAAATTTTCAACAATTATTATTGATAATTTAAGCGGAAACAATACCATCAAAATGGAATTTTGCGGCGGCAGCAAAATCATACTTGACAATAACCTTACCGGTCTTTATCTGAATGAAAATTACAGTACAGTCAATCTACGTCCGGCAACCAATCTTTCAGCCAGTTACTCAATACGTACCAGCTTCAGCAGTTTGAAGAACAGAAGCAATGCCAATATTCAACGTACTGACAAGCCCGACCAGTACGGGCCAGATAGTGAACGGACGTATGAAGGTAAAAGCGGCAGCGGCGCTGCAAAGATTGAAATCAAATCCAGCTTTGGTAAGATCATCATCGGCGAAGCCACTGCTGAGGAAATGGAGGACAAAAAGAAAAACAAAGCAAAAGCAGAGATTTAAGTTTAAGATAAATGAATACCTTGTCATCAATCTGCTCCTGAACAGGAGCAGATTTTTTATTAAATCCTTCTATTTGTCCACTCACCATTTACTCTTCTCATAATCTTCAACGGATTTTCATTCTTCAATTCATCTGGCAGCAATTCATTGCTCCAGTTTTGATATGTGATGGGCCTTGCAAAACGTTTAATAGCATCGGCACCAACCGAAGTAAATCTTGCATCTGTTGTTGCGGGAAAAGGGCCACCATGGTGCATGCTCAGGCATACTTCCACACCGGTGGGTACGCCGTTCATCACTATACGACCACAGGTATTTTTTACGGCCTCCACTAATGATTCATTACGTTTGATGTCGTTAGCTGTTGCTATGAGTGTGGATGTAAGTTGTCCTTCCATCTGTTGAGCTACCAGCAGCATTTCATGAGCATCTGCACAACGGATCACTAATGAATAAGGCCCGAACACTTCTTTATGCAATACAGGATTCTGTAAGAATGTTTGTGCATCCACTGTTGCAATGGTAGGCAACCCTTCATTTGCTTTTACGTCTGTTTCACTTTCAGCTACGAGGTGAACACCATCCTGCAACAACACATGGCCCTTATTTTCTTTATAGGCTTTTACAATTCCTTCATGTAACATGGGTGCAGGAGCTATTTTCTGAATGGCTTTGCCCAGGTCATGAAGAAAAGATTTCAATGCATCGCTTTCAATACCGATGATCAATCCCGGGTTGGTACAAAACTGACCAACACCCAGCGTAATAGAAGAGGCATACATCGCCGCAATTTCAGAAGCGGAAGTATTTAATTTTTCAGGCAATAAATAAACAGGATTCACACTGCCCATTTCTGCAAAAACAGGAATGGGTTCTTTACGTTGATTAGCCCAATCAAATAATTGTTTACCTCCGGTATAAGAGCCGGTAAAACCAACTGCTTTTGTATGCGGATGCATCACCAGGGCTTTGCCTACTTCAAAACTTTGTCCGTACACATGCTGAAAAATTCCTTGCGGCATATTTTGATAAGCAGCGGCATTTAAAATAGCATCGGCCACAATGTGTGAAGTTTCAGCATGTGCAGGATGAGCTTTTACAATTACGCTGCAACCGGCAGCCAATGCAGTCGCTGTATCACCACCCGCTGTAGAATAGGCGAATGGAAAATTACTGGCCCCAAAAACAACAACAGGTCCGAGTGGCACCATCATTTTCCGCAGATCAGGTTTGGGTGGATTCTTATCAGGTACTGCGGTATCAATGCTTATCTCCATCCATTCTGCTTTTTCGCACGCATCTGCATATTGGTTTAATTGCAGAATGGTTCTGGCACGTTCCCCTCTTAACCTGGCTTCCGGCAAATTTGTTTCTTTCATAGCCGTATGAATCAGATGATCGCCACACTTTTCCAGTTCTGTAGCGATAACTCTCATAAATCCCGCCCGTTGGGATAACGGCATTTGTTGATACACTGTAAATGCAGCCTGAGATTGCTGCATTACTTCTTCTATTTCTTTAGTGGTAAAATCCTTAAACATGCAGTTGTTTGATAAAATTATAGCAATTATAAAACCGGTCTGTTGGCAATTCCGTCACGGATAATTTTTAAAACCTGCTCTCTTTCCACTCCCTCGAGCGTTAACCGTGGTGGACGAACGTGTTCACTACCCAATCCAACTTCTGCTTCTGCAAGCTTTATGTATTGTACCAGTTTGGAATGAATATCTAATTCCAGTAAAGGCATGAACCAACGATAGATTTTTGTTGCTTCAGCTATTTTTCCTTCTTTCACCAAATGATAGATGGCAACAGTTTCTTTGGGAAAAGCACAAACCAATCCTGCCACCCATCCATCTGCACCCATCACTAATTCTTCCATTGCTAATGTATCAACACCGCAAAGAATTTTGATGCGATCTCCAAAAAGGTTGCGCATGCGAGTAACATTACTGATGTCACGTGTGCTTTCTTTAACCGCTGTGATATTAGAACAGGCAATCAATTCTTCAAACATATGCAATGTCACTTCAATCTTATAATCAACGGGGTTGTTATAAATCATGATAGGCAGGTCTGTTGATTGTGCTACGGTTTTAAAATATGTCACCGTTTCACGGTGATCACTTTTGTAACGCATGGGTGGCAGCATCATTAAACCGGAAGCCCCCCACTCCTTAGCTAATGCCGCCTGTTTTACTGCTTCACGGGTACTGCCTTCAGCTATGTTTAAAACAACGGGCACTTTACCCGCTGTTTGTTCAACAGCAAAACGTAGCAGCGTTTCTTTTTCTTCCACTGAAAGAACACTCGCCTCTCCTAATGTTCCTCCAAGAATAACCCCATGCACCCCGGCTTCAAGTTGAGCCTGCAGATTTTTTGCGAAAAGAGGTAAATCCAATGCATCGTCATTGGTAAACTTTGTTGTAAGTGCCGGAAAAACGCCTTTCCATTGAATCATATACAGTTTTTGTTTTGGCTAATTTAAAACTTTAACGCTGATAAAATCATTTGTGCTTTCACTATCATTTCACGGCTTCAACTGTTATATTTGGAGACTAAATCAAGCGTATGAGAAAAAAGCTACTATGTACACTACTGCTGTTGATTTGCAGCGTTCATTTTTTACAGGCTCAACCGGCTAAAGATTATCATCTTTACTTACAATCCGGTACAGTATTACCGATTGAAAATGCAGCTTCTGCAACAAAAGATGATGCTGTTTTTACAGGCAATCTTTTTGGTGGCAAGTATTATCTGGTGATACAGTTTTATGAACTGCCGGATGAATTTAAAAAGAATCTTTTAAAAAATGCGGGTGTAGAATTATTGCAATACCTGCCCCGTTACTCGTATACTGCCGCTGTTTCAAAAGATGTGAACCTGCAACAGATTAAAACACTGGGTATAAGAAGTTTTACGGCTTTAACAGCTGCTCAAAAATCATCATCAGAAATTAATAAACGCAGCATTCCCTCACATGCAGTGAAGCAAAGCGGCTGGGTAGATGTAACAATTCTTACGTTTGAAAAAATGAGTGCCGGCACATTGCTGCCCTATGTACAGTCAATGAACGGCTCCATCATCAGCAGCGAGGAAGCTTTTCAATCATATACCATCCGTATTCCGCAAACCAACTATCTGCAGCTTTCACAATTACCTGTTGTACAATGGATGGAATTTGCTCCACCACCCAATGAACTTGAAAATTTACCCGGCCGCACCCTGCACCGTGTAAATGTTTTGCAGGAAGGAAGCCGTAATTTATTGGGAGATGGAATTAATATCGGCATATGGGATGGCGGGCCTTTAGTTTCACATCTTGATTTTTTACCGGCAGGTAGAGTTGTAAATGTACAAACAGGAACCAGTGATCAACATGCATCACATGTGGCAGGCACCATCGTTGGTAAAGGAATCATTAATCCTGTTGCCAGGGGAATGGCACCAAATGCCAATCTGTTTTCATGGGATTTTAATGGCGATATTCAATCAGAAATGGCAGCCGGTATTCCTGCCAATAATCTTGTCATCACCAGTCACTCCTATGGCTTTAGTTTTTCGGGAGCTTGTGATATCAACAATGGTTTACTTTCCTATAGCTCCATTTCAAGAAACACAGATTTAAATATTAATAATTTTCCGCAGCATCTGCATGTTCACTCTGCCGGTAACTCACAGGGAAACTGTGCCGGTGTTGGCGGTTACTTCACAATTACAGGCAGTGGTAAATCAGCTAAAAATAATTTAGTAGTTGCCAATATCAATTCAGCTGAAAGCCTATCCGGTTCCAGTAGTGTTGGCCCTGTACATGATGGCCGTATTAAACCTGAAATAAGCGGCATGGGTACCAGTGTTTTTTCCACAAGTACACCCTCTAACTCCTATGCCACACTTTCGGGTACTTCCATGGCCACGCCCGGTATATCTGGTACAGCCGCTTTACTTTATCAACGCTATAAACAACTCAATGCAAATAACAATCCACCATCAGCTCTTATAAAAAATGTTATTTGTAATACAGCCAAAGATCTGGGTAACACAGGGCCTGATTATAAATTCGGCTTTGGCCGTATAGACGGGCTGCTGGCTGTAAGAACACTGGAAGAAAACCGGTATGTGATTAACAATGTGGCACCACTCGGCAGCAGGGAATTTACCATTAATGTTCCTGCCGGCATCAGTCGTTTAAAAGTGATGATCACCTGGAACGATCCTGCTGCTGCTTCCAACTCAGCCATTGCACTTGTTAACAACCTTGACCTGCTGGTATTTAAAGGAACAGATACCACCCGCCCCTGGATTTTGGATAAAGACAATCCTTCAGGCATAGCAACCCGTGGCAGAGATAATATCAACAATATTGAACAGGTTACAATTGATAACCCAAGCGGCACTTATACCGTTCGTGTAGAAGCGATTGATATTCCTGTTGGCGCTTCACAGGAATACTATGTAAGCTGGCAACTGGAAGGAACAGGTATAGAAGTAACCTACCCAAATGGTAATGAAAAATTAAATCCCGGTTCCAATGAAACAATTACCTGGAACAGCTACGGAACTGTTGGTATACAAACAGTAGAATACTCTTTAGATAATGGTACTAATTGGGTTGTTCTTAATAACGCATTGAGTCCTCTTATTAACCGTCTTACATGGACGGTTCCATCAGGTGCCAATACATCAACTGCCTTGATACGTGTATCCAGCGGCGCTGTTAGCGATGTAAGTGATGCCAACTTTACCATTTTTGGTACTGTTACCGGTTTAGCAGCAGGCACTAATTGCAACCCGGGACAACTTACACTTAACTGGAATACTGTTACTAATGCCACTGCTTATGATGTATTACGTCTGAATCAAACTACTGCACAATGGGAAACTGTAGCTGCTAATGTAAGCACCAATACACATACGTTTACCGGTTTATCACCATTATCAGGAGCATGGTATGTTGTTGCTGCAAAAAATAGTGCCAGCGGAGCCGCAGGTTTCCGTTCCAATGCCGTCAATGCAACCGTATCTATTGCAGGTGTTACACCGGGCAGTATTACAGGAAATAATACAGTTTGTGAAGGCAACACTTCAGTAAATTATAGTATTGCTGCTGTAACAGGTGCTGCCGGTTATACATGGACTGTGCCTTCAGGTGCGGTAATTGAATTTGGGCAGGGAAGTACATCATTAACAGTAAGCTACCCTGACGGGAGTGTTTCAGGTGATGTAACGGTAAGGGCCAATGACTCAAGAGGCTGCAGCAGCAATATTGTTACAAGAGCTGTTACAGTCAATCCAAAACCCACGAAACCTGTTGTTAACTGGAACGGTACGATATTAAGTACAACTGCCGGCATGGCATCTTACAAATGGTATCTGAACAATGTACTCATCAGCGGAGCTGCTACTAACAGCTATACACCCACTGCAAGTGGTTTGTATAAAGTGGAAATTACCAACAGTAATAACTGTGTGAATATTTCTGATGAGTTCAATCTTACTCTTACATCGCTCAACGAAGTATCAATTGAAGGAAGCAAGGTTTCTGTATTTCCGAATCCTGTAAAAGATGTACTCAACTTTAATGTAACACAGCAGAACCTGCGCCGGATGGAAGTTTCGATTCTTACAGTTGATGGAAGGGTGATGAAGCAGGCCGTATTGCCCAACGGTAATTCAAAGATGAGTTTAGAACAACTTCCCACCGGAACTTACCTTCTAAAGATTCAGCAGGGCAATGAAACAAGGACGATTAAAGTACAGGTGATCCGTTAAAAATTAATTACTGTCAAAATAAAACGGCAACTGGTTTCAGTTGCCGTTTGTTATTTCATGTTTTTGATTGACTATCCTTCTTTCTTTTGTGGTTCCAGCAATTGGAAGAACTGATCCAACTTAGGAAGAATAACGATTCTTGTGCGTCTGTTGAGTGACTTGCCCTCAGTAGTAGCATTATCAGCTACAGGATGAAATTCACCTCTTCCGGCAGCAGCCATCTTCATGGGATCTAAACCGTAGTCTTTCTGGAGTAAACGAACTACAGATGTGGCACGCTTCACACTCAGATCCCAGTTATCAATGAGTACACCATTCCCTTTAAACTGCACATTATCTGTATGGCCTTCCACCATAAACTCAATATCAGGTTGATTCTTGAGTACCAGCGCAACCTTTCCTAATACTTCTTTTGCCTGTGGTGTTATTTCATACTTACCGCTTTTAAACAATAGCTTATCCGAAATATCAATAAACACCACGCCTTTATCAACTTTGATATTGATATCCTGATCATCCATATTACCAATAGCACCTTTTAAATTCATAACCAACACCATGTTAAGTGAATCTTTATAGGCCATTTGCTGTTGCAGAGTCTGGATATAAGCATCTTTTGCACCAATGTTTTGCAGTGATTGTTTGATGCTTTCAGCCTGCTGCTTGGTAATGACTGATAAATTTTCAAGTTGACTTAATGCCTGTGTGTAATTCTGCTTTACATACTCCAGTTCTTTATTCAAATCACTAAGTTTTGTATTTAACTGCTCCTTTTCTTTTTCAAGTGATGCAGTACGGTTGTTACAGTCAGCAAGATTTCCTTGTAGTGTTTGATACTGTGTTTGTAAGGCTGTATAATCAGCCTGTGATTTTTTAAATTTTTTACTGCTCACACAGGAAGAAAATCCCAGGCTTGTGATAGCTGCTGCTAACAGATAATTTCGCATATAAAAAAGATTTAATGAAACAATTAAATTGATCGAGTTGCAAAAATAGAGCTGTGAAATTTGCTCCTGCCTATTGAAATGTTAATATTCAATCAGCAAAAAAGCAGCATTTCAACAAGGCTGTGCCTTGATACCTCCCTCAGGATTACCAATTAATTGAGTTTATGATTTCTTCTTTAGAGGGAAATCAGTTCAGAACTTCATTTCAGGCACATCACTATTAACTATAAGTTTACCGGCTGTTTTCTGAATGATTTCTTCTACAGATATGCCCGGGGCACGCTCCAGCAAATGAAATCCATCCGGTGTAACATCCAGTACCGCCAGATCGCTTACAATTTTTTTAACGCAACGCTTTCCGGTGAGTGGTAATGTACATTGAGGTAATAGTTTGCTTTCCCCTTTTGGGTTGGTATGCATCATGGCTACAATGATGTTTTTAGCGCTGGCTACAAGATCCATGGCACCACCCATTCCTTTTACCATTTTACCCGGAATTTTCCAATTGGCAATATCACCCTGCTCACTTACTTCCATGGCGCCTAAAACGGTTAAATCCACTTTCCCTGCACGGATCATTCCAAAACTCATAGCACTGTCAAAAAAAGCGGAACCTGGAACGGTAGTAATTGTTTGTTTACCGGCATTAATTAAATCAGGATCTTCTTCTCCTTCAAAAGGAAAAGGCCCCATACCCAGCAATCCATTTTCGCTCTGTAATACTACATGCATTCCTTCAGGTATATAATTAGCTACAAGTGTTGGAATACCGATACCAAGGTTTACATAGAAACCGTCTTTTAATTCCTTAGCAATACGCTGTGCTATTTGTTCTTTTGTAAGAGGCATAAATGCAATTTGAAAATTAACTGATCTGAAAATTTGAAAATGAGACACATCGATTCAATAAGCAATTTGAAAACGAAATACCATTTTCAAATTGCACATTCTCAAATTCGTTTTCTTACTGTCTTTTGCTCAATCCGTTTTTCATAATTTACTCCTTGAAAAATTCGATGCACATAAATACCCGGAGTGTGAATCTCATTAGGATTTAAGGTTCCTGCTTCTACCAGTTCTTCCACTTCTGCAATGGTTATTTTTCCGGCCATGGCCATTAACGGATTAAAGTTTCTTGCAGTGTCTTTAAAAATCAAATTACCCTGTGTATCTCCTTTCCATGCTTTTACAATCGCAAAATCAGCATCAAAGGCATACTCCAGCAAATATTCTTTTCCGTTAAAAATGCGGGTTTCTTTTCCTTCTGCAACCTCTGTACCTACTCCGGCAGGTGTAAAAACGGCCGGCATGCCGTATCCTGCCGCCATACAACGGGTGGCTAAAGTGCCCTGGGGAATTAATTCCACCTCCAACTCTCCGCTCAGCAACTGCCGCTCAAACTCAGCATTCTCCCCTACATAAGAAGAAATCATCTTTTTCACTTGCTTTTTTTGCAACATCAGACCAATACCAAAATCATCTACCCCTGCATTATTTGAAATACAGGTAAGCTGCTTCACTCCTTTTGCCACTAAAGCAGTAATGCAATTCTCAGGAATACCACAGAGACCAAATCCGCCGAGCATGAGGGTAGCGCCATCTTCAATATCCTGGATGGCTGCGCCGGCATTGGCAACAACTTTATTCATACAGCAAACAATTTGCTGCAATATTAATTTGAATTTTCCATTTAAACGGAAACAATCATCAGGCTGCCAGGTAGGCTTTCACTTCAATAATCATTTTATGAACAGTTGTGTTTACGGCTTCAAAAAGCTGCACCAGCTTTTCATGTGCAGTTGAAGCATCACCGGCCAACCGTTGCATATTTTTTACCTGTTCAATAAGTGTGGAAGATGCACCCATGAGGGCTAATGTGGAGCACATGGTATGTGCCTGTTCTTTTACTTTGAGATAATTTTTTTGCAGTAATGATTGATGTAACTGTTCCAACTCTTCAGGTATTTGTGCGATAGCACGGGCAAGCATATTATCAGTAAGCTCTTTATTAGCGCCTGTAATACTGTGAATCTTGGATAAATTTATAAGTGCTCCTTCGATTTTAGGTTCTGCTTCCAGGTTGAGATATTTTTTAAGTAACCCGAGCAGCTGATTTTCTTCAACTGGTTTTCCCAGGTAATCATTCATACCTGCTTCTTTACACATCTGTATTTCCTTTGGCTGACTGAATGCCGTACAGGCGATTACGGGTACATCCAATGCCAATTGATGACGTATCCGCTGCGTGGTTTCCATACCATTGAGTTCCGGCATTTGTACATCCATAAGTACCAAATCAAATTTCATCTTTTGTAAAACCTCCAATGCTTCTATGCCGCTTTCGGCAGTTACTACACGGCATTGATATTCTTTTAATACAAGTTCCAGCAGTTCACGGTTCAGTTCATGATCATCCACTACCAGAATGCGTTTACCTGCATGCTGCAGCATACGTCGTACCGGCGCCAGGTTGGGTTCTTCTTTCTGGATGAAATCTGCTTTGATAAATGGTAAAACAAATTGAAACTCCGTTCCTACACCCGGCATACTGTTTACAGTAATGGTTCCGCCCTGCATATCAACCAACTGTTTCACGATAGGTAATCCCAAACCTGTTCCGGAATATTTTTTTGAATAGCGGTCTTCTACCTGGTAAAACCGTTCAAAAACGTATTTGAGATTTTCTTTTGAAATTCCAATACCCGTATCTGTTACTTTAAATGTAAGCCAGTACTGTTCACCTATCTGTTGCTGCAATGCTACTTCAACTTTTACAGAGCCTTTTTCTGTAAACTTGAGCGCATTACCGGTGAGATTAATCAGTACCTGTTTGAGTTTCTTTTCATCTCCTGTAAAAGAGCCGGGCAACGATTGATCTTTTAAAATAACAAGTGACAAACCTTTGGAATCAGCCCTGTGACTCATAATATTCTTAAGATTGGTGAGCACATCATCCAGTTGAAAAGGTTCTTTTGAAACATGAAGATATCCTGATTCCAGCTTTGAATAATCCAGCACATCATTTACAATTTCCAGCAGCATAGTACCGGAGCTGTTTACCGCCTGTATCCATTTCTCCGTTTCCGGCTGATGATTTTTTTTAAGCAGCAAATTAGTATAACCAATAATAGAGTTAAGCGGCGTTCTGAGTTCATGAGTGATATTACTCATAAACTGATCTTTAGCCCTTGTGGCTTCTTTCATTTGCAGTACTGCCAAAGAAAGTTCTTTATTTAATCTACCGATGCGTGTGGTTTGATAGAAAACTACAAAAGCGATCAGGAGCATAAATAAAAGTGAAAACAGATTCCAGTGATCATCCAGTTTTAATGTAGCAGCCTGTTCCTTAACTAATGTCTGGTTGAGGTTTTCAATTTTTTTATTGAGTTCACTGGTAAGTTCCCGCTCACTTCTTGAATAATCAAGCTGTATATATTTATCTTCTTTAGCATAAAGATCAGCAAAAACAACTGCCGGTTTATCATTCTGCAATGCTGATAAATATTTTTGTTGCATATCAGTCCGGTTGCGGATGCTGTGTGTATAAAGATTGATTAAAAAGCGGGGCACATAACTGGGTCCATCACTTTTTATACGGTTTGCGTTTCGCTGAATACTTTCCTGTAGTTCCTGGATCTTTTGCAGTATCTCCTGCGAAGGTGTATGTTCATACTGGTTAAGCTCCCGGTCAACTTTTAATAACTCAAGACCGGTTTGATCAATCAGGTGTTTAAACTGTTCATGTTTAATTACCAAAGCATTGGCAGTGTTATGCTCAGAAACGGAATCATGAACATTCTGCTCAATAAAAAAATTGAAGATGATACCCCCAAACAAAAAGAATAAAATGAGTGAACGAACCAGTAAGGACCTGGAAATTCCATTACAGAAACGGGTAATAAATTGCACCGGTAACTTCAAAGGATAGGATTTACAGGAAAATTACAGCATGGGCCTTTCAATTGAAATCAAGCATGCTGCTACATCGGATAATTTCGCAATGGAGAAGTGAAAACACTTATTACAGATACAGGTATTACTTTATCATTCGCCAGCACCAACGCTGCAATTTTCCTTCAAAATCAAAGGGTGTGGTGGCCTTAGTAATATTTTTTATAACAGATGCCTCTATCTGTTCTGAATGCAATTCAAACTTCCGGGCATTTGTACTGAAATAAAGAACACCGCCGGGTTTCAGAGCTTTCAATACCAGGTTTAATAATTCAATATGATCCCGTTGTATGTCCAGTATATCTTTCATCTTTTTACTATTGCTGAAAGTGGGCGGATCCATAATAACCAAATCCAGCGAAGCCGGAGTAAGTGTATGTAAATATTGTTTTACATCTGCTGTTATAAACCTGTAGTTACGTGGCTGAACGAGATAGTTGATTTCAAAATTCTTTTTAGCCCAATCAATATAAGTATTAGAAAGATCTACGGTTATTACTTCCTCTGCCCCGCCAACTGCGGCATATACACTGAATGAACCGGTATAAGCAAAGAGGTTGAGTACTTTTTTATCGTTGGCTTCTTCCATCACCATCTTACGGGTTATGCGGTGATCAAGAAACAACCCTGTATCCAGGTAATCTGATAAATTCACTAAAAAGCGCAACCCGTTTTCCTGTACTTCTAAAAACTGCTTTTCTACTGCTGTTTTTTGATATTGACTCAGCCTATCCTCTTTTCGTTTGCGTTCTTTGGTATAAATATCATTTGTACTGATCTGCAGCACTTCTGCAATAACTTGAATGGTTCCCAGCATCCATGCTTCATGTTCTTCTTCTGTTAAATGATGTTTGGCACGGTACTCACTTAAACAAACTTTCTGTTCATACAAATCAATCATAACCGGGAACTCCGGAAGATCTTTATCATACAAACGATAACAACTGATGTTCATACGTTTGGCCAGCTTGCTTCTGTGTTTATACACTTTTTGCAAACGATTATAAAACATCCCGAATTTTTCTGAGGTCATAATCTCCAGTCTTAACATTTAAAGGGCCAATAAACTGCAGCCACGAATATCACTATTATCCAGACGGCCTAATACTTTAAAGCTGCCATCTTCAAAAACTTCACCCACATCATCTGTGGCAATAAAGCTGCAACTGTACAAATTAGCAAGATCAATAATATTGATAGCTCCCCTGCCGGTTTGTTTTACCGAAAGCGGAGCATCTTCATCCCGAACCAATACCTTCATCCACGGCGGGCAATGAAAAATACCATCTCCTTTGGAATAAGCCTGGCTTAACAGTTCCGTCATTCCGTATTCAGAATGAATAGGAGCCGCTCCAAAAGCATTTTGGAGTTGTTCATGAACTTCCTCCCGAATCATTTCTTTTCTGCGGCCTTTCATTCCACCTGTTTCCATAACAATGGTATGCTTACACTGCAATTGATACTTTTCAGCAAAATCAAGCAAGGCATACGTCACTCCAAAAAGCATGGTTTTTTGACCTGAAGCTTCAAGGTTCAATAATTGCTGATACAACGCATCTGTATTGTATAAATAAAAGCCATTAGCAGGATGACTGCTGTTCTGCATCAGGTGATTGACCATGTATACCAATGAAGAATGTGTGCGTTCCAGGTAAGAAGGAAGCAGGCCCAGGAAACACCATTCTGCAGGTGGACCATACTGCAAACGAAAGCCTTGTAGAAAAGACTGCTCATACACCTTTGGATCAACTACAAAATGTTTGCTCTGGATGGTATTGCCGGTTCCGCTACTTTCAAAATATAAAGCCGGTTCTGTACCTGAACAAACAACCCGGTTCGATTTAAAAAAGCTGATGGGCAAAAAGGGCAGGTTTTCCGGCTGAGTTTTCTCATTAGGTTTCCATCCTAACGCATCACAAAACGAACGATACACTTTGTTTTGCCTGTACTGATGCTCAAATACAGCCATAGCAAGGGCTTCAAAGCCCCGATCGCTTTCATCAAAAAGATTGTTAACAAAAGAAGCTGTCACTGTATTTGAATGGTTTGAATGTGTAAATTTGGAAAAGAATACATAGCCAATGAAAGTTAAATTCCTCTTTTTTGTATTGTTGCTTGCTGCTGCCGCTTGTAAGAAAGAAAGTGCAGAAACAAAACCAAAATTACGCATTTTGTCTGTGGACAGAAGTGATGTACTTGTAAGTGGTGCACAAGGTGTAATCTTAAACATTGAGCTGGAGGTTTTAGATAAAGAAGGTGATGTAAGGGACAGTATTTTCATTACTAAATCATTTGGAGGTTTCCGCACATGTACAGATACCAGGAATCTTGATTATAACATTCCGGCCTATCCCGAGGATAAAGACACAAAACGGATTTTCAGATTAAAATTTGCCACCTTTAACAGCACTGAATTTGTACTGCTGCCCGGTACCAATTGCAGACCGGGAAGGGATACTGCCATTTTCAGTATTTATGTAAAAGATTTAGCCGGCAACAGAAGTGATACGGTACGGACTGACCGTATACCTTTGCTTTAGAAGCGTATTAGTTTAACCCTTGATCAGATTGTTTTTTTACCATCATTTCTTTATGGCACTTTGCGCCCTTGCATTGTGTTTTCAAACCTATTTGTTCTATGGGCATGACGGCATTAATTACAGTTTGATGGGTTTTGTTTTTTCTGCCACACTTTTAAGCTATAATGTTCATTTTTATCTTGCATCACGCAAGAGCTCCTCCTCACAGCAAACAAATTGGTTTCATCAACAAAAAGCCTTGACGCATGCTTTGAATATAGTTGCCCTGCTTGCAACAGCTTACTTTTTATTACAACTTCAGGGATTATGGCTTTGGGTGAGCATTACAATCCTTTTAAACGCTTCCTATACAGCTCCTTTGCTTTTAAGAAAACCGCTGCAGTTACCAATGATATTTACACTTGTGAAAAGCTATTTTATCGGGTTTACATGGGCTCTGGCAACTGTTGTATTTCCATTTGTACTTTTTAAAAAGGATCCGGGAATGAACGAACTCATTTTATTCTCACACCGTTTTTTATTGGTATCTGTCGCTACCCTTTTATTTGATTACCGTGACCGCCAGCGTGATTTTCAACAAGGCGTTTTAACTCCTGCGAATATGTTGCATGAAAAGCAGTTTCATCGTTTTTTTTACCTGAATCTTCTGTTGTTCCTTTTAGTTACTGCAGGCCTGGTTGTATTGTTCCCCGCTCCATTGCAATGGCTGCAATTTGTAGTGGTGGTATTCTTTATTTGGCTGCATGCCATATCCCGAAAAAGAAGTGATGATTTATTCTATCTTACATGGGTAGATGGCTCTTTGTTTCTTTCTGCCGTGCTCAGTTTATTCCTGCTGATTTGATTACATTTGCTGAAACCGAAGATTTATGGCTAAAGCAAAATCATCTAAAAAGAAATCGATTCTTACCGATCAATCGCTAGACTTTTTAAAAAACTATCATAACACCCACTCACCTGTTGGCTTTGAAACAAGCGGTCAACGTGTATGGCTGGAATACATCAAACCCTATATTGATACTTCCTTTGTTGACCCATATGGAACAGCTGTAGGTGTAATTAACCCTGAGCAGCCGTTTAAGGTGGTGATTGAAGCGCATGCTGATGAAATAAGTTGGTTTGTAAATTACATTTCACCGGACGGTTTAATCTACCTGAAACGAAATGGCGGTGTAGACCACCAGATTGCGCCGGCCAAGCGTGTTTTAATACATGGAAAGAAAGGTATTGTAAAAGCGGTGTTCGGCTGGCCTGCCATTCATACACGCTTGAGCAATCCGGAAGCTAAAGAACCCTCACCCAAAGTTGAAAATCTTTGGCTGGATTGTGGGGCACGCTCTAAAAAAGAAGTTGATGAACTGGGTATTAAAGTGGGATGTGTAGTTACTTATGAAGAAGGTTTTGATGAACTGGCACATGATTATTATATAGCACGTGCTTTTGATAACAGAATTGGTGGTTTTATGATTGCAGAAGTAGCCCGCCTGCTCAAGGAAAATAAAAAGAAACTTCCTTACAGTTTATATGTAGTGAATGCTGTGCAGGAAGAAATAGGATTACGTGGTGCTGAAATGATTGCCCGTCGTATTAAGCCTGATGTAGCAATTGTTACAGATGTTACACATGACACCACCACACCTATGATCAGTAAGATTATTGAAGGTGAAATTGCTTGTGGCAAAGGCCCTTCTTTAGCAACAGCTCCTGCTGTTCATAATAAGTTACTGGACTTTGTAACTGATGTTGCAGAAAAGAAAAAAATTGCAGTACAATGGCGCTCTTTAAGCAGAAGCACAGGTACTGATACTGATTCATTTGCTTATGCCAATGATGGCTGCCCCAGTGTGCTTATCAGTATTCCACTGCGTTACATGCATACCACCGTTGAAATGCTGCACAAAAGTGATATTGAAAATACTATTATGCTTATTTATGAAACACTGCTGGCATTAACGCCTAAAACCAACCTGCGTTATTTATGACCGTATTGCTCTACATTGATCCGGGGAGCGGAAGTTATCTTGTACAGGTAATTATTGCAGCTGTACTGGGTGTGCTGTTTTATTTTAAAAATATCTGGAACTGGATCAGGAGCTTCTTTATTAAATATCCACACAAGAAAGAAGAGCAAAACAACAATGACAGAACTTAAAAAGCATCCGGCATCATTCCGTGATCCTTCGGGTTTTGTATATCATAACGAAGGAACATTGTACCGGTTTGTTTCCCGTTCCATAGAGCAGGAATGGAAACAGTTTCTGTCATCGGGTCTTTACGAAAAACTGGTAGCCAAAAAACTGTTACTCCCCTTCCGGGAAATAAATGAGAATCACTGGAACGAACCCGGTTGGTTAATTACATTAGAGCCTCAACAGATTTCAATTCTTAACTATCCATGGGAATGGAGTTTTTCACAATTAAAAGATGCGGCTTTAACTACTCTCGAAATTTGCCAAACGGCGTTGCAGCATCAAATGATATTGAAAGATGCCACACATCTGAATATTCAATTTGTTGATGGCAAACCTCAATGGATTGACTCACTCTCATTTGAATTATATAAAGAAGGCGAACCATGGATTGCTTATCAGCAGTTTTGCGAATGCTTCCTCAACCCGTTGTTGATTGCAGCTTATAAGCCGATGGAAGTTCACAGGTTGCTGTTGAGTTATCCTTCGGGCATACCAGCCTATGTTACTACAGCGCTACTGCCCTGGACAACAAAGCTTCATACAGGCATTTTGCTGCATGTACATTTGCAGTCGAAAATTTCCAAACAAAAGAAACAGGCATCAGCAGCAAAAAATCATTCACTTTCACAAAAAGGATTACGACACATCCTGCAAAGCCTGGAAGAAATCATAAAAAAGCTTTCGCCCCGCAAAACATCCACTTCCAACTGGAACAACTATTATGAAGAGGGCATTTTAAGTGATGAATATCTTACTGCCAAAAAACAACTGGTAACCAAATGGCTTAATGAGCTGAACTATTCTAACATCATCGATTTTGGCACCAACAATGGCGAATTTGCTTTAGCATGCAATCAAACCGTAAAAGTTGTTGCGCTTGATATGGACAGTGCCTGTATTGATCAACTTTATCAAACGGTAAAATCACAAGGCCGAACCAATATACTTCCGCTTGTTATTGATCTGTCAGCCCCATCGCCTGCTACCGGATGGTTCAACAAAGAGCAACCATCTTTTTTAAACCGCACTTCATTTGATGCAGGAATAGCATTGGCGTTGATACATCATCTTGCAATTGGAAAAAATATTCCACTGGAGCAAACCGCTGCGTTATTTGCAGGACAGTGCCATCAGCTCCTGATAGAATGGGTGCCGAAGGAAGATCCAAAAGTGAAAGATATGTTGCAAAACAGGAAAGACATTTTTGAAAACTATCGCATGAATTCATTTGAAGATAGTTACGGCTCTTTCTTCCGGATCACTAAGAAAGAAAAAATTGGCGCTACACAAAGAACACTTTACCTGATGGAAAGAAAATGAAAAAGATTTTTGCACACATCATACCATTTCCGCTTCATTGCTTCCTGGTACCTGTATTTTTCATTCTACATAACTACTTCTACTTCTACAGTCTTATTGATATGGATGAGTTGTACACCTATTATCTATGGTGGCTGTTTCTTCCTTTACTTCTGTTGAGTGTATTAAACTACCTGTTTAAGAACTTATCAAAGGTAGCTTTATTTACTACAATCCTGCTGGTCGTTTATTTTTTCTTTTCAGCATTTACAAGAGGCATAAAAACAATTCCGGTGCTGGAAATTCTTGGTAGATATTCGATCAGCCTTCCGTTGCTGCTGATCTTTTTCACAATTGGCTACAGAACACTTAAAAAAACGAAAACCAATTTTTTAAAGGCTCATTGGTTTTTATTCAGTTTGTTCTTACTGTTGATTGCGGTAGACCTGCTTATTTATCTGCCTCAAGGAACCGGCAGGTTGAAAGCGGCGAATAGTTTTAAAACTTTTAACCGGGTCGCACTAAAACCGGTTCCGGTTGACAGCACAAGGCCTGACATTTTTTTCCTGGTGTTTGATGAGCACCCCTCTACTGCTTCTATTAAAAGATTAACGGGATATGATAACAGTGTGTTAGATTCTCAGCTTACAAAACTAGGGTTTAAAGTAAGTCCGTTTGCTACCAGTGCGTTCTCACAAACACAGCCCGCACTTTGTTCAGTATTTGATATGGGCGAGTATCCTTACAATCCTGAACAACCTGCCGGTTTTAAAGAATTATTCGCTGCTGGTGAATTACTGGCTAAAAATCAACTGCTTACTTTTTTACAGCAACAACAATACACCATTGTTAATGCCAGTGTGTTTCCATTTCAAAATCTCACTGCAATTGAAACGCCCAAAGAATGGTGGGGATATCAAAGTGACATGATCAAAAATCAAACAATCTTTAACAGGATTAATGAAGATATTGGTTGGCTCAAAGCAAAATACTTTCCGTCGCTTTTTACAAATCCCATTGAAAGAAGCATCCGTACAGATGTAGATCTTACAGATAGTGTACAGAAGATAATTCACAGAACTATTAATGAACCATCTTCAATGCCAAGATTTGTATTTGCCCACTTTTTTCTTCCGCATGACCCTTATAAATTTGACAGCACCGGAAATATTTTTAATGGCAGTTATCCTGAATACCTGGAATCAACAAAGACCTATCAGCCATTTGTTCAACAGGTTGTTTATACAAGAAAACTGATGCTCAGATTAGCTTCAGATATCCTTGCAAAAAATAAAAGACCTTCCATCATCATTATACAGGGAGATCATGGATTACGTAAATATGACAAAGCTAAATTTGGAAATAAAGAAGTGTTTAATATTTTCAGTGCTGTTTACTTACCAGACCGGGCTATGAATAATTTTCCCGGTGATCTTTATGCACCTAATACATTCCGGATTATTCTTAACCGCTATTTTCAGCAACAGTTGCCACTATTACAAAAACAACAGGCTGCTGCAGATAGATCAATGAGAAAAAATCAATAAAGCTTCATGTTCAAAAACCTGAAAACCATACTATCAAAAATTATTTTATTTCTTTTCTTACTGCCTGTTTTTTTTATTTACAGTGCGTACAATGAATTGTTTGGTTTTTTGAACTTTCCATTTGTCCTCACAAATTTTTTTGCAATTATTGTTAGCGGAATTATTATTTACTTTTTCATAATTCCTTTTTTTAAAAATAAAAAGAAATCTGTTCTCTTTACTTACTTTTCACTTACCTACTTTCTCGTTTTCGGGTTTCTGCACGATTCATTAAAAAATCTTTTCCCTGCGGATAGTTTTTTTACAACCTATACATTTCTCATTCCCTTCACTTTTTTACTTTTTATCAGTTTGTTTATTTTCCTGAAACGAACGAAAGAGAAAAATTTTAGTGGTACTTTTTTTTACCTGAACCTGTTGATGATTGCACTCATCATAAGTGAAATACCCAATAGTATCAGGAGGTATCAATTGGATAAAAGTGTACACAACCTCATCGACTTCCGTTTTAATGCAGCAACTACCTATACATCTGGAGGATTAACAGATAGTCTGAAACCGGATATTTATTTTTTGTTATTTGATGGGATGGCATCCACTAAAAGCCTGCAGAAAGGATTAGGAAAAGATAATAGTGATTTAGATTCATTTTTAAGAAGTGAAGGTTTTTATATTGCCTCAAACGCATCTGCTAACTATAACTGGACAATACACTCACTCAGTACTACTTTTAACATGGATTACCTCCCTGATTTTATTGCTCCGGTTATGAATGATCCTAAAGCCTATTTCTGGGGTACCAATTCTATTCTCAATAATTCACTTACAAGAATTTTGAAAAAAGAAGGTTATGGAATTTATCAATATCAACCTGTTTCATTCAATAATAAAGACTGGCCGGTTCCTTCATTCTTTGAGTACATGAAAGATTTTCATTTCTTTTTCAAAACTTTCCCGGGAAGAATTTATAGGGATATTTTCTGGAATTATACAACCATCAACTCCAACATTATTAAAAACTACCAGGTACATGTAAAAAATAAAAGATATGAAAAACACAGACTGCTGGTAACTACTGCTGATTCACTTGTAAAAGCAAGTTGTACACAAGCAGGCTCACCCAAGTTTGTATATGGGCATTTTATGATTCCGCATGATCCTTATGTGTTTTTGAGAAATGGGCAGCTTAAAAAAATAACGATCGATCAAATAGGCAAAAAAGAATACGAACCGGATGCATACTTTGAACAACTGCTCTACGCTGACTCAATGATTAAAGAAACAGTGCGGAATATTAAATCTCATAACAAACCCAATACGATTATCATTGTAGCCGGAGATCACGGGTTTAAAGACTTTAACAAAGTAGGAGTAGAAAATATTTTCGGAAATCTGAATGCCTTTTATTTCCCGAACAGGAATTATTCTTTACTGTACGACTCTGTTTCGCCGGTGAATACATTTCGTATAGTGCTCAATACTTATTTCAAAGCAAATCTTCCTTTGGTTAAAGATTCCAGTATCATTGTATCAGATGAAAAGAATACAATCATTTCATCAAAAATGAAACAGCCAGTTCATAACCCTTCATCCCCAAACCAATAATGCTTCCTTTTGCCTTTGCACTTACATGAGATATTTTTCTGAAGTCTTCCCGTTCATGTATATTGGAGATATGCACTTCTACCACCGGTGTTGTGATAGCTGCAATACAATCGCCCAATGCAACAGACGTATGCGTATAACCACCGGGATTTAAAACAATACCATCATACGCAAAACCTACACGCTGCAGTTCATTGATCAACTCGCCCTCCACATTGCTTTGGTAATAATGAAAGGTGACTGTTGAAAACTTACTCTTTAATGTTTCAAAGTATTGCTCAAATGATTCGCTGCCGTATACTTCCGGTTCACGTTTGCCCAGCAGATTCAGGTTCGGCCCATTGATGATTGCTATCTTCATAGCTCTAATATAAATCAAAAAAATAAGTCCCGTCATTAAGGCGGGACTTTGTATTTAGTTCTGATATTCTTTGATCATTTTAATAAAATCATCAAACAGGTACCGGCTGTCGTGCGGACCGGGTGTACTTTCCGGGTGATGTTGTACAGAAAATGCAGGACGGTCTTTCAACCGGATTCCCTCTACAGAATCATCATTGAGATTAATGTGGGTTACCTCAATATTATCTGCTTTACGCACAGCTTCCGGATCAACACTGAATCCATGGTTCTGCGTTGTGATTTCACACAAACCGGTGATCACATTCTTCACCGGATGGTTTAACCCTCTATGTCCGTGATGCATTTTAAACGTTGGGATACCATTAGCCAAAGCCAGCAATTGATGCCCCAGGCAAATACCAAAAGTTGGTTTCTTCTCTTTGAGTATTTCTTTTACTGTTTCAATGGCATAATCCATACTGGCAGGATCACCCGGGCCGTTGGAAATAAAATAACCGTTCGGATTAAATTCCTTCAAAGCTTCTGCTTTTGTTTTGGCAGGATATACTTTTAAATAAGCCCCTCTGTCAACCATGCATTGTAAAATATTGAGCTTGGTGCCAAAGTCCATTACAGCAATACGCACCTCACTGTTTTCATTCCCCATAGTGTAAGGCTCTTTGGTGCTTACCACACTGGCAAGTTCCAAACCTTCCATGGATGGAGTTTTCGCCAACTCAGCTTTTAATTTTTCTTCATCCAGTATTTCACTGGAAATAATGCAGTTCATAGCACCCTTGGTGCGGATATGCGTTACTAATGCTCTTGTATCTACATCTTCAATCGCTACTATGTTTTGCTTTTCCAAATAGGTTTGCAAACTATCATCTGCAAAATATCTTGAATAGCGGTCCTCCAGGTTTCGGCCAATCAACCCTTTAATCTTAACACTGTTACTTTCTACATCTTTGGCAAATGTGCCGTAGTTACCGGTATGCACATTGTTCATGATAATGATCTGCCCTGTATAGCTGGGATCAGTAAACACTTCCTGGTAACCGGTCATTCCGGTGTTAAAACAAATTTCACCGGCAGCAGTACCGATTTTTCCAAAAGCTTTTCCGTAAAAAACATTGCCATCTTCCAGCATAAGAATAGCCGGTTGATGCGATGTAGGCATGTGATAAATGGGTTGGCTCATAATTGAATGCAAAATAAAAGAGGCAGAACTAATTGTCCTGCCTCTGAATGTAATTTTTATTAACAATCTGATTACTCAGCTGCTTTTGTTTCTTCAGCGGCAGGTGCTTCTTCAGCTTTTGCTTCAACTGTTTCAGTTTTAGCAGCAGCTTTCTTGCTACCGGCACGACGTGTTTTCTTAGCAGGAGCAGCAGCTTCACCTTTACCTTTTCCGTAGATTTCGTTGAAATCAACCAGCTCAATCATTGCTTTTTCTGCATTATCACCTACACGGATACCGAGTTTGATGATACGGGTGTAACCACCGGGGCGACCTGCTACTTTTTCAGCAACAGTGCTGAAGAGTTCAGTAACAGCCTCTTTATGCTGCAGGTAGCTGAACACGATACGACGACTGTGTGTAGTGTTGCTTTTAGCTTTAGTAATGATGGGCTCAATCCAGGTACGTAACGCCTTTGCTTTGGTTAAAGTAGTTACAATACGCTTGTGAGTGATGAGCTCAATGGCTAAATTGCTCAGCAACGCTTTACGGTGTGAAGCGGTGCGGCTCAGATTTTTGATTTTGTCTCCGTGACGCATGACGTTTTAAAATTTGAAGATTTGATATTTGATGATTTGAAAATTCTCAAACTCAAACCCTTGTTATAAATAAGCTATACCGTGTCAGGAATTATAGCTTTTTGCTAAATAATCAAACTGTTAGCTCATACCCCTTTAGGGGATGGGCGCTTAATCGATGTTATCCAAACCTAATTTGCTCAGATCCATTCCAAAGTGCAGACCTCTTTCGCCCAGCACCTGCTCAATTTCAGCCAATGATTTTTGACCGAAGTTGCGGAACTTCATCAGGTCTTCCTGTTCGTACTGCACCAGCTCACTCAAAGAGTTGATCTTGGCAGCTTTCAAACAGTTGAAGGCACGAACTGAAAGATCCAGGTCTTCCAATGGCGTCTTCAATACCTTACGCAGTTGCAGCATTTGCTCATCTACCACATCTTCTTTCTTCTCTTCTTTATTATCAAACGTGATGTTTTCATCCGTGATAATCATTAAGTGTTGAATTAAGATGCGGCTGGCCTGCTTCACTGCTTCTTCAGGGTGAATAGTGCCATCAGTGCTTACTTCCATCACCAGCTTTTCAAAGTCTGTACGTTGCTCCACACGAGTGTTCTCGATAGAGTACTTTACATTTTTGATAGGCGTGAAAATAGCATCTGTAGCAATGTATCCAAAAGGAGCCTCTTTGGGTTTGTTCTCTTCTGCAGGAACATAACCACGTCCTTTTACGATGTTGATTTCAATATCCAGTTTAGCGCTTGGGTCCATGGTGCAAATCAACAGCTCAGGGTTCATTACCTCAAAGCTTTGTGTAGCTTCACCAATGTTGGCAGCAGTAAACTCAGTTTTATTTTTTAAGCTTAACGTGATTTTTTCATGACTTACATCATGGTCCACCTTTTTCTTGAAACGAACCTGCTTCAGGTTTAAGATGATTTCCACTACGTCTTCACTAATGCCTTTGATGGTAGCAAACTCATGGTCAGCACCTTCAATTTTAATACCGGCAATAGCATAACCTTCCAATGAACTCAGTAACACACGGCGAAGTGCATTACCAATAGTTACACCAAAGCCCGGCTCCAGCGGACGGAACTCAAACTGTGCTTCAAAGTCTGTTGCTTTCTGAAGAACAATTTTGTCGGGTTTTACGAAATTCAAAATGGCCATATTGAATTGTTGTTTTTATTTTTTGGTAATCGGCTTTCAGGCCTTGATTAAACATTTGTTGCGTCGCACTCTTGTACATTGAGTAATTCTATTCAACATTCACTACTCACCACTCACGGTTCTTACTTACTGTACAATTCTACTACCAGCTGCTCCTTAATGTTCTCAGGAATGCTCTCACGCTCAGGGTAAGCAATGAACGTACCTTTCATTTCAGTTTCGTTCCAATCTAACCAGTTGAATTTTGGATTCTTTCCTTTGATCATGCTGGTTACGCTTGTATTTTCACGGCTTTTATCTTTCAGTTCCACTACATCACCTGGTTTCAGGCTGTAAGAAGGAACGTTCACAATAACACCATTTACCATGATGTGCTTGTGGCTCACGAGCTGGCGTGCGGCAGGACGGCTGGGTGCAATACCCATACGAAATACGGCATTGTCCAAACGGGCTTCCAAAAGACGCATCAGGTTTTCACCCGTTACACCTTTAATACGGGCTGCTTCTTCAAATGTTTTGCGGAATTGTTTCTCTAATACACCATAAGTGTATTTGGCCTTTTGTTTTTCACGGAGCTGTAAAGCAAACTCACCTAAAGTTTTACGTTTGCGTGCAGCGCCATGTTGACCGGGAGGGTTGCTGTTTTTACCCAACCACTTACCATTGCCCAGGATAGGCTCACCAAAAATGCGGGAAATCTTGGTCTTAGGACCAGTGTAACGTGCCATAGTTTTTATTCATTTACGCTTTTTTGAACCGGTTCGCTCATCAGTAAAAGCGTTAAAAATTAATGAGGAACCCTTTGTTAAAATGAAAAGCCTATGAGCTTATCAATATGTTGTGCCTAACTCCCCTTCAGGGGATGGAGGCTTATACTCTTCTCTTCTTAGGAGGACGGCAACCATTGTGTGGTAAAGGAGTTACGTCCTTAATACTTGTAACTTCAATACCGCTTTGTGCCAGAGCACGGATAGCGCTCTCACGACCGCTACCTGGGCCTTGTACATATACATCCACCCGCTTCAAACCTGCATCAAAAGCTGTTTTAGCAGCTTCTGCAGATGCTACCTGTGCAGCATAAGGTGTATTTTTCTTGGAACCTTTAAAGCCCATTTTACCGGCACTGCTCCAGGAAATAACCTGACCTTGCTTGTTTGTTAAGCTGATGATGATATTGTTGAAACTTGCTGTGATGTGTGCATCACCTGCTGCATCAACTTTTACCACTCTTTTCTTTGCAGCGGCTTTTGCGCTGTTTTGTTGTTGTGCTTTTGCCATTTTAAATAACTGAGGTAATCGTTTAAAAATTATCCGGCTGTTTTAAGCCGAACCGGATGCTCACTCCATCTGCACCAAAATATCTGTGAGTAAATCCGAAAGAACCGGTGCATATAAAAAGCCACAAGCTCAAAGCTTATAGCTCTGAGCTCGAGGCTGATTTTATTACTTCTTAGCTGCTTTCTTTTTCCCGGCAACCGTTTTACGTTTTCCTTTACGTGTACGGCTGTTAGTTTTTGTACGCTGGCCACGAACCGGTAATCCTTTACGGTGACGCAGACCACGGTAACAAGCGATATCCAATAAACGCTTGATGCTCATTTGCACTTCACTACGCAACTGACCTTCTACCTTGAACTCATTGGTAATGATGTTACGGATGGCATTGAGCTCATCGTCATTCCAGGTATGCACCTTTTTGTTTACATCAATACCTGCTTTATCCAGGATGTACTTAGCAGTAGACGGACCAATACCATAGATATAAGTAAGTCCTATTTCTCCTCTTTTGTTCTTTGGTAAATCAACACCGGCAATACGAGCCATAATTGTTTATTTCTTTTTTACTAAATGCTTTGTTGTTTCAAATTCCAGGAACCAAATAACAAGTTCCAAATTGGGTCTTGATCTTTGGCTTTGGGTTCTTTTTTTAACCCTGACGCTGCTTAAAGCGGGGATTCTTTTTGTTAATTACATACAGCTTACCTTTTCTGCGAACAATTTTGCAGTCGGTGCTACGCTTTTTAATGGATGCTCTAACTTTCATGTTCTTTACGCTTTACGCTGCAAGCTGTTCGCTGCAAGCTGTTATACATTTATTTATACCTGAAAATAATTCTGCCCCTGCTCAAATCGTATGGACTCATTTCTACTCCTACTTTATCGCCCGGCAGAATTCGGATATAATTCATCCTCATTTTTCCGGAAATAGTAGCCAGAATTTCATGACCGTTCTCAAGCTGAACCCTGAACATAGCATTGCTCAGTGCCTCTAAAATCTTACCATCCTGCTTAATAACGTCTTGTTTAGCCATACTTTTTGGGGTCGCAAAGATAGGAGGAAATACCAAAAGAAAAACACCTCTGAAGCAGATTTTTTGGCAAAAATCCCTTCAGGGGTGCAAATATTTGTGGAAAACCGTTATATAGCCGCCTCGGTAAGGTGCACTTTGGTCATGCTGAGGTAGTAATTCTGGAGTTGATGTACGGAAATGGGCTGGTTTACATGTCTCCGGTCTTCCCGGTACCAGAAATCCAGGTGGCTGAAATCATCTGCCTTATTAATATGTACCCGGAAAGCCCCTTTCATGTACTTAACGCCCCCGCCCTCTTCATCTACCCGGTCAAATTTGAGCAGTTTCATGGCAGAATCGCTTAGCGGAATCGGATGGAGTGCTTCGCCTCCATACCAGAAATCACTTTCGCCATTGGTACGTACCTGGGCCAGTTTCTGGGTATTGTTTACTTCCATTACTTCGCCCTCCATCATGGCGCCTTCATTATCAACCATTACAATATCTCCTTCTTTGAGTTCAGAAATTTTAATCATACGGCAATTGGTTTTAGTTAGCCCTAATTTATGCTTTTTTGTAATGCCGAATAAATTTTGAATTTGAAGTTTTGAAGTTTAGTTGAACAAAATTGAATTGTTGGGATGTTGAATAGAATTCATTTTGCTGAAGGGCTGCCCGATTGCAGCGGTACCGAAACGAAGTGCAGGTACAGCGGAAAACGGGAGCAAGTGGCGAAGGTTGTGATGAAGCTGAAAGCCCCATTGAAAAAAGCCGATAGTGGAAGGTATTTAAGAACGCTTCCGATAACTTAACACCGCCCACCCATTAAATAAAACAGCAAATCCAAGCATTATTACCAGATGGTACTGAATATCTGCAAAGCCGCTGCCTTTGAGTATCACCATCCGCATCACTTCAATAAAGTATGAAACAGGATTGAATTTGGTAATCCATTGAGCCCAGGCCGGCATGCTGTCAATGGAGGTGTACAAACCGCCCAGCAAGATAAAAATCATCATGAGAAAAAAACTTACCAGCATGGCCTGCTGTTGCGATGCGGCATAGGTGGAAACAAGTAACCCTAAACCTAACACAGCGAGCAAATACACGGCTGCAAAAACATAAATGGTAAAGAAACTACCTGCAGGAATGATGCCGTAAACCAGGCGTGCAATGAGTAAACCTAATGTGAGTACAAAAAGACCGATGATCCAGAACGGAATGAGCTTGCCTAAAATAAAATGAACCTTCTTAACCGGTGTTACATTGATTTGTTCAATGGTACCGATTTCTTTTTCCCGAACAATATTGATAGCCGTAAGGTTGGCCCCGATCATGGTTAAAAGAATTACAAGAATACCCGGTACCATAAAATATTTGTAATTCATGAGCGGGTTGAACCAATTGGAGGAAGTGATTTCAATTTGTGTTTGCGGACTGAAACGGGGTATCTGTATCCATTCCATACGGATATCCCGGTTAAAATCATTAATGATGCTTCTGATATAAGCTGTACCAAGATTTGCTTTTACACCATTAATAGCATTGCCTGCAATGAATAACTGCGCCTTATCTTCTTTGATCAATTCTTTTTCAAACGACGGTGGTATCTGCAGAATCAAATCAGCCCTATCGTGCTCCACTTCTTCCAGTGCTTGTTCATACGAGTGTGAATAATGTGATAACTGAAAATAATTTGAAGCAGTGATTTTGCTGATGAGCTGCTGTGCATACATGGAACGATCCAGGTCTACCACTGCCAGCTTGATATTTTTGATTTCATAATCAGCTGCCCAGGGCAGAATCATCAATTGAATAATAGGCATGATGAATATGAGCCGGATAATGGACGGGTCTCGAAAGATTTGCCGAAACTCTTTTTGCAGTAAAAATTTTAAGGTTCTCATTGCAAACGGATTTTAAATCGCTTCACAGCAATAGTGAGAAAAAAGAGCATCATGCCGGTGAGAATAAGTAGTTCTTTCCAGATGCCGATAATAGTAAGACCTTTTATCATGACTCCTTTTACAATATTATAATACCATTTAGCCGGTACAATATTGGAAACGGTTCTGAGAGGCAGGGGCATGTTTTCAATGGGAAACATAAATCCGCTGAGCATGATTGTAGGCAGAAACAAGGCTACCAGTGATATGAACATGGCTGTTTGCTGCGACTCAGCACTTGCTGAAATAAGCAAGCCTAAGGATAACGAAACAAGGATGAATAAAATACTGGCAGCTACCAGCAGCACGATGCTTCCGTTAATAGGCACTTCCAGCACAAATACACTCAGCAACAAAATGGTAGTGATATTAATGGTAGATAATAATAAATAAGGAACTGCTTTGGCCATAACCACCAGTTGCGGCCGCATAGGTGATACCAGAATCACTTCCATCGTTCCCATTTCTTTTTCACGAACAATAGTAATAGCCGTCATCATAGTACAAACCAGCAATAACACCATCGCCATTACTCCGGGCACAAAATTGTAAGCTCCTTTTAACTGCGGATTGTACAGCATCCGTATTTCTGTGTTGATAGTATAAGGCAGTTGCTGATTATTGGTAATACGCTTTTGGAAATCCATAATTACAGCCGTTGCATAATTGGTGAGCGTGTTTGCTACGTTGGGGTCAGAGGCATCGTTAATTAATTGTACTGATGCTTTATTCATATGCAGTAAATCTGCATGAAAGCCGGGTGGGATCACCACTACCATTTTTACCTTGCCTTTTTTAAATATGGGTTCTATCTGGTGATCTGTTTGAATGATCTGATCCACATCAAAGTACCGGCTCGCATCCAGTTGGCTGATGAGTGCTGCACTGCGGTCATCTTTTGCATGATCCAGGATAGCGATACGGGAGTTTTTTACTTCATTGGTAAGGGCAAAACCAAAGATGAGGATTTGCACTACGGGCATCCCCAGCAGGATGAACATCGTACGTCTGTCACGAAAGATGTGATAGAATTCTTTTTTTATAAACGAAAAAAATTGTTTCATCTTTTGAACATTTAATTTCTCGAGTCGCCGTCGGGCTATGCAACCGCTGACGGGGCTTTACTCAGCCCTCACTGCTTTTCTTGCCAGCTTTAAAAAAACCTCATCCATAGATGCAGCATTAAATGTTTGTTTTAACTGATGCGGTGTATCTAACGCTTCAATTTTTCCATCCACCATAATGCTTACACGATGGCAATACTCCGCTTCATCCATATAATGTGTTGTTACAAAAACGGTAACACCTTTTGCTGCGGCATTGTAAATCATATTCCAGAATTCACGACGGGCAACGGGATCCACTCCACCGGTAGGTTCATCCAGGAACACCAATTCAGGTTCATGAAAAATGGCTACGGCAAAGGCGAGTTTTTGTTTCCATCCTAACGGCAAAGATTTTACCAATACATTTGCTTCTTTCTGTAACTCCAGTTCCTGTAGAATGCTTTCTGTTTTTTGTTTGATGAAGGCATTACTCTTTCCATAAATACCACCATACAATTGCATATTTTCCTTGATGGTTAAGTCTTCATACAAAGAAAATTTCTGACTCATATAACCAATGCTCTGTTTAATCTTTTCATTTTGTTTGTACACATCAAAACCTGCAACGGAAGCTGTACCGCTAGTAGGAAATGAAAGACCACAAAGCATACGCATAGCTGTTGTTTTACCGGCACCATTAGCACCGAGGAAACCAAAAATTTCTCCTTTGTACACATCAAAAGAAATGGCATCCACAGCAGTAAATTCGCCGAAACGCTTGGTGAGTTGATGGGTGGTTATGACTTTTGGGTTGTTCATTGATTATTTACCTCTTCGCTTTTCATTAATAACATAAAACAATCTTCAATATTTGGTTGTACGCTTTTTAATTCAGCTGCAGCATCGTTCGCTTTTAAAAAAGCTTCAAGTGCTGAGATTTCCGTTTCACTTTTTAAAACAGCATGATGATATTCACCAAACACATACGCATCTTTTACTCCTTCAAATGATTTGAGCTGATGCAGCAGCGGTAACATGCTGTTGGATTTTACTGCCATCAACGGATAAGGAAATGCATTCACAATAGCCTGAGGTGTATCAATGCTCATAATCGTTCCTTTTTGCATTAAAGCAACTCTATCACACAAGCTTGCTTCATCCATATAAGGCGTGGAAACTAAAATGGTAATACCCTGCTCTTTTAAACGTTTGAGCATTTCCCAAAATTCTTTTCTTGAAACGGCATCAACACCGGTAGTAGGTTCATCCAAAAACAAAACAGATGGACGATGAATCAATGCACAACTCAATGCCAACTTCTGCTTCATACCCCCACTCAACTTTCCTGCACGACGGTTTTTAAAGGGTTCTATCTGCTGATAGATATCTTTTATTAACCCGTAATTTGCTTCTATGCTTGTATTAAATATCGTTGCAAAAAAGTTGAGATTTTCTTCAACCGTCAGATCCTGGTATAATGAAAACCGGCCCGGCATATAACCTACCCTGTTGCGTATGGCTTTATAATCTTTCACTACATCCAATCCATCAATAGTTGCTTCACCTTCATCAGCAAGCAGCAAGGTTGTTAAGATTCTGAATAATGATGTTTTGCCTGCACCATCCGGACCAATAATGCCAAACAGTTCACCTTTATTCACAGAAAAAGAAACAGCATTCAATGCCTGCACTTCTTTTTTCTTGCCGTAGGTTTTTGAAATTGTATTTACTTGTACTGATAACATGTGCTACAACTTTACCTCACCGTACATTCCGATTTTGATGTATCCGTTATTTTTAACATCCACTTTTATGGCATATACCAGGTTTGCCCGTTCTTCTTTTGTTTGAATTGTTTTGGGTGTAAACTCTGCTTTATCACTGATCCAGGTAATGATGCCCTGCAATTCTGTATAACCATCTTTGCCGTTATCAATAAATACTTTTACCTGCTGGCCTAATTTAATAGCAGGTAGCTGAGCACCACTCACATAAGCACGAAGCTTCATTGTATTTAAGTCAGCAATTTTATAAAGTGCCTTGCCTGCTACTGTTATTTCGCCTGCTTCTGCGTATTTGGTGAGAACAGTACCATTGATGGGATTGATGATATTGGCCCGCTGTAATTGGTCTTGTAATTGTGCTGCACGTTTTTCCAAAGGTTTCTTTTCGCTGAGAACTGTTCTGTTTTGCAATGAAGTATTGCTGAGTTGTACATTGATTTGCTGACGGGTTACAGCCATTTGCTTTTTTACCACATCAATCTGTGCATTAATGTCATCAAGCTGTTTGCCTGTGGCAGCATCCTGTTTCAATAAATTTTCAATACGTTTTTGCTCATACAACAAGTTCGTAAGCTGAGATTGTTGTACTGACAGTTGCTCATTTAATAATTGCACCGCAGGCCCGGCACTGGCAGTTTTTTCATTGAGTGCAGCAGCACTTGCTTCCACCTGTTCTTTCTGCAGATTGATATTGACTGCATCAATGGCACCTACAATTCTGTTTGCGGATGACGTATCACCTTCTTTTACGTTGAGCGTTAAAATTTTTCCGCTTATTTCCGAGGAAACAATTACTTCTGTTGCTTCAAAATTTCCTGCAGCATCAAATTGATTGTTGCTATTACTGCACGAATAAAAAAGAAGGGAAAGAATAGTAATGGCGATGAAATTCTTTTGCATGATATATGTTTTACTTGCCTTGAATGTTTAAATAATTGATTTGAGCCTGCAGCAATTGTGTGAGATGCAGAATACGTATTTGCCTTGCCTGGTCTTCAGCATTTACTTCACGGAGGTAATCGTTGGCCGTAATAACACCGTTTTCCAATTGTGCATTGGATGCTTCTTTCACTTTTCTGCGCAGGTCAATGATTTCATCATCTTTTTGTATGAGCAGATTGATTTTATTGATCTCACCCTGCTGCTGTTTTAATTGTGTATTGGTATTGAGCAAAAAAGCATCCTGCTGCAATGCAATTGTTTTCTTGTTGATTTCAATGAGTTGCTTTTCTTTTTTTGCTGTATAAAGTCCGCCGAAATTCCAGTTGAAGCGAAGTCCTGTTGTATAAAAGAACGCAAACCGATTTTCCAGCAGATTAAGTCCGGGTCTTCCGTAACCACCTTGTACAAATAATCCTGCTTTAGGCTGATTGCGTGCATGAATCAAACCATATTGCCCATCAAATAATTTTTGTTGCGATTGAAAGAGATTCAATTCAGGTCGTACAATCTCTCCTGTTACAGAAAAAGATGGAACAGCAGGACGTTTAAATAATGCATTGGCTGCAATGGTTTGGTTGATAAATAAACCCAGCGTTTCAACCAATGCTGAACGTGTAGCTGAAAGTTCAATAGAACGTTGCTCTGCTTTCAGTAATTCAGCTTTGAGTGAGTTGAGATAGGATTTAAATGCTATGCCATTCGCTACCTGTGCTTCTACTTTTTTAATACCTGTAGCAATATCTTTTTTCACCAACTCTGTTTGTTGTAACTGGTCGTCAATAAAAAGAATACCAAGATAAATCGTATTGATTCGCTCTTTTAACTGATACAATTGCACTTCCAGTTTTTGCTCTTCTACAGCAGCATTTAACTGTTGTATATTTTTTTGCTGCTTAATCAAACCGCCATCGTAGATGGTTTGATTTACATCGGCAGTTACACGATACTGGTCTCTGCCGGGCGGTTCAATATTTACACCCGGCACCGGAATCTTTACTCTTGTAACATCGCTTTGATACGTTGCCTGTCCGTTCAATGCAAACTGCGGCAAATAACCTTTCTGTAAATTGGCAATGGAAATCTCCCTGGTTTGTTGAATGAGTTCTTTTTGTTTGATGAGCGGATAATTCTGCCTTGCCAGTTCCTGCACCTGCTGTAACGTGTAAGTCTGAGCAAATGAAGCATCAGCAAAAACCAGCAACAGTATCAACAGTTTCTTCATAACCATTATTTTTTGATCGAATCAATGATGAGTTGTGACACCAGTTTTTTCCGTTCCTCCATCAACTGGTTAAATTCTTTATCCGTGAGTTTGGTCATAAACTGCATCATGGGTTTGCCAAGGAACGGAAACACACACATACTCATGATGTTCATATACAGGTGTGCCGGATGAATGGACTTGATGGTTCCTTTCTTTACTTCCTGCTGCACCTGCTCAATAAACTTTGACAAGTCAGGCTTTTGCTTGCCCCACATACGTTTTAAAAAATCACTGCTTTGTTTATTTACTTCGTTAATAAGAAACAGGGGCATGAAAGGATTACGCATAACCATGGAAATATAATCCGCACAGATGTGTTCTATTTTTTCAAACAACGGAATATCTGACTGGAGCAGCTCATTTACATGCGGAATAAAGGTTTTAGAAGTATTGGAAAATATCTGCTCAAACAGCATATCCTTACTGGTAAAATAATAATGGAGCAACGCTTTATTGATACCTGCCTCATTAGCAATATCCTGCATACGGGCACCAGCCATCCCTTTTTCAACAAACACTTTACGGGCCGCCTCCAGAATCCGGTCTTGTGTAGAAGCGTCTTTTTGCTTTTTAACCATGTAGTTTAACCATTTGGTTAACAAAAGTAAATATCTTTTTCATAGTTCCAAATTTTTTTAACCAAATGGTTAAATCCGGTTTACCTTTACACTGTAAATGCCTGTTATGAACCTCAAGCCCGGACTACTCATTAAAAGCACAGCGCTGCTTGCTAAATCCTACTTTGCAGATGCGGTGATTGTTCTTGCAGAGTTCAATGAAAAAGGTGCGTTAGGTTTTGTGATCAACCGCTCCTTTGAACGAACACTGAATCAATTAGAGGAATTTAAAGAGGCGCTCCCCTTCCCTATTTATGAAGGCGGGCCCGTTGACCAGGAGCACTTGTACTTTGTTCACCAGCGGCCTGATATCATTGAACAAGGTGTTGCTGTTGACAATGGCATTTACTTAGGTGGAAATTTTAAACAGGCAGTGAAAGCTATTAACAACCGAACCATCACAACTGCTGATCTTAAATTATTCGTAGGCTATTGCGGATGGAACACCGGGGAACTGGAAGCTGAAATTGAAGAAGGAAGCTGGACCGTGGAAGAAGGAATGACAGAAGAGGTATTTATGAACTGGTGATGATTAATTTTGATTTTACAAATCACAGTAACAATAAAAGATATCTCTAAAAACTGTTGACTATAGTCTGTTAGTTAAATTATAACACGACGTTCAGGATTTTTTACGTTCCTTTGCCAAGAAAACAAACCTGCTATTCACCGGTTTACATGCAAGCAATTAACGGCCAATTAAAACTTCATCAACACAAAGGATTGCAATTAAAATCCTTATCCGCAAGGATATTGATCCTAATTGTAGCCATATGCTGCATGAGTAGCCGTTTGCCTTTTGCCGCATACAAAGCATCACCACTTTCTACTGATAGACAAGCAATCTGCAAACTAAACCCGGGTCTTGAACAATTAAGCAAAACTGCAGTACCTCCTTCTCAATCGGAGAACGTTTGGTTTTATGAAAGTGAACCTGCTGAAGAAGATGATGAGGACAAAAAGATCAGCAATGAAGATTTCAGTTGTCCATTTATAAACAGCCGCATCTGCAGCGAGGCTTACTATGCGGGATATTTAAGAACCCGTTTATCACAATTGAACTTACAGAAAAACAAACAACCTTTTATTTCTTACTTCGTTCTCTACCATTCCTGGAAGGGTTATCTCTCCTGATTATATTGATCTTCTTTTACGATTGCTTACCGGATGATCGTTTTCCGGTTGATGCATTTACAGCACATTGCCCCTTTTGAATTTTTTATTTCTAACCAAAAATTTTTGATGATGCGTATAAGCTTATCTGCTATACTGTTATTGCTTTTAGTTGCCAGCTCCTGCAAACACAAAGAAGAGCAAAAAAATGATGATACTCATTTTACTGTAACAAGTCCATTGCAAAAAGATACGATTCTGTATAAAGATTATGTATGCCAGATACAATCCATTAACCATATTGAGCTACGCTCCCAGGAAAAAGGATACCTGCAGCATATTTATGTGGATGAAGGCCAATTTGTAAAGAAAGGACAACTGATGTTCCAGGTCATGCCAGTGATTTACAAAGCGGAGATGGAAAAGGCTAAAGCAGAAATGAATTTTGCAGAAATTGAATATCAGAATACCAAAAGCCTGGCTGATAAAAATATTGTATCACCCAATGAACTCGCCCTTGCAAAAGCCAAGCTTGATAAAGCAAGAGCCGAACTTTCGTTGGCACAGGCGCATCTCAACTTCACTGAAATACGTGCGCCCTTTGATGGCATTATGGACCGTTTTCAAAAACGGCTCGGCAGTTTGATTGATGAAGGTGAGTTACTCACCACACTTTCTGATAACAGTAAACTCTGGGTGTATTTTAATGTTCCTGAATCTGAATACCTTGACTACATCAGGAAAACTAAGCAACAACCAAAACAAACAGTGCTACTGCAAATGGCCAATAAAGAACTGTTTGATTTGCCGGGAGTAGTTGAAACAATTGAAGCCGACTTCAATAACGAAACAGGCAACATTGCCTTCCGTGCTACATTCCCCAATCCCAATGGTATTCTACGACATGGAGAAACCGGAAATATTCTGATGCCTGTTTCCTTTAAAAATGCCCTCATTATTCCGCAAAAAGCAACGTTTGATGTACTGGACAGAAAATATGTTTACATCGTTGATGAGAACAATGTACTCAAAGCAAAAGAAATCATTGTTGCCCGTGAAATGCCGCATGTGTATGTTATAGCATCAGGCATAAAACCAACGGATAAAATTCTTGCAGAAGGATTAGGTAAAGTAAAGAACAATGAAAAAATCAAATACACATTTGTTCCTTTTGAAAAAGAATTAGCAGAGCTCAACAATTTACACGCCGAGTAAGGCAGGAACCATAAAAACAAGTACGAATGTTTAATAAGTTTATTAAAAGACCGGTTCTTGCAATTGCCCTTTCCCTTGCTATTGTTTTTATGGGATTACTGGCAATTAAAACATCACCGGTAGCACAGTTTCCTGAAATAGCACCTCCAAGGGTAAACATCTTTATTGAATTTCCCGGCTCTAATGCCGATGTATTGGTTAAATCAACACTTACCATTCTGGAACGTGCCATCAATGGTGTGCAGGGTATGCAATACATGTTGAGTGATGCCACCAGTGCCAGTGAGGCAAGTATTGAAGTTATTTTTGAACCCGGTACAGATCCTACGCTTGCAGCTGTAAGAGTAAAATCAAGAGTAGACCAGGTAATGACCAATTTACCTCCGTTGGTACAACGGGAAGGTGTTATCATTTCCCCGCTGCAACCCAGCATGCTCATGTATTTAAATTTGTTCAGCAAGGATAACAGTGTTGATGAAAAATTTCTTTTCAATTATGCCAATACGTATATCCTGCCGGAGTTACAACGTATTAAAGGAATGGGTTTTGCACAGGCTATTGGAAGCCGTTCGTTTGCAATAAGAGTTTGGCTGAACCCTGACAGAATGAGAGCCTATAATATTTCAGCAGAAGAAGTATTAAAGTCTATTGATGAGCAAAGTGTTTTAGCCCGACCGGGAAGAGTGGGTTTAAGCTCGGGTAAAACAGCACAATCGCAGGAGTATGTATTTACGTATAAGGGTTGGTATAATACACCTGAACAATACCAGAACATAGTAATCAGAGCCAATGCAGCGGGTGAAATTTTAAAACTGAAAGATATTGCTGAAGTTGAAGTAGGAAGTGAGTTTGTAGATATTTATTCCAATAAAGACGGTCATCCATCTGCATCACTCGTATTAAAACAAAATCCCGGCAGTAATGCCAGTACTGTAATTGAAGATGTGAAAGCCAAACTGCAGGAAATGAAAAAAGATTTTCCTCCTGGTATTGACTATGAAATCAATTACGATGTTTCAAAATTTGTTGACGCCTCCATTGATAAAGTTCTACATACATTATTTGAAGCATTTTTATTGGTGGCATTTGTAGTCTTTATTTTCCTGGGCGACTGGCGTTCTACCTTCATCCCCATATTAGCAGTACCTGTATCGTTAATCGGGGCTTTTGTACTCATGAAGATCTTCGGACTGAGCATCAACCTTATTACTCTGTTTGCATTGGTACTTGCCATTGGTGTGGTGGTAGATGATGCCATTGTAGTAGTAGAAGCCGTACATGTAAAAATAGCCGAGGAACATCTGTCCCCTTTTGCAGCCGTTAAAAAAGTGATTGGTGAAATCAGCGGTGCCATCATTGCCATTACACTGGTAATGACTTCGGTATTTGTACCTATTGCTTTCATGACCGGACCTGTGGGTGTATTGTACCGGCAGTTTGCACTTACCATGGCCAGTGCGATTGTGATATCAGGTTTTGTAGCATTAACACTTACGCCTGTGCTATGTGCCATCCTGCTTAAGAATACACATGGCAAACCCAAATCAAAATCACCCATTACATTATTCCTCGATTGGTTTAATAAAACTTTTGACCGGGCAACGGGCAGGTACACAAAATTTCTCACTCTTATTGTGAACAGAAAAATTGTTACCTATGGAATTTTAATCGCTTTCGGTCTTGGTATAGTAAGTGTTGATAAAGTACTACCTGCAGGATTTATTCCAAGTGAAGACCAGGGCCAGATTTATGCCATCATTCAAACACCCCCCGGTACTACATTAGAACGTACCAATGAAATTTCTAGAAAGCTGCAACATATTGCAAAAGAAGTAGAAGGTATATCATCTGTTACTTCATTAGCAGGTTATGAAATCTTAACAGAAGGACGAGGTTCTAATGCAGGAACCTGTTTGATTAACTTAAAAGACTGGTCAGAAAGAAAACAAACGGTAAAAGAAATCATTGAAGAGCTGGAAGAAAAATCAAAAGACCTTCCTGCAAACATTGAATACTTTGAACCTCCTGCTGTGCCCGGTTATGGTACTTCCGATGGATTTTCCTTGCGTCTGTTAGATAAGAACAGTGATGTGGATTACCAGGAATTTGACAGGGTGAATACAGAATTTTTAGCAGCACTTAAAAAAAGAAAAGAGCTCACAGGATTATTTGCTTTTTACTCTGCCAAGTATCCGCAGTATGAAATTTTTGTGGATAATGAACTGGCTATGCAGAAAGGTGTATCCATTGGTGCTGCCATGGAAAATCTGAACATCATGATAGGCAGTACCTATGAACAGGGTTTTATACGCTTCAATAATTTTTACAAAGTGTATACACAAGCGGGACCTGAATTCAGAAAGCAGCCAACGGATATCCTTAACATGTACATTAAAAATGAGCATGGTGAAATGGTTCCGTACTCTGCGTTTATGAAAATCAAAAAAACACAGGGACCCAATGAAATTTCACGTTATAACTTATATATCTCTTCACTAATTAATGGAATTCCTGCAAAAGGTTACTCTTCCGGCGATGCTATTTCCGCTATTAAAGAAGTAGCAGCAACTTCTTTACCAAGAGGCTATGACATTGCATGGGAAGGTCTATCGTATGATGAAGCGAGAAGAGGAAATGAAGCTTTGTATATATTCCTGGTAGTGTTGTTTTTTGTGTACCTCATTCTTGCAGCACAGTATGAAAGTTTTATTCTTCCATTAGCTGTATTACTTTCTATTCCGCCCGGCATCTTTGGTTCATTTCTATTGTTAAAAGCAATGGGGCTGGCAAATGATGTGTATGCACAGGTAGGTTTGATTATGCTGGTAGGATTGCTCGGAAAAAATGCAGTATTGATTGTTGAGTTTGCTGTGCAGAAACACAACCAGGGCATGACTGTAATGCAGTCAGCCATAGAAGGAGCGAAAGCACGTTTCCGTCCCATCCTCATGACTTCGTTTGCGTTTATTGCAGGTTTAATTCCGCTGGTAGTTGCTAAAGGAGCCGGTGCTGTGGGCAATCATACCATTGGTGCTTCTGCATTAGGCGGTATGTTATTCGGAACAGTGTTCGGCGTAATTATCGTGCCGGGCCTGTATTACATCTTTGGTAAACTGCAGGAAGGTAAACACCTGATACGTGATGAAGATGAGAATCCGCTTACGGAAGACCTGGTTCAAAGCAATTCAGACCAAGCCTTGAGCAAACGACTCCTTAAAATTTTTAAACGATTCAGAAACAAAGAAGAAAATGAAAACGAAACAAACAGCTAAGTATATTTTGATTTTGTTGCTGGCAGGCTGGATCAGTTCCTGTAAAGTTCCCGCAGCAACTGCTAAGCTGGAAAATAAAACAACACCGGCCAGCTACAATCAATCAAAAGACACAAGCAATGCAGCTTCAATACAATGGAGAACTTTTTTTAATGACCCTTATCTCATCGCTTTAATTGATACGGCATTAAAAAACAACCAGGAACTGAATATTGTATTGCAGGAAATTGAAATGAGCAGGAACGAGATCATGGCACGCAAAGGGGAATACCTGCCTTTTGTAAACATCCGTGGTGGCGCCCTTGCAGACCGTGCAGGTAAATACACCTGGAACGGTTTTTCAGAAGAAGATTTGAAAAACAATCCCAGCCGTGGACCCAAGTACATTGGAGATTTTATGGCAGGTACATATTTTAGCTGGGAGCTGGATGTGTGGAAGAAATTACGCAATGCAAAAAATGCAGCCACACTCCGTTACCTCTCTACTATTGAAGGCAAAAATTTTCTGATTACCAACTTAGTTTCAGAAATAGCAAATTCCTATTACGAGCTGATGGCATTGGATAATTTGCTGGAGATTGTAAATAAGAATATTGAAATTCAAACAAATGCCGTTGAAGTCATTAAACTGGAGAAGAATGCAGCTAAAGTAACACAGCTGGCAGTAAACCGGTTTGAAGCACAATTGCTCAATACACAAAATCTGCAGTATGATATTAAGCAGCGGATTATTGAAACAGAAAACAGGATTAATTTTTTAGTGGGTCGCTTTCCGCAACACATCAACAGAAATGCAGGATTGTTCAGCAAGATGAGTTTTGATGATGTACGTGCCGGCATTCCTTCACAGCTATTGGTAAACCGGCCGGATATCAAACAGGCGGAGTTGGAATTAGCAGCTGCAAAACTCGATGTACTTTCTGCAAGAGCTAATTTTTATCCTTCGTTTCAGTTAAATGCAGGTGTAGGCTTGCAGGCATTCAACCCAACACATCTCATCAATCCTGAATCTATTCTTTACAGTATTGGAGGAGATTTAATGGCACCACTCATTAACAGGAATGCAATTAAAGCCATCTACTTTAATGCCAATCTCAAACAAATACAAGCGGTGTATAACTATGAACGCACTATCCTCAATGCGCATATTGAAGTAGTGACCCAGCTCACCGGTATTGAAAACTTTACAAAGAGTTATGAAACCAAGCTGAAGCAGGTAGAGATTCTGAATAATTCCATCAGCATTTCTAACAGTTTGTTCCGCTCAGCAAGAGCTGATTATTTAGAAGTGCTCACTACGCAGCAGGAAGCATTGGAATCCACGATTGATTTAACAGAAATAAAACTCAAACAGATTTTAGCAAAAGTAAATATGTATAAAGCGCTTGGTGGTGGTTGGAATTGAGGAGAGGTAGTTTCTCGATGACAAAAGAAAGGGCGGCCTGAGGCCGCTCTTATTTTAATATGCTTATATAAGTTTGAACAATAAAGTATTTTCTTTATAAATACTCCCACTAAAACAATTTATTTTAGATTACTTATGAATCAGTCGAATAAACCTGCTTTATTCAGAAATAAAATGAAACAAATTCCTAACTACTTAATTCTTCTCAGTTAAAACCGGATTGAATACAGTATTGTTATAAAATCCTGATCGCAACTTTGATAAAACTTGATTAAAAGCAGTTAGCGTATCTTCAATATCTTTCTTAGTATGCAAACTGGTAGGTATCAACCTCAAAATAATTTCACCCTTTGGTATCATAGGATATAACACCATCGAACAAAAAATCCCATAATTTTCACGCAAATCATACACTAATTGAGATGCTTCCTCCGGCGTTCCTTGCATATAAACAGGGGTTACGGGAGAATTTGTAATACCAATATCAAAACCTGCTTTTTTCAAGCCCTGCTGTAGTTGGTGAACGTTGTACCAGAGTTGGTCTTTCCGTTCAGGATGTTCAGCAATCATTTCTAATCTTTTCCGTGCGCTCAATACAAAAACCAATGGAAGGCTTTTGGCAAACATTTGCGAACGCATGTTATACTTGAGGTATTGAATTACGCCGGGCTCACCTGCAACAAATCCTCCTATCAACGCTATTGATTTTGCAAAAGTGCTGAAGTAAATATCAATCTTATCCTGTACGCCTTGTTCTACTCCTGTTCCCTTTCCATTTTCACCTAGTGTACCAAATCCATGAGCATCATCAACCAACAAACGAAAACTATACTTCTCTTTTAAATCTGTAATTTCTTTCAATTTACCCTGGTCTCCACGCATGCCAAAAACTCCCTCAGTAATCACCAGAATTCCTCCTGTTTGTGCGGTCGCCAATTCACTGGCACGTATCAACCTTTTTTCTAAATGCTCAACATTGTTATGTTCAAAGGAAAATACCTTTCCCGTATGCATGCGTACACCATCCAGAATACAGGCATGAGATTCTGCATCATACAAAATGATATCATGGCGTGAGACTAATGCGTCAATACATGAAATCATTCCTTGGTACCCATAATTCAATAAACAGGCGGCCTCTTTCTGTACAAATAAGGCCAGTTCTTGCTCCAATTCCTTATGCTGAACTGTTTCCCCCGTCATTAAGCGTGCCCCCATGGGATAGGACATACCATAAGTTGTTACGTTAGCGATATCGGTCTTTTTAATGTCTTCCTCTTCTGCAATACCCAGGTAATTATTTATACTCCAGCATATCACTTCTTTTCCGTTGAAGAACATTCGATTCATAGCCGGGCCTTCCAGTTCCGGAAAGATATAATAACCTTCAGCAATGTCGGCGTATTGGCCCAGTGGACCCATGTACTTCGCTATACGGGAATAGATATCCGGAACAAGAGATACTTCAGCTTTCATACTATTTTATTGATCAGTTTAAAAATCATAAATCGTTTGTACCGGGTTGCCATTTCATAAACCAGAATGTTATCTTTTTTGCTTCATCTATCCACTGATGATAAGTCTGGAAACCGATACGTTCATAAACATGCATATTTCTTTTGATGGATGTTTCCAGGTAAATTGGCAACTGTTGCTTTCTTGCTTCTGCAAACAGTGCGTTCTTCAACTCAAAACCTGCACCGGCATCTTCAGGCAAAACCCCGAGAAACCAGAAATACAAATACGGCTTAGATGCAGGTCGTATTGACTTACGATGGAGTTCACGCTGTATCAACACCGGAATCTTAAGAATGGGTACAGAGCGAATAATAAATAACAACTCTTCAAAAAAGTCAGGAATCAAACGTACTCCTGCATTAGCCTTGTAATAAAGAGCTACTCCCTTTTCATTAGCAGAAATTAAAACTCCATCGTTGCGTAATGATTTTGAAAATACAAAGTTTGCCATCCGTTGAAGGGATGCATTGTAATACTTTCCTTTACGTAACATCCATCGAACAGCAGGGTTTGACTCAAAAGTTACGCTGAGAATTTTTACCACCAGTTCCCTGTCATTTTCATTACCACGGCGCATATTATAAATTCCAGGGTAAATTCGTTAAAATCAATATCCGTGAGAATGATGAATATCAGGATTGTGGATGAGTCTGAATCCCTTCAAATTTTACAGTATAACTCAAACAAAATAAATAGTGTGCTTAAAAAGAAAAGAATATAAACTGTCAATATTAAACAGCCGATAGTTATTTTGTCTTATCGAAAAATAACTATCGGCTGCTTCTTCTATGATTGAAGATTTCACTACTCCGCCCAGCTCATCACATAACTTTTGTTTTCAATTTCCAATGCCTGCTTGGTTAACATCAACGGACGGAACGTATCCACCATCACCGCCAGTTCCTGTGTTTCCTTTTTACCGATACTTTTTTCAACAGCACCGGGATGCGGCCCGTGCGGTATACCTGCCGGATGCAGTGTAATCATACCACGGGTTACATTTTTACGACTCATAAAATCGCCATCAACATAATAAATCACTTCATCACTGTCAATGTTACTATGATTGTAAGGCGCAGGAATAGCATTGGGATGATAATCATACAAGCGTGGTACAAAACTGCACACTACAAAGGCATTGGTTTCAAACGTTTGGTGCACAGGCGGCGGCTGGTGCACACGGCCGGTGATGGGCTCAAAATCATGAATGGAAAAAATGTAAGGATAGCAGCAACCGTCCCAGCCCACCACATCAAACGGATGTGTGCCGTAATGCAAACCATACATCATGCCTTTCTTTTTGGCACGGATGAGATAATCTCCTTTTTCATCAAAAGTTTGCAAGTCCTGCGGCTCACGGATATCACGTTCACAATAAGGTGAATGCTCCATCAATTGTCCGTATTTACTCATATAACGTTTGGGATAACGCAACGGTGTAAATGATTCAACTATAAACAAACGATTCTTATCATCGTTGAATTCAATCTGATAGATCGTACCACGTGGCAACACAATGTAATCACCATAAGAAAAAGGAAGCTGGCCATATTGTGTTTTTACAACACCACTTCCTTCGTGTACAAAAATCATTTCATCACCATCCGTGTTTTTATAGAAATAATCTTTGGTACCGCTTGCAGGTGCTGCTAAAACAATATGGCAATCATTATTCACCAGCACAGGCACACGGCTTTCTAAAAACTCTCCACCCGGCTTTACATGAAAACCTTCAAAGCAGTGGTGCTTAAGCATTTTTTCTTCAGCAATCTGCGGGCTCACATCTACCTGCGGTTCTGTTTTAATAATTTGTGTAGGCGGATGACAGTGATACAACAATGAGTAATCATCACTGAAACCTTCTGTTGAAAATAACTGTTCACTGTACAATCCACCATTAGGCTTACGGAACTGCGTATGACGTTTGTGAGGAATCGTACCAAGTTTATAATAATGAGGCATTTGAATTTGAAAATTTGATGATTTGAAAATTTGAAAATGAGGAGCAGACTTTTTGTACAGGTATTTATACTCTCTTCGGTCACACTCCTGTCAACGGTTCTTTATAGTGCACTAACTGTATCAGCCGTATTATTTTTTTGAAAGTTCAAGGGTAGCCAGCAGGAAAATATACTTCCACTTGCGTTTATCAATCCAGTAGAGAAAATTGCGGTGAAAAGGCATGATGCAAATCGTTTACTTTGTAAATGTACAAACTTCGCTGAATCAGTATGACAAGGATAGGATTAATCTCTGATACACATGGTTACCTGGACGAGGGCGTTTTTGAACATTTTTCAAATTGCGATGAAATCTGGCATGCAGGTGATTTTGGAACCATTGATTTAGCAAATCAACTGGCTTCACAAAGCGGCCTGCCGGTTCGTGGCGTGTATGGTAATATTGATGGCCAGGATGTACGTTCTGCTTACCCTGAACAATTACTATTTCATTGCGAAGAGATTAAAGTCATGATCCGTCATATCGGCGGTTATCCGCCACGCTACAATCCTGAAACAAAAAAAGAATTACTGCTCTACAAACCGCAACTGTTTATCAGCGGCCACAGCCATATTTTAAAAGTGATGTACGATGAGCAACTGCAATGCTTGCACATGAACCCCGGCGCCGCCGGTAAACAGGGATGGCACAAAGTGAGAACAATTATCCGGTTCGTAATTGATGGAAAAGAAATGAAGGATTGCGAGGTGATTGAACTGGGGAAACGATGAACACAGAAATTTAAAACCGGTTCACATTTATTGTTTTAAAAATCAATAAATTGATGTAGCTTTTCTACATCAATTTATTATTTATGCCACAACCAACTTCCCGCCGTGACTGGTTAAAACTCACTGCTGCACTTGCAGCAGGCGCAGGCTTTTCCAATACATCATTTGCAGAAAAAAGTAAAAGATTACCTGCAGGAATGATTTTACTCAACAGTAATGAAAATGCATATGGCCCATCAGCTTATACCGTAAAAGCGATGATGGATGCAGCACAACTTTCGAATCGTTATCCGGATGATATTATGCCCATTCTTAAAAAAGAAGTAGCAGCAAATTGGAACATAGGACCGGAACATTTGCTCTTTGGTGCCGGCTCATCTGAGCTATTAGGTCAAACCGTTTTACTGGCAATCCGAGGTAAAAAAAATATAGTCACACCCTTCCCCACTTTCAACAGTTGGTTTAAGATAGCAGAACTTATGGGCTGTACGTTGAAAAAGATTGATGTAAACCCAACGGATAAATCCATAAACCTGGATGCATTGCTCAAAGCAATTGACGGTGAAACTGGCATGGTGTATATATGTAACCCCAACAACCCTACCGGCACTATCATTGAAGATCACGTGTTGCGGAGTTTTGTAACTGAATGCAGTAAAAAAACAATGGTGCTGGTTGATGAAGCTTATACAGAGTTTGAACAACTTCCATCGCTTGCAGATATGGCGATCAACAATAAAAACATTGTTATAGCCAAAACATTTTCTAAAATTTATGGATTGGCAGGCGCACGCATCGGTTATGCCATTGCACATGCAGATACGATTATAAAACTCGGCAACCTGCAAGCCTGGCCGGGAGTAAATGTGAGTGCTGTAACGGCCATGGGTGCCTTAGCCGCTTTAAAAGACCAGGCTTTTGTAAATGATATCCGCATTAAAAACAAAGCCGCCCGGGAAATGTGTTACACTTTATTCAAGCAAATGAATTTAGAATACATACCCAGTGCCGCCAGTTTTATTCTGTTCAATATCAACAGCATCGGCGAACGATATACTAAAGAAATGCAGAGTAAAAATATTTTTGTGCAATACCGTGATTTCTGGAGCGGCAAATGGAGCCGTGTGAGCATGGGCACTCTGGAAGAAATGAAACTGTATTGTGATGCCTTAAAATCCATTGCATAAAAAATGGCTGCATTGTACAATGCAGCCATTCACTGTTAAGATTCAATTTTTACATTCCCGGGAACCAGGGTCTGCCGATTGCTTCACGGAAAGGCCAGGGCACTGCAGCCAGTATCAACAATAAAGCAATAAGGTACATCCATATAGCAGGACCGAACTTCAATGTTTTGGCACGGCCTCTTGCCATGGTAATTAAAATAATAGCAATAATCATAACAGAAATATGTTCAACCACCCAAAAGCGTGCAAAGCTGTCTTTCATTACATTACCAAATCCACCTAAACGCTCAATCATATGAAAACCTACTGTTTCACTGTTGAAGTACTGGAATAAACCCAGTAATAACATAATGTGGGATGAAATCAACAACCATAAGCTTGTTTTGGCAATTTTTTCATTTTTGGTAAATGCCTGGATCAAACAGATAACCAACAGTATTAAAATCACCCAACGGAGGGCGCTGTGTAAATGAACCAATCCTTGATACATATTTGATAGTTTTTTTCAAAGCTAACAGTTTGGGGGATTGATTGTTTTAAAATCAGCATTTTTTCTTCCGGCCCTTGTTTATTAAATTCGTAAACAAGAATCAGCTTTTATGAAACACTTTTCACTCCTCACTGCACTCTTGTTCTGTTGCAGTTTTCTGTTTGCACAAAACATAAGGGTTGTTGACAGTATGCCCGTTGCAGGAAAATTATTTTACAACTTATACGATTCCATAAAGGCTGTCGGAAAATCAGAGAAAGGATTGATCTATACCTTACCGCAGGACAGGATGCCGGCACTTCGCCCGGATACTTCCATAAGTTATCAAATGCCCGGTACAGATATTAAAAGAAATAAGTTTTATTTTTTACCCCATAACAAAACACCTAATCCGCTTCTTCCGCCGGAAAAACAAGGTGAAAAATTCATCATCACACCAGAAGGAAAACGAAAGATCATCATTCATTAACAAATGAAGTCTTGATCACTGCAGAAATTTATTTGCTTTGAAAAAATTGAGCAAGCTTACTCCACCCAATCTGCAATAAAAATATTGGTATCTCTGGTGCCGCCGTTGTTACGGTTGCTGCAAAACACAATCTTCTTACCATCCGGACTGAACATGGGGAAAGCATCAAACCCTTTATCACGGCTGATCTTGGTTAAACCGCTTCCGTCTTCATTCATAGTATAAAGATTAAATGGGAACCCTCTCTTGTATTCATGATTGCTGGCAAAAATGATCCGTTTGTTATCAGGCATATAAGCAGGTGCCCAATTAGCCTGGCCAAAAGAAGAAATCTGCCGGGCATTGCTGCCATCAGCATTGGCTACCCATACTTCCATATTAGTAGGCGCTACTAATCCTTCTGCCAGTAAGGATTTATATTCTTTGATCTCGTCTTCAGTTTTAGGACGGCTGGCACGCCAGATAATTTTTTTACCATCGGGACTGAACCATCCACCACCATCATAACCCAGCAGGTTGGTTACTTTCTTTTCCTTCCCTGTTTTCAGATCCATCACATACATATCAATATCACCATCCTTAGTGCTGGTGTACAACATTTTCTTTCCATCAGGACTTAGTGTTGCTTCAGCATCATAGCCTTTACTATTGGTCAATTGCTTTACAATTTTTCCATTGAGATCAGCCATGAAAATATCATAGCTGTCGTATAAAGGCCAGATATATTTGTTACCGTATTTGGAACGATCAGGTACCGGCGGACAAGCATCACTGCCCAGATGCGTACTTGCATATATAATATGTTTTCCATCTTTTGTAAATGCACCGCAGGTGGTTCTTCCTTTGCCGGTGCTTACCAGTTTGGGTTCAAATTTTTCACCGGGCTTGGTAGGTATTTTTCCGATGTACATCTGGTCGCAGGGAATACCTTCTTTTGCATAGGTTTTTTGAAAGATGAGCCATTTGCCATCAAAGCTGAAATAAGCTTCTGCATTATCGCCGCCAAAAGTTAATTGCTGAATATTTTTAAAATGAACTTCATCAGGATACAAAACTGTATCAGCCACAGCTTGTTGTTTCAATCTATCCGATGATTGAAAGGAGACAATACCAGGCAATAAAAAAGGCAATAACAGAAGATAAGAACGTATCATAATTATAATTGAGGGGACAAAACTAACTATGTAATGGCGCACAAATGTCGGTAAATTGTAAAAACAGGATGCGAAAAATTCAATTAGCTTTGCGCATGCAATTAAGAAAGCTCCTCCCTTTCTGTATTTTTTCGGCAGTTCTGTTTTCCTGTACCAATGAGGATGTTACAACGGATCAGCCTGCAGCCGGCAACCCCACAGTTCCGGCTGATGAGCGCCTGCTCAACGATTCCACCACAGCAGACTCCGTTCGGGAGCAACTGATTGAACAACTGGTTCTCAATAATCAATACAGCCGTGCGCTTGAGCAGATTGATCAACTGCTTGCAAAAGACAGCAGCAACCCGGCCTGGCTGTATATGAAAGCAGATGCACTGGAAAAAAGTGGCGACACCACCGGTGCCCTTTTACATTATAACAAAGCCGTGAACAGCGCCGGTGTTTTTGCAGAGGCAGAGCTGAGAGCAGCCAACCTGTTTGCAGAAACCGGCAATAAAAATGCATTGACTTTATGTGATAACCTGCTCAAAAACCAGGGAGCCGTTCGTTTCCGTTCCGATGTTTTAATGATCAAAGGAATCTATTACACCAAAGTGCAGCAAAGTGACAAAGCACTGGAGGTATTTAACCAGATCATCCGGGAAGATTATTCTTACATGGATGCCTATATTGAAAAAGGATTGGTGTACTATGATCAGAAAAAGTACATGGAAGCATGGAATGTGTTTAAGAAAAGTACAGAAGTAAAAAATGCATTTGCTGATGGCTATTTCTGGATGGCGAAGGCAGAAGAAAAGATGAATAAAAAAGAAGAAGCAATTGCTAATTACAAACGCTCACTGGCACTGGACCAAAGCCTGGCGGAAGCAAGAGATGCTTTGAAACGATTAGGCGAAATCAAATAAAAAAACGATTAACAATATCATATATGCCCATTATTGCCCCCTCCCTGCTCTCTGCCAATTTTCTGAACCTCCAGGCTGATTGTGACATGCTCAACGCAAGTGCGGCTGAGTGGTACCACCTGGATGTGATGGATGGCCGCTTTGTACCTAACATCAGCTTCGGACCGATGCTGATTGACTTCTTTCGTAAAGCCACCTCAAAAGTGTGCGATGTTCACCTGATGATTGAAGAACCGGAAAAATATGCGGAGGCATTTCAAAAAGCAGGAGCTGATATTCTCACTGTTCATTATGAAGCATGCACCCATTTGCACCGCAATATTCAGCAGATAAAAGGACTGGGTATGAAAGCCGGTGTGGCTGTAAATCCACACACACCTGTTGCCTTGCTCAAAGATATTCTGGCTGATATTGATTTGGTTTGTCTCATGAGTGTGAACCCCGGTTTTGGCGGACAGGCTTTTATACCAAACACACTTCATAAAATCAAAGAACTGCGTCAATTGATTGATGAACGTGGTTTGAAAGTAGATATTGAAATTGACGGAGGTGTTACACTGGAAAATGCAAAAAGCATTGTGGAAGCAGGCGCTACGGTGCTGGTGGCCGGTAATACCGTGTTTAAATCAAAGAATCCCACAGAAACCATTGCGCAACTGAAAAATATAAGCTAAGCGTTTACGTTATAACAGAAACGCTTAGTTTTAATCCCTGATGAAGGCAACCAAAACCATTTACTTACTTACTGCATTTTTACTTACTGCATCTGTTACCTTGGCGCAAAAGAAAACAGCAACGGTAAACGGCCTGGTGCTGGATGAAAATGAAAATCCGCTCTCCAAAGTTTCAGTGATTATTCTCGGTCGTGCAACCGGTGTTACCACAAACGACTCCGGTTATTTTTCCATCAAAGTTCCGGCAGATAAAGCTTTTGCACTTGAGTTCAGTTATAGCGGCTACCGCACGGAGCAACGTAACTTTTTTTTAGTTGCTGATGAAAACGAACGGGTCATCATCCGGCTGGAACGTGGTGTGGGCAAGCAGTTACAGGAGGTAGTGGTAAAAGATGACCGTATCCGTACTGAAGCAGGTGCCGTCCGCATCAATCCCAAAAATGCATTGGTGCTTCCATCAACCGTGGGCGGTATAGAAAGTTTGATTAAAGTATTTGTAGGAAGTAATAATGAACTTACCTCACAATACTCTGTACGTGGCGGCAACTATGATGAGAACCTTATTTATGTAAATGATTTTGAAGTATTCCGTCCATACCTTGTGCGCCAGGGACAGCAGGAAGGTTTAAGTTTTATCAATGCAGAAATGGTGCGGAATGTTACCTTTCATAACGGCGGCTTTCAAAGTCGTTATGGTGATAAAATGAGTTCCGTACTGGACATTCAATACAAACGACCCAAAGCTTTTGGCGGCTCTGCTTATATTTCCCTGCTGGAACAGGGCCTGCACCTGGAAGGAGCTTCTAAAGATGATAAGGTTACTTACATTATTGGTGCCCGTAACCGCAGCAACAGGAATCTATTGAGCAGTCAGCAGGTACAGGGGAATTATGTGCCGGCCAGCAATGATGTACAGGCTTACATTACCTGGCAACCAAAAACCAAATGGCTGTTTGAGGCGATGAGCAATCTTTCCAAAACACAATTCAAACTGCAGCCGCAATTCAGCCAGCAAACATCATCTGTATTCTCTCCATTCTTTACAGCCAACCTTGGGCTGGATGTTTACTTTGGTGGTGGCGAAGTAGATGCTTACAGTACCAATATGGTGGGAGTTGCAACCACTTATCAACCCAAAAAAGAACTGAAGCTGAAATGGATGTTGAGTTATTTCAACAACAAAGAAGAAGAAAATTTTGATATACAAGGCGCTTACTTATTTGGCGAACGTGATTTTGACCGCAGCCGATCCAGCTTTGGTTTAATTACCAATCCGTTGGGCGCCGGTTTGTTTCAGAACTTTGCACGCAACCGTTTAAATATTGAATTGCTGAGCGCTACGCATAAAGGAAGCCTGGAACGTAAAAAACATTTTTACCAATGGGGCCATACCATTGAGCGGCAAACCATCAATGACAAATTGAATGAATGGGAACTGCAGGACAGTGCCGGTTACACACTTCCGTTCGACCCCAATCAACTGCAGTTATCAAGAGTTATTAAATCAACTGCTTCACTCAACTTCATCCGTTTGCATGGTTATGTACAGGACAATATTGTACTGAATGATTCACTCAACATGACCTTGCAGGTGGGTGTGCGTTACAATTTCAATACATTGAATAATGAACTGCTGCTGCAACCACGCATACAGTTTGCTATAAAGCCGCAATGGAAAAGGGATATAGTGTTTCGTGCTGCTGCAGGCGCTTATCATCAACCGCCGTTTTACAGGGAACTGCGCAACTACAACGGCGTAGTGAATACGGAGATTAAAGCACAAAAAAGCATACAGCTTGTAACAGGTATTGATTACAATTTTAAAGGCTGGGGCAACCGTCCGTTCAAATTACAGGTAGAAGCATATTATAAAAATATGTGGGATGTAGTGCCTTATGATGTTGACAATGTTCGCATCCGCTATCTCGGCGGAAACATTGCCAAAGCCTATGCTACCGGTATTGAAGCAAGATTGTTTGGTGAACTGGTGAAAGATGCAGAAAGCTGGTTGAGTGTAGGATTGATGCGTACCAGGGAAAATCTGAGTAACGCTCAATGGTATAACTATTCGATTGATTCATTGGGCAAACCTGTTGACAGTACACTGGTGCAGGGAGGCTGGTTAAGAAGACCTACGGATCGTTTTTTAACGCTGGGGTTGTTTTACCAGGATTACCTCGCTACTAATAAGAACTTTAAATTCTCTATGAACCTGTTGTATGGCTCCAATCTTCCTTACAATATTCCCAACAGCACCAAGTACCGTAATGCGTTGGTGATTGATCCGTACATACGGGTTGATTTTGCGTTCAGTGCATTATTGCTGGATGCTGAAAAAGCAAAACGCAGAAGTCATAACCCCTTCCGTAATTTTCAGAACATCTGGGCAAGCCTCGAAATCTTTAATGTAATTGACCGGCCTAATACCATTTCCTATTTACTCATCAAAGATTTCTCCAACACTATTTTTACAGTGCCGAATCGTTTAACACCGAGACTGGTGAATTTTAAGATTGTGGCAAGGTGGTAACTCAGTTCTGTTAAAAAAGAATTAAAGGCTTTTCAGGCGTCAACCAATCATTCGTAATCATGTTTCTATGCGGAATTTGGTTACATGAAACATTCTTTACTTTTTTCTTTTCTTTTTATTTCCACGATTGGAAAATCACAACAAAACTTATTTAATATTCCTTCAGGTGAGGTTACACCCGGAAATAAGTTCTTCTTTCAGCAGCAGATAAACGTTAACAATTATCACCGCTATTCAGCAAAAAGTCATTTTGTTTATGGTTTAGGCAAAAACTGGGAAGTTGGATTTAACATCATCAATGCTTACTTTAATTTCAAAGAGAAACCAGCATTACTTGTTTCCACTCCCTTTAACTCCAGAGAGCCTTACCCTCTTTATCCAATAGGATTAATAACAGCACAAAAAAGATGGAATATCAAAGAACACTGGCACTTAAATATCGGAACACAGGCTGGTACGAATCTCTATAAAACTTTACGTGCCAAAAGTTTCACTCATTTTACTTATGCGTTGGCGGGTTATCATACCAAGGATCATAAATTTAAATTGGTAGCAGGGCCTTATGTTACTGACTCCAGATTTGTAGGTGGCGGAAATACGGCAGGTATCCAGGCAGGAATGGAATTGCAGGTACATGAAAAATGGATTATTATGGCAGATCATATTTCAGGCAGGCACAAAAACAGTGTTACTGTAGCCGGACTAACATTCAATGTAAATGAACGGTTTCAGTTATGTGGAGGTTGGCTTATACCAAACCCTGACAGTAACGAAACACAGGCTTTTGTATTTGAAATTAATCTCTTTAACTTTTAAAGACTGAAATACATTTCATCATTTAACAATCACCTTTGTAGTCCACACCTTTTTAGGATGCAGGAGTCTTACTATGTAAATACCTGATGGAATCTGATCTAAGCTTATTTGCACAGCTCCTGATAAACCTCTGATTGTTTGTTGTTTCATCACAACGCCGTTTACATTTATAATCTGTAGTTCTGTATATGCTTCCGGCAACTCCAGTGTAAAGCGTTTCTGTGTTACCACCGTTGGATACAACCTCGGTTTTTGTGCATCATTTAAATCATCGATCGAAGTTGGTGTAGCAGGCACTAATGCGTAAACAGTTCCGTTTAAAGATGCAGCAATCAGCTCACCGGATTCTGTTTCACCAAATCCCGCCACCAATGTTGGCAATCCCGTTTGCACACTGGTGGAGAAATTACTGATATTGATTTTGTATAAATTACCGGAGTACATATCTGTTGCATAATAATAACCGGCCATTGCAGGATAAGCAGTTCCCCTGTACACATATCCACCCACTACTGATGCGGGTGTATTGGTTCCTGAAAGATTATCATATTCATACACCGGAAACACATAATTACTTTGTGCAAGGCATCCTGCAGTATTAAAAGCCAATGAACCTTCATAACAACGCCAGCCATAATTAACACCGGCTGATTGTGCGGCGGTTCTGTAATTGATTTCTTCTTTTTGTCCCTGGCCCACATCACCAATCCACATATTACCGTTAGACCTGTCAAAACTCCATCTGAACGGATTACGTAAACCAAGAGCCCATATTTCATCGGCCACATTCGGATTGGTTACAAAAGGATTATCACTCGGTATGGTATAAAAAGGACCGGAAGTGCTGGTTCTTGCATTAATGCGAATCATTTTGCCCAAAAGACTGTTGCCGTTCTGTGCATTGTTAGAAGGATCGCCGCTGCCGCCGCCATCACCTGTAGCAAAATATAAATAACTGTCAGCTCCGAAATTGAGTTTTGCACCGTTATGATTGGTTTGCCCGGGATGTGGAATAGTGATGACTACCTGTTTTGATGCAGCATCCGCAAGATTGGGATTGCCTGTACTTACTTTGTAACGTGCAACTTCGAGATCTCCATTACTATTTGTATAATAAACCCAGAAAAAGCCATTGGTTTCATAATTGGGATGAAATGCCAAGCTCAACAATCCCTGTTCACCACCCGTGCTGATGCCTGTAACAGTTAAGAAAGTTCCGAGAGCTGCATATGTTGAACTGAACACTTTAATCACTCCACCCTGCTCTACTACAAAAATCCGGTTGCTGCCATCACCAGCATTTACAACATCCACGGGTTGATTTAACCCGGTAATAACAGCGTTATAGGCAATGATTGGCTGTGCAAATACTGATTGACTGAATTGTATAAAAAGAAAGCAGCAGCAAAGGAAAGAGTAGAATTTCTTCATAAGAATGAATTTTAATATGCGATTAAAGTTAATCATCAAAATACATGCCGCCAGACATTTAAGGTAATTTTTCTTAGAGAAATTGCGGTACTCCTGCTCAAACAAATAAGTAATTCTGATTGCTGAGTGCTGAAAAATGATAAATTCGGCACACCAAAACGTTTGTTATGCCATCAACGCCCCTGCATCAATTTCTGAAACTGGAACAGGAATTAGCCAATGAAGTGTATTTACGTCAGCCCTTTAACGGGCAATGGAAAGAGTGGACCTGGAAACAGGCCGGTGATGAAGCAAAAAGAATGGCAGCAGCATTGCAGGCATTGCATCTTCCAAAAGGTTCACATATTGCCATTTTATCAAAGAACTGTGCACATTGGATGATGGCTGATATTGCTGTTATGATGGCAGGTTATGTATCTGTACCCATCTACGCTACGTTAAGTGCACATGCTATACAACCCATTCTGGAACATAGTGAAAGCAAAGCCATCTTTGTTGGTAAGCTGGATGATTATGCGTCACAGATCAGCGGTATTCCGCAGGGCGTGCTTCGTATTTCGTTTGATGATTACGGTATTAAAGAACAATACACCTGGAATGATCTTATCAGTAAGCATGAACCTTTGCAGGAGTTAAACAATCCATCACAGGATGATTTAATGACCATCATTTATACTTCCGGTACCACCGGTGTTTCAAAAGGCGTGATGCACACCTATGGCAATTTTGACCGTACATTAACCAAAGCATTGCCTCAACTGCAACTGCCGGAACGCTCCATTTTATTTTCGTATTTACCGTTGAGTCATATAGCAGAACGTTTGGCTATTGAAATGAATTCTTTCTATTGCGGCTCTGTGATCAGCTTTGCAGAAAGCATTGATACGTTTGCTGCCAATGTGCAGGAAATTCAGCCACAGGTATTTTTTGCAGTACCACGTTTGTGGGGTAAGTTCAGGGAAGGGGTGTTGAAAAAAATGCCCGAGAAAAAATTAAACCTGCTGCTGTCTATTCCCATCATCAACAATATGGTGAGAAAAAAAATCAAACATGCATTGGGTTTATCAAGAGCTACGCATGTATACAGTGCTGCCGCTCCTATTTCAGTTGACTTATTAAAATGGTTTGAGAAACTCGGCATTACTATCCGCCAGGCATTGGGCATGACGGAAGATTGTGTGTATGCCCACTTTGAAAGACCTTATGCCCGAAAGATCGGTTCTGTAGGCAAGCCATTAGAAGGCATGCAGGTAAAAATTACGGAAGAAGGTGAATTAAGAGTGAAAACACCCTCTAACACCATCGGTTATTACAAAGAGCCGCAACTCACAGCTGAGTTATTTGATGAAGATGGTTATTTAAAAACAGGTGATATGGTGGAGTATGATCATGATGGTTTCTTATTTGTAATAGGACGTGTGAAAGATCAGTTCAAAACAGATAAAGGAAAATATATTGCCCCCACTCCCATTGAAACAAAAATCCTGGCTAACAGTGATGTAGAGAATGCCTGTGTGGTTGGTACCGGTATTCCGCAACCCATGGCGCTGATTGTATTAAGTGAAACAGGCAAAGCCAGATCAAAAGAAGAAGTAATTGAAAGTTTAACCGCCACCTTAAATGCCATCAATCCCATGCTGGAAGTTCATGAGAAATTAGAAAAAGCAGTGATCATGAAAGAAACCTGGAGTATTGAAAACGGTTTACTCACTCCTACTTTAAAAGTAAAACGTAACCAGGTGGAAAAACTGCACCAGCCATTTTATCCCAAATGGTTTGAAGTAACCGGTAAAGTGATTTGGGAATAAACAGTTTCTTTGCAAGGCATGCATCCTTATAACATTGAAGCGTTTGATTTTAATAACCACTTGCTCAAACTGGCAGTTCCTGATGAAGCTGCCATAAAAGAATGGTACCAACAACAGCAGGAATTACCGTTTCCTTTTTGGGCCAAAGTATGGCCTGCTTCAATTGCACTCACCCGTTTTATTCTTGAAGAATCACATTTCGTTACGGATAAAGCAGTAATGGAAATTGCAGCAGGTTTAGGCTTGCCATCGCTTGCAGCAGCCGGGTGTGCAACATCCGTTTTATGTACAGATGCTATAGCTGATGCAGTTGATATGATCAATATCTCTGTTCAGCTCAATAATTTCAATAATGTACAGGCGATGCAACTGGATTGGAATAAACCATTCCATAAACTCAAAACAGATGTTGTTTTGATGAGCGACGTGAATTACAACCCGGCTGATTTTCCGCAACTGCTCCGTTTGATTCAAAACATAGTTGCAGATAAAACGACCATCCTCCTCTCCACACCACAACGGTTAATGGCCAAACCATTTATTGAAGCAATTGCCCCTGCTATTGTGCAGCAAAAAGAAGTTGCAGTTGTACATAACGATGAGGAAACAATGTGCAGTGTATTTGTACTGCAGCAGTAAGATCAACTACTTGTTGAGCAGTTGGGTAAACTTTTTCAGCTCACTTTGTTCTGCGGGCGTTAATGGTTCATTGTTATCGTACTTGGCTTTCAAAAAAAGGACCCGTTTATGCTGCGGGGCTTTGGCTAATACTGCATTAATCAAAACACCTGCTGCCTCATCTTTGTGAAATATAGGAGCTGTAACTGTTGTTGCGGCGCTCCGCTCACGGGTGAGTTTCTTTTTGATGATAGCTTCCAGCGTTGCCAGTTTAGCCGGTGGAACGGATGCAATGCGTGATGCTTTTCCATGCAGGCCTTCGAGTTGCTTTTTACTCAGGCTGCCCCGTTCATCATATTGCCTGGCGATACTTTGCACAAAAGCATCTGCAGGACGGGCCTGCATTACCAGTTGCAGTATATCTTTCACAACATCAACATCTATTTTCTTTCGTTGCAGCATGGCCTGAAACTAAGAATTCTCTTGCGCATTGGCATTGAATCTTCTATTTTTATTTTTTATCAGCAAATGAAGATCATGTTTCAGAAATTTTTAGTTGTCACAACCGGGTTCTTAATGCTGCAATGCAGCAGGAAAGAAATGCCGGCACCATCGCTTCCGTTTGAATCCAAACCTGTAAGTGTGCCGTTACTGCCGGGACGTATTGATGAAGTATCCGGCATTACTGCTTCATTAACGGTGCCCGGTTCCATATGGGCACAACAGGATGGAGGCAATCCTGCTGAAATTATTCTGATGAACGAAAAGGCAATGATTCAAAAAAGAATATTCATTAAAGCTGCTTTTAACAGGGACTGGGAAGAGATCGCTTCCGGCGCAGGGCCTATTGCCGACAGCAATTACCTGTACATAGCCGAAACAGGCGATAACAATACTGTGTACAATAACTATAGTGTTTATCGTTTTGTAGAGCCCCGTTTTTCAACAGACACAATTCTTCAGTTTGATAAAATCAACTTTCAATACCCCGATGGAGCGCATGATGCAGAAGCGATGTTTGTGAGCAGGCAAAAGGATATTTATATCATCACCAAACGTGATGCGGTGTCAAAAATTTATAAACTTCCGTACCCGCAAATTACCGGTACATTAATAACAGCTACTCCCTGCGGACAATTAAAATTTTCAGGAGTTACAGGAGCTGCCTTATCTAAAAACGGAAATGAGTTGCTGGTAAAAACCTACTCACAATTGTATTACTGGAAACTTTCTGATACTGAAACTCCGGAAACAGCATTGCAACGTTCTCCGCTGCAGTTGGGTTATGAACCCGAACCGCAGGGCGAAGCTGTTTGCTTTCATTACAACGGGCTGGGCTTTTATACCATCAGCGAAAAACCATTCTTTATTTCTTCCGTAATGCTTAACTACTACAAAAGAAAATAAGATCGGGAGCGATTGCAACATAAAATACCAAGACACAGTTGATGATTTATGATTATGCAATTATATATATTCAGAATATTTGATTAACCCTTGTATCAAAAAACTATTTACTCAAAAAAACATTACCAAATCTTAACAGTTTCCACATACTGTTGATAACTAACTTTAGGTTCGTATCTATCCAATAATTAATATTGGAAACAGATGGACGGGTTAGAAGTATCAAACAGCATTCAGGTACTTTATTGTGAACATGGAATACTGCTGCACTTCATAAGTGAAACAGGTTCCGCTAAATGAAAACGCATTGACAGAAACAATCATCAACCTCGAAACCGTAAACCCTATTGAGTTTTTCGGTGTTAACAACGGCAAGCTTGATATTCTGAAAAAGAAATTCCCTCTCTTAAAAATTTTATCCAGGGGCACACAAATCAAACTCAGCGGCAGTCCCGAGCAGGTGGAACAAGCCAAAGAAAAAATTGATTTGCTCGTTGCGTATTTAGAACGTAACGGTCAGCTCACGGAAAATTATTTTGAGCAGATACTGGGCGGCGATGATCAGCAGACCGTTGATGCTTTTATTGAACGCAACCCCAGCGATGTACTGGTGTTTGGCCCTAACGGAAGAACGGTTCGTGCACGCACACAAAATCAAAAACGCATGGTAGCTGCCTGCGATAAAAATGATATTGTGTTTGCCATTGGCCCTGCCGGTACCGGTAAAACATATACAGCTGTTGCATTAGCCGTTCGTGCATTAAAAAATAAACTGGTTAAGAAAATCATTTTAACACGCCCTGCGGTAGAAGCAGGTGAAAGCCTTGGCTTCCTCCCCGGTGATTTAAAAGAAAAAATTGATCCCTATCTGCGTCCTTTATATGATGCATTGGATGATATGATTCCTGCTGATAAGTTGGGTTATTATATGAGCACACGTGTTATCGAAATTGCACCGCTGGCCTATATGCGTGGCCGTACTTTGGATAACGCTTTTATCATTTTGGATGAAGCACAAAACACAACGGATCTTCAGTTGAAAATGTTTTTAACACGTATCGGCGCCAATGCCAAAGCCATCATCACCGGTGATTTAACACAAGTGGACTTACCAAAAAATCAACGCAGTGGTTTGGAAAAAGGCATCCGCATCTTAAAGAACATTGACGGCATCAGTCATATTGAGCTGGATGAAGAAGATGTGGTACGTCACCGTTTGGTGAAAGCCATCATCAGGGCATACGACAAGGATCACCAGCTGGATGAAGAGCGCAACCCGTACCGGAATTCAAAGTAGTACTTACTATCCCCGCTTTATACAACCGCAATCCCGTTTCAATATTGAAGCGGGATTTTTTATGAGCCACAAATTGGTTTACCACGAATTACACGGATTGACAGAAATGAATTCAGAAGAAGTTTTTGATACCAGCTAATGAATATATGGCATCGTCCCTTGCGTTGCAATCCTTTCAAGGCATGTACATATAGCATCATCTTCTGTTCATCATCTTCACTCTCCGTTCTTTCCCCTCTTCTGTGGCAACTAAGATGTGGAGGCGGGCGAAGCCCGCCCCCACATCTATTCCTCTTTTAACTCTTAGCTATGTTGTTACCTTACGCCGAACTGCTTATTTTTACCACATGAAGAAAATCTTACTCCTTCTTGCAGTTATTGTAATGGGTATAGCCTGTGAGCAACAACGCACCCGTCCTGATGATGCGTTGGAAACAGCCCGTGAATTCATCCGCAGTTCCTTAGATGGTGACTATGACTGGGCCAATGAACTCATGCTGCAGGACAGTGTGAACACCTATGAACTCGGAATCATTTCCAAAAAGTATAAAACAGAAATGAGTGAACAGGATAAAGAGGGCTATAAAAAAGCATCTATTATTGTTCATTCCGTTGATAATGTTAGCGACAGTGTAGTGATTGTGAACTACAGCAACTCTTTTAAGAATAAACAACTGCCTTTAAAAGTGGTAAGGAAAGATGGTAAGTGGCAGGTGGATCTGAATTATACGTTTACGGGAAACCTATAGAAATCTGATGCGTATCAATTTGATTCTAATTATTTTGTTCATGCTATTTGAGGCATGCGGCAACCCCGTAAAGGTGAAAGTAGAATCAGTGACCATACAGGAAATTGAAGTTGACACTTTTCAAGCCCCGCCGCCTCCGCCTATTCCCCAGAAATTGTCGAATGATGAATTAGAAAAAAAATCAGGGATTATTGCTCCAGATGAAATGAGTTTTGATCAATGGCTACAGCATATCTGTCATAAAAAACCGAAATCATCGGATATAGTTTTTTATCACTTTGGCTTATTAGATGCAGATAAAACAACCATGATATACCTTTCAGGATCAAAAGAAAAAAATATTAGTACTAAAGACTGGAAAGGTATTACTGAATATGAACCTGAGTTCAAGTACTTTAACCTGGGGAATGAATCATTTTATGACAGCAATGACATGAAATTGCAAGAGAATATTGAACATGCTTTAAAACAGTTTATTTCATCCAAAGAATTTAAACTATGCTTTCTTAAAAACGCAACACAAATTACTTTTGGATTTGATAGTACAACCCCAAAACACTTAAAATAAAAACCATTGCTAAAAAATCTCCTACTTGTTGGTTTGGGTGGTGCTGCAGGAAGTATGCTACGGTCGTTAACAGCTCTCTGGATAAAGAACAATCATTTCCCATTGGCAACTTTGCTGGTAAACATCATTGGTTCATTTATCATTGGGTTGGTGATTGCTGTTTCCCTGCGCAATCCTTCTTTTGATACCAACTGGAGATTGTTTTTAGCAACCGGTATCTGCGGTGGCTTTACCACCTTCTCAGCCTTTAGTGCTGAAAATTTACAATTGATTCAACAGGGTCGTATGGGGTTGTTTGCATTGTATGCTGTTGGGAGTGTATTGCTGGGGTTGGGAGCAGCATGGCTGGGTTTTAATCTGATGAAATAAGCATCCCCAGCTCAAAGGCAGGCGGACATTCCTTCGACTCTCCTCAGGACGAAAAGCCCGGTGAAGCTTTTGTGCCCTGCCTATGCGCCGGACTTGTAACGGATAGCCGGAACAACTGCTCATGAATGTACTACCACACACAGCCCCAAATTGCACAACATTTTTGCCTTCAACCCTCCGCCTTTCACCTTTTAGCTTTTGCCTTGCCGTTTGGATTTTTTTCAGGTACTTCGCAGCCTGAATGAAACGTGTATGACGCAACCCAACAAAAAAGATGCACTGGGCAAAGGAATCCGCTCCCTGCTGCAAAGCATTGATGAAGATCTGAAAACAACGGCCGGTCAGCTAAAACCTACCGTGCAGGAAGCCGTTACCGGTGTGATCCGCATTTCGGTAAATGATGTGGAAGTAAACCCGAAACAGCCCCGTCATGATTTTGATGAACAGGCGCTGCAGGAGCTGGCAGACAGTATTAAAATGCACGACATCATTCAGCCCATTACCGTTTCAAAAACAGCAACGGGTAAATACCGATTGATTGCGGGTGAACGCAGGTGGCGTGCCAGCAAACTGGCCGGCTTAAAAGATATACCTGCTTACATACGCCAGGCCAATGATGCTGAACTACTGGAACTGGCGCTTTTAGAAAATCTGCAACGTGAAAATCTCAACGCCATTGAAATAGGCCTCAGCTACAAACGATTAATGGATGAACTGGATTATACGCAGGAGCAGGTAGCCGAACGCATGGGCAAAGACCGCACCACCGTAACCAACTACATCCGTTTATTAAAACTGCCGCCGGATATTCAACTGGCCGTTCGTAATGGTGTTTTAACCATGGGGCATGCAAGGGCACTCATTAATATTGATACGGTGGATAAGCAGTTGTATGTGTACAACATCATCAAACAAAAAGACCTGAGTGTTCGTGCCACAGAACGTATTGTGCGTGATTTGTATAAAACAACGCCTGTTAAAAAAACAGTAAAGAGTACGCTGGACGATGCCTTCCGCAAGATTGAAGATAACTTAGCAGAACAATTCAGCACCAAAGTAAAAGTAGCGCACAGTAAAAAAGGTAACGGAAGCATTACCATTGAATATTATTCACTGGAGCAGTTTAACCAGATTCTTAAACAACTTGGTACAGGTGTTGATTGATACCATTATGAAAATCGTATTGTATGTTTTTTTAATGCTGGTTGTTTCAACCACTTTTGCACAGCGTAAGGATACGCTTACAGCAAAAGGTAATGCCGTGATGCCTGTGGATACAGTTAAAAAAACCAGTGCTGATACGGTAAAAAAAATTACACCGCATAATCCACGTCTTGCTACCAAGCGCTCTGCCCTCCTTCCGGGTTGGGGACAAGCGTACAACAAAAAATACTGGAAAATTCCCATCGTATGGGGTGCATTAGGCACCTGTATTGGTTTTTTCATCTATAACCGTAACGAGTATGTAGATGCAAGAGATGCCTATCGCAATATGCTGGATAATGATCCTACTAATGATTATCTCATCAAACCAAAATTTAGACCTGTTGACCCAAGCGGAGTACAGCAGTATCGTAACAGCGTACGGCAAAATGTAGATTACTCGGTACTCGCCTTTTTACTTTGCTGGGGGCTGAATGTAGTAGATGCAACAGTGGATGGTCATTTGAAAGAATTCAATGTAAACGAAAACTTAACCATGCGCATCAATCCTACGTATATGCCTTTAACCAAACAATCCGGTGTAAGTGTGGTGATGCGGTTAGGAAAATAGCATGAACCTGGTCATCTGCTGAAACATAGTTTTTCAATCTAATAGTTTGTTTATATACATATGAATATCGCATTAATCGGTTATGGTAAAATGGGAAAAGCCATTCATGAAATCATTAAACAGAGAGGACATGAAGTGGTGCTGATCATTGATCTTGAAAATGCACAGGAACTCACTGCAGAGAATATTAAAAAAGCGGATGTGGCTATTGAATTTACCAGTCCGCATACAGCTTATAACAACGTAACGTTTTGTTTGGAAAACGGAGTACCCGTTGTTTGCGGCAGTACAGGTTGGCTGGACCGTTTAGAAGAAGTAAAACAACTGGCTGCTGAGCAGCACACCGGTTTGATTGTGGCCAGTAACTTCAGTGTGGGCGTGAATATCTTTTTTGAGATCAACAAAAGATTGGCCGCTTTAATGGATGCACATAAAGAATATGAGATTACACTCAAAGAAATTCATCATACGCAGAAGAAAGATGCACCCAGCGGCACGGCTATCAGTTTAGCGGAGCAGATTCTGGACCAGATCGGCCGTAAACAAAAATGGGTGAATGAACAATCCCTGCAAGCTCATGAACTCAGCATCATCAGTGAGCGGGTGGATCCGGCACCGGGTACGCATCATGTAAAATACTCTTCTGCCATTGATGATATTGAAATCATTCATACCGCTCATAACCGCACCGGCTTTGCTTTAGGCGCTGTACTGGCCGCCGAATTTTTAAAAGGCAAAGAAGGATTTTTTGGAATGAAAGAAGTGCTTAACTTGTAAGGGTGAAGCGGATCAAACCCTTTGTAACCATCCTCTGCTTATTCGTTTGTTTCACCACAGCATCTGCACAGATGCATGTGATTGACAGTTTATGTGCTGTTATTAATTCTTCCATTGCTGCTGAAAAAAAATTACAGGCTTATGTGCTGCTCACCGGTCGGCTGGGTACGGTAAGTTTTAATGAAACCATTAAAATCGGTGAACAGGGAGTCGCATTGGCACAGGTACAAAAAGATTCCATCGCACTGGCACAACTAACACATTACATTGGCTCTGCCCACTATTTCAAAGGTGATTATGAAAAGGCAGCATCCATGTACTATACTGCACTGGGCATTTTTGAACGTAATAATCAAAAAAAAGAAACAGCGCTGGTGCTCAATGATATTGCCAAACTCTACCGCAAAACAAGATACCTTGCACGTGCCGCAGATACTTATGACAAAGCACTGGCCGCATTTACTGATTTAAAAGATTCCTCCGGTATCCAGATGATTTATAATGAAAGCGGTGTAGTGTATGAGTACAAGGGTGATTATGAAGAAGCATTACGCCGTTATAACGCATCACTTAAAATGGCCGCCCTGTTAAAAGATGATGCCGGTAAAAGCTGGTCTTATAATTTTATTGCCGGTGTGTACCTTTTACAAAACAAATTCGAAGAAGCAGAAGATTATAACCTCAGAGCGCTTGCCATAAGACAAAAACTACAAGATACGTTCGCTATATCTCTCAGTTACTCTGACCTGGGAAACCTGTACAGTACCTGGGGCAAGTATGACAGGGCGGAATATTATTTTGACCAGAGTAATTTCATTGCTGATAAAATGGGTTATAAAGAACTTGTTTCCAATAATTATAACAGTATGAGTCAGCTAGCCAGCACTATGGGTAAATATAAAGAGGCCTTTGACTATTTTAAATGGCATACCCAACTGAAAGACTCCATCTTCAATGCACAAAAAACAAGACAGATTGAAGAGATCAGCACCATTTATGAAACCACCAAGAAAGAGAAACAGATACAGGATCAGCAAATCACCATCCGCCGGCGTAACCAATTATTGTTTGGTAGTATTGCACTGCTGCTGGTAACCGCTCTTGTTTCTTACCTGCTGTATAACCGTTACAAATGGAAACAGCAGGCACGAATGCAAAGTGAAATCCTGAAACAACAGGAACTGGCTGCGAAAGCCATTCTTGAAGCAGAAGAAAAAGAACGCAGCAGGATTGCTAAAGACCTGCATGATGGTGTGGGACAAATGATGAGTGCGGCCCGTATGAATCTTTCCTCCTTTGCCAATCATTTGCAATTACAGAATGAGGAGCAAACACATTCACTTTCCAATATTATTCACTTAGTAGATGAAAGTTGTAAAGAAGTAAGAGCGGTGAGCCATAGTATGATGCCGCAGATACTTGTCAAAAAAGGTTTACCCGAAGCCGTGGAGGAATTGGTTTCCAAAATCAATACAGATGTACTCAAAATAAATTTCCACGCAAAGGGTTTTGACAGCCGGCCCGACAGTAATATTGAAACCATCCTGTACCGTGTAGTGCAGGAATGCGTGAACAATACACTCAAACATGCACAGGCAAAGCACATGGATATTTCTTTGCTAAAAGAGCATGAGTCTATCAGCATTACATTGGAGGATGATGGAAAAGGATTTGACCTTACAACTATCGCCGATGAAGAAGGGATGGGATTAAAAAACATCCGCAACCGTATCCGCTTTTTAAAAGGGGAAGTGGATTTTGATACAGCTCCGGGCAAAGGGACTTCGATTGTACTGCATGTACCTTTAAATTCTTAGAATTGAAACATTTACTACTTCTGATACTTGTTTTTGTTTACTGCTCTCAGCAATACACTCTTGCCCAACGGAGTAAGATTGACAGCATTAACCGTTTACTGTCTGTAACACCGGATGACAAAAAGAAAACAGATCTTTTATTGTTACTGTCCATTGAGTACCGGCAGATCAATGCAGATACTTCCCGTATGCTGGCAGAACAGGTATTGAAGATTTCTCAACGAGACCGCAATGAAGACCTCCGCTTAAAAGCAGAGCTCAATACCGTATACTACTTCATTAACAGCAGCAGCCCCGACAGTGGTTTGGCCATTACTGAAAAAAATATCGCCGCTCTCAAACAAAAAGGAAAAAATGATTCACTGCTGGCACAATACCAATCCGCTTCGGGTTTTACTTTGATGAAACTCAACCGGCAGAAAGAAGCATTGGAACATTTTTACGCATCGCTCCACATTGCTGAAATCATCAAAGATTTTCGTGCCAAAGCCAGGGCCCTGCACCAGATCGGTTGGGCGCACATGGAATTGAATCAATCACAAAAAGCAATCAGCTATTTCCGAAAGTCATTACAGGTTTTTGATGATAACAATGCACCCTATCTCTATCCGTCTACATTCACGAATCTTGCTTCCTGCTATGGTGCGGCAGGTAATTATGATTCCGCTGCTTATTTTGGCAGCAAGGGTATTGAACTGGCACGCCGTCAAAACAATTATTCCATTGAAGCCAATGGCTGGTTCATTTTAGGAACCGTGTATATGGAGCAGAAAAAATATGAACAGGCCCTGCAATGTTTTTTAAAAGGCAAACCGATCCGTGAAAAAACAGGCGACTATTTTTTTATTGTTTCGGATATGGCAGTGATTGCGGAACTCTATGCCATGATGGGGCGTACAGATGAAGGGTTACGCATCAGCAAACAGGCCATTGATCTGGCCACTGCACAAAAACTGGAAGCAAAATTCCCAATGATTTATAAATCCATGGCTTTGAACTATGAAAAATCCGGCGACTATGCTATGGCCAGTTCCATCTACAAAAAGATGAATGAACTCAAAGACAGCATTTATACCAATGCATCAACTGAAGCACTGGCGGAGATGGAGGCAAAGTATGAAACTGAAAAGAAAGAACGAATTATACAGGAACAACAGTTTAACCTGAAGAAGAAGAATTATCTTATTGTAGGCATCAGTGCGTTAATGATATTTGCTTTGTTGCTTGTCTATTTTATTCAAGCAAGAAATAAAATCAGGCAACAGGCTGCCATGAACAAAGCTATTCATGAGCAGGAACAAAGAGCTACAGCAGCAGTGATGGAGGCCGAAGAAAAAGAACGGCAGCGGATAGCCAAAGACCTGCATGACGGTGTAGGGCAAATGATGAGTGCTGCTAAAATGAACTTATCCGCTATCGGTAATGAATTATCATTTGCCAACGAAGATCAGGAACAGTCTTTTGAACGCATCATGAACCTGGTTGATGAAAGTTGCAAAGAAGTACGGACTGTTAGTCATCAGATGATGCCGAACCTGCTCTTGAAATCAGGACTTGGAAAAGCAGTAGCTGATTTTATTGATAAGATTGACCGCAGGGTTTTAAAAGTAAGGTTGCATACAGAAGGTCTTAATGAACGATTAAACGAAACGGTTGAAATTGTAATGTACCGGGTGCTGCAGGAATGTGTAAACAATGTTATCAAACATTCCGGCGCCACAGAGCTGGATATTTCTATTATCAGGGATGTTGATGGTATCAGCACTACTATTGAAGATAACGGTAAAGGGTTTAACAGTTCCCAACTTAACAGCGATGCCGGCATGGGTGTGCGTAATATGCGTGCAAGAGTGGAATATGTAAAAGGAACCATTGATTTTGATTCCACCCCCGGTAACGGAACACTGGTAGCCATTCACATACCCTTGAAAGAAACAACTACTGATCTGTAATTACTTTTTATCATCTGTTCAGTGAACGGTTTTGCAGTAAGGCAAAGTATAAGGTTTGAAATGCGCATTTTGTATTGTAAAAAATCTGTATTTTCAATCGCCCTACAACCTACACACATGAATACTTTAGGAATTAAACTGGCAATAGTTGACGACCATCAGATAGTGATTGACGGGTTACGTTCCCTCCTCAAGGGTCATCCCCGTTATGAAATTGTTGTAGAAAGTACCCATCCTGAAACTATGGTACAGGAATTAAAAAAAACAGAGGTTGATATTTTACTTACAGATGTAATGATGCCCGGTATGACGGGAGTGGAACTTGCACGACTGGTGCACAAAGAATTTCCTTCCATCAAAATCATTACCCTTTCCATGAACGGAGAAGGAAGCCTGGTAAACCAGATGATTGAAGAAAGTGAGATCAGCGGTTACCTGCTCAAGAATATCGGTCAAACGGAGTTTATAAAAGCCCTTGATAAAATTGCAGAAGGCGGTATTTATTTCAGTGATGAGGTGCTGCAGGAAATTCTCAAAGCCAGTGAACGGAAAAAAGAGCCGGAAGAAAGCCGGCTCACCAACAGGGAAATTGAAATTGTACGTTTAATTGAAAAAGAATACAGCAATAAACAGATTGCCGACACTCTATTTTTAAGTGAACGAACCGTGGAAACTCATCGTAAAAATATTTTCCGTAAAACCAATACCAATTCGGTTATCGGTTTAATCAAGTATGCGTATGAGCACAAACTGATTTAACGCAACGCAATCCCCAGCTTTACCTGCACGCTGTTTGCAAATCCTTCGCTGAATATTTTTTTACGGCCTTCGTAAAACAATCCTGCCTGTACCAATCCAAAGTGTACACCGGCGCCGATATCTCCAATAAAACGTCCGTAGCTGCGGGGCTCCAGTTCATCTTTGGCAAAACCCACACCGGCATTACCGCCCAGGAATACATTTTCCGTAGCATAATATCGTACACCTCCTTTAATAGAAGTAACACTGATGTTTCCATAATTATTATAAAACGCTTCATTGGGAAAATTTACATAGGCCAGTGTAGCCGTTACATACAACTGCTCCCCTGCCTTAATACCACCAATGCCCTCAATACCAAAACCGGTTTTATAATCTTCACTCAAGGTTCCTACCGGGCTGGCCATCATGAGATGGGCGCCTAATAAATAATTCTTGCCTGTGGCAGATTTTTTTGTTTGTGCTGATGCCGAAGTAACAACAGCCAAAAGAATGAAAGCGCTTAAACCTGCAGAAAAATGTTTCATGTAGTTTGTTTTTTCAGCACATTTGCCAATTTTGTACCAATTGCAGGAATCAACTATCTTGTTGCAATATCTTTAACATTTGTTATGCTTTCAAAAAAGACCCAATACGCATTTCAAGCCCTCAGCTATATGGCCCAGCAAAAGGACAATGATCCCTTACTGATTGCCGATATTGCCAAAAAGAAAAAGATTCCTCTCAAGTTCCTGGAGAATATTTTATTACTGCTTCGAAAAGACGGAGTACTGGAAAGTAAAAAAGGTAAAGGCGGCGGTTATTATTTTAAAATGAAGCCAAAAGATATTACACTGGCAAGAGTAATCCGTTTGCTGGACGGCCCCATTGCACCATTGAGCTGTGTAAGTCTTCATTTTTATGAGCGCTGTAAAAACTGCGATGAAAAACATTGCGGCCTGCATGATATGATGGTGAAAGTGCGGGATGCCAACCTGAAAATCCTGGAAAAGAAAACCATTGCTGATTTGGTGACGGAGTAAGTTTGTTATTTGTGGTTGCGAGTCTACTCCCTTAAGATTTACAATTGACTATTGCCCATTCCCTATTCACTATTGACCATTCACCATTCCATGCTCAAAACAATTTCCATAATCGTTAGCGGTAAAGTACAAGGTGTGTGGTACCGAAAGTACACGGTTGATAAAGCAACAGAGTTAGGTATTAGTGGTTTTATAAAAAATCTCCCGGATGATAATGTATATATACTTGCCACAGGAACAGAAGAGCAGTTGCAGGTGCTGGTACAATGGTGTTATATTGGTTCGCCGAAAAGCAATGTGGAAAAGGTGGAAGTGAAAGAAGAATCTTTGCAAACCTTTGATGATTTTAGGATTGAAAGAGTGTAAAAAGGGAAAACTCATAAAAGTAGGCTATTGTATTTGTGCATTTTGTAAATTTTCTCAGTATGCATGACTCATTTTCGTACAATTATCTCAATTCTACCTACTGTATTAACACATCTTACAATCATATATTCCTTTATTTTACAGTATGAACATCATCCATCAATTCTTATTCGCTTTAATATTTGCCTTCACCAGTTTCAACAGCAACGCTCAACAACAAAAAACGTTTCATCCCATAGAAGTTTATAAGACTGACCGTTTAATCATCACACAGATTTCAAAGAATGCGTTTGTACATACTTCCTACAAACAAACCAATGATTTCGGCAATGTGCCCTGTAACGGTTTGGTGGTTCGTAACGGAAAAGAAACGATTGTATTTGATACACCCACCAACGATTCAACATCCCATGAATTAATTCAATGGATACAAGGGAGCTTGCATTGTAATATCTACGCCATCATCCCCACGCATTTTCATGATGATTGTCTGGGAGGTCTTAAAGCATTTGACGATCACCAAATCCCGTCCTATGCTTATTTCAAAACCATTGACCTGGCCAAGGCCAGCAATTATACAGTTCCAAAAAACAGTTTCAGTGATTCACTCGTTCTGAAATTAGGCAACCAACACATTGTGGCCCGTTTCTTTGGCGAAGGACATACCAAAGACAATATTGTTGGTTATTTTCCTTCAGAACAAATTCTGTTCGGCGGTTGCTTGCTCAAATCTGTAAATGCAAGCAAAGGATTTTTGGGTGATGCGGTGGTGACTTCCTGGTCGGCCACAGTAGAGAAGATCAAAAAAGAATACCCGCAACTGCAATTGATTGTTCCCGGCCATGGCAAATATGGTAACCAACAACTGCTGGATTATACTATCCAATTATTCAGAACCCAGTAATACAGCAAGCCTATAGTCTTTCCCTGAAAATCATGAGATGAGTTTAGGCTTTTCTTTTGCCATCCATGTTTTTCAGTTGCTTTCGTTCAATCATTCTGTTCAGCAATAACCAAAGAGGAATCATTAAAAAACAAACGCCGCTCCACACCGGCAGGTTGCCATAAGCGAATAGGATACTTGCTATTCCGATCATCACCTGCACCAATGCATCCCGTTGCTGTGATTTCAACAATACTATTTCAAAATCACTCAACTGCAGTTTTTGTTTTTGAACTGATACATGACGGTACAATTGATAAAAAATCATCCAGATCACCGCATAGCCGGCACTGAAATACATAATGAGCGCCGGAAACTCTTGTTGCAAAATCACTGTTTCGCCTTTTGCCACTACTGCTTCAAAATAATTGATCTGCAGTACAAAGCCCAGCAATAAGGAAAACAAAAACTTGAGGGGGTAAACGTAGAACAACAGCAACACCAGCAAACAGAGATTGAGCAAAATCACTTTTGTATCATTCAAACCATAACTGCGGAAATAATGATTCTGCAGGTACCAGAAAAAGAAAACCAGGCTCACCGTAGCCAGGAAAGGAAAAAACTGTAACATAATATGCTGCAGTTCTTCAAATGTTTTAGGAACTTCCAGACTCATAATAAGTAACGAAACAGTAAAGGCAAACACAGCATCACTTAATGCCTCCACCCGGTAAATTTCATTTCCCCTGACAGTTGTTTTGCCGTATGGGTGAAACAGTTTTTTGCGCAACATGCAGCCAAGGTAACAGAAGCAGGTTTGTATGGCTATGACGTTTATAATGTAGCACAATGATCATGGGCATAAAAAAGCCGCCCATTCTGGAGCGGCTGTATTTTTTATTTCTTACATCCTTCTTCTCATCCTAATTTCTTCTTCAGGTTTTCATCCAGTGCATCCAGGAACTCTTCGGTATAGAGATAATGCTCACCATGATTCACTTTGTTGCCATGAATGCATACTGCCAGGTCCTTCGTCATCTTACCGCTTTCTACGGTTTCAATACAAACTGCTTCCAATGCATTACAGAAGTCAATCAGTTGCTGGTTGCCATCCAGTTTGCCACGGAAAGCCAGACCACGGGTCCATGCAAAAATGCTGGCAATAGGATTGGTAGAAGTGGGTTTCCCTTTCTGATGCTCACGGTAGTGACGTGTAACCGTACCGTGTGCCGCTTCTGCTTCCATTACTTTCCCATCGGGTGTAATGAGTACAGACGTCATCAAACCTAAGGAACCAAAACCCTGTGCTACAGTATCGCTCTGCACATCGCCATCATAGTTTTTACAGGCCCATACAAAATTGCCGTTCCATTTCAATGCACTCGCCACCATGTCATCGATCAAACGGTGTTCATACGTAATACCGGCTGCATCAAACTGTGCTTTGAATTCGTTTTGATAGATCTCTTCAAAAATATCTTTGAAACGTCCGTCGTATTTTTTTAGGATGGTGTTTTTAGTAGAGAGGTACAAAGGCCATTTTTTATTCAATGCCATGTTAAAACAACTGCGGGCAAAACCTATTATACTTTCATCGGTGTTATACATGGTCATGGCTACACCATCACCTTTGTAATTATATACTTCGAAAGTTTGCGGCGCACTGCCATCTTCCGGCGTAAAGGTCATGGTGAGTTTTCCTTTGCCTTTAATTACCGTATCTGTAGCACGGTATTGATCACCAAAGGCGTGACGTCCCACAATGATAGGCGCCGTCCAGTTAGTTACAAGACGTGGGATATTCTGTATAACGATCGGCTCACGAAATACCGTTCCATCAAGGATGTTGCGGATGGTGCCGTTAGGACTCTTCCACATTTGTTTCAACTTGAATTCTTCCACACGTTGCTCATCGGGAGTAATGGTAGCACATTTAATGCCCACGCCAATTTCTTTAATCGCATTGGCAGCATCTATCGTTACCTGGTCATTGGTGGCATCCCGATGCTCCACACCCAGGTCATAATATTTAATATCCACTTCCACATAAGGAAGAATAAGTTTTTCTTTGATGAACTTCCAGATAATCCTCGTCATTTCATCGCCATCCAATTCCACCACCGGGTTGGCCACTTTAATTTTTGCTGCCATTGTTAATACTTGGGTTTGTGTTGTTTTAAGGAACGCAAATATAAACCGTTCTGCTATTAAAAACGAGGAAGATACATTGTAAGATGGAAAGACCTTAGTTTTTACTCACCCGGCTTACCCCCGCTTAATAAACGGTTAATGGTTTGATAGAATTCCTTTTTGAATGCTTCATAGTAGATACCTGTGCCAGGTCCATAAAAACCACTGTGTACCTGCTGTACAGTGCCGTCCTTCCCAACAAAAATAGTGGTTGGAAAAGAACGTATGGGTGTTAGTTGCGGTAGTGTTTTCTCTGTTTTTTCAGGGTCAGAGGAAGTAGCAGGCGCTATTAAAACAGGATACGTTATCTGAAAACGGTTGATGAATTTCTGAAGACTGGCACGGCTTCTTGTTTCATCCAGGCTCAACTCATAAGCAAGAGCTATTACTTCAACGCCTTTACTTTTGTACCCGGCATAAAAATCTTTCAGGAATTTACTTTCATCCATACAGTTGGGGCACCAACTGCCCATGAGCTGAATAATGACTACTTTGTTTTTAAACTGCTCATCATTGATAGAAACGAATTTGCCGTTGATATCTTTAAAGGAAAAGTTCAATCTGCTTTCACCTTCTTTTAATTGTGTACGTTGTGTGGTATCAGGCAATGCAGCTTTGCTGTTTTTTACCGCTCTCCATTGCTCAGGTGCTGAAGCGCTGCTGTAAAAAAATCCGTTGGTAATGTTGGTAGCAGTTACATCAGCCGTAAAAAAATAAGCATGGCTTCCATCAAAACAGCTCAACTGTAATTTATTCCCATTGAGCACACCTTCCAGAAAACGGTAATCACCACTGGGTGTAATAAAAGAGCCCGATACATAATTTCCCTTCTGTTGAAAAAAGGCAACAGCGGGTCGTTCACCACCTGCAGCTCTTGTAAATGTTACCTGCCACCTTCCGTTTAACAAGGTCTTTGGTTGTTGAGTTATTTTAAAACGTTGACTATTGCCATAATAAAACGTAACGGGCAGTTGCAATGGAGCCGTTCTGCTGGTACCCTTGATCCAGGTACCGGTGAGTGAATGATCACTTTGTTTTTTTAACTGAAAAGAGGATTCAAAGAAGGGCATGTCTATTAAAACAGAATCTCCTTTAAGTTCAATCTTTTCTACTTTCAAACGTTCACTGTGATTGCGGATGTACAACACTGTTTTTCCTTTTTCAACAACTGCTTCTGCATTAAAAACAATACCTATACTATCTGCCCGTTGAATAACGGCACGGTACCAACCTGTTTTCAATTGTGCCTGCACCTGAACAGCATTCAACAGAAATGCTATTAATAAATATCTCAACATGGGTGCAAATGTACGTGAAGAGGAGTTGGCTCTACGTCATGAAAATGACAGAAGGCACTCCGATTACGAATAACTTAACTATGAAGGTTGGCAAACATATCCTTTGTCATACGAGCCAGATCATACTCATGTTTCCAGCCCCAGTCATTTCTTGCTACGCTGTCGTCAATACTTTGTGGCCAGCTGTCTGCAATCGCCTGTCGGTAATCAGGTTTAAAAGAAATAGAAAAGCCCTGTTTATGTTTTGCAATCTCATCAGCAATTTCTCTAGGTGAAAAGCTGATGCCCGCCACATTGTAACTATGGCGCACAGAAATTTTTGATGCCGGTGCTTCCATGAGTTCAATCGTAGCACGGATGGCATCAGGCATGTACATCATGGGCAGGTAAGTGTCTTCCCGCAAAAAACATTCGTATTTATTTTCTTCCAGCGCCTCATGAAAAATTTCTACTGCATAATCAGTAGTACCACCACCGGGTGCACTTTTATAAGAAATCAAACCGGGATATCGCAAACTTCTTACGTCCACACCATACCGTTGAAAGTAATAGTTGCACCAGAACTCACCGGCATATTTGCTGATGCCATAAACGGTTGTAGGTTCAATAATAGTTTGTTGCGGACAGTTTTGTTTAGGACTGGTAGGACCGAATACTGCAATAGAAGAAGGCCAATAAACTTTATGCAGTTTTTCTTCCCTTGCTATATCCAGTACATTCAGCAAACCGGTCATATTGAGATTCCAGGCAAGGTTGGGATTTTTTTCACCGGTGGCGGAAAGGATAGCGGCTAACAAATAGATCTGTGTAATGTTTTGGCGGATCACCTGTACATGCAGCATTTCTTTATTCATTACATCCAGACTCACATAAGGACCCGTACCTTCCAGCAAGGGATTTTGCTCCCGTAAATCAGAAGCAATTACATTCTGGTTTCCATAAAGTTTACGTAAGGCCAGGGTTAACTCCACTCCTATTTGACCCGATGCACCAATTACAAGGATTTTATCTTTTACCATAGCAAGCTGTTAAAGCTGCAAATATAGTTGGAACTGAATAAGGATCATCTGCAGAAATACCAATCATTACACCCATTCAAATCCTTCATTCTTTATTGGTAATGTTCTGGGCCTCGCACCTGCTGCGGCCAGTGCGTTGCATAATGCAGGGGCAACCGTTGGCAAACCTACTTCGCCTACCCCACCCGGTTCTTCTTCGCTGGCTACAGTATAAATTTCAACCGGCGGCATTTCGTTAAATCGTAATAATTCAAACCCATTAAACCCATCCTGTACTACACGACTGTTTTGAACGGTGATTTCGCCTTTCAAAGCCTGTTGCAATGCAAATGCCACACCACCTTCCATCTGGTTACGTAAACCATCCGGGTTTACAACAATACCACAATCAATAGCGCCTACCACTTTTACAATTCTGAATTTTTTTGGGCCGAGCAATTCTATTTCAATCGCATGGGCAGCATATGCTTTGGCAAAAATGAAGGAATGTGTTGCCACGCCTATGTAATGGTTTTTCTTTCTGGGTTGATTGTAACCGATTTTTTCTGCCGCTAATTTGAGCACATTGGCAATTCGTTGCGGGTATTGTTTCATAGCACCCGGACCTTCACCGGTCATAAACATCGGTCTTCCATCCAGCAACGACAAACGATAGGCCAGTGGATCTTTTTTCAGCTTACGTGCCACTTCATCAATAAAACACTCAATGGGAAAACTGTTCATACAAATTTCAACGGAACGCAGCCATCCACGGTTGATGTTGAAATCAACATGACTGTAACCGGTGGTAACATGGGGCACATCATAATAAAAATCCGTATCAGCACCGCCAAGATTTTCTGCCGGGTCTTTTGCATCTGGTCCCTGCGTCATCACAGCAATGGAGGTACTCAAAACATGATGATACCAGCTTTGCAGTTTACCGGTTGCATCCCAGCTTGCCTGCATGCGATGTACATTCGCAGGCCGGAAATTATCAAAGCGAATATCATCTGCACGGTCATTAATCAGTTTTACAGGTGCATTTAATTGTTGTGCAATTTTCACCGCTTCAATAGCAAATTCAAAATGTAACCGTCTGCCGAAACCACCACCCATCAATGCAAGATTTACTTTGATGTTTTCTTTTTTCAATCCGCAGGAACGAACAATTTCATTCACCGTCCAGTCGGGCAACTGCAATCCACCCCACAGTTCACAGACCCCATCTTTTACACCGGCAATAAAATTGATCGGCTCCATAGTGGCATGTGCCAGGAATGGTGCTTTATAAGTTGCTGCAATGGAATTAACCTGTGTTAACTTAAATTTTGAATGATCCCCTTTTTTCAATTTTACAATTGCAGGTTGTTGTAATGAACGTGTTGTCATCTGCTGCATCAAGGTGGTGGTGCTTTGGGTATTCTTAGTTCCTTCATCCCATTTAATTTTCAACAGCTTCCTGGCTTTCATTGCCGTCCAGATATTGTTAGCCACCACTGCCACACCATCACGCACATGCATGGGCACACCGGTTCCTTTGTAAGTAACAACTTTCACCACACCGGGTAACTTCAATGCTTCACTATCATCTACACTCACTAATGAACCACCCAGCACAGGACAACGCTCCACCGTTGCATAGAGCATACCGGGTACTTTTAAATCAATACCATACTTTGTTTTACCGGTGAGAATATCTTTTAAATTACTCTTGCGTTGTTCCTTACCAATAAGCTTAAATTCTTTCGGACTTTTAAGCGTTACTTCTTTGGGTACTTCCAGTTTAGCTGCTTCGCACACTAGTTCACCATAGCTGATGGATTTCATGGTGCCTGTGTTCACCACTGTTCCGTTATCAGCTGCACATTGCTCGTGTTGAATGTTCCAGAGTTTGGCAGCAGCAGCAATGAGCATGGCTTTGGCTACAGCCCCTGCCTTTCTTAAAGATGTAAAATCCGTTAACACACTTTGGCTGCCACCGGTATCATGCGCTCCTTCGGGCAAGGTGCCGAAGGGAGCGATCTCCACTTTTACATTGCGCCAATCTGCATCTAACTCTTCGGCTACAACCATCGGCAATGATGTATTTACACCTTGACCCATTTCCTGTCTTCCTACATAAACAGTGATGAGTCCTTTGGTATCAATTTTTAAAAATGCATTGGGCTGAAAAAATTCACAACCGGGCGCACTTGTTTGTGCAAAGGTTTTGATACCGGGCAATAAAAACCCAAGCAATAATCCGCTTCCGGCAAAAGAAGTGGATGTAATAAATTCTTTTCTGCTGATGTTTACTTTTTGCATAACACAATCGTAAAAAGTTATTGATTGGAAAGTTCAATGGCACGGTTTACTGCTTGCTCAATCCGATGATAGGTACCGCAGCGGCACAACTGCTGACTCATAACGGATGCTATTTGCTCTTTCGTTGGTTTTTTGGTTTGATTGAGTAAACCGGTTAGTGCAATCATTTGTCCGGGTTGGCAATAACCGCATTGCGGAACACTCATTTCTTCCCATGCTTTCTGAACCGGATGCGAACCGTCTGCACTTAAACCCTCAATCGTAGTGATGCTTCTGCCTTCACAAATACGCACCGGTGTTTGGCAACTGCGTAAAGCACGACCATCAATTAACACGTTACAGGCACCGCAGGTATTTACACCACAGCCGAATTTGGTACCGGTTAAATCCAGCCACTCCCTTAAGATCCAGAGCAAAGGGGTATCCGGCTCAGCTTCTACATCAAATATTTTTCCGTTCACAGTCAATTTATAAGCAGCCATAGAAAAAGTTTACAGGAAGGTAGACCAATTCCTCAAAATTTCCAGTACTTCTTTCGCAGTTGGCACAAATCTGTTTCACTCTTCTTCATCTCCGGCAATAGAACTTATCTTTGCACCCATGCAACAATTTCTTACAGATCTGTTCCGTCATCAATCCTATGACGAGAAAAACTTTTTCCTGATTGCCGGACCCTGTGTAGTGGAAAGCGAAGAACTGGTAATGGAAGTGGGTGAAAAAGTATCAACCATTTGCAAAAACCTGGGCATCCCGTATGTGTTTAAAGCCAGTTACCGCAAAGCCAACAGAACCAGTGCTTCTTCTTTTACAGGCCTGGGTGATGAAACAGGTATGCACCTGATAAAAAAAGTGGGCGATGCATTTCAACTTCCTACCACATCAGATATACATGCGCATGATGAAGCAGCCGAAGCAGCGAAGTATATTGACATTTTGCAGATTCCTGCCTTCCTTTGCCGACAAACAGATTTGTTGCTTGCGGCAGCAGCCACCGGAAAAATTGTGAACGTTAAGAAAGGTCAGTTTTTGAGCGGACCATCCATGAAGTTTGCTGTAGATAAGATCAGGAAAGCCGGCAACGATCAAATAATGCTTACAGAACGTGGTACTACTTTTGGTTACACAGATCTGGTTGTTGATTACAGAAATATTCCATGGATGAAAGAACACGGCACACCCGTAATTATGGATGTTACGCATTCGCTACAGCAACCCAATCAAACAACCGGCGTTACCGGTGGCAATCCGCAATTGATCGGCACCATTGCCAAAGCAGCCATTGCAGCAGGTGCTGATGGATTATTTATTGAAACACATCCTGATCCATCCAAAGCATTAAGCGATGGAGCAAACATGTTGCGTCTTGATTTACTGGAAGGATTGTTACAACAATTGGCAACGTTGAGAAAAGCAGTAGTGGCGTAAGTTTTCTCTTTAACAGTTTTGTTTCTTGGATATTTTTTAACAGCAGCGTTTCATCAAAAGCGTGAATGGTTTTGTAACTTCAATACATCACCAACATTCTTTCTATGAAACAATTTCTACTCCCGCTTTTTCTATTACTTTCTCATGTAACGATTGCCCAGCACCTGGAATGGGGTTTGGGTTATGTAAATCAAAGTCCCCAAGGCAGTATGGCTGATAATATTAAGGCGGCCAATGGTTTCAGTACACAGATCGGTTATCGCATTCCCATCTTAAAAAACAAACTTGTTGTGAGTACTGAGTTTGGTACAGGCCGGTATGGTAAGAAAAGAATCGAGCAAACATTTCAGAGTGATGTGGTTCAAACACCTACCAATTTTATGGTGAACTATATCAACTTTGCCAACTTTTCTCACCTCAACCTCCGTTATGAAATTTTAAAAGACAAGAAAGTTATTCCGTATGTACATGTTACCGGCGGCCGGCAAACATTGGGCACACGTGTACGGATTAATGTACATGAAGACCAGGTGGGTGGCGACGAATGTGTGCCGCTTGAAAATGATGTAACCTTCCGGAAAAGAAATATGGTATGGGGGTATGGTGGTGGTTTACTGGTGAATCTTTTATCCAAACGTGATATGCAGTTGGGTATTCCTTACATACGCCTGAATCTTTCTGTTACGCAAATAAGAGGTAATGATATAGAATACATCAATGTAAAGCAATTACAACAGGTGGCAACACCTCCCAACCCTAATGATGGAAGTAAAGAATGGGCAATTCCTTTTACCAACGTCAATACCAATAATATTCACAATCACACAATAGCAAGAGTGTATAACAGTCCTTTACAGCAACTGCAATTCAGATTAGGATTACTCATAAGTCTTGATGAATAAAGAAATAAAAAAAGACCCGCTCAGGCGGGTCTTTTTTATGGTCAATGCTTATAACTGACTTGGAAGAATTCCGAATTCTTTTTTAAAGGCAAGTGAAAAATTACTGAGGTTGGTATACCCTAACTGTAACCCCACTTCTTTAACAGTATAACGGTGTGTGAGCAGCATATTCTGTGCTTTACGCATTCTGTTTTTCTGGAAATATTCATAAATGCCGGTACCGTACACTTTTTTAAAAGAAGATTTTAATTTGGATACACTCATTTCAGTATAGGTTGCCAGGTCCACGATTGTAGGCGGTGCTTTTGAAAAATCTTTTACCAGTATAGACTCCACCTCCATCAGTTTATAAAGGTCTTTTGCCGGCATGTTGCGGGTGGGCAGTTCAGAAATTGATTTTTGTTTTTTATAAAGACGGTTGAAATAGGTTTCAATCAGCATCATCACTGCATTACGGATATGCAGATCCCGCATAGGTTTATCAACCGGAGTATCAAAAATCTGGTTAAAGTAAGTTCGGTATTCTGTATTAAACGGCTCATGGGTAAGATGCTGAAGTTTTAAATTAAAGAAGGTTTGGCACACGCCTTCATCATCAATACCCATATTCATATACTTTTTTATCCAGTCTTTGGTAATAATGATATTAACACTTCGTTTATGAGTATTAGCCGGTAAAAAGTAACACAAATCAAACAAACTGCAGGTAAGCATGGCTGCTGTTAATGCATGACTTTTTGCTTTGATGAGCTCCCCATCAAGCCGCAAAGCAAAATCCTTATTCGCCTTCATTTCATCAAAATGCAGAATAAAAAAAGGCTCTTCCACTTTTTTGCGGCAAAATTTAAAATCAATATTTAATCTGAAATTGGTAACGGATGCATAAATGCCATCCCCCAGGGGAATAATTTCAAGAGTTCCTTTTCCGGTAGAAGGGTTTAGATTGATGCGGTTGTTTTCAAACGTGGAAGACAGCTTCTCTGCAAACTTTGGATAGAAGGTAAGATAACTTTTGTCGTTATAGGTGAAGTGAACCATTCGTAAACAAGAATTTTCGGTTTTACATCAATAAAACAGGCGGCCTTATTCAATTGTTTAAGGATTGAACAAATTCCTGCGGCAATTGTTTAAACTGTTTTTTAAAAGCGACTGCAAAATTACTGGTATTTGTGTATCCTACCTTCAAACCTGCTTCTTTAACAGAATACTTTTGTTGCTGCATCAGATCAGCAGCCTTTTGCATGCGGCGCTGCTGATAATACTCGTAAACCGGTGTTCCATAAACAGCCTTAAACAGGTTTTTAAATTTAGTAGCACTCATGGCTGCCTTTCTAGAAAGATTGTTGATGGAAGGTGGCTTACCACCAAAATCAGCCACCATTTGTTTTTCAATTTCAATAATCGTTTGAATATCCTCCGGTTTGTAGTTAGATTCCACATCAGCAATATCAACCCGGTCTTTGATACGGTTGAAAAAACGCTCCAGTAATAGTTGCACCCTGTTCATTACAAAAAGCTCCGGGTAAGGCGTTTGAGGCTCTTCATCCATAATTTCATTAAGGAGCTGCATGTAAAAAGGATCCAGTGGTTCCATGGTTACGCTCTTGTTGCGCAGTGCAATGTAAGAGGGAAGAATTTTTTCCATCATTTCAATTCCAAGCTGGCGTCCTAATTCTTCTTTTGTAATAAGGATATTAACCCCCTTAATTGAGGTGCCGGGTCTTGCGTGATAAAGCCACTCATTAACGGAACTAGTAAGATACGCTACTGCAAAAACTTCATTCTTCCTTTCCAGTAGCTCTTCTCCCACACCCACTTCCAGTTTATCCGGAATGGTTAAATGATCAAAACGGAGTGTGTAATATTCTTCTTCAGATTTAATCCGGTGAAAATACCAATCTGTGGTTGATGTACACTTGATAATGTTTACCTGTAATCCATTGGGTAACTTCAGGTAGCGAATATAACCTTTTGCATACTCTTCAGGCATAAACAACCACCCTTCCTTAAGACGAACATTCATCTTATTCGCCATCGCCTCAAGTAAGAGTTCATAATCGGGATATGTATATTCAAATCTAAACATATACTACCCTCAATTTAAACACAAATCAGCAGATACGCAATGATAAAAATTGCATTACCACCTGATAGGGTTCCGTTTGGAGTACCAAACATATTGCTTAACATTCATCCAAAAAGCAATAATAAAGTAAAATAGTACAGGTGAACCTAAAGTAAGAAATGAGATATAAATAAAATACTTGCGGATGGTAGAGGTAGAAATATGGAAGCGCTCACCAAGGAAGGTACAAACGCCAAATAGATTCCATTCTATGAAGTGCCGGATCCGGTTCATGTACACGAATTTACAGATGAAATAACAATCAGAGCAGAGAAAAGGTTTTAAGAACGTCATATTTTGGTAACTTCGCCCCGCAATTTTTCACCATTAAAACTTTCTTTCATGGTATTTGACCTCGACCTCATTAAAAAGACATACGCCGAAATGCCGGCCAAAGTGGATGCAGCCCGTAAAGCTTTGGGGCGCCCGCTTACACTTGCTGAAAAAATTCTCTACTCCCATCTGTGGAAGGGAGTTGAAATCAAAGATTTCCAGAGAGGGAAAGCCTATGTTGATTTTGCGCCCGATCGTGTAGCCATGCAGGATGCCACGGCACAAATGGCTCTTTTACAGTTTGATACTACCGGCCGCAAGAAAGTGGCAGTACCTTCTACTGTTCACTGCGATCACCTGATTGTTGCCAAAAATGAAGGCAAGAGCGATCTGAGCAAAGCAGTAGCTGATAATGAAGAGGTTTATAATTTCCTTGCTTCCATTTCTAATAAATACGGTATCGGTTTCTGGAAACCGGGTGCCGGCATCATTCACCAGGTGGTGCTGGAAAACTATGCCTTCCCCGGCGGAATGATGATTGGTACAGACAGCCATACGGTAAATGCCGGTGGTTTAGGTATGATTGCCATTGGTGTGGGTGGTGCTGATGCCTGTGATGTGATGGCCGGACTCAGCTGGGAACTGCTGATGCCCAAACTGATTGGTGTAAAACTCACCGGTAAACTCAACGGTTGGACGGCTCCTAAAGATGTAATTCTGAAAGTGGCGGGTATCCTTACGGTAAAAGGCGGTACCAACTCCATTGTAGAATACTTTGGCGAAGGTGCTACCAGCATGAGCTGTACGGGTAAAGGAACCATCTGTAATATGGGTGCTGAAATTGGCGCTACTACTTCCACCTTTGGCTATGATGAAAGCATGGCCCGTTATCTCCGTGCCACCGGTCGTGCAGATGTTGCAACTGCTGCTGACGCCATCAAAGAATATTTAACCGGCGATGCTGAAGTGTATGCCAACCCCGAAAAATATTTTGACCAGGTGATTGAAATCAATCTGAGTGAACTGGAACCGCATTTGAACGGACCTTTTACTCCAGACCTGGCAACACCCATTTCTCAAATGAAAGAGGTGGCTGCTAAAAACGGATGGCCTACAAAAGTGGAAGTTGGTTTGATCGGCAGTTGTACCAACTCTTCTTATGAAGACATCAGCCGGGCTGTTAGTCTTGCCAAACAAGTAGCTGAAAAAGGATTGAAAACAAAAGCTGAGTTTACCATTACTCCCGGAAGTGAGCAGGTACGTTATACGATTGAGCGAGATGGATTCCTTGAAACATTTGATAAAATCGGAGCAACCGTTTTTGCCAATGCCTGTGGTCCTTGCATTGGTATGTGGGACAGAATGGGTGCTGAAAAGCAGGAGCGCAACACCATCGTTCACTCCTTTAACCGCAACTTTGCCAAGCGTGCCGATGGTAACCCCAACACACTTGCATTTGTAGCGAGCCCGGAACTTGTTACAGCTTTAGCCATTGCCGGCGATTTAACCTTCAACCCACTTACTGATACGTTGACCAATGAAAAAGGAGAACAGGTAAAACTCGATCCTCCAAGTGGTGATGAATTACCGGCAAAAGGATTTGCAGTAGAAGATGCCGGTTACCAGGCGCCTGCTGAAGACGGAAGCGGTGTGATCATTGATGTTAAGTCTGACAGTAAGCGTTTACAATTGTTATATCCTTTTGCTGCATGGGAAGGCACTGATCTGAAAGGATTAAAACTCCTGATCAAAGCCAAAGGAAAATGTACAACCGATCATATTTCTATGGCGGGTCCCTGGTTGAAATTCCGTGGTCACCTGGATAACATCAGTAACAACTTATTGATTGGCGCCACCAACTTCTTCAACGAAAAAACAGATAGTGTAAAAAATCAACTCACCGGTGAATACGGACCTGTTCCTGCAACGCAGCGTGCTTACAAAGCAGCCGGCATTGGCACCATTGTAGTGGGTGATGAAAACTATGGAGAAGGCAGCAGCCGTGAACATGCGGCGATGGAACCCCGTCACCTGGGTGTGCGTGTAGTGCTGGTAAAATCATTTGCACGCATCCATGAAACCAACCTGAAAAAGCAAGGTATGCTGGCCCTCACATTTGCGGATAAAGCAGACTATGATAAAATTCAGGAAGACGACAGCATTGATGTAGAAGGTTTGTTATCATTTGTTCCAGGCAAACCATTGCAGATTGTTTTAAATCATAAAGACGGAAGCAGTGAAACTATCCAGGCGAATCATTCTTACAATGAGCAGCAGATTGAATGGTTTAAAGCCGGCGGCGCATTGAATGTGATCCGTGCTGAGTTTGCCAAAGGCTGATAAATTTGTCTTGTGTAACTGAATCATCCCCCTCCTGCGAGGGGGATTTTGTTTTTTAGCGGCTATAACGCAACTATGCAGGTGGGATATTAGTTATATTTGGAAGTATGCCACTACGGATTGTTTATAGTGTGATGTTGCTGTTGATTACGGGTTACGTATCAGCACAATCCTGCGGCCGTTTGGGACAAACACCTGCTACAGCTTATACCATTTGCGGAAACAGTACCCAATCAATTGCACCTTCTTCCAGTTGCTTTAACGGCAGTTTCTTTTTACCGGGCTGCACCAATGAAAATACAAGCTATGGAGATTTGAATGGAGTCTATTTTAAGTTTACCTGTAAAAAAGCAGGTTCACTTGCATTTCTTATTGCAGCATGGAAACCAGAAGATGATATTAACTGGCAACTGTTTGATATTACCGGGAAAAATCCCAATGAAATTTTTTCCGATCGTTTTTTAACCATCGCCGGCAACTGGTCGGGCACAATTGGCCCTACAGGTGCTTCTGCACAGGGCAGTTCCTTGATCCAATGCCGCACGTTTGCCGGGCAGGGTAACCCGGCCAATACCTTCAGCAGTATGCCGCAGTTAAAAGAAAACCATACCTACCTGCTCATGGTTGCGAACCTCAGTTTTCCGGGTGGTTTTGCATTAACAGTGGATGGAGGCAGTGCAGACATCAGCGGTGATATTGCTGTTCCGTTAAAAGCTGAAACAGCTTCCTGCAATCAAAACCAAATGATGATGGTATTCAGTAAGCCTGTACAATGTTCCAGTATTACTGCATCCGGTTCTGAGTTTGTACTTGTTCCCGGTGCATCAGCTATCAGTAACATTAGTTTATTCAACTGCAGTACAGCCGGCGAAACAGATTCTGTACTGCTGCAGTTTGCACAACCGCTTCCGTTTGGCAGTTACACCCTGCACATTAATAACGGAACTGATGGAAATACCATTCGTGATAATTGCGGCAATCTCATTCCGCTTAACACAGAAATAAAATTTAATGTTACGCCATATCCGCAGATTGATTCCATCAGCATCACCAGTTGCCGGCCTGATAAACTAACGCTGCTGCTTTCCAAACAAACACTGTGTAACAGCATTGCTGCAGATGGTTCTGATTTCAGCATTACAGGTCCTTCGGCAGTCACGGTTCAATCCGCAACTATTGTATGCAGCAACGGTACTGCCAATCAAATTGAGCTCGTACTTCAAAATCCCATTACTGTAAACGGCAATTATAATCTGCAGCTTAAAACAGGCAGCGATGGTTCCACCATCACAGATGCATGTAACAATACAACACCTGTTGGCTCAGGAAAAAGCTTTCGCATCAAAGGTGTAGTTGATCCAGACTTTAATATAACAATAGCAAAAGGCTGTATAGCAGATACCGTTTCCTTTATGCACGCCGGTGGTAACGAAATCAACCAGTGGAACTGGAACTTCAGTAATAATACCGGCAGCAATCAGCAACAACCGGTGGTTCTTTTTACAAACGGTGGTACACAAACTGCTTCCCTGTATGTAAGCAACGGGCAATGCTTTGCCAATCTTGAAAAAACATTTGTACTTGAAGAAAAGCTTAAAGCTGACTTTGATATACCTGCAATCGGCTGCAGTAACCAATTGATAACTATAACTGATAAAAGCACTGCAGCTTTAACGTATGAATGGAATTTTGGCAACGGCAACAGCAGTAATCAACCGAATCCACCTGCTCAAACCTATACAACAGCTATCGATAAAAACTTTGCAGTAATACTCACCGTTCAAAAAAATGGATGTGCTGCAAGCACCGCTAAAAACATCCAGGTAAAAGCCGGTTGTTTTGTTTCACTACCAAATGCATTTACTCCCAATAACGATGGTTTAAATGATCTCTTTGGTCCGCTCAACGGTTTCGGAGTAAGCGATCTGCAGTTCCGCATCTTCAACCGTATGGGTGAACAGGTATTTCAGGCTGCACCAACTGTATACCAATGGAACGGAGATTTTAAAAATCAACCGCAGCCAGCCGGATTATATACATGGACGTTGCATTATACTGATCCTTTCACCGGAAAAAAAATAACGCAGAAAGGAACAGTTATGCTGATTCGTTGATGGGAGTTTTTACTTTACTCTAACTCCGGCCTTAATAACCATATCAACTTTTTGCAACAGGTTGATGTAACGCAGCACATCACCACGAACAGCAATAATATCAGCCACTTTTCCTTCCGTAATCGTTCCTACTTTATCCTCCACACCATGAAAAACGGCCGGCCAGTAAGTAGCAGATCGTATAGCCAGCATGGGATCAACGCCCATTTCCCGAACCCAGATATCAAGCTCGTTCCAGGTGCTTTGACTGTGAAATTTCATAGGAATACCACTATCTGTACCAATTAAGAGAATAACGCCACTTTCTTTCAATTGAGAAAACTTCCTTTTCAATGTTGGCTTACGGTAAGGCGTTACCTGGAAATAAGAAAGCTGTGATGGATGAGCTAATGAGTTACGGATATCCTTTACCACACTATCCGGCAAGCCCACCTGCCAGGAAGGATCATCTAAATGTTCTGTATTACGGATATTGTAATCATTGTTAAACAGTCCTTCAACTGTAGGGCACCAGAATAATTTAGTGTTGCTGTTGGCCGTACGTTCCTTAATCATCTTCATCACATCTTCCGGATACTCAGGAGCGGTAGCTAATCCCGTGTGCTCAAAACAATCCACACCTGCAATCATTCCTCTTCTGATTTCTTCCGGCCGGTGACTATGTGCCACCACTTTTAATTTCCATTTATGCGCTTCATCTACGATTGCATTTACTTCTTCCTGTGTCATTTGATCCTGGTCAATAAGCTTAATACAATCAACACCGCCTTTTGCTAACCGTTGCACTTTCGCTCTTGCATCTGCAACACCATTCACACCCCAGCGGAATTGTTCTGTTCCTGGGTAAGGTGCATGTTGTAAAAAAGGACCGCTTACATACAAAGTAGGTCCAATCATTCTTCCTTTATTAATACTGTCTCTCACGGCAATAATATCTTCCAGCGGTGCTCCCAGATCCCTGGCACTGGTTACACCGGCCATTAATAACTGCCGTGCACCCGCCGGCATAATTACATTGCGGAACAGCGGCGGATATTTTTTATCCCAATACGGATAATCGCTATGACCGTTTATCATGAGATGCACATGCATATCCCAAAGACCGGGCAGCACACTCATCCCCTCTGTTGAAATCACCTCATAACCTGCAGGTACAGGAAGCGTTTCCACCGTACCTACTTTTTCAATTTTATTGCCACTGATCAGAATAACTGAATTACGGAGTGGATCACCACCAAAGCCGTCAATTAAAGTACCGCCTACCAATGCTTTTTTTTGTGCAGTACTACTGAGGAAAACCAGCAGCAGGCACATTGAAAGAAAACTTCTCATGCTGTTGTAAATTAAGGTAGACGTAAGTTAAGGAAAATTGTTTTGTAAGCGGTAAGCACTGCCTGCTATCTTCTTCTTATCTTTTACATCAAAATAAAAAATTTATGGATCAGCAAATCATTAATCTTTATGATGAGTATACCCACAAGCCCTTAACAAGAAACGATTTCATGAAACGTTTGGTAGTGCTCACCGGCAGTACTGCTGCAGCAATGGCCATACTTCCGTTGCTGGAAAATAATTATGCCAAAGCAATGGCTACACCTGCTGATGATTTGTTTACTGAATACATAACTTATCCTTCTGTTTTCGGTGAACCTATGAAAGCTTATGTGGCCAGGCCCAAAAAAGAAGCGAAATACGGAACAGTGATCGTAATTCATGAAAACCGTGGATTGAATACACATATTGAAGATGTAGCACGACGTGCAGCTAATTCCGGTTTTTTAGCCATTGCGCCAAACGCATTAGCTCCTTTGGGAGGAACGCCTGCTGTAGAAGATGAAGCACGTACTTTGTTTACCAAACTCAACCAGGACGAAACAAAACAAAACTTCATCAACATTTTTGAATACATCAAAACAAGAAAAGACAGTAACGGGAAGTATGGATGTGTTGGTTTTTGCTGGGGCGGCGGTATGGCCAATACATTAGCTGCAAATGTTCCTGAATTAAAAGCAGCAGTTGCATTCTACGGCCGGCAGGCTGCAGCAACAGATGTTCCTAAAATAAAAGCAGCTGTTCAATTACATTATGCTTCGCTGGACGAACGAATTAATGCAGGTATTGCTGCTTATGAAGCAGCTCTAAAAGAAAATAAGATTACCTATGAGTTGTATATGTATGAAGGTGTAAACCATGCTTTTCATAATGATACAGCAGGACAACGTTATAATGCAGATGCAGCAAAACTGACCTGGGGCAGAACCATTGAATTCTTTAATAAGTATTTGAAGTAAAAAAATTACTATACCACATGATTATGTGATCTACTGTAAAGTATGTAACCTGTTTCTTTACAGAAACGTATTATGGGCATGACCATTCAACCTTTCATCAGCCAGAAGTTTAAGTTCTATTCATTTCTGTCCATGTTCTTATTGGTATATGTGCATGGATACAATCTGAACAACTCTTACCTGCAACCTTTTACCATTGTAGAAGAGCCTTTAACTTTTACAACCTTTTTTGAATATCTCACTGCAAATGGTTTATTCCGTTTCCGTATTCCGATGCTGTTTGCCATTTCAGGTTATTTGTTTGCATTGGGTGATGAACAACCCTATCTCCAACGCATCGGCAAAAGAACCAGAACATTATTGTTACCCTATTTTATCTGGAGTGCCATTGCATTACTGATTACTTTTTTATGGCAGCAGTTTCCCGTAACCGCAAAAGCTGTTTTCAATGCACAGATAGATCAATTCGGCGACAACCGTCCATATACCGAAATAGGCTGGAAAGGCATCTTGGAAAGATGGACACTGGTACCGGTTGCTTTTCAACTCTGGTTTATTCGGGTATTATTTATGTATAATTTGTTATACCCTCTCTTAAAACGGGCCGTACTTAAGATTCCGAAAATCTGGTTCCCGATCAGTATTATTTTATGGTTAGGTATGTTTGGCTTGCATTTTATTGAAGGGGAAGGCATGTTGTTTTTTTCATTAGGCATCTGGCTGGCTAAGCGAAATAAGGATATTACCGTTGTGCCCCGGTGGCTCAACCTGAAATGGATTGCACCTGTTTTCATCATTGTTTGCATCTTAAAAACAGTTCTTGCATTTTATGCATTGCCCAATATGTTCTATGGAATCACTTTACTGCTGCTGCATAAAATAACCGTCTTTACCGGCTTTATCGCAGTATGGTTCGGATGCGATGGATTAGTGAGATATTGTATGCAGAAAAAATGGTTTGTATGGACCAGCGCATTCGCATTTATCATCTACGCACTGCATGTTCCACTGATTAATTATACACACCATCTTATTTTGCCTTACATAAAAACCGTTGCACTGTACCGTCTTGCAGATTATCTGTTACTTCCCCTACTCATTATTGGCTTCAGTATTGCAACCGGCGCATTATTACGTGCTGCAATGCCCAAGGTGTACAGCGTATTAACGGGAGGCAGAGGTTTGTAAAATCAATAACCAATCACTGCTTTTAACTTTCCCCACAACTCATTATCAAAGCTGGAAACAGCCAGTTGTACATTGCCGGCACTTTCACCCATGCGAATGACTACCAGCTGCTGCGAGGGAACCACATAAATTTTCTGATCATTTTTACCCAGTGCTGCATACATATCAGCCGGTGCATTGGGAGCAAAACTTCCGTTAAACACGAGAGAAGTTGCAGGAAGCATGTGTGTAGCTTTTCCGTTGAGCCATGTTAAATAACCATAACTAAGATTCAGACTCTGGGATGTATTTACCTGTGCATTAAAATAATTTGTATCAGTAAGAATGGCAGTACCATCCCACTTGCCTTTATTCAACATCAGCAAGCCAAAACGGGCCATGCTGCGGGCATTACTGTAATAAATATTATTATACCCGTTTTTAATCCACAGACCATTCATTCCGATACGGTTCCGAATTTTATTCTGGAAATAGGCATTATAAGTTTGACCGCTTGCGTTTTCCACTACTTTATCAAGTAAAGTATAAGGTGCATTGTGATAAAACCACCTGGCGCCTGCATCAGCCTTGTACTGCAGGCAAGATGGCAAGGTGCAATCATCATCAGGCACATTGTTTTCCAAGCCTGTGGTCATGGTTAACTGGTTACGCACAGTTATTAAATCTTCTTTTGCCTGTGGCATACTCGTCCAGCCATTACCAAGATATTGTGAAGTTTTATTGTTGATATTAAGCAATCCTTCCTGCTGGGCAATACCCACCAACATAGCCGTCATGGTTTTTCCGGCTGATGCCCAGTACCAGATACTATCAGCCGTGAATGTTCCGAAATAACGTTCGGCTACGAGTTTCCCGTCTTTGAGAATGATGAAGGCTTTTGTATTTTTTGAAACGAGGTAGGTATAAAGATTGTTCAGCTCTGTGGTATTCCACTTTAAAGAAGCCGGATCAGTTGTTTCCCAGGTCGTACTGCCAACAGGAGGAAAGTACATGACCGGTACAACAGGAGTTATTGGTGTTGGGGCCGGTTCTTCTTTAGGCTTTTTACAGGAAATAAGCAGCAGAACAGCAGCAATAAGAAAGTTCAGTTGTTTCATAACATTGGTTGAGGATATAGGACGCTGTAATAACGAAAAAGTTTAAAGATTGTTTTAAAAACTAAAAATCATTATTTTGCAACACATCCAATTTCTGCATGAAACAACTGATTATTGCTTCTTTCGTACTTTTTTTGGCAACAAATATATCTGCACAAACACCCCCCAAGCGTGAACTTCGTGGTGCATGGATTGCCACTTACATTAACCTGGACTGGCCCACCAACGCTTCACAAACACCCGACCAGGAAAGAGCTGCTTTTATCAATCTTTTAAATACCTTAAAACAAACAGGCATCAATGCAGTGTATGTACAGTTAAGAAGTGAGTGTGATGCCATGTATCCCAGCAGTATTGAACCATGGAGTGCGGCGTTAACAGGAACACAGGGCACACCTCCGAATCCTTACTATGATCCTTTGCAGTTTATGATTGATGAATGCCGTGCACGTGGTCTTGAATTTCATGCATGGTTCAATCCGTTTCGTGCCATTAATAATTTTAATAATATCAACAACTTTGCTGCCAACCATGTTGCCAAAGTACACCCGGAGTGGTTACTGGCCCAGGGCACGTACCGCATTTTAGATCCGGGTATTCCCGCCGTTCGTGATTATGTCATCAATGTGGTGATGGATGTTTTAAGGAGATATGATATTGATGGCGTTCATTTTGATGATTATTTTTATCCTTACCCATCACAAGGTGGTTCGCCTGCCCCTCCCCGTTTTAATGATGATGCCACTTATACCGCTGATCCAAGAACCTTCCTCAACACTACTGCGGGAAGAAATGACTGGCGCAGAGACAATGTGAACATTTTTGTACAACGCATGTACGATAGTATTAAAACCGCCAAGCCATGGGTAAAGTTTGGCATTTCACCATTCGGTATCTGGCGTAACAGCAGCAGTGACCCGGTAAATGGTTCTGCCACCAATGGATTGCAGAGTTACAGTGATATTTATGCAGACACACGTTACTGGTTGCAAAATGGTTTATTGGATTATGCAACGCCACAGGTATACTGGAGTATTGGTTTTAATGCGGCTAATTACGGTGTATTAGCACCCTGGTGGAATAACAATTCATTTGGCCGTCATATTTACATTGGTCATGCTGTGTATAAAGTAAATGCGGATGCAGATGCAAACTGGACCAATCCATCACAAATCAATAACCAGGTACGACTGAACCGTCAGCAGCCAAACGTATGGGGCAGTACATTTTTCAGAACCGGAAATTTAATTACCAATCCTTTGTTTGTTCGTGATTCACTCACTCAATACGTGTACACAAAGCCGGCATTATTACCAACCATGAGCTGGAGAGACAATACAGCACCGCAACCGGCCAGCAACCTAACAGCTAATGTTACCGCAAATACTGTAACACTCAACTGGACCAAAACACCTTCCACTCCCAATGAACTTGATAAAACAAGGCAATATGCCATCTATCGTTTCAATACTGCTACTATTGATCTCAATGATGTAAATGCGTTGCTTCATATTACACTTAATGATGTAAGTACTTTTGATGATAACAATGTATTACCCGGCACTTACTATTATGTAGTAACAGCTTTGGATCGTTTTCACAATGAAAGTACAGCTACCAATACTGCTGTAGCTACGGTGGTAACAACCGGCATCAACTCTCCGGAGTTGCGTATGCTCAACTTAAGAGCTTATCCAAACCCGGCTGTGGCTGCAACGCAACTGAGTTTTGAACTCATCAAACCCATGGATGTTTCATTAAAGCTGTATGATATCAATGGCAGAGAAGTTATGAACATCAGCAACGGCAAACGATTCCCCGGTTTGAACATCGTTCCCCTCCCGGCAGAAATGTTACAGGCAGGCACTTATTTTGTAATGCTTCAAACCAAAGAATTCACAAAAACCATTCAGGTTGTAATTGTGAAGTGATTTTGACAAGTAGCTATTGCTGTTATAATCTGTAATACACTGCCTACCTTTGTGCAAACAATTTTATGGCAGAAGATTTACATATTATACAGGGCACAAAAGAAGAGCAATACAAAGAGCTCATTCCGCAAATCAAAGGTTTACTCACCGGCGAACCGGATTTAACAGCAAATCTTGGAAATATTTGTGCCGCATTAAAAGAACAATTCGGTTGGTTATGGGTAGGTTTTTACTGGGTAAAGAATGACCAATTAGTTTTAGCTCCCTTCCAGGGACCTGTTGCCTGTACCCGCATCCGCAAAGGAAAAGGAGTTTGTGGCACCAGCTGGGCCGAAGCAAAAACCTTAATCGTTCCGGATGTAGAACAATTTCCCGGTCATATTGCCTGCAGCAGTTTAAGTAAAAGTGAAATTGTAGTACCTGTTATCAGAAACGGACAGGTGCTGGGCGTACTGGATGTTGACAGTACGGAGTTAAGTACATTCGATACTACTGACCAGAAGTACCTCGAAGAAATTGTTTCGCTTATTGAAATCTCCACGAATGAAAACTAAAGTGCTGGTTTATGGTGCTAATGGTTATACCGGGGAATTGATTGCCCGTTTTGCAAAAGACTTTGGAATAGAACCCATTGTTGCCGGAAGAACAGAAGCAACCGTTGTGGAAGTAGCACAACGTTACAACCTTCCCTATCATGTTTTTTCATTGGATGATAAAGATGCTTTGGTGAATGCCTTAAAGCATGTAGCTGTGGTAATTCATGCAGCCGGTCCTTTTCATTACACAGCTAAGCAAATGGTGGAAGCATGTATTGCCACCGGCACCCATTATATTGACATCAACGGTGATATTTCTGTTTTTGAATTTATAAAGCGGTATGATGCCAAAGCAAAAGCAGCGAATGTAATGCTGCTGCCCGGCAGTGGTTTTGATGTAGTTCCTACTGATTGCCTTGCATCTTCTTTAAAAGAACAAATGCCTGATGCAACGCATATTGAAATTGCTTTTTTGCCAAGAGGCGGTGGAGGAGTAAGTCATGGTACTGCTACTACAATGGCCTCCAAAGCAGGTGAAGGCGGATGTGTGAGAGAAAATGGCAGCATCAAACGAACACCATTGGGACATAAAGGCAAATGGATCAATATTAACGGTAAAAAAATATTCGCCATGTCCATACCATGGGGTGATATTTCCACAGCTTACACCTCCACTGCTATCCCAAATATCATTACGTATACAGCCATGAAGCCATCAGTGTACCGTCTTTTGAAATGGCAGGGTTTGTTCAACTGGTTATTACGTACCCAATGGATGCGACGCCTGCTGCAAAACAAAATCAACAAAGGTCCTGCCGGCCCATCTGATGAACAACGTAAAAACGGGAAAACCTATGTATGGGCACAGGTAAGCAATGCAAAAGGTGAAACAAAAACAGCCGCCATTCAAACCAATGATGGTTATACAGTTACTTATGAAGCATCGCTCATCATTGCAAAGAAAATTTTAAACGGACATTTTAAACCCGGCTATCAAACACCGGCCTCCTGTTATGGAGCTTCATTGATCTTTGAACTGAGTGGCTCCAAACAGTTAGAACAATAAAATACGTTCATTAATTATTCTGAAGAAAAGCAACATTTTTCTTTACGCTTACATACAAAACCAACCCTTAGTTTTGCGTTGCTGAAAGATTATTACGCCATATTAGAACTGCCGGTTACTGCTACCATTCCTGAAATTAAAAAAGCATACCGGAAACTGGTGATGCTGTATCACCCGGATAAAACAGGTGCTGATACTTACAGTGCTGCACATTTCAATGAAATTAAAGAAGCGTATGAAGTACTCACCAATCCCGCAGCTAAAGAACAATACCTGCAGCAACGCTGGTTAAAAAAAGCAGCCGGAGCCTGGATGCCGGATGAACCCATAACTCCTCCCCTTGTTTTAAAACAGGCATTGGAATTGAATAAATCCATTTCACTACTGGATGTTCACCGGATGGATGCAGCCAATGTGGCACAGCGTATTCTCCAAATCATTCCTATACCCACCATTGAAAAAATGAAAAGTTTCAATGAACCTGAAATCAATGCAGCCATCTTAACCACCTTGCTCCAGGCAACTTCTGTACTGCCTTTGCAGCAAACTGAAATGGTAACAAACCAATTAAGGATATTGGCAGGAACTAATACAGAAGAACAGATTAAAATTGACCGTGTACTGTTGCAAAAAAAGAAACAGGAAGATTGGGAGCGACGCAAAATCTGGTTAATCCTCACTGCAGTAGCAGCGCTTTGCCTGCTTATTTACTGGAGCGGAAAAACATGAGTTTTTAAAACAAAAGCATAACTGAACGCCGGGCTTTATCTTTGCCGCATGCATTATGTATCGGCAGAAGGATTGACCAAGAGTTACGGTATCACACCCCTGTTTTCAACTATTACATTTCACATTGAGGAAGGCGATAAGATTGCTCTCATTGCACGCAATGGCAGTGGGAAATCCACGCTTTTAAAAATATTGGCCGGCAAAGAAACAGCTGATGACGGCAAATTGTGGATCAATAAAGATGTAACCATTGCCCTCTTTGAGCAGGAGCCGGGCTTTGAAGAAACGGCCAGCATCATTGATAATATTTTTCATCATAGCCATCCTGTTATTAATGCCATTAAGGCGTATGAATTATTGATTGATGAACCATTGGAATCAGCGGAATACTTTCAGCAACTCAATGATGCTACTGTAAAGATGGATGAATTAGGCGCCTGGGATTTTGATGCCAAAGTGAAACAGATACTCGGCAAACTGAACATTCATCACCTTCAGCAGCCGGTACATACACTCAGCGGCGGACAACGCAAACGGGTGGCGCTTGCAAGAACCTTAATTGATATCGGCTTTGAACATAAACACGTGCTGCTGATTATGGATGAACCGACCAACCACCTGGATATGGAAATGGTGGAATGGCTGGAACATTATCTCAACAAAGAAAATATTACACTCTTACTCGTAACACATGACCGTTATTTCCTCGAAGCGGTGTGCGATGAAATATGGGAACTGGACGGCAGCCGTTTGTATGAATACAAAGGCGACTATGAAAATTATCTGGAAAAGAAATCAGCAAGAGTGGAAAGTGACCTTGCCAGTATTGATAAAGCAAAAAATCTATACCGTAAAGAACTGGAATGGATGCGCAAGCAACCCAAGGCACGTACTACGAAAAGTAAAAGCCGGCAGGATAATTTTTATGAAGTAGAAGCAAAGGCAAAGCTTAAAATAGAAGAGCAGCAACTGCAACTGAATATGAAGATGAACCGGCTGGGTGGAAAAATTATCGAACTCAAAAAAATGTATAAGAGCTTTGGTGAGAAGCCGATTCTCAAAGGCTTTGATTATACATTTAAAAAAGGGGAACGTGTGGGAGTGATTGGCAAGAACGGAGCCGGCAAATCAACATTTATTGAAATTATACAGGGATTACAGTCTGCTGATAGTGGTAAGATTAATATTGGCGACACAGTGATCTTCGGGAATTATTCGCAGAAGGGACTGGAAGTAAAAACAGATATGCGGGTGATTGAGTATGTAAAGAACATTGCTGAAAGTTTTCCGCTGGCTACAGGTGGATCGCTGAGTGCAGCACAGTTCCTGCAATTATTTTTATTTGATCCGGAGAAGCAGTACACCTATATCTCTAAATTGAGCGGTGGTGAAAAACGTCGGTTACATCTGCTTTCTATTCTTTTCCGTAATCCTAATTTTTTAATACTGGATGAACCTACGAACGACCTCGATCTTCCGACACTGGCCGTATTGGAAAACTTTTTGAGTGAATTCCCGGGATGTTTGTTGATTGTAAGTCACGACCGGTATTTTATGGATCGGTTGGTAGATCATTTGTTTGTGTTTGAAGGTGATGGTGTGATCCGTGATTTTCCGGGAAATTATTCACAGTACCGGATTTGGGAAAAGGAGAAAGAGACGACGGACGACAGACCACAGACCACAGTGAATACATCTAAGCCTTCAATGGTTGAGCAGGAAGTGGAAAGCGTGCAGCCTAAAAAAAGAATGGGCTTTAAAGAAAAACGGGAGTTTGAATTACTGCAAAAAGAAATTGAACAATTAAGCAAAGAAAAAGAAACCATCACCCAACAGCTTAACAGCGGCGCCCTGCCGTTTGAGCAATTGCAGCAGTTAAGCACACGCATAGGTGAAGTAACACAGTTGCTGGATGAAAAAGAAATGCGTTGGCTGGAACTGAGTGAGATGAGTGAGTGAGGTAGTAACGCTGTACAAAATTGTATTTGCGAAAGTTTCTAAACTTTCGCATTTTTCTTTATGCGACTAAAAATCAACAATTTGAAAATATTGTTATGTACTTTACCCGTTTAAAACTTTCGTATATTTAACTGTTGTACGCTATGCTATGACATATCAAACCTTACAAGAACTCACTGACACAATTCGCAACTCAAAAGAACCGATTGAGACAGATTTACAATCTGACAAACTAATAATTAAGACCGACAAAAACTTCTTCTGGATAGTCTTAAGTGTGATTGGTATTGCTCTTTCAATTTTACTAATTGTTACCAATCATCGTGGACAATACAATCTTGAAATCGGACTTGTGCTTTTATGGACTTCTGTTTACGGCTTTTGGAGAATGCAAGCAATTAATAAAACAATAATTATAGACTTGCGACAAAAGACACTTTCCATTATACCAACCTTCATTCTGCAACGGTGGTTTTTATCCAAACTCCTAAAGGTTGAGACAACTTACAGCTTTAGTAAGCTTCCTGACTTTCGTTTACTTTTTTATACAAGGCTTAAGTACGACTGGACAAGACGCATTTATTTCAAAAAAGGACTCTGGACAATTTATTTACTTGAGTTTGACAAAAAAGAAACTGCACAAAATATTTTGGACTTATTAAAACATTGAAATCAAAAACACAGCATACAACAAGTGTATTTGTGTTATATCGGCGGACTGATAACGCCGCTTCAACTAAGTGCTTCTATCAGCTTCTGTCCAAGCCCGACGTTATAAATTGAGCAATTGAATAAACAATGATCTTTTGTATTTTACATCAGCATTTGTACCAAGCAGACGGATTTCAAATTCCGCCACAAACACAAATGCTTCAACGTTGGTCGTATTTGCAACCAATATTTCAATCATATAAGAGTAATGAAAAAACAACTTGCGCATCTGGCGCAGGTCTCCCGACCTGATGCCATCCGTTACTTTTTCCTTAACAATTTTTATCCAAGCATAACAAGTGAAAGCAATCCTTTTCTTTCAGTATAATAATCAAGTGCACTGCTGTACAACCATTCTTCAGGCACACTAACAAATCCTGATCTTACGGGATTTTCATGCAGGTATTTCATACGTTCATCCAGCATTTTATTTGTATCCAGCAGTACGGGGTGGTTTTCGTGCTGCCAGAACTGAAACCGGTAATTACTCTTATTAGACTGTCCGTTCTTTTCAAATAAATCAAGCATCCATTTTTTACGGCTTTCCTGTGGATTGTTAATAATCGCATTAATGATTTTCAAAGCTGTAAAGCTCTTGATGTTCTTTAATATCAAAGCAGGGTCTTTCCCATCAAGAACAGAATAGATCATGTGGAGATGATTCGGCATTAACACCCATGCATGTACCTGCAATCCCTGGTTTTGCTGACAATGCCTGATACTATCCAGTAAAATGTTTCTGTAAATATCACGTGTAAAAACATCAATCCAGTCAACAACCGTTGCAGTTATAAAATAAGTTGCCATTGCATCAGTGAATTTGTATTTGGTGCTCATTCACACAAATTAAACATTCAATCACAAAAAGAAAAGTGACGACGAGGCACAGGTCGGGAGACCTGCGCCAGTAAGGTTCTTTTTTCAATCATTCTAATCTTATTCAGCTAATAGCATCTATCCTACTCTTCCACCACAAACCCTTCCTGCTTGGGAGAATTTTCAATCATAGCTGCAACTACGGGAGGAGGTATAGTAAGTTTTCGTTTCATCAGATCCATCCATGCAAGGTCTGCATACAACACAGCGGCTACTGTACCATCTGCTTTGATAATTTCATGATACACACTGAAACGGCTTCCGTCTTTGCGGGCCTTCGTGAGCTGAAAGTTCACGGTAACCACTTCGCCGGCTACCAGCTCTCTTCTGAAAATGCATTCTTCCCGGAACAGAATCGGCCCGAATAACTCTTTCTTAAACAGCTCCGGTGTAATTCCGTTTTCATACAAAAAGCTCATACGGCAATGAGCACCCAGTTCATAATATTTAGAATGCATCACATGCATATTGGCATCCACATCGCTCCAGCGGAGTTCAAAGATTTTTGAGTATGTGTTCATGGAGTGAAAGTAAGAAGAAAAGCACCTCTAACTCCCCAAAAGGGAGAATTGCATGTTACGAGGCCAGCTTGTTTAAAAGGTTGAATGATTAATAGCAGAGTGTTTATCCCCTCCTTGGAGGGGTAGCAGAGATTAAAACAGTGATACTGTTGGAAAGGGGTGGGTTGCTGAATAGAAATAAGTGCGTATCAACGCCTTTGGCGTGATGCCGCCGAAACATTCAGTTGAATAATGTGAGGGCGGCACAAGAGTGTGACACAACAGAAGCTTAATAGCAGTACCAACCTCTGCTACAAAAAAATAAAAAGACCGGTCTCTCAACCGGTCTTCAATTATATGCACTACAGCCAAAATTCACTATTGACTATTCACTATTCACTTCTTCTTGTACAGCAAATTATAATACTCTGCCGCCATCCGGTTACTGTCAAACTGGAAACGTACATCACGCATTCCGTTTTGTGTTATCTGGCGCCACACAGCATAGTTGTCGTAATACAGCGGAAGAATTTGTTTTTCCAGCACTTCATACACCTGGTCTAAATCATATTGATCCTGCTCGGTTACATGTACACTTGTGTAATCAATGGGAGGAACAATAAAACTGTTGTTACCATGATTCGCAAATTCACAAATCCATCCGTCAAAGGTGCTGAAGTTTACAGCACCGTTCATAGCTGCCGTCATACCACTGGTGCCGCTTGCTTCACGGGGCACACGTGGATTATTAAGCCACACATCAGCCGCCTGTTTTAAACGTTTACTCAATGATAATTCATAACCTGTACACACCGCCATATTTTTATATTGCTTGCTGATGTGTACGAGATTGTTGAACTCACTGATAGCAGGATAATCCAATGGATAAGGCTTGCCTGCCCAAATAACCTGCACCGGATATTTTTTATTATTCATCAGTGCATTGAAACGTTCTGTATCACGTGTCAATAAATCAGCACGTTTGTAACCGGCAAACCGACGGGCCCATACAATGGTAAACACATTGGGGTCAAACAACTTTCCTGTTTGATCGGCCACAATATCCATGGCACGCTTCTTCAAATATTTTTTACGGTCGTCAAAACGTTCCTCATTGTTTTCATCCATGGCAAAATACAACTGCTTATCAGACCAGTATCTCCAGTTCTGTGCATTGGTAATGCTGATGATGGGAGCAATGTTTTCATACTGGCCCCACATTTTACGGCTCACTTCACCATGCAATGCACTCACACCATTGGAAATGCGGCATAGACGTAATGCTGCAAGTGAATGATTAAACTGATCATCAGTAATACCGGTGATCTTTCTTACTTCATCCAACGGCACACCGCAGAAGTAACTCATCTTTTCACACAAATAAATATCATGCTTTTCATTACCTGCTTCTTCAGGTGTATGTGTTGTAAATACTACATGCTTTTTTACTTCTTCTACGCTACCCCATTTCTTATATAAATAGAACGCTGCAGAAATTGCATGTGCTTCATTGAAATGATATACATCCGGTTTAAAGCCGAGTTCATCAATCAACTTTGCACCGCCCACACCCAGCAATATAAACTGGGCTACTTTGGTAGCTACGTTGGCATCATACAAACGATGACTGATGGTTTGTGATACATAATCATTCTCCGGTAAATCCGTACTCAGCAAAAACATAGGAGCCGTTTTAAACGTCTCCGGATTTAAATACCACGCTTTTACCCATACGGGGTGATCATGAATTGAAATTTGAAACTTAATGCCTGTATCTTCTAAAAAGTTGTAGATTTTTTCATTCCACTGTACCTGCAAAGTTTGATCCTGGTTGCGGGCCTGGTCGTAATAACCATACTTCCACAAAATACCGATGCCTATTAAGTTTTGTTTGAGTTCGTAGGCGCTACGCATGTGTGAGCCTGCCAGGAATCCTAAACCACCACTGTAGATTTTCAAAGGTTGGTGTACGGCAAACTCCATCGAAAAGTAAGCTACCTTTTTGGCGTAATTACTATCCACGCTGAAAGGCACTTTAAAATTTGTAAAGGACATAATCGAGTTAGTTTTCACTAAAAAGTGTCGCAATATAGCCTTTAAAAATTAAACAGGAGTTTTTTGTGGGGAGGGGTTTATACACAGTTAAGCTTCGGTAACGATTGCAGTAGCCTCTATTTCCACTAACATCTGTTGGTTAATAAGGGCGCTTACTTCTACCATGGCGGAGGCGGGCTTAATGGATTGAAATACTTCACCATGCGCCTTACCCACTTCTTCCCAGCGGCTGATGTCAGTTACATATACACGTGTACGCACTACATCATTCAAGGTGGCGCCGGCAGCTATGAGTGCTTTTTCTATTTTTTGCAGAATGAATTTTGTTTGTTCGTACATGCTGTCGCCGCCAATCAGTACGTCACCATCTACAGCCGTAGTACCTGCCACTTCAATAATATTACCGATGCGTACGGCTCTTGAATAGCCTACAATATCTTCCCAGGGAGAACCGGAACTGATGATGATTCTGTTGCTCATTTCTTTTTGGATGATTTACGTTTTGCAGCTTCTTTTTTACGGGGATAGCTGCCTTCAAAAAAACAGGTAATATCCCTGTAACTGCCGCAGCCATTGGTTTCTTTAATGCTCACACTGTTAGAGCTGAATGAAAACAAAATTTCACAAGGACTTCCTTTATCATGAAACACGCCTTTGCCATTAGCGGTAAACTCACCTTCTCCTTTCAGTTCGCCAACACATTCACCATTCTGCTTGCTGAAGTGAATAAAGAACTGAAAAGTTTTGGGTGTACGTCCGTCACGGATAGAAACAAGATTTTTTTTATCTCCGGAGTAATCAGCCGAGTATTTGTTTTTTCGTGGAAGTGTATCAATGGGATTGCCCATGATTTCATCACTCCGGTCCTGAGTACTGTTGGTCATGGTAAGAATCATCTTACCCTGCGCATCCATGTAATAAATGATTTCATCCGTCCAGTATTCGCCAGTGGGTGTACGTTGCTCCTTAATGAACGAAATATTGTACCGGCTGTCAATACGAACATAACGGCCGGGTTTGGAGGCAGGGCCATTATCCAGCAGCTTTGTACTTCCGGTAAAATTGTTTTTTCCATTAAAGTAATACAGGTGCACAGCTTTTTTACTGCCTGCTACAGATTTAATGAAAACATAGTTGCCTTTTTGAGCATCGGTTGATTTACCCAGTACAAAAAGTTTGAGTTGTTTGCTTACGGGATAATTCTTCTTAAAGACAGAATCAGGCACAAAAGATTGAAATACTTTTTGATTAATAGCAGCAGAATCTTTTTCTTTTTTCTGCAACGTGGAATCATGCACCACAAAAGGAAGTTTCAGCTCCGGTGAAAGCTGCAGAAAGTCTTTAATGGTAAGGTCTTCATCTGCCACGCTTCGCACCTTGGCTTCTTTACAGGCAAACAAAAACGTTACAAAGAGAGTACAAATGATTCGAAGCATCATATGTTGCGGTTGGTTTAGTGAATATAAAGCATCAAAACTGTGCCACAAAATTCTGTTTGGGGCTAAGAGACAAAAGAGAAAATGAGCTTTCCAATTTCCCACAAAGACTCAAAGAATACTTTTACCTGCCCGCCTTCCCATCTTCCCTACACGTTTTTCTTCTTTGAGTCTTTGCGTCTTCGTGGTGAAAAAAATTTACGGCGGTTTCAAAAATTATTTTTAGGTTTGTCTAAATTTTATTTTCATAGCACATGAATTTTTCAATTGCGGAAGAAAATTATATCAAAGCCATCTGGCACCTGCAGCAGAGCGACAGCAATGTTACGACCAATGAACTGGCAGCCGAACTCAGCACCAAGCCCGCTTCTGTTACTGACATGCTCAAACGGCTCAAAGAAAAAAAGCTGCTCAACTATGAACCCTACTACGGAGTAAAGCTCAATGCTGAAGGAAAAAAGTTAGCACTCAACATCATCCGCAAGCATCGGCTGTGGGAATTCTTTTTAGTAGAGAAACTAAAATTCAACTGGGATGAAGTACATGCTATTGCTGAAGAACTGGAACATGTGAGCAGTCCCGAACTGGTAAAACGCCTGGATGATTTCCTTGGCAATCCACGCTTTGACCCGCATGGCGACCCAATACCGGATGGCAGCGGCAAAATGGAAACGCTTCATCAAATTACATTACATGAACTGAAAGAAAACATTGTGGCAGTTGTATCCGGCGTGGGCGATCAGAGCAGCAGCTTACTGGATGTACTCAGCAAAAAAAATATCAGCATCGGTACCAAACTGGAAATTAAACAACGATACCCGTTTGATAACTCTGTTGAAATAAAAATCCGCAACCAGCCATTAATCACTATCAGTGAACAGCTGGCAAAGAAAATATTTGTAAAAACAATTTAATTACACGTTGCTGGTTATACGTTACAAGTTTGCCAGGCGATTCAATAATGAGCGACTTAACAACCGGAAACAAGAGACCTGAAACCAGAAACATTTTAAAATGAGCAATCGCATTCAACATACATCCCAATCACTCAGCGAAGTTCATGAGTCCGTTGATACCACTCTTCCACGAAAAGGATGGAGAAGAATTTTAGCGTATGCAGGTCCCGCCTATCTGGTAAGCGTAGGTTATATGGACCCGGGCAACTGGGCTACCGATTTACAGGGCGGCGCACAATTTGGTTATCAACTTATCTGGGTTTTGTTGATGAGTAATCTCATGGCATTGCTGTTGCAGAGTTTAAGTGCAAGACTCGGTATTGTAGCACGCAGAGATTTAGCACAGGCCAACAGAGAAACCTATCCCCCGCTCGTAAATTTTTGTTTATACCTACTTGCAGAAATAGCCATCATCGCCTGCGACCTTGCTGAAGTGCTGGGTATGGCGCTTGGTATTTATCTCTTAACGGGTTTGCCATTGATATGGGGAGTGTGTATTACAGCGCTTGATACGTTGTTATTACTATGGTTGCAGCAATATGGTATCCGCAAGCTGGAAGCGTTCATTATTACATTGGTTGCAACTATTGGCGGATGTTTTTTAATTGAAATCATTCTGGCTAAACCATCACTCAGTGCCGTTGCAACCGGTTTTATTCCCACTGCCTTAAATGATAAAGCATTGTACATCGCTGTTGGTATTATCGGAGCAACGGTGATGCCGCATAATCTGTACCTGCATTCTGCATTGGTACAAACGAGAAAAATAGGAGCTGATAAAAAAAGTATCCGTACAGCACTCAAGTATAATTTTATTGACAGCACCATTGCACTCAATGCCGCTTTTTTTGTTAATGCTGCTATACTTATTCTTGCCGCAACCGTATTCTATACAACCGGTAATACACAGGTTGCAAAAATTGAAGATGCACATCAATTGCTGGCGCCATTGCTGGGAAATAAATTTGCTCCTATTTTATTTGCCGTTGCATTAATTGCAGCCGGACAAAGCAGTACCGTTACCGGCACATTGGCCGGGCAAATTGTAATGGAAGGTTATCTTCGCATCCGCATCAATCCGTGGGTACGCAGATTGATTACACGATTGCTTGCTATTATTCCTGCCATCATGGTCATATTAATTTATGGCGAAGAAAAAGTAGATGACCTGTTGGTGTTTAGCCAGGTAATATTAAGTTTACAATTAGGCTTTGCTGTAATTCCATTAATCCATTTTGTGAGTGATAAACAGTACATGGGTGAGTTTGTCATCAAACCAATTATAAAAATAGCCGCCTGGCTTATTGCAGGTATCCTTGTTTTTTTAAATGCAAGATTGGTGGTTAATGAAATTATAGTTCTGTTTACCGATGAAGGACATTTCATCTGGAAATTTATGATACCCATTGTTGCATTGGGTTTTGTGTGGTTGTTTTTGATGATGACACTATTACCCTTGATTAAAAAACGCATACAGAGAGCAAATATCAAATTACATAAAGAAGCACCATCACTCAGTAATCTTACTGTGCCTGAGGTAAAAACAATCGCAGCAGCGCTTGACTTTAGTGAGAATGATGAAAAACTGATTGCTTATGCTCTTAAACAGGGACGTAAAGAGGTAAAGTATGTGCTATTGCATGTGGTTGAAACAGCATCTGCCAAACTGCTGGGCGAGGCAAGTGATGATTATGAAACAAGAAAAGACAGGGAACGGCTGGAGCAATATGCCGCTACACTAAAAAACATGGGTTATGAAGTAGAAATTACATTGGGCTACAGAAGCAGGGTAAAAGAAATCATCCGTATCGTACGGGAGCACAAAGCTGATTTGTTAATCATGGGTGCCCACCGCCACAAAGGATTAAAAGATTATGTATTTGGTGAAACCATTGAGGCGGTAAGGCATGAACTGGATATTCCTGTGTTGATTGTGAATGTGTAATCCTCGGTCGGCCCATGTTCAGTGGTTTGAACGAAAAATGCGGTAATGATGAAAAGAAATTAATGGGGCTGTTAGCAGTGGTGCTTGCATCTACTGTTATCGGGCTTTACGCTGTACCTTCGCTACGCTACGGTGCCGCTTCAATCCCTCAGCCATTGAGCAATGAATCATTATTTAATTTTGCATTGACTTTCCATAAACCTATGCTTTTTTGAAATGGATTTGATCTGAAAGATTATTATAGCTGAAGCTTTAATTTATTTTTAGTTTTTTGTAACTAATGAATTGACACTATGCTTAAAAAACTTTTACAAGTAAAAGGACTTCATATTGCCGGAATCACTTTTATTGGTTTGATTGCACTGGGTTTTATCAGCCAATATTTTTACAGATTATATTCATTAGTCTCCAATAATTATGTCATTCAGTTGGATGATATTTATGAAATCGGCGATTTCAAAATGCAAGGTAGGGCTTATGAATATGGAGCAAGTAAAAATTCGTCTCCAAGATTTGAATTTAGATCAAGAAATGGGTTTTCATTTACAATAGATCATTCAATTTTTCGAGCAATAGTTGACAAGCCTAAATTAAAAGATACATTAATGCACCATGAATGTCAGTTCAAAATTTTTGCTGATAAAGAGACTTATGAAAAATATAAAAAGTCATCTAAACCGTTTCACATTAATGTATTACAAATTCAATTTGGCAATAAGAAATATATCGACATAAATAAAGCAAATCAAATAGAAAAACGAAGGCTGATATGGAATGCAGCAACAGGATTAATTTTAATTCTATTCGTAACTCCTGCCTTGGTTCGTCTCTCCACCAACCATAATAAAACTAAAACCCTCTTCACTTTCAAAAAAGCGATTCGTGAAGACACGAACCGTGGCGTTTAAAATTTACATCACCGCCCCTTCAATCTTCACATCCGCTCCTTTAAACGCTTTTTCAAATCTCAGTTTCACCGCCGCTGCTTCTTTTGTTTTTTCTTGCTGTAATAAACTTTTATACAAACCCATCAACGCCCAGCCATTCTCAGCATTGTTCAATAAATCTTTTTCAAACACCACCTGTGCTTCTTTTCCTTTTTTAGCTTTCAGCAATGCATCACCATAATAATGTTTGGGGTTGAGCAGCCAGTCACGTGGTTCGTTGTACACCATCTTTTCTTCTGTAGTTGCAGTAATCTTAAAAGCAGCAATCGCATCATTCAAATTGTTTTCTTTTAATGCAATGGTTCCTTTCAATAAATGTTCTGCAACTATTGCGCCATCAATAGCAGGAGAAAAAGGTGTAAAAGGTATTTGCAGTACAGAATCTTTCATCCACTCCTGTATCATTTGTAATTGCGCTTTCGCATCATTGAGTTTTCCGGTGTTGGCCAATGCCATGCCTTTACCAAATGCCACAAGAATGCTGGCATATACCTGTTCCTTTGCAGGTTGTTTCAACTGCAACAGTTCCTCCCATTTTGCAAAACGTACCTGTGCTAATACCGGTACTTGATACACATACTGTACGAGACTGCCCATCGCTCCCGGAATATTGAGATAATCAACAGGAATACTTTCCTGTGTTTCCATAGCAGCAGCCAAAGTAGTTTTTGAATCGCCCAATAACATCGCATTATTGGTTTTCATGTGCAGGTTGTGGATGATGTATAAAAAGTCAGCGCCGGTAACCGGTGCATACAACGGAATAGAAGTTTTATAACTGTTCACCGCATTGATGTTTACCTCCACACCTTTTTGATAATAACCTGTTTTCAAATAAATATGCGAAGGCATGTGTACCAAATGTGACAAACCGGGATTGGTTTTTCCTAATCGCTCACTGCTGGGCAGGGCCAGCTTTGCAAATGGTGATGCTTCCATTACATGAATGTAGTAATGATTGCCACCGGGATGCATCGGCGAAACAGCCAGCAGTTGCTCCAATGTTTTACGAATAAGCGGCGTCCATGGTTTGGGTGTACCGTTGCCATTCCATAATTCCCAGGGATGTTCCAGCATCATCGCATCGGCATACAATGCCAATGCATCGGGATTTTTGGGGTACTTCAATGCTAACTGTTTCATTTTTGCCGTGTAGGCTTCATTCAATTGCTTACGGGTTGCATCGGCAGAGTCTGCAGTATAACGTACCGTCATCACCTCCATCAACTCTTTTTCGAATGCACTTACATTCACTGCAAACTGTTTGGCTTTGTTCAATGCTTCTAATGCCTGTGGTGAAGCACGGTAACCATAGTCGTTAATGTTAGGACCATAAGTTAATGCCTGTGCCCAATGAATCATGGCACATTCTGCATCAAACTTTGCTGCTTTCTTAAATGAAGCCATCGCTTCAATAATGTGAAAGCCGTAGTACATGTTGATGCCCTGGTTAAAGTAGAATTGAGCACTGTCGCTTTTGGTGGAAATTCTCCATTGATAGGTTCCTGCACCGGGCATGGGTGGAATATCTGTTTCTTCCAGCCAATCTTTTAAGGCTTCCCAATCTGCCGTGCAACGGATGATGGTTTTGCTTTTATAAGTTCGAATATCAACAGAAGTTTCTTTTTGTTGCTGTTGCTGCGTAAACGCAACAATTACTGCAGTAAATGCAAGAGATGCTGCAAAAAATAAAAAGCCTTTCATGTGGCAATTGTTTAAGATGCAAAAAGGTACAAAAAAAAGTCAGCCGCAAAAACTACGGCTGACTTTTTCATAAAGAAACTTTTTAAAGCCTTTACCAAAGAGTATAATTGAATAAATGATAATTTCTTTGGCGTTCTCCTCTGCGAACTCCTTTGCTCTGCGTGCCATTCTTATATTGAACTTCATTCTCACGCAGAGGAGCAGAGGCCGCTGAGAAACAAATGCTGCGCATTTGCACAAAAAGAGTCCACATGATGAGTTTGTCTTACTGCTTCTTCCCTTCTATCTCCCTTCCGTTTTGATAGAGCACCAATGCAACTGTTTTACCGGATGCATCTTTTTTAAATTCAATCTGCGCCTCTACTCCTTTGGCTTTAAAACGCACGGGGCTGATGGCTTCCATACCAATTTTTCCCTGTCCTGTTGCCTGGCCAAATAATGCATCACCTTCCTGTGTAATGGTTAAGATAAAGTTGGGCGCCAGTTGATAGGCTCCTGTATAATCTGCAAGCAATGCAGGGTCAACCTTAATAACAGCAAGTGGCTGTGGCAACGGTTTGTTTGTCTTTTTCCATTCAGAAGTTTCTTCATTATTCCTGTAAATAATTTTATCAAAACTGCCTGAACTGTTTTTTACAAATTCAAGAAATGCAAATGAACCTTCAAAGAAAAATTTATTCGGTTCATACATTTTTATTTCAAATACATTGCCGCCACCTCTTTGTGAAGTAAGCTTTCCATCCTTCCACTGAATGATGCGTTCTTCATTTTCATAAGCATATACTCCTTCATACTGTTTGGCATCGGCTTCTTTCAAAGGCAATGCTGTGAAATTATAAGGCTTGCCAATAGCAATGGCTGCCATTTTGGTTGCAGCATTATCAGGACTTTTACAATCACAGTTTGAAAACACGGCAACAAACACATCGTCTTTCGGCATATAAATTCCATAGGTCAAAAACCCGGGAATACCGCCGCCATGACTGTAAACCGGGCTGCCCTGTATGGATGCGATTGATAATCCATAACCGTAGTTGGTGGATTTACCATTGGCCAATTTGTAAGGTGTGGTGAGTTTATCTACCCACTCCTTACTGATGACTTTGTAACTATATAATGCGTTATTCCATTTCCATAAATCATCCACAGTAGAAATAATAGAACCTGCTGCATGCGGCAACGTCATGCTGATGTAATCGGAATTGTAAAAGTCTTTCTCGGTCTTTTTATATCCTTTTGCTCGGTTTTTAATAATGCGGCTATCACTGCCGAAGTAAGAGTTACTCATACCCAGCGGTGTAAAAATGTTTTGCTGCAGATATGCTTCATAGGTTTTACCACTTATCTTTTCAATAATATAACCGAGCATCACGAAAGCCGTGTTGTTGTAATTGTATTTGGTACCGGGCTTAAACTCTAGTGTATCTTTTTCCGTAATACGTATAATTTCTCTCGGCGTCATATCCTTGCGCATTTGTTGCCAGAACGTATCAATATTGGTATAACTTTTTATTCCGGATGTATGTGTGAGCAGGTGTTCAATGGTGATAGGTTCCTGAATACCATAATCAGGAATATATTTTTTAATATCATCCTGCAGTGAAAGTTTTCCTTCGCTTGCCAGTTTTAGAATACAAACAGCGGTAAACTGCTTGGTAATGGAACCGATGCGGAACACCATATCCGGCTGTACGGGCACATTTAATTCCATATCGCCTATGCCAAATCCTTTTTTGTAAACCACTTCTCCTTTCTTTACCACAATGGCAGCAGCCCCGGGTTCTCCGGCTTTAAATTCTTTATTGAGCAAAGAATCAAACGATTTTGTGAGCGGATTGCTTTTTGGTTGGGCGTTTGAAACCAAAACGAACAAAGAAGTAACTGCAAGTAATAAGTAACGCATGATGATGAATAATTTGGTTGATTATTTTGTGAGACGCTGTTAGGCTTTTTGAAGTTACAGGTTTAAAAAACAAACCGCAATAGAGTAGAAGCATTTATTTTTGCCTTTCATGAATCTTCAACTTGCATCTATCAACAGCGGCAGCAATGCCAATTGCTACTATATCGGTAATGATAAAGAAGCGGTGCTGATAGATGCCGGTCTGAGCTGTCGGGAAACGGAAAAGCGGATGAAACGGCTGGAACTGGATATTCAAAAAGTAAAAGCCATTTTCATCTCTCATGAACATGCTGACCATATTGCCGGACTTGAAGTATTGAGCAAAAAACATCAACTGCCCGTGTACATCACGCCACGCACACTGGCCAACAGTAATCTGAAATTAGAACCACAGCTCACCTATTCGTTTTCAAAAAATAAAGCGGTAACGATTGGCGATTTACAAATTCTGCCGTTTACAAAAAGTCATGATGCTGATGACCCGCACAGTTTTACAGTAAGTGCTTATGGATTAAATATCGGTGTGATTACTGATATTGGTTATGCCTGCAAACAGGTACTCAAACATTTTGCAAACTGCCACGCTGTGTTTCTGGAAAGCAATTATTGCGAAGTGATGTTGATGAACGGCGGCTATCCCTATCATCTCAAACAACGCATCAGCGGTGATGAAGGACATTTGAGTAATAAACAGGCTTTGGATTTATTTCTCAACTATAAAGCACCGCATTTGCAACTGCTGCTCCTCTCCCATCTTTCGCAAAACAACAACAAGCCGCAGCTTGTGGAAGAATTGTTTGCACCGCATGCAGGAACTGTGAGAGTTTCTGTAGCAAGCAGGTATAAAGAGAGTGAATTGTTTACACTGGAAATAAATGCTGCATCAAGATCAGCAGTCAAGACCAAACTCAAAAAACACCAGAATCAATTGAGTCTATTTCAATAGTTAGTTTTTAAATTTTGTATCTTATCCCAAAATCTTCAAGATGAAACATCTTCCTGCTACTGTTTTATTTCTTTTGTTAATCGGATGTAACGAACAAGCTCAGCATGCCACACTTCAACAACATCTTTCTGCAGGCAAGTGGACAGATTTGAGTTATGATTTTTCAGATAAAACGCTGTACTGGCCCAATAACCCTACCGGGTTTAAATTAGATACACAGTTTAACGGTACTACTCCTGCCGGATTTTATTATTCATCGAATGCTTTTTTTACACCCGAGCACGGCGGTACACATTTAGATGCACCTGTACATTTTGCAAAAGGTAAATGGAGTGCAGATGAAATCCCGTTACAAAGTTTAATGGGTGAAGCTGTAGTGATTGACGTAAGTAATAAAACAAAAAATAATCCTGATTATTTAATTACAGTAAAAGATGCGGAACTGTGGGAGATGGCAAACGGCACCATAACTGATGATGCAATTGTATTTTTTAAAACAGGCTGGGGAAAGTTTTATCCGGATGCTGAAAAATATTTGGGCACAAAAGCAAAAGGTGATTCAGCAGTGGCCAATCTGCATTTCCCATCCATTAGTCCTGAACTGGCTGCCTGGATGGTTAAGAACAGAAAAATAAAAGCAGTAGGTGTAGATGTAGCCAGTGTGGATTATGGGCAATCCAAAGATTTTAAAACCCACCAGATTTTGTATGCTGAAAATATTGTAGGCTTTGAAAATGTAGCCAAAATAGATGCATTGCCGGTGAAAGGCGCTTACGTTATTGCATTGCCTATGAAAATAAAAGGCGGCACCGGCGGACCATTACGCATGATTGCCTGGATACCAAAAACAAATTGATATGCTCAAAATTTATTGCATCGGAATCATTGTTTTACTTGTTGCTATACTTGCCAATGTGCTTGCAAGTGTGTTAGGTGTTATGAGTTGGTATGATGCTATTACAGGTTTGCAGAAAAACGGATGGGCTGCGTTAAAAGAATGGAGCTGGAAAGATTATCTCTGGTTGTTTTTGTTGTATCCATTGATTTTAGGTGCAGCAGGATATTATGGATTGAAACTGTACGAAGTTTTAATAAAATAAACGGGGCGCCTGCGGCGCCCCGTTATAAACCTATCGTTGAAAAAACCCGGTATGCTTATTATAATGCAAGACCCAAACCAACCTGCAGCCCCTGGTTTCTCCACTTGGTTGAATTACTTACATCGCTGATATCATTTAACCCGATCACATAACGACCGTACACCCGCAACTTTAAAAGATTTAACTGCACACCACCTAAGAGCGAAAGATCTCCGTTCTTAAACGCATTACTTCCGTTTTGAAGAGCCGTGCTGCTCTTGTCAATTAAAATACCAAATTGGGGGCCTGCCTGGAAGGTGATCACCTTGGCCGGCGAATAGTTGAGCAGGATGGGAATACTGAGATAATTGAGTTTTAAATCATTGAAATTATCAGCCTGGTTGCCGAGGTTCTGGTACAATGCCTTGAATCCTGAAACGGTATCCGTACTGATTTGATTCCACAATACTTCCGGCTGGATGCCCCACTTTTTACTGAGGTTGATCTGTACAAAGCCACCTACATGATAGCCTAAAGAATATTTTTCATCAAAGCCGGCACCATCAATTTTACCCACATTAGCGCCCAGCTTGGGACCGATTTTAATACCCTGTGCAGAGGCACTGAAACCGGCAATGGTTAAAAACAGAATGATAAGATACTTGTTCATGTGATTTTGATTTAGTGTATAGTTAACGTTCCAATTAAATGCCAATTGCATAAGCGGGTTCGTAAATTATTGTTAACCCTTTTCTGTTACAGACTTTCTCATAAAATAAAACCTGCCTGCAGAGTGAAAATGGTGGTGAGCTTTTTATCAGCTTCCGGAAAATAATAATCAAAATAAACCTGCGGGTTGATATAAAACTTACCGAGGTACAACGTAGCATCCAGGTTAAGTCCCAGAGATTGTAATTGAAAACTTGTGGTATTTAAAAAATTACGGGTTTGGTTGATACCGGGAAAACTCCGTTTTATTTCCCTTTCAATTAGTGTCCTCAACTCCGGTCGGTTTCTGATAATGTAAGCAGTACGGGGAGAAAAAGCGCTTGCTGAGGTGTATTCAACATCATACGCATTCCGTGCAAAAAACAGTAACAGGGACGGCGTAAAAGTGATGTACCTGTTTTCATTTTTAGTTTCAAATACAAATTGCTTTCTTGCAGAGAGTATAGTTGAAAAATCTCTCAGCTTTACTTTTAAAGTATCCAATATGGAATATTTCACAGTATCCCTTGTAAGCGGCCTTACAAAAAATGTATCTGTTCTTGATGTTTCAGTAAACTTACCGGTAGAGTAACCGAATGCGAGTGATGGTTCTACCTGCCACTTATTGTATTGCAAATACCCGTAAAAATCATTTTGATAAGGTGATGAAATCTGTGCAAAGTTTTTGTTGCCGATAAAACGGGTGTAAGAAAAACCAAAATCAAACCGCTTATCTTTTGAAAAATCATAGGCAGGAGTAATACTGTGCTGTACAATGCCGCTGTTGTTACGATTAATACTGATGAAGTTATTATAGGTAAAACTCAACCCGCTTTTATCGTAATACATTACCGTAGGAATCAATGTTACGCCTTTACTCACCTGCTGTGCATTGAGCGCCACATTGTTCACACTGAACTGGGTATTGCTGGCTCCCAATGATAATTGCCAGTAGCTTTTAGGTTGTTTGGCAGAATCCAGCAAGGCAAGGAATTCATCTACAGCTTTCTCAATGGAGTCTTTATTAACAGGAATAGAATCCTGTGTTTGGGCCAATAGATTTAAAGAGAAGAACAGCATTACTGCCGGCAGAATAAATGTTTTCTTCATACAATGGTGGTTCAGGTTAAGACCATTGTGATGCAAGATAGTTTAAAGCTTCGGTAAAAATGATGGTACAGCTGCAGTAAGCGGCATTATGTAAAAGTTGAGCAAAGGATGCTTTCCTCAACTTTCACCATCAGCTCAACTCAATCAACGTAATCTCCGGCAAAATACCCACACGGCCGGGATAACCGATAAATCCAAATCCACGATTCACATACAACTTTTGAGCAGCTTCTTCGTATAAGCCCGCCCATTGTTTGTACACATACTTCACCGGGCTCCAGCGGAAACCGGGAATTTCAACACCAAACTGCATTCCATGTGTATGACCACTAAGAGTTAGATCAATATCATTAAACTTTTTAGTCACCTCTCCGTTCCAGTGCGAGGGATCATGACTCATCAGTATTTTAAAAGGTGCTTCTTTAGCACCGGCATGAGCTTCTTCTAACTTACCAAACGAAGGAAACCGGCTTTTGTAGCTGGTATTATCCACACCAAGGATCGCTATTTGCTCACCATCCCTTTCAATCAACTCATGGGCATTGCTCAATGTTTTCCAGCCAAGCTGTTGATGCACCCCTACCACTGCAGCAGCATTGGCTAATTGCATTTGTTTGGTTTCTTGGCTGGTTTCACCACGGGGAAAACCGTAATCATGATTACCCAATGTGGCATATACACCATGTTTCGCTTTCAACTGACTGAACACATCCATGTACTCCTTCATCTCATCTGCATGATAATTCACCAGGTCGCCGGTAAACAGGATCACATCCGGGTTTTGTTCGTTAATCAATTCCACTCCACGCAAGACCGCCTGTTTATCCGTAAAACTGCCACTATGAATATCGCTGATATGAATGATTTTAAATCCTGCAAAAGAAGCCGGCAGGTTGGGAAACTTCATGGGCACCCGTTGCACATTGTAACGGTACTTATTTCCAAAACCATAGATGAGTGATGAAAACAATCCGCCACCTACAGCAATACCCATCCAGCTCAGAAAAGTGGAACGGGTGATACCGGTTCCGGTACCCGTGTTTTTAGGATTGAGTGACGGCATCACAAAACTGGCAGCCCATTGCACCATTCGGCGTAAATCATCTACCAGGAAAAAAGCACTGGCCAACAATTTGGCAAAAAACAAACCCATGATACCGGCAAACACATAGGTACGAAGGGTACGATGCCATGTTTCATAATTGGTAAAAGCCAGTGAAATCATAAGCGTTAGCGCCATGATGCTGATACCCCAATACGTTCCGTAAATAATCCAGCGGGTACGGGGTGCCGTGCTGAGTGTTACGGCTTTAACGGCCTGGAACACGTAAATATCCACCACAAAAAGGACGAGTATAAAAATCCAGGAACCTGCTAATCGTTGCATGTGTACAAAATTGAGAAATGAACCCGATAAATGCTGTTATGATTTTGTTGTAGTCTGTAACAGTTCGGGGATAAGTATTGTTCCCGAAATCTGTGCCAACCCTTATTTTTGTCACAATGGCATTTAGTGGGTTTTTTCAACTCTTTTTAAAGGCCTTAGCCGGTAAAACCGTAACTCGTAAAAGCAATGAAACTTACATATTTCGGACATTCCTGTTTCAGCGTAGAAGTAAAGGGGAAACATTTGTTGTTTGACCCTTTTATTACGCCTAACGAGTTAGCGAAGGGCATAGATGCCGATTCTGTACAGGCCGATTATATTTTTGTAAGTCATGGTCATGCAGATCATGTGGCTGATTTAGTAAGTATTGCCAAACGCACCGGGGCGCTTGTGATTTGTGCATGGGAAATTTATGTGTGGCTGCAAAAACAGGGCGTTGAAAATGTACACCCCATGAATACAGGCGGCAAAAAAGAATTTGATTTTGGCTGGGTAAAATGTGTAGTGGCTCAACACTCCAGCAGCTTGCCCGATGGTACTTATGCCGGTAATCCAATGGGTTTTGTAATACGGGCTGATAAAACATTTTATTACAGTGGTGATACAGCATTGACCGTTGAAATGCAATTGGTAACAAGAGGTGGCGCCGTTGATTTTGCTGTAATGCCCATCGGCGACAACTTTACCATGGGCTATGATGATGCAGCAAGGGCAGCACACATGATTAATTGTCATACGGTGGTAGGGGTTCATTACAATACATTCCCCTACATTGTGATTGATACGGTTAAGGCAAAAGATCATTTCAGTAAAAACGGGTTGAATTTGTTGTTGCCGGCGGTGGGAGAAACGATTAATATTTAAGAAGCTGCAAGCCGATAGCTGCAAGTGGCAGTTTCAACTTTGTAAAGCTTTGCTGGCAGCTCATAGCTCGTAACTTGAAGCTGGCAGCTTATAGCTCGAAGCATAGTTATTTTAAACTTTGGAATTTTATAAATAAAATGGGAAGAATCATTGGTATTGCAAATCAGAAAGGAGGTGTTGGTAAAACAACAACGGCTATAAACCTGGCAGCGAGTTTTGCTGTGCTGGAATACAAAACATTGCTGGTAGATGCAGATCCGCAGGCCAACAGCACAACCGGTGTTGGTTTTGATTTGCACAACATACAGCAGAGTTTGTATGACTGTTTTGTGAACAATGCCAATGCGAAAGATGTGGTACTGAAAACCGAAGTACCGAACCTGGATTTGATTCCCTCGCATATTGACCTGGTAGGTGCTGAAATTGAAATGATCAATCAACCCAACCGGGAAAGTGTTCTCAAACAACTGCTGGAGCCGTTGAAAAATGAATACGATTTTATTGTGATTGATTGCTCTCCCTCACTTGGATTGATTACGGTGAATGCATTAACCGCCGCAGATAGTGTGGTTATTCCTGTGCAGACAGAGTTTTTTGCACTGGAAGGTTTGGGCAAATTGCTCAACACAGTGAAGATTGTACAAAGCCGCTTGAATACTTCACTGGTGATTGAAGGAATTTTGATGACGATGTATGATGGACGATTACGTTTATGCAACCAGGTGGTGAGTGAAGTACGCAGGCATTTTGAAGGCATTGTGTTTGACAGCATCATTCACCGCAACACACGTTTGAGCGAAGCACCGAGCTTTGGTAAGCCTGTGATATTGTATGATGCAGATAGTAAAGGCTCCATCAATTATTTGAATCTTGCGAAAGAAATTTTGCAACGAAATAATTTAACGAAGATTAAGCAGGAAGACAGGGTGCTGGAAGGATGACATCCCTCCGCCCCTAAAGGGGGAACTGCATGGCACAGGACCAGCTTGATTAAGAGTATGATTAAACTTTGATTTTACTTCTTATACGTTTTGACTTTTTACTTTTGAATTTCGTTTTATTTATTTGGTTCTTGATTTTTTGTTCTTGGAATTTTCTCTTCAATGAAAGCTACTGATTTACGAATTGTTTTTATGGGTACGCCTGAGTTTGCGGTAGCCAGTTTGGATGCACTGGTAAAAGCCGGATGCAACATTGTGGGTGTTGTTACTGCGCCTGATAAACCTGCCGGCAGGGGTATGAAGCTAAATGAAAGTGCGGTGAAAAAATATGCAGTGGAGCACGGATTACATGTGCTGCAACCCGAAAAATTAAAGAACCCTGTTTTTATTGATGAACTGAAAGTGCTAAAAGCAGATTTGCAGATTGTAGTGGCCTTTCGCATGTTACCTGAAGTGGTTTGGAATATGCCGCCGATGGGTACCATTAATGTACATGGAAGTTTATTACCGCAATACCGTGGTGCCGCTCCTATTAACTGGGCAGTAATAAATGGTGAACAAGAAACAGGCGTCACTACATTTAAACTAAAACACGAAATTGATACAGGTGATATTCTGTTGCAGCAATCATTTTCTATTGGTGAAGATGAAACAGCAGGTGAAGTGCATGACCGCATGAAAGAGATTGGCGCAGCTTTGCTGGTGAAGACGGTGAAAGGATTGGCAGAAGGGACATTGAAAGAAAGACCACAGACGTCAGAACATAGACCACAGCCCACAGTCGACAGTCCACAGTTGATTACAGGTGCACTACCGTCGTCTGTCGAACGTGAACCATCGACCACTCTAAAACATGCACCAAAAATTTTTACAGAAACCTGCAAGATTGATTTTTCAAAAACGGTAGAGGAAGTGCATAATCTCATTCGTGGGCTCTCTCCTTTTCCCGGTGCGTTTACGGAGTTGAATGGAAAGATGCTGAAGATCTATCGGTCGAAGAAAGAAACCTCCCCTAACTCCTACCAGGGAGGGGAATTAGTGACTGATAACAAAACCTTTCTCAAATTCAGTTGCAGTAATGGATATGTGCATGTATTGGAACTTCAATTAGAAGGAAAGAAGAGAATGAGTGTGGAAGAGTTTTTGAGAGGATACAGATTTCAGTAAAAACATATGGGGCACATATGCTGTACCCCATGTTTAGAAAACTTTATTAAGTAGTTATTTCCCCCACACCAATTCCGCATTAAACTTTTCAGCACTGATGCCAAGTTGTGAAGCAGCCGCATTACTTAATAAAAACAATGCACTGCTGTTGGGTGTTGTCTCCTTTACACCTGCAAGCACTTTAGCATAAATCGCTTTACCGTTGGCAGGATTCCGTACCATCACAATCGTTCCTTTTTCAAGGTTATCCATCAACACATAATATTTTCCATCGCTCCAGCCGCTGGTACTTTTGAAGGTAGCGCCAGTACCGCTGGCATTGGAAGTATTACGTCCGTTATTGCTTTGCTTGTTATATTCATCCTTAAAAAATCCATTGCCTTCATAGGAAACAGGTGCAGGTTGTGTTTTGGGTTCTTCCTTAACTACAGGCTTGGGCTCTTCTTTTTTAGGTTCGGTCTTGGGCTCAAATTTTGGGTCAACCTTTGGTTCTTCTTTCTTTGGCTCCTCTTTTACCACTGGCTTGGGTTGTTCTTTTTTGGGCTCCTGTTTTACCATCGGAGGTTCCTGTCTGCTCATGCCTTGTGCCGCCAACGGAGATAATGTTTTGTCCACTTTCAAAAAACCAATGATGATTTTTTTGCCCGTACTCACTGCATCGCTGCTCAAATTGTTCCAACTGCGGAGTGTAGCGTTATCTGTTTTAAAAATTTTGCTGATGGTTGAAAGATTTTCACCTGCATTTGTTGTGTAATACAAAGGCAGCACCACTTCATTTTCTTTGCGGCTTCCGCTTTGCCAGAAGTTTTGCTCATTGAGCGGAATACGTAATGACTGCCCGATGCTTAAAGAGCTGCTTAATTCCAAACCGTTATAAGGCGCAAATACTCTGGGGCTGATGTTATAGATACGACCTACACTGTAAAAATTTTCTTTGGGCGCCAATGTATGAACGAGGTAAGGTTGATTCTTACTATCGAGCTGAACAGTTAAAGGTGTAGTTTGAGCTGTAACTATTACACAAATTAACGTCAAAAGAAAAGTAACAAAGGTTCGCTTCATGGAATTTGTATTTTCAGGGCAAAGATGCAGAAATATCAGGCTCCGTCAAAACCTAAACTCAAGCAGCATGAACGCCAAAGCCAGACACTTATTTTTCTTTCCTGCTAATTCATCTTTCTTTAACATTGTATTGAAATGAGTAAACAAAAGTTTTATGTGGTGTGGAAGGGAAAAGAACCCGGCATTTACCATAACTGGAATGATTGCAAAGCGCAGGTAGATGGTTTTACAGGCGCAGCTTACAAGGCGTTTCCGACAAAAATGGAAGCTGAAATTGCCTTCAATGAGCATTTTGCCAAACACATCTACAAAAAAGACAAAGAAGAACCGAAAGTAAAAGCAGGAGTTGGCACACCCATACACGACAGTATTGTAGTTGATGCTGCCTGGAACAGTGTGCAGAAAGATATGGAGTACCAGGGCATTCTGTATAAAACCAATACCCGTATTTTTCACCAGGGACCTTTTGCAAACGGTACCAATAATATCGGTGAATTTTTAGCTATTGTGCACGCTTTAGGTTATTGCAAAAAACACAACCTTACAGTAATCCCTATTTACAGCGACAGCCGTAATGCCATTGCATGGGTAAAAGCCAAAAAATGCAAAACCAACCTTGAAGTAAATGCTAAAACAAAACATATTCATGATTTAATTACCCGTGCTGAGCATTGGCTTGCCAACAACAACTATAAAAACAAAATATTAAAATGGGAAACAAGCAGTTGGGGTGAAAATCCTGCTGACTTCGGGCGGAAGTAATCTTAGGATTTAAGAATCCTCCATTCTTTCGGATAATAATTATTGATACGATTGCCCAGCAGTTTCATCCATCCGAGATTCATTCCTTGATACGTTGCCAATGCCCAGCCTTTGTGCGATGATTCTAATTGCAAATCGTTTTTGCGGAGATAGGTTAATGCCTGCTCTTCATTTAGTTCAACAGCATAAATATTTTTATTGATTAGCGTGCTTAATGCCAATGCATGCTCCGGCAACAAATCATTTTTGGCAATAGTGCCGAGCTCTGTTCCTGCATAACGCACTTTCAACTCCTGCATGAGGTATTGAATGGTGTGATGCCATGCAGCAGGAACTGCAGCTATATTTTGTCCCTGTAAGATGAAGGATATATCCTCGGTTGATTGCAACCACTTTGCTGCAATCTGTACATCCTGTTTTGATGGAACCGCTTCTTTTTTAATTTTCATCCGCAGTTCAGCTGTTGCGTCTTTTTTCCGGAACGCTGCAATAAAAAAACCTTCACCTTTTACTTTATACGGCCAGAATCGATAGCCATAAGCACCTGTTACAGTTTGCACTTCGTCAATACCCCACTCCTCTTCTACCTTCAACCTTATGCCTTCCACCTTTAACCTTTGCACCGTCCAATCCAATATTTCTTCATCTTCTTCTGTTGAATAGGAACAGGTAGAATAAATGAGCACACCATCTTCTTTCAAACAATTCCATGCATCGGCAAGGATACGTTGCTGACGTTGCGAACAGAGTTGCACGTTGGCTTCACTCCATTCATTGATGGCTTCGGGGTCACGACGGAAGAGTCCGCTGCCGCTGCAAGGCGCATCAATCACCACAACATCAAACAATCCGCTGAGCTTTGTAAAATCTTTTGGGTCATTGTTAGTTACAACAACGTTGCTGCTGCCCCATTTGATTAAATTTTCTTTGAGGATGTTTACCCGTGACTGAATCACTTCATTACTCACCAATAAACTTTCTTTGCTGATGATGCTTTGCAACAATGTTGATTTACCGCCGGGTGCTGCACATAAATCCAACACAAGTAGTGGTTGAGAAATATCAGTTGTTTGCTTTACTGCTTGTTCTAAAAACATAGAACTGGCTTCCTGCACATAGTAGGTACCTGCATGAAACAATGGGTCGAGTGTGAAGGAAGGACGTTGATGAAGATAGTAGCCGAGAGAAGACCAGAGAACTGATGAATGGATAATGGATAATGGATAATTATTGACAGCCTTTAATGGGTTGATACGTATGGATGTAATTTGTTCACCGCTTTGATGAATGTTGATGAATGCAGTTTCATCAAAACCTTTGACGTTACTTAGCGAATTGATTAAGGAAATCGGAAGATTCATTACTTAACGGCGCTTCTTTTGGCGAAGTTGAGCTTTTTATTAATGTAATTGCGAAAAAAAAGAGCGCAACAAAATAAAACAACAACAATAACATTGTTGAAACCGGGTAAATTATAACATTACCAATTCTTGCAGCATCAGATATTGTACCATTTGACGTTGGCATTTTAAAAAGTGGAGCACTTAAAGGAACAGGAACTAATGCAACAAATGATAACCAAATATGCGCTCTGCAATAAAAAACATTGACATATCTCCGTCGGTAAATGAAATACACAGTTGCAGTTACTATAGTTATTAAAACACAAATCAAACCTATTTTAGTTTGTATGTCAAAAATTAATGACCACGCTATCGGATATTGATAAGAATACTTTTTTTGTAATACCATTAATGATAAAACTCTTGAACAAATTGAATAAACCCAGAAAATAATTATGATAGAACTGACGATAAAAGGAAACCGCAGGAATCTATTTTGATACTTCATACTATTCAAAAGAAGATTTATATGTATAGATTCTGGCCAATTGTCTATTTAAATCAATCGCCATCAGACGAGGACGTCAGATGGCTCTTACAAATTCTTCACCTCTGCAATCAAATCCTGCAATACTTTTTTACTATCGCCAAACAACATGCTTGTTTTGGGACGGAAAAACAAATCATTTTCTATACCTGCATAGCCGGGCTTCATGCTTCGTTTGTTTACAATTACATTCTTTGCCAGTTCTACATCCAGGATGGGCATTCCGTAAATAGGTGAAGAAGGGTCAGTTTTTGCAGCAGGGTTTACCACATCATTGGCACCAAGAATCAATACCGCATCAGTTGAGGCAAATTCATCATTTGCTTCTTCCATTTCTTTGAGCAAATCATAACTCACATCTGCTTCGGCCAATAATACATTCATGTGGCCGGGCATACGACCGGCAACCGGATGAATGGCATATTTTACTTCCACACCTTTCTCCGCCAATAATTTTTCCAATTCATGACAGGCATGTTGCGCCTGCGCTACTGCCAAACCATAACCGGGAACGATATATACTCTGTTTGAATAGGAAAGCAATACAGCAGTATCGCTTAATGAAATTTCTTTGTACGTGCCTTGTGCTTTTGCTCCGCCGCTTGCTGCACTGCTGCCACCAAAGTTGCCGATGAGTACATTCGTCAACGAACGGTTCATGGCTTTACACATCAATATAGTGAGCAATGTACCTGCAGCACCCACCAGAATACCACCGGTGAGCATGGCTTTGTTATCATACAAAAATCCACCACAGGCTGCTGCCACACCTGTGAATGAGTTGAGCAAAGAAATTACAACGGGCATATCTGCACCGCCGATGGGCATAACGAAGAAGATACCGTAGATAATTGATAATGCAAGAATCACATAAAAGTATAAAATGGTTTCTTCGGGTCTTGCAATTAAGATAAATGCTGTTAAACCAATCAACACTAACAGCATCAGAATATTAAATACATGCTGGCCTTTGAACGAAAAATCTTTTACTCTTCCATCAAGCTTACCCCACGCAACCATACTACCTGCAAATGAAACAGAACCAATAATAAGTCCTGCCATAATTATAAGTAATGTTGTTCCATCCAATGAACTGAAGAATGTAAAATCATCAGGATTATAATTATGTACCAAATGGTCAAACTCTACAATTGAAATCAATGCAGCACAAGCACCACCCATACCGTTAAATAAACTTACCATTTGCGGCATTGCAGTCATCTTCACTTTCTTGGCTGCCAATGTTCCAACAACTGAACCGATAATTAACCCTCCGAAAATCCAAGCATAATTTCCCAACTTCACACCATCTTCTTCATACAAAAAGATGGTGGCTAATATGGCAATAACCATTCCCCCTGCTGCAATCAAATTGCCTTTGCGTGCAGTAGCAGGATTGGAGAGCATTTTTAATCCAAGAATAAATGTTACTGAAGCGATGAGATATGATATGATGAGTATGTTCATGTTTCGATTATTAAAGAGTACTGATTATTTCTTTTTCTTAAACATTTCCAGCATCCGGTCTGTCACTACAAAACCACCAACTACATTGAGCGTCCCCACGATCACAGCAATAAAGCCGAGGATGAGTGCTAAATAATTATCAGCTTCTGCCTTACCCATTACAATGATAGCGCCGATGATAACCACACCATGTATGGCATTGGCACCACTCATTAAGGGTGTGTGTAATACTGCAGGCACCCGACCAATCACTTCAATACCTACAAAAATCATGAGGATTACGATGTAAATCATCTGCTGATGGATGGAGAAGAAAGAAAGAAAATTATCCATATAGTTATACTGTTAAAAAGTTTGCTCAAAAGAATTAAAAACGATGAAGAGTGCGACGCAACAGAAGCTTCATAGCAGCACTTCAGCTTGTAACACAACATTACTTCATTCGCTCATGCACTACCGCTCCATTATGTGTTACACAACATCCTTTCACCAAATCATCTTCAAAATTTAAGTTGATCTTGCCTTCTTTGTCAACAATCAGTTGCAGAAAGTTGAAAATATTTTTTCCGTACAACTTACTTGCATCACTGGGCATAGTGGCCTGCAAATTACTGTTACCCATAATGGAAACACCATTGTATAAAACCGTTTCATTGTTTTTTGTAAACGGTGTATTACCACCGGTTGCCGCAGCTAAATCAATAATCACAGAACCGTTGCGCATCTTATGAAGGGTTTCTTCAGTTACAAGCACCGGTGCTTTCTTGCCGGGAATTTGTGCCGTTGTAATAATGATATCAGCCTTTGCTGCACTTTCCGAAATTTTTTGCTGTTGTTTTTGTTTGTACTCTTCCGTTTGCTCCACTGCATATCCACCTGCAGCACTTGCATCAGCTGCGCCTTCCACTTCAATAAACTTTGCACCCAGGCTCATTACTTCTTCTTTTACTGCGGGGCGAGTATCAAATACTTCCACCACTGCACCCAAACGCTTGGCCGTTGCAATGGCCTGCAAGCCTGCAACTCCTGCACCGAGTATCAACAACTTTGCAGGTGCAATACTTCCTGCCGCTGTCATAAACATAGGAAAGTAACGGCCATAGTTAGCCGCCGCCATCAGGACCGCCTTGTAACCTGCAATGTTTGCCTGAGAACTTAACACATCCATACTTTGTGCACGTGTGGTGCGTGGAAGCATGTCCATGGAAAAAACAGTGGTATTATTACCTGCAAAAGTTTTCATGGCATCCACATTCATCAATGGTTGATAAACGCCGATTAAAATCTTATTGCTGATACTATCAGCAGGTTGATGAATGCTTAACAATACATCAGCGGCAGCCATTACTTCGCTTCTGCTTTTTACGGAAGCCCCTGCTGAAGTATAATCAGCATCAGCAGCAAAAGCTTTAGCTCCTGCGCCTTCTTCCACCACTACCTGTATATTTTTTTTAATGAGAGCGGATACGGTTTCGGGCAACAATGAAACTCTTGTTTCAAAGCCCGGTTCTTTTAACACACCAAGAATCATGTAAACGTTGGTTTATTATATGGTGAAAATAAGTAAAAAACAGATGAGAAATCAAACCCACCCCTTTCAGACAGTATGATTTGTTTTAGCTCTTGCCGCCACTCCCGGGAGGGGATGAACAGGCTGTTGCATTTCATTCGTGACTTTGCGCCTTAACAGAAAAATCAAAATCGTATCATAAAATGCTCCTTCTCCTTTTGTTCTGTTCTGAAAAAAACCAACCCGATGAAAAACAAATCAATCGTTAAGGTTACTGATGAATGACTTTTGATTTCTTCCCAAACCTCTTCCATTTCTTTACTCCAGTGAATATCATCAAATACCATTACCGTATTGTTGTGTACACAGGGAATCAATTGATTAAAATAACGTAGTGTGGGTTCTTTACGATGGTTGCCATCAACAAAGATGAAGTCGTAATTTTTAGCTGCAACAGCTTGCAGTGTTTCATCAAAATTGCCTGTAACTGTTTTGATATTCTTTAATTGAAGTGTATCAAAAGTTTGTTGCGCCAATGCAGCAATGGAAGCAGCACCTTCCAACGTTGTAACCTGCGATTGTTTAGCAGCGCTTGCAAGGTAAGATGTTGTAATACCAAGAGAAGTACCCAGTTCCAATACTTCTTTTGATTCAAAATACTTCACCAATCTATACAGCAATTGTGCATACTTTCTTGGCTTGAGCGATGAGGCTGCTATCTGCTGCACCACCCTTTGCTTCTTTAGTCCTTTTACAGAGCCGGCGCCAAAATCATCTACTTCAATAATGGATTCATTACCCAGCAGTAAACTTCGCTGTTCCTCAATTCGTTTATATTCAGGATAGTTTGTTTTATCATTCAGCACCTGTGTAACCAGGTTGAAAACAAAAGGCGAATGAATTCCATGACCCTTACCGTTGGCAGCCATAAAGTAATAACGAAGATATTTAGCAGCAAGTTGAAAGGAAGAATACATTGAAATGAAAAATCAGTAATTACAAATTAAAAATGAGAAAGCAAATACAGAAATAGCCTACCTTTTTATTTTACATTTTTCATTTTTCATTTCTTATTCTCTTTCCGCTCCCACACCTGTATAGAAAATGAATACGCATGTTTTTCATCCGCATTAAAATCATTGTTCTTAACCAACTCCCACTCTTCTACATTAATGTCAGGGAAAAATGTATCGGCTTCAAAATGCGCATGCACACGGGTCATGTATATGCGATGAGCGATTGGCATTGATTGTTCATAAATCTGTGCACCACCTACTATAAAAATTTCATTGCAGTGTAATTGTTTGGATTGTTCAATTGCTTGTTCCAAAGATTTGGCCCACCACACTTCACCTTCTGTTGATACTTGTGCATTTCTGGAGATGATGATGTTTTGCCGACCGGGCAATGGTTTGCTGTTGACCGATTCAAATGTTTTACGGCCCATTATTACGGGCATAGCCCAGGTAGTATTCTTGAAAAACTTTAAATCAACCGGCAAATGCCAGAGCAATTGATTGTTTTTGCCAATGGCATTATTGGTACTGGCTGCAACAATTAAACTTATAATCACATTTCGGATTTTAGAATGTCGATTGCGGATTGTAATCTAAAATTGCAATCTGCAATTTAAAATTAGACAGCTACAGGCGCTTTAATTGCCGGATGACTCTGATAATTCTCCAGTGTAAAATCTTCGAACTTAAATTCAAAAATATCTTTTACCGATGGATTTAATTTCATCGTTGGTAATGGATAAGGGGTGCGACTTAATTGCAACTGCACCTGCTCCATATGATTGCTGTAGATATGCACATCGCCAAATGTGTGCACAAATTCTCCGTACTCCAATCCGCAAACCTGCGCAATCATCATAGTGAGCAATGCATACGATGCAATGTTGAATGGCACTCCCAAAAACACATCAGCACTTCTTTGGTAGAGTTGACAACTTAATTTACCATTTGCCGCATAGAATTGAAACATAGTATGGCAGGGCATCAACGCCATCCTGGGTAAATCAGCCACATTCCATGCACTGATGATGAGCCTTCTGCTATCCGGATTTTTTTTGATTTGTTCAATCAGTTCTTTCACCTGGTCTACCACTACGCCATTGGCCCCTTCCCAGCTTCTCCATTGTTTGCCATACACAGGACCGAGCTCTCCATTTTCATCTGCCCACTCATCCCAGATGCTCACTCCGTTTTCTTTGAGATAAGCAATATTAGTTTCACCCTTGAGGAACCAGAGCAATTCATGAATAATGCTGCGGAGATGTACCTTTTTTGTGGTAACCAACGGAAAACCTTTATTTAAATCAAACCGCATCTGGTAACCAAAAACACTGCGGGTGCCGGTACCGGTACGGTCACTTTTGTCGGTACCATTATCCAGAATATGCTGTAATAAAGCGTGGTATTGTTGCATGGCTGCAAGGTAAATAAAAGCCGCAAGCTGTTAACCTGCGGCTCCTGACTGTGGGCAATATGTGGAAGATGTTTATTTTCCTTTAAAACCAAAATAACGCTGATAACCAAGATATAACCCGGTATTATTAGCATGCATCTCAAAAGAACCGAAACGACCATTGATAGAAACACCTCCTCCCAGTGAGGCCATTAATTTCAGACCCTCTTCCTTGTAGCGGTAATTAGTCCAGCCCGGGTAGGAAGAAGGATAATTGGAACCCGATTCATAGCTTGAATAAAGAACGGGAAATGAACCCTGCCCAAACAGGCTCACCACATTTCTGCGACCCAGTGGCACATAATAACGGGCAAATGGTGCCAAACCTAAATCAACTCCTTTGCTGGTATTTTTGGTTTCGCCCGTATAGCGGGGTGGATTAACACTGTAATCATAGTTGGAATATGAGTAAGAGTCATGATTAAACCCTACAATAGCCTGTGCACCTAATACAAAGTTGCGTTCAATAAACCATCCAAAAGAAGGCAAGGCCAGCAGTCCATATCTTTTATTGGACTCGTTAATATCCAGAACAGTTACGGAATTAATAGGATACTCGCCTGCAACACCCAATTGCAAACCAATTACTTTATTACCACGCTCAAAATAATTACGGTATGAGGCCCGCTCTTCTTTTTGAGCCAGAACAGATGTACAGGAAAAAACAAATAAAACAAGCAATAGTGATGTGTATTTCATAAACATGTGTTTTATCAAAAATAAACACGCAAAACATCCAAAACGCTGCTCTGCCGTTAAAGAAAATAAAATATAGCAGTTAGTGATGAATCAGGAAAGAGATCGTCGTTTCATTTCTTTTTTGATCAACCCTAATTCTCTTCCGGTTTGTCCGCTCATACTGCTGTTTTCCTGTGCCCGGCGCATAAGGTAGGGAACCACATCTTTAATGGGACCAAACGGCAGGTACTTGCTTACATTATAACCTGCTTTGGCCAGATTGAAAGTGATGTTATCACTCATGCCATACAGTTGAGAGAAATGTACATGATGATGATTGTGCGGCAATCCTTTTTCATCCAGAATTTTTGCAGCCAGCAAATTACTTTCATCATTATGAGAAGCTACGATTGTAGCAATACGATCAATGTTATTTAAACAAAATGTAACGGCCTCATTAAAATCACGGTCGCTGGAGGCTTTGTCCGGTTGAATGGGCGAAGGATAATTCATTTCAGCAGCACGTTTACGCTCTTTTTCCATATAAGCACCACGAACGAGTTTCATTCCCAAAATAAAATTACGTTGCTCTGCTGCCTCGTAACAATCTTTTACAAACTGCAAACGATCATGACGGTACATCTGTGCAGTATTATAAACAACAGCTTTGGTTTTGTTGAAATGATCCATCATCAATGTTACCAATGCATCCACCGGATCCTGTATCCATGTTTCTTCAGCATCTATGAGCACTCCTACATTCTTAGCCGCTGCAGTATTGCAGATCAACATCATTCTGTCCCACACCCGTTGCCACTCTGCTTTTTCATCAGTATTCAGCCGTGTAAGTACCTGTTCATAACGTTTGATTAAAGTACCCTGTGCTTCGTGCATCAGCTGATCCATCTTTTCCAGCAACGAAAACCGAATCAGTCCGGTAACTTTAATACTCATGAAGGGAATATTATGTTGCGTAGCCGCATAGTTGATCACCCGTATAAATTCATCTCTTGCATGATCTTTCTCATCCTCACCGTAATCACCTCCTTCCACTCCGTAATCCAGAATCACCTGTACATGATATTCCTCCAGCTTATCTGCCACTTTAGCTGTTTGCTCCAGTGTTTCACCACCTACAAACTGTTCGAAAATAGTAGAACGGATGATTCCTTTTATGGGCAAACCGGCTTTAATAGCCCAGGGTGTAATTTTTGTGCCGATGTTCACCAGCCAGTTATTACCCATGGCGGAAAACAGGAAATGTGCTTTTTTTAATTGCTGGTTGGATTTATACTCAAACGCATTGGCAGTATTGTCAAATGACAGGTTCAAACTCATAAAACAATCGTTGTGGCGCAAATATAGTTGAAAACATTACCTACGCATTATGATCCAAATCAAATCGCCTGGTGATTAAAAGGCTGTAACACCATTTCACTCACCACCCCGCTGGCCGGCTGCTGGCAGAGGAACCAGATAGCTTTGGCGGCTTCTTCAGCACGGATCATTTTCTCACGCTGTACCCGTAAATCAATCGTATCCCAGAATGCAGAATCAACACCACCTAAAAAGAGATTGGTGATACGGATATCCGTCCGCTTTAATTCTTCCCGGATGCTCTGCATCATACCCACCAATCCGTATTTGGATGCACTGTAAGCAGCAGCTCCGGCCATGGGCGTTTTACCCAGCACACCAGGGATGTTTATGATTAAGCCTTTTTTCTGCTCTTTCATGTTAGGGAGAAAATTCTTAATTAACAGGAACGGAGCATAGAGATTGTAATTCAATGAGCGTAAAAATTCAACTTCGCTTAATGTATCCATTGACTTAATGATTCCAACACCTGATGCATTGACCAAAACGTCTATAGAAGGAAAAACAGCAAAGAACTGTTGTGCCAATTGCTGCACCTGTTCCGGCACACTTAAATCAGCTGCAAATATGTGTGTTTGGGGAATAGACAATTGCTCCGCTACGGCACGCAGCTTTTCCGCATTACGACCGGTTAAAAACACCTGCGCCCCACTGCCTGCCAACAATTTTGCTGTTTGTGAACCGATGCTGCCGGTAGCCCCTGCAATCAAAACATATTTACCTTTTACTGATTCCATGCTGGTTTATTTTTTTGATTGATTACAACAATGCGCAGGAGGATTTGTTGTGTACAGCATGTCTTTAGCCACGCTTATTTTTCCGCACCAGTTGTTTGAGCTGCATCCGGCATTACAAAAAGATATCCCTGTTTTTCTTGTTGAAGAATTCCTTTTTTTTAAACATTACAATTTTCACAAACAGAAACTGGTACTGCACCGTGCTTCTATGAAGCATTATGCACAGCGGTTGGAAGGAAAAGGATTTAAAGTGACTTATGTGGAGGCATCGGAAAAAGAAAGTGATATAAGTATTCTGGTTAAATCATTATCCAAAAAAGGAATCACAGCCTTGATTTATGTGGATACGGTGGATGATTGGCTGGAAAGAAGAATAAAGCAAGCAGCAAAAAAGCACCAACTGCAACTGCACCGGAAGCCGTCGCCAAACTTTTTAAATCAGATGAAGGAGGTGGAAGATTTTTTCAGCAAAAAGAAAACCTACTTCCAGACAGATTTTTATACCTGGCAACGCAAGCAAAGGAATCTCCTGCTGGATGAACAACAAAAACCTTTAGGAGGCAAATGGACCTTTGATGCTGAAAATCGTTTGAAGTTTCCTAAAAATGAACAGGTGCCCGTTCTGCCCATCCCCTCTGAAAACAAGTGGGTGCAGGAAGCAAAGACCTATGTTCAGGAACAGTTCCCGGGTAACTATGGCAATATTGAACGTTGCATCTACCCCGTAACGCATGAGGAAGCAGCCGTATGGTTGCAGGATTTTTTAGAAACAAGATTTGAAAAATTTGGTGTGTATGAAGATGCCATGGTAGCGAAAGAACATTTTCTCTATCACTCGGTATTAACACCCATGCTCAACATTGGGCTGCTCAATCCAAAGCAGATTGTTGAAGCGGCTTTGCAAACTGCTTCGCAAAAAAATATACCGTTAAACTCACTGGAAGGTTTCATCCGTCAGATCATTGGTTGGCGTGAATTCATCCGAATTGTGTACGAGCGGGAAGGAAGAACACAACGCACTAAAAACTATTGGGGCTTCACCAGGAAGATTCCGGAATGCTTCTGGAATGGCACTACAGGTATTGAACCGATTGATGCAGTGATTAAAAAAACAATACAAACAGGTTACAGTCATCATATTGAGCGGTTGATGGTGCTGGGCAATTTTATGTTACTGTGTGAGTTTGATCCGGACGAAGTCTATCGCTGGTTTATGGAACTTTATGTGGACAGTTATGATTGGGTGATGGTACCGAATGTATATGGCATGACACAGTTTGCTGACGGCGGTATGATGACCACCAAGCCTTACGTCAGCGGAAGTAATTATTTAATGAAAATGGGTGATTGGAAAAAAGGTGACTGGCAGCAGATATGGGATGGATTGTTCTGGCGCTTCATGCATGTGCACAGAAACTTCTTTGGATCTAATCCAAGATTAGGTATGTTATTAAATACGTTTGATAAAATGCCTGAAGCTAAAAGAAATGCGCATCTGCAGCATGCAGAGCAGTTTCTGAAAAAGCTGGATGCACTGAATGATTAATCTTTCACCACCAGGCGATTGATTTCATAGGTACCGGGAGCTACTTCAGTAAAAACAGAGCCATAACGCTTTTTGCGTACATCGGTTTTAATTGCCTGGTACATGTGTTGTTTGATAAATTCTTCATCCTGAGGACGCCAGTAACCATCTTTGATGGCTTCTTTGGTGATTTCGGTATAATGCAGCGGACGGCCTGCGGTTTTGAGAATTTCAATAGCGGCCTGGCGGAATGTTACAGCATCTAACGGCTTATAGGTGGTAATTGTTTCTTCCATAAGCTATCAACAAAGACAAAAAGAATTTGTTTAAATAAATTTTTAAAATCTCACATGAAAGAACAACAACTGATTGCAGCAGATACAGACCGGATTATAGAAATGGCCTGGGAAGACCGTACGCCTTTTGAAGCCATTGAATTGCAGTTTGGTCTAAAGGAAAAAGAAGTGATTGAGCTTATGCGCAGCCAAATGAAAGCATCCAGTTTCCGTATGTGGCGCAAGCGTATGCAGGGCCGCAGTACCAAACATACCCAACTGCGTTTGAAAGATGTGAGCCGGTTTAAATGCAGTCGTCAAAGAACCATCAGTAATAATAAAATCAGCAAAAGATAAACCATGACTTTTCCTGTTGACTATAATTCTATTTCACAAAGAGTTGAAATGGTTGATCCTGTACGTTATGGAAAAACAAGAAATTTTATTGACGGTGATGTAACGTATTTATCGCCTTATATTTCAAGAGGTGTGCTTACACTAACGCAGGTGAGAGATATCGTGTTGAAAAAAGGATACAAACCCTACCAGGTTGAAAAGTTTTTACAGGAGCTGGCCTGGCGTGAATTTTTTCAAAGGGTGTGGTTTGCAAAAGGAACAGCATTATTCAGTGATTTGAAACAAACACAATCAGATGTAGTACATGAACAGATGATTGCAGCCGTTGCTGATGCGCAAACAGGCATTGTTGCCTTAGATGAACAGATCAACCATCTTTATGAAACGGGTTACATGCACAATCATGCACGTATGTATGTGGCGGGCATCACCTGCAACATTGGTAAAGCTTATTGGAGAGCACCCAGCCGCTGGATGTATTATTATTTGCTGGATGGTGACCTTGCAAGTAACACCTGCAGCTGGCAATGGGTAGCCGGCAGTTTTTCTTCGAAAAAATACATTGCGAACCAGGAAAACATCAACCGGTATTTAAAAAGCAATCAGCAGCATAGCTTTTTAGATCATACTTATGAAAACATTTTTAATCAACCGGTTCCGGATGTATTGAAAGAAACAACAAATCTCAGCTTAACTACCACTCTTCCGCAAACAGATGAAGGCTTTACAATTGATGCATCAAAAGATGTTTGTATCTATACTTCTTATTGGCTCAATCCGCAATGGAGAGAAGAAGAAGATTGCAACCGTATCCTGCTGCTGGAACCATCTCACTTTGAGCAATTCCCGGTGAGTGAAAAAGTAATGGCATTTATTACAGCACTTGCAACAGCAAATATTCCGGGCATTCAGTTTTTTACCGGTTCATTTGAAGAATTACAGCAACAGTTACAGCCCCACCAAAAAATTTATTTTATTGATCACCCGTTGCACCGTCATTTCAAAGGCTGGGCCGATGCTTACCCATGGATGTTTCCGCAGATAAGCGGTAGTTTTAGTTCTTTCTTTTCATTTTGGAAAAAAGCAGAGCGGCACCTGTAAATCATTGCCGAATAAAATATAGCACAACATTAGTAGCGCCCGTGGCAGCTGCTGAAATTTCCTGCATCACACCTTTATGCTGAATAATAATTTCGAGAAGGGCTTTATAACTGCTTGCCGATTTATTGACTACGATAAGGTCGTTTTCACCGGTTGGCAACTCTTTCATTCGTAATCGTAAAGGATTTTTATTGAGATTATTGACCGTGGTAAGTACTTCTCCGTTGAGATAAATATCAATGGAATCACGTGCAGTTGAATCCGTACTTCGTATTTCAACAACCAGGTCGCTGCTGTCCACTTCGCCATTGTAGATGCTTTCAGTAAAGCGATCTTCCGCCTTCAGAAAGATCTTTTGTTCTTCATACGTCTGTATAACGGCAGCTTTGTACAATGAGATTTCTTCTTTTGCAGAAAAGGAAACAGAGTCACTTACCTTTTTACATTCAGCCGGGATTGACTCTCCCAGTATCCATTGCCAGATGCCGCTGAGTGTTACAGAGTCTTTCGCTTTTAAAAGAAGTGCTGCCATTTGGGAGCAATCCTCTTTAGTCATGCTGATGGCACGTTGTACATTTGCCCAGCGTAATTGCAGAGTATTGCTTGAAAATTTACCGGTAACGATATAATCACAACCAAATAGGGTGTTCTTTTTATAACCTCTGCTGTAAAGCACTCCATAACAATCATTGCCTTCCTGCATTAACTCCATGCGAATATTCAACCGGTCAGACTTTGCATCTGTTAACTTTACTACTCCTTCCCATACACCGGTGAATGATTGTGCAATTGCCGGTATAGACCACAAGGTAAAAAGCAGTACAAAAGTTATTGGTATAATAAACGCTCTACTCATCCAAACCCATAATTACAAGAACCTGTCGTTGATAACTGATGTCGAACAAAAGATCTTTTACCACGTTCGCCGCACTACGGCGTACAGTGAATCTCACATTTTCTACAGAAGGGGTTTCTACTTTCAACACAAAACAATGCATTCCTGCTTCCAGCTTAGAAACATCCACTTCCATGGTATTGGATTCATTGGCCTTCCATTGATCTACCAGGTTTCCATTAAAGTATAAACTCACTTTTACTAAGTGAGTATTTCCTTTTGCAGGAATAAATTCAAAAAAAGGTTTTGTTCCTAATTGCTTTCGCCATAAGATCGTTCTGAAATCTGTATTCATAATAGCTGGCGCTCCCACCTGAAAAGGAAAGAACAAGGCAGTATATTTCTTTAACAACTCTTTTGACTCATGTGCAAGCGCTGTATCTTTTTGCTGCAGCTTCAAAGTACCCGGCGGACCAAAAGTATTTTCTTCTTTCATGAACACTGCTGCCCTTATTTTATGTTGCCTGTCAGAAAAATCAAATTTGGCATCGGCTCTTGTAAACAGTGTTGCATCTACCTCCGTTAATCCCTTATTTTTGAGAATAAGCATACGGCGAAGTTCCAATCGTTCTTTATTAATCCAGCCGTATACGAGGTAATCACATCCTGTTTCTTTTCCATTCTCCTGCCGGGTGAGATATAAAACACCCATCATGAAATTTCCGTTTTGCTCAAAATCCATACGGGCATTAAACCGCAAATCCTCCAGTGAAATCATATAGTTAAAAGTTCCTGTCCAGGTACCGGTAAAACCACCTGCCTTTACGGCTGCAGAGAGAGTAATTACAAATAAAAGAGTAAACATTTGTTTCATAAGCTGCTGCAATTTTCTATCGAAAAATACATGATAATTATTCAAATGTTCAAACGCCGTCGTTAATTTACTTATAAAGATTAACCAGAATTCAAGATAAGTTCTTTCCTTCATAAAAAAGGTCCCGTTATAAGTAACGGGACCTTTTCATTTACTTCGTGATTTTTAGAAAATATACCTGATACCAAACTGCATCTGCCAGCGGCTTTGCAAATCAGGATTTGATAAAAATGTTTTTGTAAGAGAAGGATCAAAACGATAAACAGGTGTATTACCGCTCAATGATACACTAAGAGGTTGAAAATACCCTGAAGTTGTTGCATATTGTCTTACACCCCATTTACTGCTGATGAAATTACCAAGGTTGATAAAATCAAAACTGAACTGTACCATCTGCTTTTTATCCTTTCCGATTTTCATATCCTGGAGAACACGTAAGTCTACCTGGCTGTACCATGGAGTTGTAGCGCCATATTTTTCAGTGTATTTTCCACGGAGACCGCTGAGGTATTTATCCTGTGAAATAAATTTTTGAAAAGCGGTACGCTGTGCGGCAGGACTTTGTACGTTACCATTAATATCAGTAAAAGGAGCAAAGCTCATCGAATTGATTTCTGCATCAGTAGGCACATACATAATATCATTGGAATTAGTACCATCGTTATTGATATCACCACCATATACATAAGCAAAACGATCACCTGCATTCCATGAACCAAAAGCAGAGATGGTAGTAGACCAACGTTTACCGTAATCATACTTCTTGGAAACGGCAGCAATAATGCGGTTCTGAATACCATACAAAGAAGGTGATAGTATGGCTGCATTGGCATTATTCAGAATCGGGTTACGGTCAAAGGCATCACTTGAAATTTCTGCAGAGATAGAGCTTGCATCTTTAGCAGTGAGGTAGTTATATGCAACCATTGCATACCAACCGTTTTTGAATGTTTGCTGTGCCTGAAAACTTGCATTAAACTGATAACCCACATTGGTATTAGTAAACACATATGCATTAGCCGTGCCTTTGTCAGCCGCCGTATAAATTTTACGGTTATCACCTGTACCTGAATTCAATGTACCTGTAGGCGTACCTAAATTATAATTACGAACCATCATGGCATTTACATCTTTTGTATAAGCAATATCAACGGTAAAGATGGTTCCGAAAGGAATTTTAAAATCAGTTCCGATATTGGTTCTCCAAACCTGCGGCCACTGGAAATCCCTGTCTGTTGCATTATAGAAAAAGCTGAAAGGATTACCGATATGATTACCAATCCATACAAAGGGGAAACGACCGGTAAATAATCCACTACCACCACGAATCTGCACACTCTTATCACCTTTTACATCCCAGTTAAATCCTGCACGGGGTGATAAAAGAAATTTCTTAGTAGGAAGACGATTATTGTCTAAATCCCGCCCGGCACCATTAGTGATTCTTCTTCCGCTTGCATCAAATAATGTAAGATTGTCGTTATTCTGAAGAGTGGGTGAACCTTGTGTAACTGTTCCTTTATAAGTACCATCTGCATTAAAATCCGGACTCACAAAACTCAGGTTTGTATAATTAGGCTTATCTGCACGCAATCCCAATGTAAGCGTAAAGTTTTTCGATACATTTATTTCATCCTGGAAGTAAAAAGACAATTGAGATACAGTCAAATAATACCATGACCATTGATCAGCCCTTGCACGGTTGCGGGCATAATTTACGTCAACATCCAATGGATAAGCACCAAATACAAATGGCCTGCTCCCCGGAACACTGTCTTTAAATGTTTGAATATCGGCCTCTGAAAATAAAGTGGGGCCATACCCCGTTAAATTAAATGAATTACCAAACTTAAACTGCTCATAAGAAAATCCTGCAGTTAAAGTGTGATTTTTCAAGAATACATTGAAGTTATCAGTGATTTGTAATGCATCCTGATTTAAACGGTTATAAATGGAGAAAGGCTCGTGCCCTGCAATAATATAACGAACTCCGTTTTTGGTAAGGTTTACTACTGGGAATGGCTCTGAAAATGGATTTCGCTTATCACGAAAACTTGTAAACACGCCACGCAGTTTATTGGCAAACTTGCTGTTGAAGTTTGATTTTAATTCCCCACTGAAAGAGTTTAGATTGTTCACGATTTCATAACCGGAGTTACGGAATTGCAAAGTTGTAAAATCAGGCCCACGGCGTCCAATAGCGCTTGGATGTGCCGGCTTACCTTTTGATGCACTCAAACCATTATAGGTTAAAGCCAGTTTATGAACCTGATTAATATTCCAGTCAATTTTTGCCAGCCACTTGTAGTTTGTTTGGTCATAAGTAAATCCCTGGTAAGGACCAGTTTCATAATTAAACTTATTTCTCAAAATGGAACTCACAGCAATCAGATCGCTTTCTAATACACGGGATGTATTGGATTTGCCTGTATTACCTGCATTCTGAGCCACATAACTGGTGGGTTGATCTGAACGTTGCTCTGTTTCAAAGTTAATAAAGTAAAAAAGTTTATTCTTTTTGATTGCACCTCCCAATGATGCACCAATTTGTAATTGACTGAGCGAAGGAATTTCAAACTTTGTTCCATCTACTTTTTTACCAGTAAAATTTTGATCACGATAAAACACATAAACGGTTCCAAATGTTTTGTTACTACCACTCTTGGTTACAGTATTTACGCCTGCACCGGTAAACCCGGCTTGTGTAACATCATAAGGTGCAATATTCACCTGTATCTGATCAATGGCATCCAGTGAAACCGGTTGTGCATTGGTTTGTCCACCGGGTGTAGGTGCGTCCAATCCAAATGGATTATTAAATACAGCACCATCCAATGAAAAATTATTATACTGACCGTTTCTGCCGGCAAATGACAACCCATTATAGGTGGAAGATGCTGAAGGTGTTAATCGTAAATAATCATCAGCAGAACGATTAATGGTAGGCAGACTTCTGATAAGACGGTTATTGATTGTGGTAGAAGCCCCGGTTCTTTTGTTGTCAAATATTCTGTTGCCACCTTGAATCACTACTTCTTTCAACTCACCCGCCTTTTCTTCCATTGCCACTTCCACCGGAGTATTCTGACCTAATTCCAGGAAAACATTATTGACAACGGTGGTATTAAATCCAACAAAATTGATGGTGATTTTATACGGCCCCCCCACACGCAGGTTCGGAACTGTAAATCTTCCGTCGGCTTTGGTTGTTACTGTTTGTTTGATACCGGCATCAGGAAATTCAATAGTCACCGTTGCTGCAGCAAGAGCGGTTCCTTTTTTATCCTGTACCAATCCGTTTAACGTAGCTGTAGTAACCTGTGCTGTTGCAAAGTAACCACAGAAAAGCAGTAGCATACTTAATGATGCTTGAAGTAAATGTTTCAACATAACTCGTGATTTGCAACAAAAGTAAGCGGCAGTTAATAATAAGTTGACGATTTTTTAACACATCCTTAAAACTTAATATTGCTATTCACAACTTATGCAGGTATTTGCGCTTTTCTGTCCCGCTGTCAAAGTATCATGAATAAGAATTACTACAAAAAACCCGTCAGCTGACTGACGGGCTTAAATTCTTTCGATTCATTCAACATTACTCCAATCCAAATATTCCCTTGTTCAGCACCTGTAATGTTTTGGTACGGTCATCACTGGGCACCAGCAAAGAAATGTTATGCGGACTGCCCCCGTAACTCACCATACGCACAGGAACATCGGATAGACTGTCGAACAATTTAGTAAGTACGTTTTCTGTTTTGGCAATTTCATTACCCACTATACTTACAATACTCATGTTTTTATCAATATCAATGGTACCGAAGGGTTCCAGTTCCTTGATAATTTCAGCAAGATGCGTATCATTATCAATCGTTACAGATACCGCCACTTCAGAAGTAGTAATCATATCAATAGAAGTACGGTACTTCTCAAACACTTCAAATACTTTACGTAAGAACCCATAAGCCAGTAACATACGGCTGCTTTTGATCTTGATAGCAATAATGCCGTCTTTGGCTGCCACTGCTTTTACTCCTACACTTCCTGCTTCTTCCACAATCAATGTACCCTTGGCATCAGGCTGCATGGTATTAAGCAACTTCACCGGAATATTGTAATGTTGTGCGGGCCAGATGGAGGCAGGATGCAGAATTTTTGCACCAAAGTAGGCCAGCTCTGCTGCTTCATCAAAACTCAACTGTTCAATAGCTACTGTTTTCTTTACAATACGTGGATCGTTATTGTGCATACCATCAATATCCGTCCATATTTCACAAACACTGGCATTGATAGCTGCAGCAATGAGCGACGCTGAATAATCACTGCCGCCACGTTTTAAATTATCTACTTCACCTCTGGAGTTGCGGCTGATGTAACCCTGTGTAATGAATAATTGAACATCCTTATGCTGATTGAGTAATTGACTCAACTTTACTTTAATGGTGCCTACCTGAGGTTCATCATAACTGTCAATACTCATGAAATCCAATGCAGGCAACAATGCATGTTTGATTCCTTTTTCTTCCAGGTAACAGCTGAACATTTTTGTACTCATCAATTCACCCTGCGCCAGGATATCTTTATTCAACGCTTCATTAAAAGATATTTTCAGAATGATGTTTAAGAACTCAAAATGCTCCGCTATAATGGCACGACATTTTTCTTTGGCTGCATCTGTACTAAGCAGATTGTTAATGAAATTTTGATAATGCTCATTTAAGGCATCAATTTTTTGTTTGGCTTCCCGTTTATCACCTGTTGCCAATGCATCACCAATTGCCACTAATGTATTGGTGGTTCCACTCAAAGCACTTAACACAACGATCTTACTTTCATTATCACGTGTTATTAATTGTGCTACATCATGCATGCGTTCCGGCTTACCAACCGAGGTGCCACCAAACTTCATCACTTTCATAGTCGTAAAATTTTATTTTTTATGTTACCTGCTTTTGTATTTCATAGCATCAACCCAACCCTTTCAATCTTTACCTATTCAAGAACTCCGCCTCCCCGCCCAAGCGGGGATAGACAGTTTCATTTCGTTTCGTTACATACTTCTAACCGATGAATTTCTTCATCATCCCCCCCACCGTCTTGTTAAAGTTGAAAATTCTTTAAAAGCCGTTCAGCAACAAATCTCTCTTATGAGCAAGCAATCGTACCGGCGGTGATCAGCATCTAAATCAGCCGGGCTGCGAAATTAAAGATTGACGTTGAATTTCTGTCCAACTTTTGTCAAATCTTCCATCACTGATGCTACAATCGGAATTCCTTTCTCCATCCGCTCCTGTTCAAACAAACGTTCGGGGTCTCCGGGCACCAACACTTTTTGGTCCGGGTGAACGGGAGTTGCAGTTCGGAAACGATGCAGCCATTGATCCATATCTTTTTTAAAATCTTCAGCTTTACGAAACGCATCAATACGCATGGCACCAAAAAAATGTCCCAACCCCTTGCCGGGTTGATTCTCCGGCATGGGCACATACGCAGGAAAAGGGTTGGCCCAAGGTCCGTAATTGGCACCGCTCAACACCGCTGAAAAAATATCAACAATACTTCCCAATGCATATCCTTTATGACTGCCATGTTCACGGTCACTTCCCAAAGGCAACAAGGCGCCGTTATTTTTTAAGGCATGCGCATCGGTTGTTTCATTTCCGTCTACATCCTGGATCCATCCCAAAGGTGCATCCGCTTGTTTGCGTTGTAAAATTTCCAATTTGCCGTTGGCAGCCGTTGTAGTGGCAAAATCTGCAACAAAAGGTTCTTCATCTCCGGCGGGAATTGCCACCGCAATAGGATTAGTACCCAGCATCCTTTCTTTTGAAAAAGTAGGCGCTACCAGTGCACTGGCATTGGTCATGGCCATACCAATCATATCATGTTGCAAAGCCATCATGGCGTGATAGCCTGCAATACCAAAGTGATTACTGTTTTGTACACTTACCCAACCGGTGCCACAGATTTTGGCCTTTTCAATAGCGATGTTCATGGCATAAACTGCAACCACCAAACCCAGGCCGGCATCACCGTCTACCACTGCTGTTGACGGACTTTCATGAATAATGCGGATGTTGGGAGTTGCATTTACACGACCTGCTTCCCACAAACGCACATAACCACTCAAGCGTGCCACACCATGACTATCAATACCTCTTACATCTGCCGCCAATAATGCTTTTGTGGCGGTTGAAGCATGTTCTTCACTGCAACCAATAGCAAGAAAAATGTTTTGAGTGAAGTTGTAGAGATGTGTGTAAGAAAATGTTTGCTCCATGAATGATACTACAATTAATGATGCTGTTTTGAATTGTAAACCATCACTGCCATTTGCAGTGCAGTACAAGAGTCATGCTGAAGACGTGATGTACCATGCGACGCAAAGGTGATGCTATGAAAAACCAATGCCCTTTTCACCAAATATCAACTTTAAGCCTGAGCTGTTGGCCCGCCAAAATTCATAGGAATAGCCATTTCTTCCAGGTCACGGATGCTGCCATTGGCCGCTTCAAAACGCTGAATATTTTCAGTAAGCGCTTTCATAAAACGCTTGGCATGCTGCGGAGTAAAAATGATACGGCTTTTTACTTTGCTCTTGGGCGTGCCGGGCATAACGTTTACAAAGTCAATCACAAACTCTGCATGGCTGTGGGTGATGATGGCCAGGTTGGCGTACTCCCCTTCGGCTACTTCTTCGGTAATTTCAATATTGAGCTGGTTCTGGGGATTCATTTGTTGTTCATCCATAATAAAAGTTGAGGGGCGAAGATAAGCAGGAGGCGGCAGATTGATTTTTTTGAAGAAAAGAGGCTAAAAAGTTTTTCGCTGAAAAGTTGAAACCCCTATCTTTGCCGTCCCGAAAACGAACCTGATTTCTGATTGAGTCAGAGGCCATGGTTCGGGTTCAAGGATCGGTAGTTCAGTTGGTTAGAATGCCGCCCTGTCACGGCGGAGGTCGCGGGTTCGAGTCCCGTCCGGTCCGCAAAAAAGTCCAGCAAAATTGCTGGACTTTTTTTATTGCCCGTATCCCTTGTCAAAAGGGTGTTTATATTTGTTCATTAACATTTTCATCATGCTCAAAATCGGCGTTTTTGGTGCGGGTCACCTGGGTAAATTTCATTTAAACAACTGGAAAGAAATTGAAGGTGTGGAACTGGTTGGCTTTTATGACCCCAGCGACCGTACTGCCAAGGCTGTTACTGAAAAATACAACCTCAAACGGTTTGCCAACCCGGAAGATTTAATGGCACTGGTAGATGCGGCTGATGTGGTGGCTCCCACCAATCATCACTTTGATTTATGCAAACTGGCGGTACGCATGGGTAAGCATGTATTTGTAGAAAAACCAATGTGTAATACTATGGAAGAAGCCAATGAACTGGTGAAACTGGTGCGGGAGGCCAATGTAAAATTACAGGTAGGCCATGTGGAGCGTTTTAACCCGGCGTTTCTGGCGGTTAAAGACCTACAGTTGAATCCTATGTTTATTGAAGTTCACCGTCTTTCACAATTCAATCCACGTGGCACCGAGGTGAGTGTAATACTGGATTTAATGATTCATGATATTGACATTATTTTAAGCCTGGTGAAAAGCGATGTAAAACAGGTACATGCCAACGGTGTGGCGGTAATGACGGATACGCCTGATATTGCCAACGTACGTATTGAATTTGACAACGGCTGTGTGGCCAATCTTACCAGCAGCCGCATCAGTATGAAGAAGATGCGTAAGATCCGTTTGTTTCAACGAGATGCGTATATCGGCATTGATTTCCTTGAAAAGAAAAGTGAAATCATTAAAATGAAAGACACCAATGATAAGGATGCCTTTACGTTTGACATTGAAACAAAGAACGGCACCAAAACCATTGCGGTTTCTAATCCTGCTGTTAAAGATGTAAATGCGATTAAGATGGAATTACAGCAGTTTAAAGATGCAATCAGTAATAACACACCTACTGCTATAACAGAAGTAGATGGTTTGCGGGCAATGGATGTGGCACACCAGATTCTGCAGAAAATTGAACGGAGTACCGCTGTGTGAAAATGATGGCTAATAAAAAGATATCAGTCCGTTGGTATTTGCTGGGTGATTGGCTGGCAGCTGTTCTCAGCTGGGGTTTGTTCTACCTGTTGCGCCGTTTAGTTTTGGGAGAAGCTCAATCTCTTTTTCAACAGGAACTGGATGATAATTTTTATCTCGGTATCACCATCATTCCACTCTGCTGGTTAGCTTTATTTCATCTTGCAGGCACCTATCGGAATCTTTACTATAAATCAAGGCTACAGGAATTAACCAATACGTTTTTCAGCACTTTGCTGGGCTGTACTTTTATATTCTTTGCATTCCTGTTGGATGATAACATTTCTTTTTACACACTGTATTATAAAGAGGCCGGTCTTTTATTCGGCATCCACTTCTTTTTATTCTGGTTAAGCCGCTGGAGCATACTAATGTATATAAAGAACCAGTTAACCAGCCGGCAGGTTGTAATTCCTACACTCATTATAGGTAATGGGCCAAAAGCCCTGCAGGTTTACAAAGACATAAAAGAAGCCCGCTCTGAAATTGGGTATGAAGTATGCGGTTATATCCAGACAGGTAATTACAGTAACGGAATCAACAAACAGGTTTCTTCATCCGGTACAATTGATAATCTTTCTGATGCTATCAGGCAGCATTCAATTGAACAGGTTATTATTGCTACTGAAGAAAAGAGCTCAACCGATTACTGCATCAATCTCCTCAGTGAACATGATGTAAACATTAAACTTTTGCCGGATACTTCTGATATTCTTTCCGGCTCTGTAAAAACAACTAATATCACCGGGGCAGTGTTGATTGAATTACACAACAACATGATGCAGGAGTGGCAACTCAACATCAAACGCCTGGTGGATGTAGTGTTTTCCTTACTGGCTTTATTGATTCTTTCACCATTGATGCTTTATACAATGCTCCGCATTCGTCTTTCATCACCGGGAACAATCTTTTACTCACAGGAACGGATTGGTTTGAAAGGAAAGCCCTTCCGCATTCATAAGTTCAGAAGTATGATTATGAATGCAGAACCCAACGGGCCGGCACTTTCTTCAAATCATGATGAACGGATTACACCTTGGGGCAAGGTGATGCGGAAATGGCGCCTGGATGAATTGCCGCAGTTCTGGAATATTCTGAAAGGAGATATGAGCCTCGTAGGCCCCCGGCCGGAACGCAAATTTTATATTGACCAGATTGTACAAAAAGCACCCTACTACCGTTTTTTGTTGAAGGTAAAACCGGGCCTCACCAGTTGGGGGATGGTCAAATTCGGCTATGCTGAAAATGTAGATGAAATGATTGAGCGGAGTAAATATGATTTGGTGTATATTGAAAATATATCACTGGGACTGGACCTGAAAATATTAATCCACACTTTACGTTTAATATTTTTGGGGAAAGGACGATAGCTGAAATGCCAGATCCAAACAAACCTGAACACAACGCTTTACATTTTAATATCCATTAAGTGAGATACATAACCCTGCTGCTTACGTTTTTTATTTCAACTTATGCTTTTGCCCAGTCATTCTACTGGCAACAGCAGGTAAATTTTAAAGTAGATGTAGCGCTTAATGATGCAGAACATACACTGGATGGTTTTGCAAAAATTGAATACATCAACAACTCTACTGATACACTCCGGTTTATATGGTTTCACCTTTGGCCCAATGCTTACCGGACAGATCGTACTGCTTTCAGTGATCAGTTATTAAAAAATGGTCGTACAGATTTTTATTTTTCCAACAAAGAAGAAAGAGGTTATATCAACCGTCTTGATTTCAGGGTCAATGAAGCAAGGGTAAATACAGAAGATCACCCGCAGCATATAGACATAATAAAAGTTGTATTGCATGAACCATTGGCTCCCGGCGCATCTGTTTTAATTACCACACCCTTTCATGTACAACTGCCGAAGAATTTTTCAAGAGGTGGTCATGTTGATCAATCTTATCAAATAACACAATGGTACCCTAAACCGGCTGTGTATGATAAGAATGGCTGGCATGAAATGCCTTACTTAGACCAAGGAGAATTTTATAACAACTTTGGTAACTATGAAGTAAAAATTACCATCCCTAAAAACTACGTAGTTCTCGGTAGTGGTGAATTACAGAATGAAGAAGAAAAACAATGGCTCATCAGCAGAAAAAATTATACGGTACCTGTTGTGAAAGCTACGGCACCCAAGCCCGGCACCATTCCTTCAAAAACAAAGCCCAATCCTGTTCCATCAGCTAAAGAATTAAAAACACTGGTTTTCAAACAAAATAATATTTCAGACTTTGCCTGGTTTGCTGATAAAAAATGGAGAGTATTACATGATACAATTCAAAGCAACAACGGTAAAACAATTGATGTATTCACAGCCTTTGACCCCTCCTCGCAAAAAATCTGGGCTCAAAGTACTGCCATGGCAAAAGATGCTGTTCGGTTTCGCAGCAATCTGATTGGTGAATATCCTTACACATCGGTTGCAGTGGTAGAAGCTAAAATGGGATTTGAAGGCGGTATGGAGTATCCCTGTATTACCAGTATTTCACCAACCAACAGTGAAGAAGCATTAGAAAGTGTGATTGAACATGAAGTAGGACATAATTGGTTCCAGGCGATGATTGGCAGCAATGAGCGGAGATATGCCTGGATGGATGAAGGGATTAATTCTTACTACGATAAACGCTTTGACAAAGAAGTGAGCCGTTTTAAAGAATATTGGCTGCATGAAGAAAAAGATATTGCCGGTGAAAAAACATTCCTGAGCAGTTTGTACCAGTGGAAAAAAGATCAACCTTTAAATACAAGTAGTGACAGTTTAACGGAACTGAACTATGGCTTAATTGCTTATACAAAAGGTGCAGCGTTTATGCAACTGCTGGAGCAAAAGCTGGGCAAAGCTGCATTGGACAAAGCCATGCAGTTGTATTTTGAACAATGGAAGTTCAAACATCCCTCCCCTGCTGATCTGAAACAAACACTGGAACAATCCAGCGTTATGAACCTGGACCATGAATTCAGCTTGCTGAACAAAACAGGTCCGTTAGTGCAACCCTCGAAGTTAAAAATACAGTTTAAGCCTTTGATTGGTTTTGGTAATGATAGTACAAGAACTGTTTCCATCAGTCCTTTTCCTGCTTTTAATATGTATGACGGTTTTATGTTAGGAGCAGCAGTTACCAATTACACATTACCCTCCTCTCGTTTCCAGTTTCTGCTGGCTCCGGCCTATGGTTTCAAAAGCAAAGAGCTGAATGGCTTAGGAAGAATAGCTTATACATTTCACCCCCACAAAACATTTGACCGTGTAACGATTGCCCTCAGTGCTATGAAATTTAACGCTGATAATTTCACTGATACAGCTAACAATATTTATAACCTTGCTTTCAGAAAAGCAGCACCCTCAATAAAATTTGTACTAAAAGAAAATGACCCTTTAAGTACAAGAGAACGATTTATTCAATGGAAAACTTTTTTCTTTAATGAGGATGGTCTTCGCTTTGGCAGAGACACTTTACCGAATGGCGACCGCATTACCAGGATTTCTGAAGAAAGAAGCAGTCGTTTTCTCAATCAACTTCGTTTCGTCATAAGAGATGGCAGAGCACTTTATCCATACAGTGCTGAGTTGCTGGCAGAACAAGCTAAAAATTTTGTTCGGCTGGCCTTTACAGGAAACTATCACTTTAACTACAATGATAAACATGGAGTTGATGTACGTTTCTTTGCAGGTAAATTCCTTTATACAGGAAATATTACAAGTACAGAACGCTTTCAAACAGATCCGTTTCATCTGAATCTTACCGGAGCCAATGGTTATGAAGATTATACGTACAATAACTATTTTATTGGTAGAAATGAATTTGAAGGATTTACCAGTCAGCAAATTATGCAGCGTGATGGATTTTTTAAAGTACGTACTGATTTACTGGCTTCCAAAATTGGCAAAACAGATGACTGGTTAACAGCCATCAACTTTACATCAGATATACCTGATCAGATAAATATACTCAATGTATTACCGGTAAAAATTCCGCTAAAAGTATTTGTTGATGTAGGCACCTATGCAGAAGCATGGAAACGGAATGCAGAAACCAGCCGGATTGTATATGATGCAGGCTTTCAACTTTCCCTGTTTAAAAATGTGTTGAACGTTTATGTACCTGTTTTGTACAGTCGTGTATTCAGAGATTATTTTCAGGCATATATACCCGAAAAGCGTTTTACAAGGAATATCAGTTTCAGTATCAATATTCAGAACATCAGTTTAAAAAGCTTTGACAGGCGCTTGCCTTTCTGATGGCTGTCATTCAATACATACAAAACAAAGAAATCAATAAAGCAAAATGGGATCACTGCATTACAGAATCATCCAACGGATTGATTTATGCTTACAGTTGGTACCTGGATACCATGAGCAAAAACTGGGATGCACTGGTATTAAATGACTACGAAGCTGTACTGCCATTAACATGGAATAAAAAATACGGGGTTTACTATTTATACCAACCCTGGTTCTGTGCTTCACTAGGAATTTTTTCAGGTAAAACAATAACGGAAGAACTGTTGCATGAATTCTTGAATGCGATACCGGAAAAATTCAGTTACATTGATATTTACCTGAACCGGAAAAACATATTCAGCATAGCGGATTTCCCCATGAAGATCCGAAATAACTATGTTCTGGATTTACGCCAGCCTTATGAACAAATTACTGCTAAGTACCGAACCAATCTGAAACGGAATATTAAGAAAGCAGGAACTTCGGCTTTGGAAATTCGAAATGATGTTCCGGTAAAAGAGGTGCTTGCTTTAGCAAAACAAACACTGCAACGGATTTCGCCTATCCATGATGAAGAAGTTGAACTGTTTGAACAATTGTATCAAAAAGTACAGCAACATCAAAAAACTGAAAGCATCGGGATTTATCTGAAAGAGGAGTTACTGGCTTCTGCCATTTTTTTCTTTTCACACAATCGTTGGTACTATATTCTTGCCGGTAATCATCCCAATGGAAAAACAATCGGAGCCTCCCATTATTTGATTGATCGTTTTATACATACACATGCCGGTGAAAATTGTTTATTGGATTTTGAAGGAAGTGATGTACGGAACCTCGCCTATTTTTACAGCAGCTACGGGGCTATAGAAGAAACCTACCCCGCATTAAGAATGAACCGCTTGCCTAAATTACTGAGGTGGTTAAAAGATTAACGTAGTGCTGCTACAAACCCATTGATGTCATCAGGAGATACTAAAATTTTTTCTCTACCTGTATCTATAAATACAAGATGATCCATTCGACGAACATACCATGTCATAGCTCCGAATTTAGTATTAGAAAACTTGCCATAGTACCCAAATAATCCACCCACACCAAAGGTGCGTAAGGAACCGTCAACAACATTTTTATGAATAATATCTACACTCTTTATGGAACTTCTTAATATAACTACAGCCCCAGCCATTCTATTAATGATTAATTGTTCACTTGTTACAGTGTATGAAACAGGTCTGAAAACGTATGCAAAAACAAATGCTGAAAGAATGATTACAGCTACAACAGGAAGAACAATCACTTTTTCAGCTACAAACATTCCTGTTAATCCAATTATTGATAATAAAAAAAGTAACCCTATTACAAGAGTTACAATTTTTACAGATTTATCAGGAGTTGCTTTAAAAATCATTGTTCCAGAATACGTTCCGCAATTACCAAATCAATAGGATTCGTAATCTTAATATTGGTTTCCTCTCCGGGCACCAGGGTTACTTTCAAACCAAAAGCCTCCACCACATTGGCTTCATCGGTAAACCGTTCTTTATAATCAATTTCAAAAGCAGGCAGGAGAATTTTGCTGTGAAATGTTTGTGGCGTTTGTACCAGTTTTAATTTACTGCGGTCAATGGCTTCATTACCGGCTTCAGAAATCTGCCGGACACTATCCTTGCAATCAGTTACCGGTATAGCACTTCCTGTTTCCATAGCCGTTTCAAAGCAACGTTGGATCAGCTTTGTGCTTAACAGGCAACGCACACCATCATGCACAAATATGATGCTCTCTTCTTCAATAAGCTTTAATCCGTTCTGTACGGAATGGAATCTTGTTTCTCCGCCTCTTGTAATTAAGATACCGGAAGCATCAAAATAACCGTCTACTATTTCCTTTCCTAATTCCAGATGCTCTTCAGGCAAAACAAGGATAATCCTGATATCACTGAATGCTTTCTGAAAGGCATGGATGGTATAATACAATACCGGTTTGCCTTTCAACAATAAAAACTGTTTGGGAATTTCAGTACCCATTCTTTTTCCGGAACCTCCGGCAACAATTACAGCATATTTCTGCATGTGTCAAAGATAAGGCAGAGTTATATTAGTGATAAATAGCTGTTACCTTTTCTCCGTTACTTTTCTGCCAGCCACGATACATTCCTTCACTGTTAAAAACCAAAGCCAAATTTCCCTTTGCATCGGCACCAATCATTCCTCCTTCTCCGTTTATCTTTACCAGCTTATCCAGTGTAACAGTTTCCATTGCCTGCTGCAAAGTATAACCCTTATACTCCATCAAACAACTTACATCATAAGCAGCTACTGCTTTTATAAAGAGCTCTCCGTGCCCGGTACAGGAAATGGCACAGGTAAGATTATTCGCATAAGTACCGGCGCCTATGATGGGTGTATCGCCTATACGATTATAATTTTTATTAGTCATGCCGCCTGTACTGGTAGCAGCAGCAACAGTTCCATTTGCATCACAAGCCACAGCGCCAACTGTTCCAAACTTTTTTTCTGTTTTAATATTATGATCCAACGCTGTTACTTTTTCATGTTTCACCAACTGCCATTGTTCATAACGGAATTGCGAAAAGAAATAAGCTTCTTCTTCCAGTTTCAGTTGCTGCTCTTTAGCAAACTGAAGAGCCCCCTCTCCACTCAACATTACATGCTCACTCTTTTCCATAACCGTCCTTGCCAGCACAACAGGATTCTTCACTTGCTTTACACAGGTGACTGCACCTGCCTGTAAGGAAGCTCCATCCATAATAGATGCATCCATTTCATGCGTTCCTGTTTTTGTAAACACAGCACCACGGCCGGCATTAAAAAGAATACAATCTTCCAACGATATCACCGCCGCTGTTACAGCATCCAGAGCAGAAGCCCCTTTTTCAAGTAAAGAATACCCTGCTGCTAACGCATCACTAAGAGCAAGGTGATAAGCTGCTTCCTGTTCAGGTGAAAGATCATTTTTTGAAATGGTACCTGCACCACCATGAATGGCTATAGAGAATGGTTGACTCATGCTAATAATCAGAAAGAATTAAATAAATTTTATGGCTTGCATAACAACTACTATTGCATGCAGCATTAATTAAGTAAGTGTTTACACTCCTGTAACAGACGGTCTTTGTTGATGGCTGCTGTACCTACCTCTTCGCATACAAGACCACCGGCTATATTGGAAATTTCAGCCATCATCCTTGTATTTCCGGTAGCAGCAAATACCAATGCAGCAGTGGCAATCACTGTGTCCCCCGCTCCACTCACATCAGCAATATTCCGGAGATGTGAGGGTATGATTTTACTTTCATTGGAATCCCTGTAGAAAACGCCTTTTTCTGAAAGTGTAATAAATGAAATCTGATGCTGTAGCTGATGTTGTAATTGCTCATGAATATTCTGGAGCGATTCTATATCAGCTTTTGCTGAAAGTATGTTCAGCGCTTCTCTTACTTCTTTTAAATTCGGTTTGAAAATATCTACGCCGGTGTAGGCAAAAAAGTTTTTCCTTTTCGGATCAACAGCTGTGATAATATGATGGTGCTTACATAGATCAATTACCTTACGGATTACTGTTTCTGTTAATACTCCCTTGTTGTAATCTTCAAGAATAATCACATCCGGTTTTTCCTGGGCAATAAAATGCTGTACAGCCAGTATCAACCTGTTTTCATCTTCATAACCAAGGTCAGCAGTAATCTCATTATCCACACGCATCATCTGTTGATTACGGCTGATGATACGTGTTTTATTCGTGGTAATACGCTTGCTGCTTTCTAATAAAAAATCTGTTTTGATGCTATTAGCTTCCAACAATCCTTTCAACTGACGGCCATCTTCATCAGCACCCATTACACTCAACATACTTACCTGTGCACCAAGTGAAGCAAGATTCAACGCTACATTTCCGGCACCGCCGATACGGGCTTCTTTTTTCTCTAATGTAATAACAGGCACCGGTGCTTCGGGCGAAATACGATCTACCTTTCCCCATAAATAGGAGTCAAGCATTACATCGCCTATTACGCCTGCCTTTATGGATTGAAACTGCTGAAATAATTGTTCAAAATTCACACTTAATGTTTTATTTCTTTTGCGAAGCTACGGCAATATAATAAACAGGAATGCCCAACAAAACAATTATGAGACCTGCCCCTGCGTAAGTGGGTTTCATGGTAATGAGAAAATAACAGAAGGTTATTCCCAGCACCATATAGAGCAAAGGAAGAAGCGGATAACCAAAAGCTTTGTATGGTCGGTCTGCATTGGGCATTTTTTTACGCAGAATAAGAATACCGGCAATAGTGAGCACATAGAATATCACCACCACAAAAGATACCATATCCAGCAAATCACCATACTGACCACTTAAACAAAGAGCAGCTGTCCAGATACATTGTGCCCATAATGCCCATTGTGGAACTGCATTATTATTGAGCACGCCGGCAGGTTTAAAAAACAACCGGTCCTGCGCCATTGTATAATACACTCTTGAACCTGCTAACACCAGTCCATTGATACAACCAAACGTGGAAATCATAATCATTACTGCAATCACATAGGTTCCGATATTTCCGAATATTTCATTAGCAGCAGCAACAGCCACCCGATCCTGCCTGGCAAAAGCAATGCTCTGCTCACCGCCATTAAGCGGAAGTACGCTGATGTACATAATATTTGCTGCTACATAGATGAGCGTTACAATTAAAGTACCAAGGAACAAACTCAACCCGATATTACGTTTTGGATTTTTAATTTCTCCGGCGATGAAGGTTACGTTATTCCATGCATCACTGCTGAAGATGGAACCCACCATGGATGCTGCAATGGCACCTAATACGGCACTCCCTGCAACACCGGTAATCATTCCACCCTCGCCGAGCTTATTCATTTGCCAGGCATTTTCCCAATTGGCATTCCATACCTCAGCTTTGGCGCCAATGAGCAATCCAAATACAATGAGCCCGAATAATGAAACAAGTTTGGTAACAGTAAAAATGGTTTGAATGGTTTTACCGCCCTGTACTCCTCTTGTGTTGATGTAAGTAAGTAAAACGATTATGGCAATAGAAACCAACTGTGCCGGGTAAAGTTTAAACCAGCCGAGTTGCAGCAAAATATTTTCATCTTTGATATCAAGTGCAGGAATAAAGTACCCGGTAAACTTAGAAAAAGCTACTCCTACTGCAGCAATGGTAGCAGTTTGTATAACAGTGAAAAAACTCCAGCCATACAAAAAGCCGAATAAAGGATTATAGGCTTCTTTCAGATACACATACTGGCCACCTGCCTTGGGAAACATACCGCTCAGTTCACCATAGCTTACAGCAGCAATGAGCGTCATTAAACCTGTGATCAGCCACACAGCAATCAGCCATCCGGCACTTCCTACATTACGGGTAATATCCGCACTTACAATAAAAATACCGGAACCGATCATACTGCCAGCTACAATCATCGTAGCATCCAGTAATCCCAAAGTGGGTTTAAATTCAGTTTGTGACATGAGGTTAATTTCGTTTCAGAATTGAAACGGAAGATAAGCATTAACCTTAAAAAAGGAAGCTGATTTTAAAACCGATACGCTTACTGCTTCTTGGTCTTTTTGTACTCCTCATTCAAGCCCTTGATTACATCAGCAGTAATATTAAAGGCACTGTCCTTGTAATACAAAGTAGGGTTTCCTTCCTGTGTAGAGAAAATAAAATCGTAACGCTTCGTTTGGTTATACCCTTGAAGAAATAGGTTAATTCTTTTTTGAATATCATCAATCGCTTTAGCCTGGCGGTCTAAATGTTGATTCTGGAGCGTTTGCTGACGTTGACCTATTTGCTGATATCTTGACTGGTACTCCTGTTGAAAAGCTTCTGCTTCCTGCTGTGTAATGGATTGGCCACGTTTTAAGAAAGCAACCCGGTCATTTTCCAGCTTGGAAAGATCACTCTGAATCTGGTTATCAATACGCTGTTTATCGGATTCAATTTCGTTATTCTTCAATTTGAAAAACTCATAGTACTTCTGTATGGTATCCAGATCAATATAAGCAACCTTAATATGACGTGCTGAATCGTTAGGATCTTTTACTTCTTTTTTATCAGACGTTGAAGATGATGATTTTTTACCGGCAGTAAAATGCAATACAAATAAAACCGCAACAGCAGCTGTTACCACATACAGTAATATACTCTGAAATCCTTTCATAGCGGGCAAAGTAACACATTCAGTGCCTTTCAAAAAAATTGAAATGAATTTTAAGAATGCATTAACAGATGTACCATTCTTCCAATAAAAAACGCCTCAACAAATGAATGTTGAGGCGTTGAAAATATTCGACTAAAGGTTATTCTTCGTCGTCAAAACTCATCGCTTCTTTGGTGGTTAACAGCAATTCATACTCTTCCTTACTGCCTACGATCATGTTTTCAAACTCACGCAAACCTGTACCTGCAGGGATGGCGTGACCGGTGATTACATTCTCTTTCAATCCAAGTAAGTAATCCGTTTTACCTTCTATGGCTGCAGTGCTCAACACCTTCGTTGTTTCCTGGAAGGATGCTGCAGAAATCCAGCTTTGTACACCCAATGAAGCTTTGGTAATACCCAGCAACACAGGTTGTGCAGTAGCAGGATGTGCATCACGCACTTCAATCAGCTTCTTATCGGCACGGCGCAGCACACTGTTTTCTTCACGCAATTCACGGAGAGTGATGATTTGACCGGGACGGAACTTACTGTCGCCCGGCTCTGTTACCACTTTCTTATCAAAGATGCGGTCGTTCTCATCGATAAATTCGAAACGATCCACTAAATCTTCTTCTAAGAATTTGGTATCACCCGCATCAATGATTTCTACTTTCTTCATCATCTGGCGAACGATCACCTCAATATGTTTATCATTGATTTTTACACCCTGTAAACGATAAACTTCCTGAATTTCATTTACCACGTATTCCTGTACTGCAAAAGGACCTTTGATGGTAAGGATATCACCGGGAGCAGTTTGTCCATCACTCAAAGCACTACCTGCTTTTACAAAGTCACCTTCCTGTGCCAGGATCTGGCGTGTAAGAGGCACTAAGTATTTCTTAGTTACTTCATCCTTACTGGTTACAATTATCTCCCTGTTACCACGCTTAATGGCACCAAATGCAACCACACCATCAATTTCAGAAACAATAGCAGGGTTACCAGGGTTGCGTGCTTCAAACAATTCCGTAACACGTGGAAGACCACCCGTGATATCTTTCAGTTTACCTAACACACGTGGAATTTTCACCAACACCTGGCCGGCTACTACTTCATCACCTTCTTCCATTACAATGTGTGAACCAACGGGAAGATTGTAAGATTTTACATCTTTGCTTCCTTCTACAATCAACGCAGGAATCTTGGTCTTATCTTTTGTTTCAATTACCACTTTCTCTCTGTGACCGGTTTGCTCATCTGCTTCTTCACGGAACGTGATGCCATCAATGATGTTTTCAAACTTGATCTTACCGGCAATTTCAGCAACTACTACGTTGTTAAACGGATCCCAAGTACATAACACATCACCTTTCTTAATCTGCTGACCTTCTTTCACCGTTAAGGTTGCACCATAAGGAATGTTATTGGTGATGAGGATTCGATCGTTTTTCAGATCCATAATCCTTGCTTCACCGGTACGACCGATTACGATCTGTACTTTATCGCCCTCGTTATTTGTTGTAGTTACTGTACGTAAACCATCAAACTGCACTGTACCGTCAAACTTAGCAGGCAATGCACTTTCTACTGATGCAGAACCCGCAACACCACCCACGTGGAAGGTACGGAGTGTCAACTGTGTACCTGGCTCACCAATGGATTGTGCAGCAATAATACCTACAGCATCACCTTTTTGTGCAATGGCACCTGTAGCCAGGTTTTTACCATAACACTTCACACACACACCACGCTTACTTTCGCAAGTCAATACAGAACGGATCTCAACTGTCTCGATGCCTGCATCTTCAATTTTGCGAGCAAGAGCAGGGGTAATTTCTTCACCTGCTCCTACAATCAAAACATCGGTTTGAGGATCATAAACATCGTGTAATGAAGTACGTCCTTCAATACGATCGCTCAATGGTTCAATAATATCTTCGTTATCTTTAAGTGCGCTGGTAGCAATACCACGCAGTGTACCACAATCTTCATCATTAATCACCACGTCTTGTGCAACGTCAACGAGACGACGGGTTAAGTAACCCGCATCCGCAGTTTTCAAGGCTGTATCCGCAAGACCTTTACGGGCACCGTGTGTAGAAATGAAGTAATCCAATACGCTCAATCCATCTTTAAAGTTGGAAAGAACCGGGTTTTCAATGATCTCACTTCCGGTGGAACCACTCTTACGTGGCTTCGCCATCAATCCACGAATACCCGCCAGCTGTTTTACCTGCTGCTTACTACCACGGGCGCCACTATCCAGCATCATAAACACGGAGTTGAATCCTTGCTTATCAGTTGCCATTTCACGGATCAATGTTTCTGTTACACGTGTATCCACACGGCTCCAGATATCAATGATCTGGTTATAACGTTCGTTGTTGGTAATAAGACCCATGTTGTAGTTATCCCATACTTCACTTACTTCACCTTGTGCGTTATCAACTAACTCAGCTTTGATTTCAGGAATGATCAGGTCATTAATGTTGAACGACAATCCACCCTGGTAAGCCATACGGAAACCAAGCTGTTTGATGTCATCCAAAAACTTAGCAGTCTTTGGTACGTTGGTAATTTCAATAATATCACCAATGATTTCACGAAGGTTCTTTTTCGTCAATACGGCATTTACAAAACCTACTTCTTTTGGCACATGCTGGTTGAAAATAACACGACCTACTGTTGTTTCAATCAACTTGTTTACTAGTGTTTCGTTTTCACGAACATTGGCTTTCACTTTGATTGGCGCATGCAGATCTACACGACCTTCATTGTAGGCAATAATCACTTCTTCAGGTGAGTAAAATGCTTTGCCTTCACCCTTCACTGTTTCAGTAGCTGTAGATTTCTTTGCTTTTGAGATGTAGTACAGACCCAACACCATGTCCTGTGAAGGAAGGGTGATTGGTGTACCGTTCTGCGGGTTCAGAATGTTGTGTGATGCCAGCATCAACAACTGTGCTTCCAATACAGCAGCATTGCTTAACGGTACGTGTACCGCCATCTGGTCACCGTCAAAGTCGGCGTTGAACGCTGATGTAACTAACGGATGCAATTGAATGGCTTTACCTTCAATCAACTTCGGTTGGAACGCCTGGATAGACAAACGGTGCAGTGTTGGGGCACGGTTAAGCATCACAGGATGACCTTTCAAAATATTTTCAAGAATATCCCAAACAACAGCTTCTTTCTTATCAACAAGCTTCCTTGCAGATTTCACTGTCTTTACGATACCTCTTTCAATTAATTTACGAATGATGAATGGCTTAAATAATTCAGCAGCCATATCTTTTGGTAAACCACACTCATGCAACTTCAATTCAGGACCTACTACGATTACAGAACGACCGGAGTAGTCCACACGCTTACCAAGAAGGTTCTGACGGAAACGACCCTGCTTCCCTTTCAATACATCACTCAATGATTTTAAGGCACGCCCACCCTCGGCTTTCACAGCGTTTGATTTTCTTGAGTTATCAAACAAACTGTCAATCGCTTCCTGCAACATGCGTTTCTCGTTACGAAGGATTACTTCCGGAGCTTTAATCTCCAGCAAACGCTTCAAACGATTATTACGAATGATCACACGACGATATAAGTCATTCAGATCAGAAGATGCAAAACGACCACCATCCAGAGGAACTAATGGACGGAGTTCTGGTGGAATAACAGGAATGTACTGCATCACCATCCACTCGGGGCGGTTGGTAATATTCAGGTTCGCTTCACGAAATGCTTCTACCACACTCAAACGCTTTAAAGCATCTGCTTTACGTTGTTGTGATGTTTCATTGGCAGCTGCATTACGCAATGTGTAACTCAAATCATCCAGGTCAATACGAGCCAGCAAATCATGCACTGCTTCAGCACCCATTTTCGCAATGAACTTATTAGGGTCTTCATCAGGCAGGTATTGATTATCTTTAGGAAGCGTATCCAGCAAATCCAGGTACTCTTCTTCAGTTAACAAATCACCTTTATTCAAATTCTCTTTTACACCACCTTGAATTACTACATAGCGTTCGTAGTAAACAATTGTCTCTAATTTTTTAGAACTCATTCCCAACAAATAACCAATCTTGTTAGGTAATGATTTAAAGTACCAGATATGAACTACAGGTACCACTAATTTAATGTGGCCCATGCGCTCACGACGTACTTTCTTTTCTGTTACTTCCACACCGCAACGATCACACACAATACCCTTGTAACGAATACGCTTATACTTACCGCAGGCACATTCGTAATCTTTTACAGGACCAAAAATGCGTTCGCAAAACAAACCATCACGTTCAGGTTTGTAAGTACGGTAGTTAATTGTTTCAGGTTTCAATACCTCACCAAAACTGCGCTCCAGGATGGTGTCGGGACTGGCAAGACCAATTGTAATTTTTGAGAATACAGGTCTTTGACGATTGTCTTTTTTGAAAGCCATATTGCGTTTACTGTTTGTAGTTATTTGTTTTTGTTACCAGCGACATCAACTCGATCATCTTCCGTTGCGTCGCACCCTTGTACTTCCTTAACTCTATTCAACTGATTGCTTGATAGAATTGGATACGTTTGAATGTTTTATTCTTCAAACTTCAGATCCAATCCCAATCCTCTTAATTCATGCACCAATACGTTGAATGATTCAGGAACACCAGGTCTTGGAATATTATCACCCTTAACGATGGCTTCATAAGTCTTTGCACGACCGATGATGTCATCAGATTTAATAGTGAGTAATTCCTGTAAGATGTTAGAAGCACCATAAGCTTCCAATGCCCACACCTCCATCTCACCAAAACGCTGACCACCAAACTGAGCTTTACCACCCAGCGGTTGTTGTGTAATAAGAGAGTAGGGTCCAATAGAACGGGCGTGCATCTTATCATCCACCATGTGGTGCAGTTTGATCATGTAAATGATACCCACTGTTGCTTTCTGGTGGAAGCGCTCACCTGTTTCACCATCATAGAGGTAGGTATGGCCAAAGCTTGGTAAACCTGCTTTTTCAATATTGCCTGCAATTTCCTCAACAGTAGCACCATCGAAGATGGGTGTTGCAAAACGTACATTGAGTTTTTCACCAGCCCAGCCAAGAACAGTTTCATAAATCTGTCCGAGGTTCATACGGCTTGGTACGCCCAATGGGTTCAATACAATATCAACAGGAGTACCATCTTCAAGGAACGGCATATCTTCCTGGCGAACGATCTTGGCTACAATACCCTTGTTACCGTGACGACCCGCCATTTTATCACCCACTTTCAGCTTACGCTTCACAGCCAAGTAAACTTTAGCAAGCTTCAATACACCAGCTGGCAATTCATCACCAATAGAGATGTTGAATTTCTCACGCTTGTAACGACCGAGTTCTTCATTGTACTTGATGTTATAGTTGTGGAGCAACTGGTTGATGAGTTCATCAGTATGTGCATCACCGGTCCATCCGAGAGGATTTACGTTCTGGTAATCGATACCGGCCAGGTTCTTAGGATTGAACTTCGCACCCTTACCAATCAACACTTCACCAAAGTTGTTACTTACACCGGCACTTGCTTTATCTTTCAACAGACCGGTAAGTTTGCCAAGCAGCAACTCCATCAGGTCGTTGATATTCTTCTCATGAATCTTCTCTACTTTTTCTAACAATGCCTTTTCACGGATCTTACTATTCTTATCTTTCTTCGCACGCTGGAACAGTTTCTTATCAATCACCACACCTTCTGTTCCGCTTGGTGCTTTTAATGAAGCATCTTTTGCATCACCGGCTTTATCACCAAAGATGGCACGCAATAACTTCTCTTCAGGAGTTGGATCACTTTCACCTTTAGGAGTGATTTTACCAATGAGGATATCACCTTCTTTAATAGCAGCACCAATACGAATGATACCGTTTTGATCGAGGTCTTTGGTAGCTTCTTCACTTACGTTAGGAATATCAGGAGTCAATTCTTCTTCACCTAACTTGGTATCACGTACTTCCAGTTCATATTCTTCAACGTGTACAGAAGTAAACAAGTCTTCACGTACAATCTTTTCATTGATAACGATGGCATCTTCAAAGTTGTAACCCTTCCATGGCATGAACGCCACTTTCAGGTTACGACCTAATGCCAACTCGCCATCTTTTGTAGCATAACCTTCAGTTAAGAAGTCGCCTTCTTTTACTGCCTGTCCTTTAGCTACACATGGTTTTAAGTTGATACAGGTGCTCTGGTTGGTTTTGATGAACTTAGTGAGTTTGTACACTTTCAGGTCCTCTTCAAAACTTACCATCTTCTGCTCATCATTGCGGTTATAGCGCACATGAATTTCATTGGCATCTACATACTCAACCACACCGTTACCTTCTGATGTTAATTGAATACGGCTGTCACGTGCGGCCATGGCTTCCAATCCTGTACCTACAATAGGTACCTGTGGACGTACTAACGGTACCGCCTGGCGTTGCATGTTTGAACCCATCAGGGCACGGTTGGCATCATCATGCTCGAGAAACGGAATCAACGAAGCACTCAAACCTACAATCTGGTTGGGTGCAACGTCCATATATTCTACTTCTGCTTTATCCAGGATCGGGAAGTCACCGCTTTCACGTGAACGAACTTTCTCTTCTGATAAATGACCTTTCTCATCAACTTCCACATTCACCTGTGCAATCTTTGCAGTATCTTCTTCTTCCGCACTTAAGTACGTAAGTTTCTTGAAATCAACTTTACCATCATCTACTTTACGGTAAGGTGTTTCAATAAAGCCCATATCATTTACTTTGGCATGTACGCACAAAGTAGAAATCAAACCAATGTTCGGACCTTCAGGTGTTTCAATCGTACAAAGACGACCATAGTGGCTGTAGTGTACGTCACGCACCTCAAAGCCGGCACGTTCACGACTCAAACCACCGGGACCAAGCGCTGAAATACGACGCTTGTGCGTGATTTCAGAAAGAGGATTTGTTTGGTCTAAGAACTGTGATAACTGTGATGTACCAAAGAAAGAGTTGATTACTGAAGAAAGTGTTCTTGCATTAATCAAATCCACCGGAGTAAACACCTCGTTGTCACGTACGTTCATACGCTCACGAATGGTACGTGCCATACGTGCCAGACCCACACCAAACTGAGCATACAACTGCTCGCCTACTGTACGTACACGACGGTTGCTCAAGTGATCAATATCATCAATCTCAGCTTTAGCATTCGTTAATTTAACGAGGTACTTAATAATAGAGATGATGTCATCTTTTGTTAATACTTTCTTCTCTTTAGGGAAGTTTAAGTTGAGCTTGCGGTTGATTTTATAACGGCCTACTTCACCCAGGTCATAACGCTTATCACTAAAGAATAATTTATCAATAATACCACGGGCCGTTTCATTATCAGGAGCATCAGCACCACGTAATTGACGATAGATGTGCTGTACCGCTTCTAACTCACTGTTAGAGGTATCTTTATTTAATGTGTTGTAGATGATGGCAAAATCACCACTCACCTCTTCTTTTTGAATGAACACGCTCTTCACTTCCATTTCGCTGATCATTTCAATGGCTTCAGCATCCAAGATAGAATCACGCTCCAATACCACTTCATTACGCTCAATGCTCACTACTTCGCCGGTATCTTCATCCACAAAATCCTCTACCCAGCTACGCAATACACGAGCCGCCAAACGCTTGCCCTCGTGTTTTGCCAATGCTTTCTTTTCAGCAGGCACTTCATCAGCCATACCAAACAGTTCAAGAATGTCTTTATCTGTTTCAAAGCCGATAGAACGCAATAATGTTGTTACAGGGAATTTTTTCTTACGGTCAATGTAAGCATACATCACATTGTTGATGTCTGTAGCAAATTCCATCCACGCACCTTTGAACGGAATTACTCTTGCGGAGTAAATCTTAGTTCCATTCGGGTGAATGCTTTGACCAAAGAATACGCCGGGTGAACGATGAAGTTGAGATACCACTACACGCTCAGCACCGTTGATCACGAATGTACCACGGGGCGTCATGTAAGGAATGTTACCTAAGAAAACATCCTGTACAATGGTTTGGAAATCCACATGCTCCTCATCATTACAGCTCAAACGCAGTTTGGCCTTGAGGGGAACAGCGTAAGTTAAGCCACGCTCCATACACTCATCAATAGTGTAACGGGGTGGGTCAATAAAGTAATCGAGGAACTCCAGAACAAAGATGTTACGGGTATCAGTGATCGGGAAGTTTTCCTTAAACACTTTAAAGAGACCCTCATTGTTACGCTTGTCTGGTGTAGTTTCTAACTGGAAAAAGTCTTTGAAGGATTGAATCTGAATTCCCAGGAGGTCAGGAATTTCTGCCAGATTCTTCACTTTTCCGAAATTGATTCTTTTGTTTGCTGCAACTCTTGATGAAGACATACGTTTCTAACCGGTTTTTATGTTTGTGCACACGAATAGCTCCTGTCTTTTTGCAAAGACGAGATAAATTGATTTTCAGTTATTTATGACTGTAAATGGGCGCCAACTTGCTATTCAGCCTTAATTAAGGGAGGCAAAGTTAGGGAGATTGTGGTTTGGAACAAAATTTGCGAGGCGGGTTTTTTAAACACTGAGCGGTCAAAAAAACAAATCCCGCCGTTTGGCGGGATTGTTCTACTTCTATGCAAAGTTCAATTAAGCGATCTCAACATCTGCACCTGCTTCTTTCAGCTTAGCTGCAATTTCATCAGCTTCGGCTTTAGAAACACCTTCTTTAATTGGCTTAGGTGCTCCGTCTACTAAGTCTTTCGCTTCTTTCAATCCAAGACCAGTTAAGTCTTTAACGATCTTAACTACGTTGAGCTTAGAAGCACCACCGCTCTTCAAAATTACATTGAAAGCAGTTTTTTCTTCAGCAGCAGCAGCACCACCACCGTCACCTGCAGCTACAACTACTGCAGCAGCAGCCGGTTCAATACCGTACTCTGATTTTAATACTTCAGCTAATTCCTGAACTTCTTTTACTGTTAAGCCTACTAATGATTCGGCTAATGCTTTTACGTCTGCCATTGTTTTACTTTTTAACCGCCTTCATTCTCTTCAGGAGTCCGGCGGATGGTTATAAATGATACCACATTTGAACCTCAGTGGTGTTGGTTGTTATTTCGTACTTCTTAGTTCGTACCTCGTACTTACTCAGCAACTGCTGCTTCTCCCTTTGTTTCAGCGTTATGCAGCAATGCAGCAATAACACGTTTTGCCGGAGATTGTAACAATCCGATAACTTCTCCGATGAGTTCGTTCTTTGTTTTGATCTGTGTGAGCGCCTTCAACTGGTTGTCGCCGCTGTACACATCACCGTTAATGAAAGCTGCTTTGAGCACAGGCTTATCACCATTGCTTTCTTTACGGAACGTAGAAAGAATCATTGCCGGTTCTTTCGGATTTTCAGAGAACATCAATGCAGTTACGTTATTGAGTGCTTCATAAACACCGGTGTAACGCTCTGCATCAATCTGCTCCAATGCTTTTTTTATAAGGGTGTTCTTAGCAACTTTCATTTCAACATTCTTGTTGAAACAGGCACGGCGCAGTTTACCCACTTGTTCTACTGTTAAAGATTCAGTATCTGTAATGTAGAAGTTATTGTATTGACTGAATTTGCCTTTCAGCAGTTCAATCACTTCGTTCTTTTGATCTTTTGTCATGACTTTGTGTTTTTAAACCCTGAAAGGATTAGTTCATGAATGATTTTGTGTCAATGGAAATACCGGGGCTCATGGTGCTGGCCATGTAAATGCTCTTGAGGTAGGTTCCTTTAGCAGTAGAAGGCTTCGCCTTTACAATGGCATTGAGGAACTCCTGTACGTTGGCAGCAATTTTCTCAGGAGAGAAACTTACACGGCCTACAGAAGCATGTACAATACCAGCCTTATCAACCTTGAAGGCAATTTTACCGCCCTTTACTTCATTTACAGCAGCAGCAACATCATTGGTTACTGTACCTGTTTTAGGGTTGGGCATCAGGTTACGGGGACCGAGTACTTTACCCAGTTTACCAATCTTAGGCATTACAGCAGGAGTTGCTACGATTACATCAATATCAACCCAGCCACCTTCAATTTTAGTAATAAATTCATCCAACCCTACATGATCAGCGCCGGCAGCTTTTGCTTCGGCTTCTTTATCAGGAGTACAGAGAACCAATACTCTTTTTGTTTTACCTGTACCATGAGGTAATGTTACAGTACCACGAATAGCCTGGTCAGCTTTTTTGGGATCAACGCCTAAACGAACGTGTACATCCACAGAGCTGTCAAACTTAGTACAGTTAATTTCTTTTACGAGTGCAGAAGCATCTTTAAGGGAATAAGCTTTGTTACCATCCACCTTAGTTTGAGCCACTTTTCTTTTTTTAGTCAGAGACATGTTTCAATTTTTTTAAGGTGAATAATATTAATTTTCCCAGGGAGCTTTTCCGTCAACTGTTAAGCCCATGCTGCGTGCAGTACCTGCTACCATGCTCATTGCACTATGCAGTGTAAAGCAGTTCAGGTCAGGCATTTTGTCCTGAGCAATGGCCTCTATCTGAGCCCATGTTACTTTACCCACTTTTTGACGGTTTGATTCTTTAGAACCCTTCTGAATTTTTGCAGCTTCCATTAACTGAACTGCTGCAGGAGGAGTTTTAATGATAAAGTCGAACGACTTATCAGTATAAACGGTGATAAGAACCGGTAATACTTTACCCATCTTATCCTGAGTTCTTGCATTGAACTGCTTGCAGAACTCCATGATGTTCACACCCTTTGAACCGAGTGCGGGACCTACAGGAGGTGCAGGATTGGCTTGACCGCCTTTTACCTGCAGCTTCACAAATCCTGAGATTTCTTTAGCCATTGTAAAATGTTTTTTGGTGATAACGTACCGCCTTCGGCGATACTCCCAATCAATAAATTCTTAAAGAACTTTTTGGGACGGCAAAGGTAAGGGGCAAACGCTTACCGGCAAAGGGTTTGAGGAATTATTTTTGGGGTATTTTACCCATTTAACCAAGGGCTTCCCGCCTTATTTCTTACAATTTTGTAAGCCGAATTTCCGCAATCGCTTTCAGTTGGGTATTGCCATTCGCTAAAACCATTGCTTCATTAACGGTTAATAAATGTATCGGCTGTTGAGGATTGGTAGGCAGGTTATTATATCCAAAAACATAACCATCTTCCGTTCCGGCATCATAAACAAAGAGTTGCACTGTGGTATCGGTCATCCATTTCTTATTGGCGAAAAGATTTAATCCGCTGAGACCGATAAACCAATCCGGGCTGGGTGCAATCATAGAGGCAAAACTTATCATTGAGTAATTGGAATTGCAATAGATGGTTGACTTTTTTATTCCCGTAGCTGATGGCGGCGTAAACAAAATGAGCGATAAAGCGTTTTTGGCTCTGATGACGGAATCAATTTCCAGGAGAATTGCGGTTGTACTTCCTGTTTCAGCAACGTTTTCTACTCCTTTTGAAGCCAGCTTACCCGGCTTCCACAATTCACCATCAGCATTATGAACCATTCCTGCAAAATTGGTGAAGTGTACACCTGCAGGCACCGTAAAATCCGGGGAAGCCCATAAGCCCTTAACCTCAACAGCATAGGTAGCTTCTGAGTAATCAGATTCTTTAATGATTTCCGTTTTTTTACAGGAGAAAAGCAATAGCAACAAAGGCATTAATAAAGGGAGTTTCATCAGAGGTAAATTTTACTCCAAATTTTATAATTATTCTTTTTGCATTCTGTCGTGAAGATTACATTTCTGATGGCAATAATTTTTTAAAAAACTACCACACAAAAAACAATCCCTTCATTATTTCATTTAACTTCAATCTCCCAACAACTCAACAACTAAAAACTCATTTTATCATGGCAAAGTCAAAAAAGAAACCTGCTAAGAAAGCGGTGAAAAAAGCAGTGAAGAAAGCTGTTAAGAAAAAGGCAGCAAAGAAAAAAAGCGCTCCAAAAAAAGTGGCGAAAAAAGCAAAGAAGGCTCCTAAAAAACCCGTGAAGAAAGCAGCTAAGAAAGCAATTAAAAAACCGGTAAAGAAAGCAGCTGCAAAAAAGAAAGCTGCTCCTAAGAAAAAGGTGGTAAAGAAAGCAGCACCTAAAAAAGTAGCTAAAAAACCTGTAGTTAAAAAAGCGAAACCGGCAGTTAAGAAGAAAAGTGCTCCCAAGCCCAAACCTGCAGTTGCCGCAGCACCTGCACCGGAACCAACTCCTGTTGTACAAACAGAACTTGCTTTACCTGAAGTTGATGCAACAACAGACGCACCTATTGCAGATGCAACTCCGCAAGAATAATTAATTCATTCAGCATAATAAACCCCGGCTATCAGTCGGGGTTTTCATTTTTTATTACACAAAAGGTTGACTATATTCTCCTCTATTATTTTCATCTTGTGTATTAAAACAAACAATACTTTCGCCGATGTAAAAATTGTTGGCAGCAAAACAAAAACAATGAAGCTTTTTCTCATTCGTTATACCAAGATCATTTTCATAAGATTTCAGGCAGATAAAATTTTCAATTTCCTCTCCGGTTTTTTGTCAAATCTATATTACTTAACTAAGCTCTCTGCATGGATCAGGAAAAATAAAAAAAACGCAGTGAATGATTTCCCATCTAAATGGGATTATGAAAAAAGATACCCTTTATACCAAAGAGTCTTGGAAACCGAACATCTTTTGGATGCGCCTGTTCATTATCTTGAATTTGGAGTAGCAGCAGGTCAATCATTCCGCTGGTTTCTCAATGTAAACAAAAATGAAAACAGTCGCTTCTGGGGCTTTGACACTTTTACCGGTCTTCCGGAAGATTTCGGGGTTTACAAAAAAGGAATGTTCAATACGAATAACCGGGTGCCTGAAATCAATGATACAAGAGGAAGTTTTCACCAGGGATTATTTCAACAAACCTTACCCACTTTTTTACGTTCATTTCAGAACGACAAAAAGAAGATTATCATGCTGGATGCAGATTTGTATTCTGCTACACTCTTCGTTTTAACTTCATTTGCTCCCCTGTTAAAGAAAGGTGATATTATTTTCTTTGATGAATTTTCTGTTCCTACCCAGGAATTCAAAGCCTTTCATGAATTTCAAATTGCCTATCCGCATATAAACCTGCAACTGATAGGTGCTGCTAACAATTTTTACTTCACTGCCTTCAAAGTAGTTTGATCTAAAATAAAAACCCCGACTGATAGCCGGGGTTTAATAATATGACGTAAAATTTTATGCGATTTTTTCTACCTGCATGTAGTTTAATTCAACAGGTGTTGCACGACCGAAGATCTTTACAGTAACACGCAGTTTTTTCTTTTCATCATTTACCTCCTCAATAACGCCGTTAAAGTCGTTAAATGGTCCATCAATGATCTTAATGGTTTCGCCGATGATGAATGGTTCACTCATGGTCATACCTGTTGCATCTGCCATTTCATCTACCTTACCCAGCATTTTATTGACTTCAGCCTTGCGCAATGCAATAGGGTGTTCTTTTCCCAGGAAATGAATCACATTGCTGGTATTGGCAATCGTTTCACGGATATCATCACTCATCTTACCACCTTCTACTTCAATCATCACATAACCGGGATAGAAGTTGCGTTCACGAACCACTTTCTTTCCATTGGCAACTTTATATACCTTCTCCACCGGCAGAAAAACCTGTTTTACAATTTTATCCCATCCGCTGCGGGTAATTTCCTTATCCAGGTATTCTTTCACCTTCTTTTCCTTGCCGCTCACAACACGCAGCACATACCACTTGCTTGTTTCAACATTTGCTGCTTCAGTACTCATCATTCATTATTTAAACAGTGAATAAACTAACTCTAACAGGCTGGCAATACCTAAATCCATTACCCATACAATACCGGTAATGATGAGGGTAGCCACCAGTACAATCATTGTTGATTGCTGCAACTGGCTCCAGGTGGGCCAGGTTACTTTTTCCAGCAATTCTCTGTAAGAGTCTTTTACGTAGGCGGTTAATTTGCTCATTGAAACTACAATTTGATAATTTTCTATTTGCTCGGCACGGGTACTAGGATTCGAACCCAGACTGAAGGTTTTGGAGACCTCTGTACTACCGTTATACTATACCCGTAGAAAGCTAAAAGCTATTCCGCAATTGCGGAACAGCTTTTAGCACTATGTTGCAAAGATAGAATCTTTTGCGTGAAAGCCTCACGGCCCGTAGCTAAAAGCCCGTAGCTCGCAGTTTTTAGATTACTTCAGAATCTCAGTTACCTGGCCGGCACCTACTGTACGACCACCCTCACGGATAGCGAATTTCAAACCTTTCTCCATAGCAATAGGAGCAATCAGTTTTACAGTAAGATTGGTGTTATCACCAGGCATAACCATTTCTGTACCTTCCGGTAACTGGCATTCGCCGGTTACGTCTGTTGTACGGAAATAGAATTGAGGACGGTATTTGTTGAAGAATGGAGTGTGACGTCCACCTTCTTCCTTGCTTAATACGTAAACTTCACCTTTGAATTCAGTGTGAGGAGTGATTGATTTAGGAGCACAGATAACCATACCACGACGGATATCTTTCTTTTCAATACCACGGAGCAACAAACCGGCGTTATCACCAGCTTCGCCACGATCCAGCAACTTTTTAAACATTTCCACACCTGTTACTGTAGAGTTTAAAGGAGCTTCCATTAAACCTACAATTTCAACTGCTTCACCTACTTTCACTACACCACGCTCAATACGACCGGTAGCTACTGTACCACGACCAGTGATAGAGAATACATCTTCCACACTCATAAGGAAAGGCATATCAACCGGTCGGGGAGGAAGAGGAATGTAAGAATCTACAGCTTCCATCAACTCTTCAACGCATTTCACCCACTTTTCTTCACCGGCCAAAGCACCTGTAGCAGATCCTTTGATGATTGGAGTGTTATCACCGTCAAAGCCGTATGAGCTTAACAGGTCACGGATTTCCATTTCAACCAGATCAAGAAGCTCAGCATCATCAACTAGGTCTACTTTATTCATAAACACAACAATTTTAGGTACACCTACCTGGCGTGCCAAAAGGATGTGTTCTTTTGTTTGAGGCATTGGACCATCAGTAGCGGCAACTACGAGGATAGCACCGTCCATCTGGGCAGCACCGGTAATCATATTCTTCACATAGTCAGCGTGACCAGGACAGTCAACGTGTGCATAGTGACGGTTTGCTGTTTGGTATTCTACGTGTGCTGTATTGATAGTGATACCACGCTCTTTTTCTTCAGGCGCACCATCAATTTCATCGTACTTTTTTGCCTGGGCCAGACCTTTCTTAGAAAGGATGTCTGTAATAGCCGCAGTCAAAGTTGTTTTACCATGGTCAACGTGGCCAATAGTACCAACGTTAACGTGGGGTTTCTCCCGCTTAAAGGTCTCTTTTGACATCTTATTTGTTTTTAATTGTGTTTACAAAAAACTGTTTAAAATCATTTATGTAGTCGGCTACAGAAACATTTATCAGCTTCTGTTGCGTCGCACTCTTGTACGTTCTTAACTCTATTCATCAAAAACAGAGCCGTTGATGAGAATTGAACTCACGACCTCTTCCTTACCAAGGAAGTGCTCTACCACTGAGCTACAACGGCTGGTAGAGTATCAGTGAGGATATACTCACATCAACTTATTTAAAGAACTCCTGTGGAGCGGGAGACCGGGCTCGAACCGGCCACCTGAAGCTTGGAAGGCTACCGCTCTACCAAATGAGCTACTCCCGCTTATAAACTTCAAAGGGTAGAAATAGTGCGATAAAACTTCTAAACCTTAACCTTTTCTAACCTTTAAACCTAACTAAGAACTGTGGGCAGGAGAGGATTCGAACCTCTGAAGTCGAAAGACAGCGGATTTACAGTCCGCCCCATTTGGCCGCTCTGGAACCTGCCCTTCCCCAATTCCAAACGAACGGAACTGTTGAGAGCCACTTGTCGGACTCGAACCAACGACCTGCTGATTACAAATCAGCTGCTCTACCAACTGAGCTAAAGTGGCGTGTTTAAATTTCAAAAAACAATCTGTAAAAGAGCCTGATTACTGTGCATGCGTATGCACCCCTATTTTTTGGGAAGGCAAAGGTAACGGAAAACATGAAATGGAAAAATTTTTAAAAAGAAAATTCAATGAATTTATTAACGCCCTTTCACCAAACAAAAAATCCCATTGCTGTGGCAATGGGATTGGAGTAGTTTTTAAAGCTGGTAATGCTTTTCTTTTTTTCGTTTTAATTGAGTAATGAGTGAATCAAGGGCTTCATCAAATGACTGTTCAAATGATTTGGAAGTTTGTTTTACAAATAACTGCTGACGGGGAACATGTACTTTAATCTCTGCTACCTTGTCTTTAATGTTGTGCACCACGTTGTCTAATTTGAGGTACACATCCACTTTCATAATTCGGTCATGAAAGCCGAGAAGTTTCTGTACACGCTGTTTTACGTAATCAATCAGTTTAGCATCGGCGTCGAACCGCACAGTCTGGATGTTTACAGTCATAGCAAACTTTTTTTTCTTGTGAATAAATATGTGAAAGAACTGGAAACTGGATTCAAAGGGTCTTGAATTTTTTCCTGCATTCAATTTACTCCAATATGATCTTTTTTCAAAATATATTTAGCTGACAGCTACAGATTTTAACCTGATTTTAATCGGCCGGCTTATGCCTTTGGATGGGCTTTTTTGTGAATGTCTTTGAGCTTTTCAATTGTATTGTGCGTATAAATCTGTGTGGCGGCCAGACTGCTGTGCCCTAATAACTCTTTTACAGCATTCAAATCAGCCCCGTTATTCATTAAGTGGGTAGCAAACGTATGACGGAGGACATGCGGGCTTTTCTTTTCGGCAGTTGTTACAAGCGAAAGGTATTGTTTCACTTTTGTTTGTATATACCTGGGATGCAAGCCTCTGCCCTTTTCATTAACGAGGAGACATTCATCAGGTTTTGCAGAAAATTTCTCCTTTTTAGCTGACAGATATTGCTTCAGCTTTTCCTTTAATTCAATATTGATGGGAATGAGCCGTTCTTTGTTGCCTTTGCCCAAAATCTTCAGATTGTTTTTACTTAAATCCACCTGCGTTTCTTTGAGATGCACCAACTCGCTTAAACGCATACCAGTACTGTAAAACAGCATGAGCATCAGCCTGTTTACCTGCCCTTCCCATGAATCAGGAAACTCCACATGAGCAAATAAAACAGACATACTTTTCTCCTCTACAAAAGAGGGCAGGCGTTTGTTAATACGGGGAGAAACTACCGCAGTCATAGGTGTAGCAGTTAACCCACCGGTTTTCATAGCATATTTAAAAAAAGATTTCAGCGATGAAATACGCCGGTTGATGGTTTTGGCAGAATCGCCTTTTTCTTTCTGATAAGCAAGCCAACTGCGTACAAAAGTGGCTGATATCTCTTTCAGCGTCAGTTCTCCGAAATTGGCCCTGAGGAATTGAAAAAAAAGCTCCAGATCATCCTGGTAGGCCTTGATGGTATGAGGTGAGTAACGTTTCTCAAACTTGAGATAGTCAATAAAAGGCTGATATGGGATATTGGTAGTACTATGCATAAAACACTAATAGCCGTAAAGTTAATAAACTCTACGGCTATCAGCTATTTCTGTAGTTAAATGTTCTTACAGTTCAATTTTTCCGCTTGCAATCTGTTGCTTGTAGATTGCCTTCAACACTTCACCTCTTCTGCGTACAGAAGGTTTGGTAAATGACTGACGCTCACGCAACTGAAGCAATACTTTGCTCTTTTCAAATTTCTTCTTGTACTTTTTCAGCGCCTTGTCAATGTTTTCGCAATCTTTTGAATCGATAATAAGCATATATACCCCCTTATATATTTTAGAGGCGCAAATATAAGCAGCTTCCATCATTCAGCAAAACATAAATTCGGCTTTTGCTAAAAGCAGGTAATTTTGCAGCCATGTTTACAGGAATTATTGAAGCAACAGGTACCGTTGCCGCTGTTGAGCAAAAAGGCAGCAACCGCACTTTCTGGATCAGCTCTTCTATTTCAAATGAATTAAAGGTAGATCAAAGCGTTTCTCACGACGGAGTTTGCCTGACAGTGGAAGAAATAAAACCCGGCTCGCATCGTGTTACGGCCATTGAAGAAACCTTATTGAAATCCACGCTTGGCAGCTGGCAACCCGGTGATGAGATGAACCTGGAACGCTGTCTATTACTCCCCTCAAGACTGGATGGGCACCTCGTTCAAGGCCATGTAGATACAACAGGAATCTGCACCAGCTTGATTGAGAAAGAAGGCAGCTGGGAATATGAATTTGAGTTTGATCCAAGCCCCGAGTATATGACGCTCATTGTAGAAAAGGGATCCATCAGTCTGAACGGAACGAGCCTAACAGTTTTTAATATTAAACAAAACAGGTTTACTGTAGCGATTATACCCTATACGTATGAGCATACTTCTATAAACAACATAAAACCGGGTAAAAAAATCAACCTTGAGTTTGACATCTTAGGCAAGTATGTTTTACGCAACCAACAAGTACGCAGTTACTCGTAAAAATACGCCGTTAAAAATCACAAAGTTCCCCCCTTTTACAGGTACTGCTTCCTGTATATCTTGCATGTAAATTAAAGCACCTTGCTGCTAACCCTTAATGGAAACAATAAATGGCAGATATTTCAATAATAGTACCCGTTTACAATGAAGCTGAGTTTATCCTACCCTTTTACTATGAACTCAAAAAACACGTTCCAAAAGATATTGAGTTAATTTGGGTGGATGATGGCAGTACTGATAGCACATTGGCTGAAATTGAACAATTGGCGATGCTTGATTCCAGGATTCGCTGTATTTCGCTTACACGCAATTTCGGACAAGTAGCGGCTGTTTCAGCAGGCATTGATTTTGCACTTGCCTCTACCGTTATCATTATGAACGGAAACCTTACAAATCCTCCTTCAGTAATACCTGTTTTGCTCAGGAAGCTTGCTGATGGTTATGAGGTTGTAAATGCTTTGCCTGAAGCCAATCATAAAACTTCTTTTTTAGTGAAAGGACTTTTGAATTTTTACTACCGTATAATTAACAAGATTGCTCCGGGAAGAAATGGAAACGATATCATTTCATTCAGAGCCTTTAATTATAAAGTTTCAGATGGCATACGACAATTAAAAGAGCGTAATCTTTTTTTGGAAAACTTCTTTTCATGGTCAGGCTACAAAACGGCATCTGTTAATTACCATTGCCAGAAATGCAGTAAAAAAGAAATAAAGTATTCTATTGCGCACATAAGCAACGAAACTAAAAAGGCATTTCAAAACCCTGGGGATTCAACAATAAAGAGTTTTTTTGCAGGTGGCTTCCTGTTAATGGGAGTTGCTGCCTACAACTGCTCGTTAATCATTAAGCAGTTGAATATAAATCAATCTGTAAGCCCTTATACTATCGCTTTAACAGTTTTGATTTTTACCGGAGCGCTGATATTAATGATTAAAAGCAATTACAGGCTTCTTGAAAAAAAGGTTTTGCTCCGCAGCAACCGTTTGCCTAAGTATCTTGTGAAAGATATTATTGAACAGGATAACAGTTACTCAAGGTTTCAATACGAACTGCATAAATAGTAATTCAGCAAATCAATCCTGACAACATAATAAATAAAGCCGGTTCAAATGAACCGGCTTTATTGTATGTATACACTAAGGCATTAGCGCATAAGGTACATTTTTCCGTATCCACGGTTAAAGAACTGATCCGTTTGATCACCGGCTGCCTTGTACTGATCCAGTGACTGACCATTGAGGTTGGTGATGACACGGTACAGATAAATGCCGTTTGCCAGTTTATTACCAAACTGATCGGTTCCATCCCATTTAAACTCGGTTATATTTCTTCCGATGCGGATGGGTCCTAATTCTTCTTTGGTAATTTCCCTGATTACTTTTCCTGTAACCGTTAATATCTGTATCCGTATGTTTTGAGGTACCTGCGAGCCCGTGAGTGTAAATACAAAGGCCGTTGAGGTAGTAAACGGATTGGGATAGTTAAGCAGGTTAGAGATCATCGGTTTATTGATTACCTGGAAGGCAACGTTATATTCCAACTCTCCGGCTTTGTTACCACTGCGGTCGTTACCGGAAACAGTGAGTTCATAATCACCATCAGCAAGGAAATTAGGATACAAGTCAACAGTAGCTGTATTTTCACCATTAGTTAATGATGCAGGTGAGAAACGGGCTGAATCTGTTCCCAATTTAAACTCACGTATCACGCCGGGGTTGCCGGGATAGCGAACTTTAATCTTTAATCCGGTAGTATCATTAAGCGCCATAAAACGGCTATCATCCTTTAGTTTGATAAGGATATGTGGTTTTGATGAAACGATATCCCTGTTGAGAATATGCACCCCGTCAAACGTAACATCCAACCATGGATTAATCTTATCTCCTTTTACATAAAAACTTTTGTACAAGAAGTTATTGAAGAGATATTGCTCAGGCTGGTCATTATCCGGGTTCACCATAAGATATAACAGATTATTTCCTTGTCTGTTCTTAGTATCAATGGTATAAGAAACAGTAATAGTATCTCCGGAAACTAATGGCTTTTTCTTCGGCAAATCAATAGTTACCGGTACGTTATTATTATCTGTGAGCACGAGTTTCAACTTCAAACTGTCGAACGCTGCTTCACTGATATTGCGGAAGGCAACTGAAAAATTCAAAGGCTCGCCTAACTCCAATGTATCTTTTGCTTTAAACAATACATTAGGAGCGATAGCACCTTCAGGATAAGCTGACCCTGTTAATCTCCAATATTGTAACTGGTAAGGCGTAAGACTTATGTCGCCTTTAGAGTTTAATTTCATTTTCAGCTGAGGATACATTTTTGCATCGATAAATGAAAGTGATGTATCCTTGGCATTAGTTACTGTTGCCAGCTTATGCTCGGCACCCGCAGGAGTTTTTCCATACAATTCAAAGTAAACTGAATCATTTGGTTTTTGTCCTCCTTTGTAAAATCCGTCCCAAGTAAAGTTTTTCCATTCTTTTGATGGACCAAGCCATGGAGATTCAACAGATCCTTGTGTAAGTTTTGCCGGCAGGTCAACAATTACATCAATATAGTCGTTCTCATTTTCACCAATAAACTGCCTTAAAATCTGGGGATTTCCTTTTTCGTATAAGAATGCAAAGGGCAGGTTTTTAGTAAACTTATTAATATCAGTCAAACCATTACGGATAAACGTATGATAAATACTCTTGCCCGAACCATATGTTAATGTATCGTTCTGCCATTGTTGTATGAACGCTGAGTTTGGATTTACAAAACCACCGCCCTGGCCAGTACCCTGATTTACAATTAAAACAATGGAACCTGCCGGAATAGAATCTTCAAGGAACAACCTTGCCCTGTTCCGGTATTCTTGAATTTCCATTGGGAATTCGAAAAACTTACGAACATAACCACCGCACATCGGATCAAGACTTCCAAATCTTCCACCAGGAGCATTTACCCAAGCTCTCAAACTCTTTGGTTCAAACACATAAATACTGAATACATTAAATGAACAACGCCAATTATCAACTACCTGCAGATCAAGAAACACGTAGTTATGTATAGAACGGAAATAAGGGAAGAGGCCGGTCTTAATTGCCAGCTTACGACTAACAGATTTATAATCAAGCCCACGTGAAGAGCTATCCATCACCATATCATTGAAATCATTCTTGGTAAACTGGTAAAAATGAGATTGGTTATAACCTGTATCAGAGGTACTTCTGTATACAAAACTATAGCCATTCCATACCACGGGAGTATTTGCATCAGGCTTAATACCAACACGCCAGTAATAAACGGTGTTGTTACTGAATGTAATACCGGATGGCTTAAATGCAATAGAACCACCTCCGGAAGTAACAGAGTCCTGCTTTCTGAATGCGGAATTGAATTTTTCAGTGGTATCAATTTCAAAGTAATATTTGCGCACTGATCCTAAAGGATTTGCAGTTGAAGCATAATAAGTCAAATTCTGCTTATTAACAATGCCGAAGTTGTAAGGATAAGCAGGACGTACTTCATCTTCATAAATAAATATTTCCTTTACTACAGAATTATTTGTTTCACACATTTCATCAATAGCACCATCACCATCAACAGTTACAATAATCTTATTCAATCCTTTATCTGTTAATGCGTTGATTGTAAAATCAATATCAATGGAATCCGCAAAGGGAATGTATTTTACGTTTTTATTAAACACAGTTTGCCTGCTACCATTTGGAAACTCCCGTTGCACCTCAATTTTTACGGAATCACCGGTAGCCCTTGCAGCATTAACAACTTTTATGTTGGCAGAGAATTTATTCTCAGCAATAGAAATAAACTGAGGAGCTATTTTAACATAAGAAGGTTTAATAGCGTAGTCCGGTTTGGGTGTATGATAAAATGTTAATGCAGGATCTCCGTGTAACGTATTTTCTTCAACATGCATGCGCACATAAAAATCATAGATAGAAAAGCGGCTTATTAATGTATCAATTGTGTTTGTTAATATAGTCCCGATGCTTTTACCATAAGAATCCCTCACAAACTGGTTGTACACTTCCTCAGTATAAATATTGAGATATTGAACAATACCAAGGTGTGTACTGGCAATGAAGGCAATTGCACCTTTATCCGGACTTGAAACGATGTATTTTTCTGAAAGCGTATAACTACCGTTGAACCTCATTGAATCGGCCAGGAAAAGGTTACCGGCATTACATCCGTTTACAAGGAAGATAGGGTATTTACCTGTAGCGGGATAGTTATCAGGATTATCAAGATTAAACTCGAGTGTATTGGCTGATGAGTGACCGAAATAAGTCAATAATTGAAATCCATTGGTAAACCTGTCATTTACGATTTCTCCGGAAAGCGTTTGAATGGTGGTAAGAGATGACTTCTGAAGCGTTGCAATATTAGCACCAAAAGAAGTATCCTGAGCAACCAGTTTATACTGACCAAGATGGTACTGGATCTGATCACCGAGGTAATCATTAGCACCGCCAATATGCAAGGCTTTTTTCTTCCACAACTCATTATCCGGATCACAGGAAAAGTTTCTTTGCCATGTATCGTACTGTTTCAGCTTGTTAAGATACTCACCTACTTCTGTACCATCTACTACGTTTAAGCGGCCAATTGGAACTTTAGGAACCACATCGCCTTCATCTGCTGCTAAAATCATATCAGAGGAAGGGGTACCCCAGGTGGGCACAAGATTCATCCTGTTTGCAGCACTTCTGTTTTCAATAGCCCGAACGTTTGGCAGGGAAACCCCTTTACCAATCAATAGTGTGTACTTTGGATATACTGCAAACCGTTGGCGGGCGAAGCGTAAAAAATTTCTTATGGCCAGTGCATTGTATTTAATACCCCAGCCAAACTGATCAATCAGTTCATTTACATCATACACTTTTGCGTTAAATCCACCACCGTTTACACTGCTGCGGTATAAACGGTATTCATTTACCTGGTTAACGCCGTTATTATCGTTATAAACAAGCGGATTGGAAATCATGATATAATCCGCCTGGTTAGAGATATTTGAGTAATTGATAAAGTTACGCTGTGCAAAAGGAGTTGTTGATTTAATCTGGCCCGGATCAACGGAAGCCATTACCAATTCTCTTTCAGTGGCAGAAGGTGGTATTACCACACGATATTGATTACCGCCTAATGATTGTGCTACAATCCGGAGGTTATTGGTGAGATCATACAATACAGGAGCAACACTGCCTCCGTTAAAATTGCTGATCACTAAATTATTTCCAACAGCACTTGCAGGCATTTTAAAAGGAAAAAAAGGAGAGCCTGCAAAATCAAAAACACGGGGGTAAGTAAATTCATACATACCTACCACCATCCTGTCAGTTGACTCGGGTGAGGTATTACGTATCTGAACAGTGGCTGAATTAGAACTGATGAGCGAATAAGGAACTGTTGTTTGATCTTTAACGATATTAAAGTAATTCATTTCCCTGTCAGAGATCTGAGTGCCATTAATTGACACACGAACAGTTCTTGTATTCAATGCCCTGCCTGCCGCCGTATAGTAAAACGTGGCATCCGGACCGTTAGGTGCAATACCTAAATTAGGAAATGAAAATGTAAACGGGTTTGCCGGTCTGAATTCAGTTGTAGAATAACCTTCGCCTGCATCATAGGAAGAAGAATACACATAGTCTCCCACTACAGCAGCAAAGCCCTGGTTATAAATATTTCTGAAACCCCAGCGGATTCTGTTCATGAAATACGGCTCTGCAGGTAATCCTGATGCAAGATTATTGGCTGTTTCAATAAGCCGTTTATTCGGAGTAAGTGTGTTCACAGTTAAAAACCATGTAACTGAGTCAGTAAAGACACTCACAAAAGGATTGATTTGTTTTTCCGGATCGAGGTACAAACGTTTTTCCCATTCGCCATCACTGGTTGCTCCCCAAAACTCGATAAACCCATTGGACGGCAGAGCGCCCGTAGGTACTGATGTATGAATGGCCACTTCCTGCCCATTGCGCCACAATTGAAAATGCTGTGCATTAACGGCACCTAAACCCGCAGCTGCTAATTGTGCCTGGGTAATACGGTGCACACCAAACTCACCGGTTCTGAATTTATAGTATGTTTTTCCATGGTCAATCCATTCATTCATAAAAGACTGAGCATCGGCATGGGCCGATGCAAGAAAAAACATGAGACTATAGAGTACAATTCTTTTCATGCTCTTCATTTTAATTCTTTTTAGCTTTATTATTCACAAGGTCGAGACGTAAGGATACGATATGTGTATACAGCGGATTAGACTGATTGGCAAGATTGGTAAACGCATAGTCCACAAAAAAGGATCCTCCCAGTTTAAAACCTGCACCTGCTGCCGGTTGATAAATCCAAACCTTTTTACGGTTCAGGGTATCACCATCCGCAAATGTTTTCTGGAAGTTGTAAATACCTCCTCTTACAAAGAATACATCTTTCAGGCTCAGCTCTGCTCCAATACGTGGATCACCATTGATGACATCAGAACTCAACAATGTATTTCTTCTGCCATCAAATGTTAAATCAAGATTGGCTTCAGCTTTCAGCTTTACTCCTTTACCCAATTGAAAATCGTAAGCACCACCTAATATTAAACGGGGTGCTGTTAACTCGGTAGATTTTACCGGTATTTCGTTATTGGTTAAAAACAAAATTTCTTTTTCCCTTTCTGTAAATGAAAAACTCCAGCTGTTAAAGGTGGTGGTAATATCTCGTGCGGTTGCACCAACTGACCAGTTGCGGCCTTTCATCTGGATACCTGCATCCAAACCAAAGCCCCAGGAGTTGGCAAAACTTCCTACCACACGACGGATGACTTTGGCATTCACACCTACACTGATCAATTTATTATCCGTTTCTTTTACTGTTTGAGCTACAGAAAGCAGGAACGCCCAATCAGCACTGCTGAAGCTGCGGATATTAGCATAGTTCACGCTTCCGTCAGGCTCAATCAAATAAAGTGTATTGGGAATATCATCTACTGCAAAACGCAAAACAGAAAGACCAATGGTACGCTTGTTGTTTGCAACAGGTATTGCTAAACTTCCATAATCATATTTACCAATTCCTGCAAAATACTCTGCATGCATTAAAGAAAGAGAAGGATTATTTTTTACATGTGCAAGCCCGGCAGGGTTCCAGTAACCGGCTGTAGCATCACTAACTGAGGCTACCTGTGCACCACCCATCCCTAAGCCACGGGCACCTGCGCCAATATTTAAAAATTCATTGGAATAAATACGAATCTGTGAAAAGGCATGCGTGCATACCAACAGAAGGGTAACGGAAAGATAGATGGATCGGGTAATCATCCGGTCAGTTTTCAAATTAACAATTAGTTGTATAGAGTCTCTAAACGTGGCAAGAGCTGCTCCAACTGGTCAAAATTAGCCAATAAAGCTGCCATAGTCAAGTTTTGTTGAAGCTCTGTCCTAGGCGAAACGCTGATTTTCAAGGATTATTGTCTGATTTGTGGCAACAATAAAGAGCCTGCCCTACTTTTGCCGAAATTTCACTTGAAAATCATGAATTTAATTGAAGAATTACGCTGGCGGGGTATGATACAGGATATGATGCCCGGAACGGAAGAGCAACTGAAGAAAGAAATGACCAGCGCTTATATCGGGTTTGATCCTACGGCAGATAGCCTTCATATCGGAAGCCTTGTGCCTATTCTACTGCTCGTTCATTTTCAAAGAGCGGGGCATAAGCCCATTGCGCTGGTGGGAGGTGCAACCGGCATGATTGGCGACCCCAGCGGTAAAAGCCAGGAACGTAACCTTTTAGATGAAGTCACCCTTCAAAAAAACGTAGCCGGTATTAAAGCACAGTTGGAAAAATACCTGGATTTCAGCAGTTCCAACCCTAATGCTGCGGAAATGACCAATAACTATGATTGGTTCAAAGGCATTTCTTTTATTGACTTTTTAAGAGATACCGGTAAGCACATTACCATCAACTACATGATGGCTAAGGACAGTGTGAAAAAACGCATTGAAAGTGAAGTGGGACTAAGTTATACGGAGTTTGCTTACCAGCTAATGCAAGGGTATGATTTTCTGTGGCTCTATCAACATAAAAACTGCAAACTCCAGATGGGCGGAAGTGACCAGTGGGGAAACATCACCACCGGTACCGAACTCATCCGTAGAAAAACGGGTGGCGAAGCATTTGCCTTTACCTGTCCGCTGATAAAAAAAGCAGATGGTACCAAGTTTGGAAAAACAGAACAAGGCAATGTATGGCTGGATGCATCTAAAACTTCTCCCTACCAGTTTTATCAATTCTGGCTCAATGCCAGCGATGTAGATGCAGAAAGCTGGATTAAAATCTTTACGCTGCTTTCCAAAGAAGAAACTTTTGCGTTGATTGATGTACACAAAGCAGATGCCTCCAAACGCATCCTTCAAAAAAAGCTGGCGGAAGAAGTAACCCGTTTCATTCATGGTGAAGAAGCATTGCAGGAAGCCATAACGACTACTGAAAAATTATTTGCCAATCAAAATGCACCCGCTGAAAGTTTAAGTGAAGCTGATCTTGAAAGCATGGAAGGTGTTGTGAAGATGGAGTATGCAGTTTCCAGGATTCATGAAGGAGTTGATATTGTTTCCTTCCTGGCAGAAACAGGCATCTTTTCCAGTAAAGGCGAAGCAAGAAAAATGGTACAGGGCGGTGGTGTAAGCATCAACCGTAAAAAAGCTGAAGGCATTGAATTGAAAATCGAAACATCGCTTTTATTGCATAACAAATACCTGTTGGTACAGAAAGGAAAAAAGAATTACTACCTGGTGCAGGTTATTTAATGGATTTGAGCTGGTTCCATAGCTGTTGAGCCACCAGTAAATTCCCCTCGGCATTCAGATGAACTCTATCGTAAGTAAGAATTCCCCTGTCTTTGTTTTCTTTATTGTGCTGGAGATTATAGTCAAGAAATGACTTTCTAAGATCAATCAATGGAAGTTGGTTGGTCTTTGCAATTTGACGGATGATGTTGCTATAGGCATTCAGATCACCATCCTGCGGATTACTGTAATCTGTTTTTTCTCCAATCACAGCCGGTGTACACAGAATGATCTTTGCACCGGCAGCTTTTATTTGATCAAGCATTGCCTGGTAAAATTTTTCAAACTTATCAGGGTCTGTACCTGTGCCGAAAGAAGATTTATGCCACACATCGTTTACACCAACATAAATCACTACTACATCCGGCTTTTTGCTGAGTATATCTTTTTGCAACCGTAAATAAAGATCATAAACCTTGTTACCTCCAATGCCTGCACCTATCCATTCAAATTTTTCCTGCTGCCCTTCTGCTCTGCTTAAACTGTCAATTAAAGAAATGTAGCCGCCTTTTTCAACACCCATCTGTGTAATGGAGTCTCCAAAGAAAATCACTCTTACTTTTTGGGGTTGCTGAAAACCGAAAGACATTACACTCAGTACAAGCATGAAGACATATTTCATGTGACTATTTTTTTGCTGAAAAAGAATCGTATGTGATGTATCATCCAAACTATTCTACATCCACCCTTTTTGGAATAACAGCACCTTCGCTTGCTTCCATTAAAAACCTGCGTTCGTTTACAATGAAACCATTTCCTTTCTCACAAAAATGAACCATCAGGTTTTCTACACTCACCGGGTTGCCATCAGGAATATCGGCAATATTAGAATGCAGAATATTATGCCCATCAATAATAATCACTAACCCGCTGCCGATCGCTTCCATCTTATTTCCTTCTGTGATGAGCATGCCGGTATCTTCACCTAAACCAATTCCGATCAAACCCGGATGTGTAGCAACTGCCTGCGCTAAGCGAACAAACCTTCCCCGCTTTTCAAAATGCGAATCAATGATCACTGAACCAATGAAACCCAGCCCTGAAGTCATCTTTACTTCACCTTTCAGATGTGCTCTTGCAGCATTGCCTTCATAAATCATGGTTTGGCTCATTGCCATGGCACCGGCACTGGTACCGGCAATTACAAAATTTTCATTTTGATACCGTTGTTTGAGTATATGCAGAAACTCAGTACCACCATCTGTAACACTTAACCGTAATTGATTACCTCCGCTGAACATTACGGCATCACAGGTGCGGATACGTTCGATGAAATCCGGGTTAGAAGTATCCTGCCGGTTGCGGATATGCATGAGGCCGATATTGGTACAACCGATTTTTCCAAATGCATTCAGGTAATTATCTCCTACTTCATACGGTATGGTTGAGGCCGTAGTAATCACTTCGATACGGGCATCAATACCGCCGGCTTCCTGCACCACACGGCGAAGGATACCCAATTCAAAAAAGTTGAGATTATTTCTGTGAATTTCTCCCGCTTCTGTATCAGCACCTTTATCTTCTGCGCCACCAATAGCGATGAGTTTTCCTTTGGGATACTGCAAGACAAGTGATTTTTGATTCGTTGCAAAAATAAAGGAATTGGATGGCTTCATTTAAATGCCTGTCCGGCACTTTATCCACTATAATCTTATCATCAAAAAATACTATCTTCCTGCTCTAACTGATTAACTATGCAAATTCTGGAATTGAAAGTACTTCGTGGACCAAATTATTGGAGCATTCGCCGCCCTAAACTCATTCAAATGAAACTGGACCTGGAAGAGTTGGAGGAGCGGCCCACTAATCACATTCACGGGTTTCGTGAACGGCTTGAAAAAATGTTTCCCAGCATGTATAGCCATCGGTGCAGTGTAGGCGCACCGGGAGGTTTTTTCCAACGGGTGGAAGAAGGCACATGGATGGGTCATGTGATTGAACACATTGCATTGGAACTGCAGACACTGGCGGGGATGGACACTGGTTTTGGACGAACACGAACTCCCGAAGGTGAAAAGCCGGGTGTGTACTATGTAGTGTTCAGCTATATGGAAGAAGATGCAGGTTTGTACGCAGCACGTGCTGCTGTACGTGTGGCACAGGCATTAGTAGATGGAACCGACTATGATCTTTCTGAAGATATTCAAAAGCTGAGAGAAATTCGTGAAGATACAAGGCTGGGACCATCAACAGGATGCATTGTGGATGAAGCAGCCAAGCGTGGCATTCCTTATATCCGTTTAAATAAACAAAGCCTCGTACAACTGGGTTATGGAGTGAATCAAAAACGTATTCGTGCAACGATTGCCTCCACTACATCCAACATTGCAGTGGATATCGCCTGCGATAAAGAAGAAACAAAACTGTTACTGGGAGCCGCAGAAATTCCGGTACCAAGAGGAACAGTGATCCGTACGGAAGTTGGCCTGGATGAAGCCATTGCAAAATTTGGTTATCCGTTGGTGATTAAGCCCATTGATGGCAATCACGGTAAAGGCAATACCACAAACATCATTAACAAAGAGCAGGCATTAAAAGCATTTGAAGCTGCAAAAGCCTACAGTCGCAGTGTGATTGTTGAACGGTTTATTACTGGTTATGATTTTCGTTGCCTCGTGATCAACAATAAATTTATTTGTGCAGCACTGCGTACACCTGCCAGTGCGGTGGGTGATGGTGAGCATGATTTAAACTGGCTCATTGAAGAAACCAATAAAGACCCCCGTCGTGGTTATGGTCATGAAAAGGTATTAACACAAATCACTATTGACCAGTTTACACAAAAAATGCTCGATGATGCCGGTATTACATTAGAATATGTTCCGAAAAAAGGTGAACGTGTTTTATTAAAACCTACAGCCAACTTATCAACCGGAGGTACGAGTACAGATGTAACTGACGAAGTACATCCGGCCAATGTATTTATGTTTGAACGTATTGCCCGTATCATAGGTTTGGATATATGTGGTATTGATGTAATGGCAACGGACTTACGTACACCCATTGCAGAAAATGGTGGTGCAGTGCTGGAAGTAAATGCGGCTCCCGGTTTCCGTATGCATATTGAACCATCAGAAGGTTTGCCCCGCAATGTAGCAGAACCGGTGGTGGATATGCTCTTTCCCAAAGGAAGTGCAGGACGTATTCCCATCATTTCAATTACAGGCACCAACGGTAAAACAACTACTACACGTTTAACAGCACATATCGCAAAGAGTGCCGGAAAGAAAGTGGGGTACACAACGAGTGATGGGGTATACATCCAGAACCAGTTGATGATGAAAGGAGATTGCACCGGACCTGTTTCTTCACAATTTGTACTGAAAGATCCTACGGTTGATTTTGCGGTGCTGGAATGTGCACGTGGTGGTATTTTAAAAGCAGGGTTGGCTTTCCAGAATTGTGAAGTAGCTGTGGTAACCAACGTAGCCGCCGATCATTTAGGGCTGGGTGGTATTTACACCGTGGAAGCCATGGCCAAAGTAAAAGCGGTTGTGCCTGAAACGGTATTTCCGCATGGTTATGCCGTGTTGAATGCAGATGATGATCTGGTTTACAAGATGCGCAAAGATTTGAAGTGCAATATTGCACTCTTCAGCATGGATGAAAACAATCCACGCATCAAAGCACATGCTGCAGAAAACGGATTGAGCTGTGTATTTGAAAACGGATACATCACCATCATGAAAGGCAATTGGAAAATTCGTGTGCTTCCTGTAAAAGAAATTCCGATTACCTACGAAGGAAAAGCAGTTCATAATATCAACAACTGTTTACCGGCTGTACTCAGTTGTTATTTGTTCCGTGATATAACGATAGAAGATATACGCACCGGTTTGCAAACATTTATTCCCAGTGAAAAATTAACACCGGGCCGATTGAATTTCTTCCATTTTAAAAACTTTACCATGCTGGCCGATTTTGCACACAATCCGCATGGTTTGAATCTGCTTTGTGATTTTGTAAGCAAGCTGGATTACAAAACAAAAATCGGTGTGATCAGTGGTACCGGCGACCGGAGAGATGATGACATCAGAGAGTTAGGCGCCATCAGCGGAAAACATTTTGATGAAATCATTATGCGTTGTGATAAAAACCTGCGTGGCCGTACAGCAGATGAAATCATGGGCTTATTGGAAGAAGGTATTCGTAAGGTGAATAAAACGGTGCCTATTATTAAAATAGCCAACGAAAATGAAGCGCTTGAATATATCTATGCCCATCCAAGGGAAGGAGCCTTGTACACCATCATGTGTGATGTAGTGGCAGGAGCCATTGATAAAATCAAGGAGTTAAAGACAAGAGAAGATGCAGAAAAATAAAAGCGTTAAAAAATGGTTGATGTAGTAATCAACCATTTTTATTAAGCGAACTCTTTCAAATAATTTTGACCGCAAATCAACTTATGTCCCGCCAGAAAATTGTATTGCTGCTTACGGTATTCATTGACATGATCTGTTTCAGCATGATCTTTCCAGTACTCCCTTATTTTGTAAAGGAACTGAACCTGAGCGATATCATGGTGGGTATTGCCGCCGCCAGTTTTGCATTGATGAATTTTTTGTTTTCTCCTTTTTGGGGCAGCATGAGCGACCGCAAAGGAAGAAGACCCGTGATGCTGCTGAGCATTGCCATCACCTTTGTAGCGAATATTATTTTATCATTTACCAACAGTCTGTTTTTATTACTCGCCGCAAGAATCATGGCAGGTATCGGCAGCGCCAATATTTCCGTAGCACAGGCTTATATGGCTGATATTTCAAAACCCGAAGAGCGAACCAAAAACCTGGGCATGGTAGGCGCTGTTTTTGGATTGGGTTTTATTATAGGGCCGGTGGTAGGTGGTTATTTAAAAAGTTTTAGTGGCGAAGGAAGTGTTTTATGGGTGGGCCTGGGTGCGGCCATCTTCAATGTAATAAATCTTGCATCAGCATGGTATTCTCTTGTGGAAAGCAATCAAAACATTGACCGGAACAGCAAACGTTCCATTAACCCCCTGGAGCAGATTATACGATGGCTGCAGGCACCCGTTATCAATCAACTCATGTGGATCTTCTTTTTATATGTTACTGCTTTCAGCATGATGCAGATTACAAGCGGTTTGCTGTGGAAAGAAAAATACGGGTTAAATGAAAAACAATCCAGCTATGTATTTGCACTCATCGGCATTGTAAGTGCGTTGAGCCAAGGTTTATTCATCCGCTGGTTTACCAAAAGATATACGGAGAAACAACTCATCATCAGTGGTGCATTACTCATGGGCATTTCACTTGCGTTAATACCTGTACCCGGTAAAGAATTGTTTGTGCCTTTGGAGTTGATCCTCGTAGCAATGCTTGCTTTTGGCAATGCGCTGATAACACCGCCGCTCACCAGTTGGCTCAGCAAAATAGCGCCTGTGCAATCTGTGGGACAAGTTATGGGAGCCAATCAAAGTTTTGCGTCATTGTCGAGAGTGATTGGACCGGCTGTAGGGGGGCTCCTTTATCCTATCTGGCACAGCGTACCGTTTTTTGTTTCGGGAGGAATTATGATTATTCCACTTTTCCTGATTTTAAAATTAAAACCTGCAGACTCCTGATATGAATTTTGCAGTTAATCGGCTTTGACTCTTTCTATAACTGCTCTGTATAAAAAGTGCTTTTCATTAACAAAAGATTCTTACTGTAACCGGAACATCGCTGGTGCTCTCCTGTTTATCATGGAAAAAATTTATGATGAAAAAAATCTACACCACAGCAACTTTGCTTTTGCTCTTTGTGCTCACTGTTAATGCCCAAAATACAGCTAACACACCGTCAAACATTAAATTCATGGCATCAGGTTCTTATGGCTTGGGTTTTAGAACTGCTAAAATTGACGCCTCTGTACCTCCTCAATTAGAGGATCACTTTAAAGAATTACGGAATGGTACAGCGTTTTCATTTGAACTTGGTGCAAAAGCGGACAATAATGGATTTACTCTTGCCTACTCACAATTCAGCTCATCAAGTAAAGATTACCCTTTTACAACATCTGTTCCGGGGCCGGGTGGTCCTACAACTGCTGCAGGCACGATTAGCACCTCCGATAAAATAACCGTTATCACCGGTAACTGGATCAGCTTTACTCCTCTCGGTAAAAATGAAACAGTGTTTTTAACTTCTAAACTTGGTATTGGTGCTATCAGTTACCGTTCTGACAATGATTTATCCTCTGCCGGAAACAGGAGTTCTTTTGAATTAACGGGAACGGGGCTTGCCTTAACAGGCGGACTGGGACTTGATTTCAAACTCAGCAAAAATGTTTACTTCGCTGTAAATGGTGATTATCTGAACGGCAGAGCAAAATTAAAGTCAGATCAGCAGGGGCTAACTTCATCTGAAGAAGACGAGCCGGAAGGATTAACACATATCCGTTTTACAGGAGGTTTTCGAATTATACTCTAAATCGTAATTTTTTTTGGCAGTTTTTCTCATCCACCCTACTTTTGCCACCCCAACAAATGCAACAGCAGGCGATGGGAAGGATTGCCCGATAGTATAATGGTAGTACGACAGATTTTGGTTCTGTTTGTCTTGGTTCGAATCCAGGTCGGGCAACTACCGCAACAAAAGGTATCTTGATTTTCAGGATACCTTTTTTGTTTTTCCTCTTCAAAATAATTCTGCCTTTATAAAAGCTTTATCAAAACCGCCTCCGGTAAATCAGCCCGAATATTTGTTATGTTTGGCTACAACAAAAAGGCATCGTACATGCTGCAGCAAATCTCAGAAGCATACGGAATGCAGGAAGCGGCTCACTCCATAACTCCTGTTGGTTCAGGATTAATTCACAAAACATGGAAAGTAAGTGATGGGGATGAGATATTCATTCTCCAACAAATCAATCAGAAAGTATTTCATGACCCGTATGCCATAGCTGAAAATATAGAAGTGGTAGCCTCTTATCTTAAGGAACAGCATCCGGATTATTTTTTTGTTGCACCCATCCCTACAAAAACAAAGGATCAGTTGTTTTTCAACAAGGCAGAAGGTTATTACCGTTTGTTTCCTTTTGTTAAAGGATCGCATAGTATAGATTCTGTTTCAACACTTGAACAGGCATACGAAGCTGCAAAACAGTTTGGAAGGTTTACCGGATTGCTGGCAGGATTTAACACTGAGAATTTAAAAATTACAATACCCGATTTTCATAACCTCACCTTCAGATTCAGTCAATTTTTAAATGCTGTAGAAAATGGTGATGTTATAAGAAAGGAGTATGCAAAGCAACTGATCAAAGAACTCATAAGCTACGAATCAATTGTTACTACCTATGAGCAAATTAAACGGAGTCCGGACTTTCACCTGCGTGTTACACATCATGATACCAAAATAAGTAACGTTTTATTTAATGATCAAAACCTGGCACTCTGCGTTATTGATCTTGATACCATTATGCCGGGCTATTTTTTTAGTGATGTAGGTGATATGATGCGTACTTACCTGAGCCCGGCCAATGAAGAAGAAACAGACTTTTCACTCATTCACATACGGGAAAAATACTTCCGGGCAATTGTTACAGGCTATTTACAGGAGATGAACGGGCATTTAACTACCGTTGAAAAAAATCATTTTGTATATGCCGGCAAATTCATCATCTATATGCAGGCACTACGTTTTTTAACGGATTACCTCAACAACGATGTTTACTATGGTGCAAAGTATGAACTGCACAACTACAACAGGGCTATGAATCAACTGTACTTATTAAAGGAGCTGATCAATAAAAAAGCCGCTTTAGAAAAGATAGTGAGGGAAACAATTGAATAACAAATCAACTGATCATTCAATGCTGCAATAGCTCCATACATTTTACAAGACTCTCCTTCCAGTGAGGAATTGTAATTGAATAGGTTGTTTTGATTTTTGTTTTATCAAGCAGGGAGAAATGCGGTCGCCTGGCGGGAGTTGGATAAGCTGTACTGGCAATAGGATGAATAATACAATGACTGCCGGTTAATTCTTTGATGGCAACTGCAAAATCATACCAACTGATTTTACCTTCATTACTGTAGTGATAAATACCTGCCTCCCATTTGCCCGAAGCCAGTATGTCAAGAATAAGTTTAGCAAGATCAGCAGCATAGGTTGGTGAGCCGATCTGATCATTTACCACATTGATTTCATTACGCTCCTGCATCAACCGTACCATGGTCTTTACAAAATTGTGTCCGAAGGATGAATACACCCATGAAGTACGAATGATGATAGCATCCGGATTTTCTTTGATGCACAACTGCTCACCTGATAATTTGGAACGGCCGTATATATTAATTGGACCTGTGGTATCTGTTTCAACGTAAGGTGTTTCACTTTCACCATCAAACACATAATCCGTTGATATATGAATAAACTTAGTATTGTATTTTTGGCAAACAGCGGCCAGGTGGCCCACCGCTTCACCATTTACCAGCATGGCCATATCAGGTTCATTCTCTGCCTTATCAACAGCAGTGTAAGCCGCACAATTGATACAGTACTGAGGCTTTGTGGCAATGAAAAAATTTTCAACTAACCCGTAGTGATGCAATTTTAAATCTTCCCGTGATGCAAAAACAAAACGGAATTGCGGAAATGCTGTTATTAACTGCTGCAATTCTTTGCCCAGCTGGCCATTACTTCCGGTAACTAATACGGTGGGTTGCATATTAAAAAAAGGAGTCTTTGCTTAACCTGTCAAAGGAAGGTAATTCCAGATCTTTTACTGATACAATCTGCTTCTCTGTTTCAATCTGCCAATCAATCTGCAGTGAAGGATCGTTGTAAAGCAAACCGCCCTCACTTTGCTTGTTATAAAAATGATCACATTTATATAAAACTTCAGCCTGCTCACTTAATACAGAAAAGCCATGCGCAAATCCACGGGGAATGAGCAATGCTTTTTTATTTTCCCCGGTGAGTTCTGCTACATATGTTTTTTTGAAGGTAGGAGAATCTTTTCTGAGATCTACCACTACATCCAGGATACATCCGCTTAAACAGCGCACCAGTTTAGCCTGCGCATGTTCTCCTTTCTGAAAATGTAATCCACGAATTACACCATAGGAAGAACTGGATTGATTATCCTGAACCCAGTTATAAGAATAACCCGCAGCATCAAACACCTGCTGATTATAGGATTCAAAAAAATAACCACGTGCATCGCCAAATACATTTGGTTCAAAAACCACTAATCCCGGAAAACCTGTTTCATGAAACGCCATGAGATAGAAGAAAATTTATTTCGCTTTAAATAGTACTTAGTGTTTGTATTGTTCTTCATAGTATTTCTGGTAATCGCCGCTGGTAACATGGTTGATCCAGTCTTCATTTGCAAGATACCAGTCCACTGTTTTTTCCAATCCTTCTTCAAACTGCAGCGAAGGCGACCAACCCAGTTCCTTATGCAATTTGGTAGCATCAATAGCATAACGAAGATCATGACCGGGGCGATCAGTTACATAGGTAATCAACTGCTCACTCTCTCCCGCTGCCCTTCCGAGCTTTTGATCCATAATGCGGCAGAGCAATTTCACGAGATCAATATTTTTCCACTCATTAAAACCGCCTACATTATAACTTTCACCCTGCTTGCCTGTATGAAAAATAGTATCAATAGCTCTTGCATGATCTTCCACGTACAACCAGTCACGAACATTTTCACCTTTGCCGTACACGGGTAAAGGTTTTTTGTTTTTGATATTGTTGATCATTAAAGGAATCAGCTTTTCAGGAAAATGATGGGAGCCGTAATTGTTACTGCAATTGCTCATGACTACAGGTAATCCATAAGTATCATGATACGCCATAACAAAATGATCAGAAGAAGCCTTGGAAGCTGAGTAGGGAGAATGCGGATCATAGGGTGTTTCTTCTGTAAAGAAACCGCTTTCACCTAATGATCCATATACTTCATCCGTTGATACATGATAAAACAATTTACCGGTATATTGATTTTTCCAAAAGTTGCGGCAGGCGTTCAACAATACCACCGTACCCAACACATTTGTTCTTACAAATGCCAATGGATCCATAATACTACGATCCACATGACTTTCAGCTGCCAGGTGAATGACTGCATCAAAACGATACTGCTCAAATAACTTATTAACGCTTTGCTCATCAATAATATCTACTTTTTCAAAAACATAATTAGCTTTCTCCTGCACATCTTTCAGATTTTCAAGATTGCCGGCATAGGTTAATGCATCACCGTTTACAATTTTGTAGTGAGGATATTTGTTCACAAACAAACGAACAACATGGCTTCCTATAAAACCGGCTCCACCGGTAACCAATATGGTTTTAGAAAAATCAGGCATTATAAACTCCAGTATTTCAGTTTAGAAATTTTATTACGGTAAATTCCTTTGAGATCAGCAAACAAAGCCTGTTCATTACAAACAGACATCAAAAAAGATTCATCAAAATCTTTGTATGGGTGATGCGCTACAGCAAGCACAACAGCATCATATCCCTTACCTATTTCTTTAGTAAGCGTTAAACCATATTCATGTTTTACTTCATCAGCATCAGCATGCGGATCTACAAAGTCAACAGCCACATTATACTCTAACAGCTCACGCACCATGTCAGCCACTTTTGAATTGCGGATATCCGCTACATTTTCTTTAAACGTAGCACCCAGCACTAATACTTTTGCCGAAGCTGCATCAGGCGCATGTTTGATAATATGCTGAATGATTTTTTTGGCCACATAACGGGGCATTTCATCATTTACAAAACGGCCGCTGGAAATTACTTTGGAATTATATCCCAACTGCTGGGCTTTGTAAGTGAGGTAATAGGGATCTACTCCAATGCAATGCCCGCCCACAAGACCGGGTGTGTATTTATGAAAATTCCATTTGGTGCCGGCGGCTTCCACTACATCATACGTATTGATGCCGATGCGGTCAAAAATGATCGATAACTCATTCATGAGAGATATATTCAGATCCCGCTGCGCATTTTCAATAATCTTTCCGGCTTCGGCTACTTTAATATTCGGCGCACGGTGTACGCCCACTTTCACAACACTCTCATAAACAGCAGCAATCTCCTGCAGCGATTCAGCATCACATCCTGAAACAATTTTAACGGTGTTGTTGAGTGTATGCTGTTTATCACCCGGATTGATCCGCTCCGGTGAATAACCGATTTTAAAATCAACCTTTCCTTTCAACCCGCTGAACTGCTCCAGAATCGGCATACAATCTTCTTCTGTACAGCCCGGATAAGTGGTGCTTTCATATACTACATAATCACCTTTCTTTAAAACTTTACCAACGGTTTCACTTGCTTTCTGCAAAGGTGTAAGATCAGGTACTTTGTATTCATCAACCGGTGTGGGAACCGTTACAATAAAGAAGGAAGCTCCTTTTAATACATTGATATCATCAGTAAACACAATGTCTTTTCCTGCAAACACTTCAGCTTCCACTTCCTTACTGGGGTCTTCACTCCGCTGCATCATTTCAATGCGTTTGCGGTTGATATCAAAACCAATCACACGCATGTGTGCCGCCAGTTCCAATGCAAGCGGCAAGCCCACATACCCAAGACCAACGACGGCTATTTTCTTTTCTTTATTGATGAGTGACTGAAACATAGTTAAAGGGTGTTTTAAGGTGGTTTTTATTTCATGCTTACAAATTCTTTGGGCAGTTTGCTCCATTCTTCTTTGGGCAGATTCTTAAAATAATCATACGTAATCTTTAATCCTTCTGCTCTTGAAACCTTTGGCTCCCATCCCAGTATCTGTTTGGCTTTTGTAATATCCGGTTGTCTTTGTTTAGGATCATCAACGGGCAATGGTTTATAAACAATCTTTTGTGCAGTGCCCGTTAACTTAATTACTTCCTCTGCAAACTCTTTTAATGTAATCTCTGATGGATTACCCACATTCACCGGCATATCATAATCACTCATGAGCAAACGGTAAATACCTTCTACCAGGTCATCTACAAAACAAAAACTTCTGGTCTGACTTCCATCACCAAATACTGTTAAATCTTCGCCACGCAATGCCTGGCCGATGAAAGCAGGTAAAGCACGACCATCATTTAAACGCATACGGGGGCCGTATGTATTAAAGATTCGTACGATCCTTGTTTGTACACCATGAAAACGATTATAGGCCATGGTTATACTTTCCATAAAGCGCTTGGCTTCATCATACACACCACGTGGCCCCACAGGATTTACATTGCCCCAATACTCTTCAGTTTGCGGATGCACGAGCGGATCACCATAAACTTCTGATGTGGAAGCAACAAGAATGCGTGCTCCTTTTGCCTTTGCCAAACCCAGGCAATTATGGGTACCATGTGCTCCTACTTTCAATGTCTGGATCGGAATCTTTAAATAATCGATAGGACTGGCAGGCGATGCGAAATGTAATATATAATCCAGCTTGCCGGGAATATGGATGAACTTGGTTACATCATGATGATAAAACTCAAATTGCTCCAGCTTAAACAGGTGTTCAATATTTCGTAAATCACCGGTAATAAGATTATCCATAGCAATCACCTGGTAACCCTCTTTAATAAAGCGGTCACACAAATGAGAACCGAGAAAACCGGCTGCACCTGTAATTAAAATTCGTTTACGTTCCATCATTGATTATTTGTTACGGTTAACCTTCCCACACTATCATAATGATAGCCCAGTTCTTTCATTTGTGATGCATCATATACATTGCGTCCATCAAACACCACTTTATTTTTAAGCAACGAACTCATTTTTTCAAACTCAGGTGTGCGGAACTCGCTCCACTCGGTTGCAATAATTAAAGCATCTGCGTTCTGTAAAGCTTCATACTGGTTAGATGCATAGTTGATTTTATCTCCCACTACCTGCTTTACATTATTCATTGCTTCAGGATCAAAAGCAGTTACAGTTGCTCCGGCAGCAGTTAATGCGTCAATCATATACAATGCAGGTGCTTCCCGTATATCATCGGTATTAGGTTTGAAGGCCAATCCCCACAAAGCAAAATGTTTACCTTGTAACTCATTTTTGAAGAAGGATTGGATTTTAGGAATGAGGAAGAGTTTCTGATCTTCATTCACCTTCATTACTGCATTGAGAATTTCAAATTCATATTCCACTTCTTTGGAAGATTTTACCAACGCCTGCACATCTTTAGGGAAGCAACTACCCCCATAACCAATACCCGGGAAAAGGAAACGCTTACCAATACGTTCATCACTGCCGATTCCTTTGCGTACCATATCCACATCGGCTCCCAAACGCTCACACAAACGGGCTACCTCATTCATAAATGAAATTTTTACAGCCAGGAAAGAATTGGCTGCATACTTGGTAAGCTCAGCACTGCGTTCGTCCATAAAAATCACCGGGTTACCGCTTCTTACAAAAGGAGCATAGAGCTGGGTCATGATTTCCTTTGCTTTTTTATCACTGGTACCAACTACTACCCTGTCCGGTTTCATGAAATCTTCTACCGCTACACCTTCTCTCAAAAACTCGGGGTTGCTTACCACTGCAAAATCGCCTTTGTAATTTTTGGCAACAGCAGTTCGCACTTTATCCGCTGTTCCTACAGGAACGGTGCTTTTGTCAACAATCACTTTGTAATCTGTAAGAATTTTTCCTAAATCTTCAGCTACACCTAAAATGTATTTCAAATCAGCACTGCCATCTTCACCGGGAGGTGTGGGTAAGGCTAAAAAAATAATGGTTGCATCCTTAATACCTTCTGCGAGGTTTGTAGTAAACCGCAGACGGCCTTCTTTGAGATTACGGAGAAATATTTTCTCCAGGCCGGGTTCATAAATAGTAATCTGACCGTTTGAAAGTTTCTCTACTTTTTTGGTGTCTATATCCACACAGGTTACCTGGTTGCCCGTTTCAGCAAAACAAGTGCCTGTTACTAATCCAACATAGCCTGTTCCAACGACTGCGATTTTCATATGTTATGAGTTTTAGGTTTAAAGATGAAGAATGAATAAATGTTTATAAGGTTTTATTGTTTATTAAGATATTCCAGCACTTTTGATGTAATGAACTGCAACTGCTCTTCTTCCAGTTCTGTATGCATGGGCAAAGAAATAACACGATCCGTCAACCAATCTGTTATTTCAAGTTTGAAATCATTACCTCCAAAAGATGCAAACATGTTTTGACGATGTGCAGGCACGGGATAGTAAATCATGGAAGGGACATGCTGCTCAGCCAGACAGGCATTTAAACCATTACGCACTTCTGCTACGTTCTTGTAACCATCCAGTGTTAAAGTGTATTGATGAAACACATGATTGCTGTAAGGAGCACGGTAAGGAACTGTAATGTGCGGATGATTGGTAAAAGCCGCATCATAATAATCTGCTGCTTTTCGGCGGGCAGCAATATACTCATCCAGTTTTTTGAGCTTGATTAAAAGGATAGCTGCCTGCACAGTATCTAAACGGGAGTTACAACCAACCACTTCATGATAATACCGAACTTTCTGACCATGATTGGCCACCATGCGTAGCTGATCAGCCAATACGTCATCGTTTGTAAAGATCGCTCCCCCATCACCGTAACATCCAAGGTTTTTTGACGGAAAAAATGAAGTACATCCGATGGTGCCGATGGCGCCTGTTTTCTTTGAAGTTCCGTCGCTGAACGTATAATCGGCTCCTATAGCCTGTGCATTATCTTCAATAACATAAAGATTATGCTCCTGCGCTATCTTCATAATTTCTTCCATATTAGCCGCATGACCATACAGGTGTACCGGTACGATGGCTTTTGTCTTTGGCGTAATGGCTTTGCGAATAGCAGCCGGATCAATACAAAAATTCTTAGGATCTACTTCTACAAAAACAGGTTTTAAACGAAGCAAAGCCACCACTTCAGTAGTTGCGATATAAGTAAAAGAAGGAGTAATCACTTCATCACCGGGCTCTAAGTTCAATGCCATCATAGCAATCTGCAGTGCATCAGTACCGTTAGCACAGGGAATAGTATGTTTTACGCCGAGGTAACTGCTCAAATCGGCAGCCAGTTCCTGAACGGGTTTTCCGTTTATAAATGCAGAACTGTTCAACACATCCAGCACGGCAGCATCTACCTGTTCTTTGATAGCCAGGTACTGCTGCTTTAAATCAACCATTTGAATTGGCCTCATAAATTGGCTTTTTTAGCGGCAGCGAAAGTACGGCAAAAAATGGGCTTTTACTACCTAAATTAAGGGCATGGAGAAGGGAAATAAACAGAAATTGTTTGATGTTTCCTTTTATTTTGCAGCCATGATTCTGTTTTACCATCTGTTCCGGTTTGTGTACTTCGGCAGTATTCATTTGGCTGCACGGTGGAACAGGAAAGCAGAGATGTGGGTGAAAGGTAGAAATGAATGGAAAGAAAAGCTGCAACAGCAATGGAAGTTGAAGCAGGGAGAGAAGGCCGTTTGGATGCATTGTGCTTCATTAGGCGAATTTGAGCAGGGCCGTCCCCTGCTGGAGGCCATTAAAAAGCAATACCCTGATTGTAAGATACTACTCACTTTTTTCTCACCCTCCGGCTACGAAATACAAAAAGATTATAAAGGAGCTGACCTGATTATATACCTACCGGAAGATGGACCAGGCAACGCAACTGCCTTTTTAAATATTGTACAACCCTCACTTGCTGTTTTTGTGAAATATGAGTTCTGGCATTATTATTTAGCCGAGCTGAAAAAAAGAAATACAACAACCATACTTGTTTCAGGCATTTTCAGAAATACACAACCATTCTTTCAGTGGTGGGGTGGATTTTATAGGAAGATGCTGTTTCAGTTTTCGCACCTGTTTGTGCAGAATGAAGAATCGGCCCGTTTACTGGCTTCCATTAACATCCATAAAAATGTCTCTGTATGCGGTGATACAAGATTTGACCGTGTGCTGGAACTTGCTGAGCATTGGCAACCCGTTCCACCTATTACATCTTTTCTTCAACCCAATAAAAAAATACTGATTGCCGGCAGCACCTGGCAGGAAGATGAAGCTTTGATTGCACAATGGTTCCATATGAATCAGAAAGATTGGCAATTACTGATTGCACCACATGAAATTGATAGTGCACATGTTCAGCAGTTAGAGCAATTGTTCAGCAATTCTGTTCGCTTTACACAACTCCGGCCGGATCAGGAATTGCCTGCCAACTGTAACTGTATCATCATTGACAGCATAGGTCATCTTTCAAAACTTTATAAATACGGAACGATTTGTTATGTAGGCGGGGGATTTACTAAAGATGGCATTCACAATACCTTAGAAGCAGCTGTTTATAACAAAGCAGTAGTTACCGGGCCTAACATCAGAAAATACAGGGAAGCTGTTGAAATGAAAGAAACCGGAGGTTTGTTTGCCATAAGCAGTTACAACGAACTGGAAACCTTGGTTCATACAATTGATCATTCAGAAGCAGGAAAAAAAGCAGGGGTCTATGTTCAAGAGAATGCAGGCGCTACTGCAGCTATTATAAATTACATTCAGGAGAAACGTCTTTTCACCAGTGCATAGAAATCCTGGGTGACTTGCCTATGATCATCCCAGCCAAGTTTGATTTTTAACTCCCGTTCCATCCAGTACTGTGCTTCGGGATAAATAGAAAAGTTGTTGATGGTTTTGATGCTGCGTTCATACATGGCTTCATCGCCCCGGAACAATTCATTGATGAATACAAAACGATCGTTGATGCCTATGGCTTTTTTCAAATCCCTTATGGCCCCGGCCTCACCAAGTTTGTGTCCAACTTCAGTAGTTGTTTGTTTTAAAAAATCATTTAACGAAGGTGTTTCTAAAGCAACCGCTTCATTAATTTCTTTACCACCATTTTTTGCCGGTTCTTTATAATTGGGCTGATGAATGAGTGTTGGTATTTCAGGTTCATCATCAAATAACAAGGCTGGTTTTGCAGGTGCTGTATGTGCTTTTGCTTCAATCTTTTTAGCAAACTCAGCTTTTTGACGAATCTCTTCCAACTCCGCTTCTACATCTGCTTCATTAACCTGTAGCACTTCCAGGATTTTTTCTTCTTCCTGTTTTGTTTCGATTTTTGGAGGGACAGGTGACGCTGTCGGTTGAACAGTTGTTGACTGTTGCACGGTACGTATACCCGGCATTACCACCGCTACTTTGGGCGTACCAATGGTGGCAGGCTCTTTCTGTTGTAGCAATTGCAACTCAGCCTGCAGCATATTGGCAAGCAACACCAGGCGTGAGGTATCTGCTTTTTCGCTGACTGCCTGCTGTAATTGTTCAATCAATGAAGCAATACGTTCCATGAATAGTCCTTACTTTTGGCGGTATTGGAAATTTACGACTGTAAGTTACAAACAGTTGAGCATAAAAAATTACGAATGTTTATTGAACCAAATATAAGAGGTGATAAAAGAGGCTGGATTGAGGTGATCTGCGGCTCCATGTTCAGTGGTAAAACAGAAGAACTCATCCGCCGTTTGAAACGTGCCCGTATTGCTAATTTAAAAGTGGAGATTTTTAAACCCGCCATTGATGTAAGGTATGATGAAGTAAAGATTGTGAGTCATGATGAGCGGGCCATTCAATCCACCCCGGTTGACAATTCACAGAAAATATTACTGATGGTGGGCGATGTAGATGTGGTGGGTGTAGATGAAGCCCAGTTCTTTGATGAAGGCATTACTGAAGTGTGTGAAAAACTGGCACTACGGGGCATTCGTGTAATTGTAGCCGGACTGGATATGGATTATAAAACACAACCTTTTGGCCAAATGCCCAACCTGCTGGCAGTGGCCGATTATATTACCAAGCTTCATGCGATCTGTGTGGTATGTGGTAATATTGCCAATTACAGTTACCGTAAAAGTGCCGATGGCGGACAGGTACTGTTAGGCGAAAAAGATGTGTATGAGCCGAGGTGCAGACATTGTTATTATGAATAACAAGAAGCTATAAGTTACAGACTGCAAACTGCAAGCAATAAGTCTAAGTCCGAATAAACTAATTAACCATTTTCTCAAATTGTCTTCTTCAAAAAAAATATTGGCCCTGTTTAAGAAAGACCTGTTGCTGGAAGTAAGGCAACAGTATACGTTCTACGGCATTCTCTTGTATGTTGCCTGTATCGTTTATGTGTTGTTTCTTTCACTGAGCGAAGCGGATGCAGAAACATGGAATGCATTGTTTTGGGTAAACATGCTGTTCATCAGCATCAATGCCGTAGCTAAAAGTTTTTTGCAGGAAAGCAGAGGCAAAATGCTGTATTATTATTCCATTACCAGTGCCCGTGAGTTCATCATTGCCAAGTTGCTGTACAATATTGTGCTGATGCTCATCATGAGTTTGCTGAGCCTGGCTACCTTCAGTTTCTTCCTGGGAGCTCCTTTTACTGACGGTATTAAGTTTACGGGACTCACCCTGCTGGGCGGCATCAGTATGTGTTTGGTGTTTACCCTCATGGCCGCCATTGCATCAAGAGCCAATCAAAATGCGGCGATTATGGTGATCATGGGCTTTCCGGTGATCATTCCGCAACTCATGCTGCTTATACGCATTTCCAAATCTGCATTTGGAGAAATTTTCAGAGAAGGTGCCTTGGTGCAGTTAGTATTGCTGTTGGGGGGATTGGATATTCTGGTGATTGCGCTCTGCATGATTTTGTTTCCTTTTTTGTGGAAAGATTAAAGCAACCCACTAACTTTGCCCGCACTTTACAAACGGAAGTAAAATGATTGCCTTTACTGTTTGTCTTCGTTAGAAATTATGCATAAACCCTGGTGGAAGATATTATCGGTTCTTTTATTGGTGTACACCATCATCGGCGGGTTCCTTATGGATGTTCCCCGTCTTTTCATTCTCAATGAGTCCATCCGCAACCTGTACTTCCATGTTTGCATGTGGTTTGCCATGATGATTTTATTTGGTGTGAGTCTCGTGTACAGCATCAAATACCTGCGCAACCAATCCTATCTCAACGATATTTATGCATCTGCCTATGCAGCTACCGGTTTATTTTTTGGATTATTAGGTTATGCCACCGGAGCCATCTGGGCTAATTATACCTGGGTTACAGATCAGGGCCAGTCGATGGCGAATATTTTAAAAGAACCTAAGCTTTTGGGAGCCGGTATTGCCATCCTTATTTACTGTGCTTATTTTGTACTGCGTGGCAGTTTTACTGATATTGATAAAAGAGCCCGTGTAACTGCCGTGTACAATATTTTCGCTTTCGCTATGCTGTTTCCAACTATCTGGATCATTCCGAGATTGGTAGGAAGCTTGCACCCGGGCGCACCGGGCAGCGACAGCGGTAACCCGGCTTTGAATTTTAAAGATATCGACTCACGTTTACGTATGGTGTTTTATCCAGCCGTTATTGGTTGGACACTCATGGGCGTATGGATCACCACTTTAAAAATCAGGATTGAGTTATTGAAAGAAAAAGCATTACTATCATGAGAAAATTAATTGCACTATTCATACTACTGCTGATTTCTTTGAGCACGTTTGCGCAAACAGAGCAGCCGGAAATGGCCGATGCCATGCGCAGCAATGGTAAAATTTATGTGGTGGTAGTGGTTTGCCTCGTGATTTTATTGGGATTGGTGGGTTATGTGTTTCGTATCGACCGCAGGCTTTCAAAGCTTGAACAAAAGAAGGATTGATTTCTATTGCTATAATAAAAACTAAAAACGATTGTTATGTCAGCTACTTACAGCTTCTTCGGCGCCGTTGAAAAAAGCTTCGATAAGGCCGCCGCTTTTACCAAATGGGAAAAAGGAATTCTGGAACAGATCCGTGCCTGCAACAGTGTGTACCAGATGCGCTTCCCCGTAAAAATGGACGATGGCACCATTGAAGTAATTGAAGCCTATCGTGTACAGCACTCGCACCATAAAACGCCTTGTAAAGGTGGTATCCGTTTTTCAACAGAAGTAAACCAGGATGAAGTAATGGCACTTGCTGCGTTAATGACTTATAAGTGTGCGATTGTAAATGTTCCTTTTGGTGGTGGTAAAGGCGGTATTAAAATTGACCCCCGTAAACATTCTGTTTATGAACTCGAAAAAATTACCCGTCGTTATACTTCAGAATTGGTGAAGAAAAATTTCATCGGCCCCGGTACGGATGTACCTGCTCCTGATTACGGAACAGGCGAACGTGAAATGGCATGGATTGTGGATACCTACGCTTCGTTAAAACCGGGCGAGTTGGATGCTGCAGGATGTGTTACCGGTAAACCCATTACTCAAGGCGGTGTTCGTGGTCGCAGAGAAGCTACCGGCTTGGGCGTATTTTATGGCATCCGTGAAGTATGTAATATGCCCGATGTAATGAGCAAACTGGGCTTAAGCACCGGTGTTGAAGGAAAGAGAGTAATTGTGCAGGGTTTGGGTAATGTGGGTTATCATTCCGCCAAGTTCTTTCAGGATGCAGGTGCTAAAATTGTAGCATTGGCAGAGTATGAAGGAAGCATTTACAACTATGATGGTTTGGATGTGGATGCTGTTTTCCAGCACCGCAAAGCCACTAAGTCTATATTAAATTTCCCCGGTGCTACCAACTGTGTTAAGAATACAGATGCGTTGGAACTGGATTGCGATATCCTCATTCCTGCTGCATTGGAAAACGTTATCAATGGTGATAATGCACCACGTATCAAAGCAAAAGTGATTGGCGAAGCTGCTAACGGGCCTTTAACTCCTGAGGCAGATGAGGTGTTTGCACAGAAGGGAATCCTGGTAATTCCTGATATGTTCCTGAATGCAGGTGGTGTAACGGTTTCTTACTTTGAGTGGTTGAAGAACCTGAGCCACGTTCGTTACGGTCGTTTGGAAAAACGTTTTACGGAGAATCAGAACAATGCCATCATTGCACAGATTGAAGGTACTACCGGAAAGAAAGTGGATCAGAAAGTAAAACAGGATATCCTGCACGGACCCGATGAAGTGGATTTGGTATACAGTGGTCTGGAAGAAACGATGATTACTGCGGTTAATGAAGTAATGGATTGCTGGAGGGCTAATCCTTCCATTCCTGATATGCGTACAGCTGCTTATGTGGTTGCCATTAATAAAGTGGCCACCAGTTATGCAGAGCTGGGCATTTTCCCGTAACGGAAATTTCAACTGTATTGATTGTAAAAATCCCGTTGCTGATGCAATGGGATTTTTTTTAATGTCTTATCAGGCAATACAAGCACCTTCAATTTCACTAACTTTAACTCTATCTACGAAACTGTTCATAAGTTGTTAAATGTGGCTGATGGGTAGGCCTGAAATGATGACAGCTTCGTTACTTTACAGAACAAAAGGCATGGCCTTTGATAAAATTGAAAAAGAATAATAGAAAGCGATATGAAAGCAAAACACATTTTATTAGTTGTTCTTATTAGTGCCGTTACCGGTGTGGGCAGTGCCTACCTGTATGGAAAATACAACAACAGATCTGTAAGCTACAGTCAAAGCCAGGTACCTGTAAACTATGCAGGATTATTTGACAGTGGCACAGGTGCCCCCGGCCCGGTTGATTTTGAAAGTGCAGCAGGCAGCGCTGTGCCGGCTGTAGTGCATATCAAAACAAAAACCAATCCTACCCAAACAAATATGCAACGCAGGCGCAGCCCGTTCAGTGATTTGTTTGGTGATGATTTCTTTGACGACTTTTTTGGAGGTCGTGGTAACAATGTTCCGCAAATGGCCAGTGGTAGTGGTGTATTTATTTCAGGTGATGGATATATTGTAACCAACAATCACGTTATTGATGGTGCTGATGAAATTACCGTTACACTCAGCAATAAAAAACAATACAAAGCCAAACTGGTAGCTACTGATGCTAATACAGATTTAGCAGTGATTAAAATTGAAGGAACCGGTTTCCCCTACCTGCTTTATGGTAATTCAGATGAAGTAAAAGTGGGTCAATGGGTACTGGCAGTAGGTTATCCCCTTACGTTGGAAACAACGGTTACAGCAGGTATTGTAAGTGCAAAGTATCGTTACCTTGGCGTAAATCAACGCAAAGCAAAACCAGGTGCCAATACCGTTGAAAGTTTTATACAAACAGATGCGGCAGTTAACCAGGGAAACAGCGGTGGTGCATTGATTAACACCGGCGGACAATTGATTGGTATTAACGCTGCCATTGCTTCACCCACGGGTGCTTATGCAGGATATTCTTATGCTATTCCTGTAAACATTGTTAAGAAAGTAGTGGATGATTTAATTAAGTACGGAACGGTACAGAGAGCTTATTTAGGTATTCGTCCGGCTGCTAACCAGGATAATGGTACCGACTCTCAAATTAAAGAAGGTGATGGTGTTGAGATTGGTGAGATTTTACCAAAGAGTGCTGCGGAAGAAGCAGGATTGAAAAAAGGCGATAAAATTGTGAAGCTTGATAATAAAATGGTAAGCACCTGGACAGAGTTAACAGGTACTGTTGCCAGCTACCGCCCCGGTCAGAAGATGAATGTGACTTATATAAGAAATGGAAAAGAGGGAACAGCAACACTTACATTAAAGAACAGTGCCGGTAATACAGATGTAGTAACTACATCATCTCTCGACAGGTTGGGTGCTGAGTTTGCCACACTGGATGCAAAGAAAGCCAAAGAGTATGGAATTGAAGGTGGCGTGGTGATTAACTCCATTACTGATGGTTTAATTGCTGAACAAACTACTTTAAAGAAAGGCTTCATCATCATCCGAGCAGGAGGTAAAACCATAAAGAGTGTGGATGATTTTAAACGTGCTATAGAAAGTGCCGGCAACAGCATCATCGTTGAAGGTATTTATCCCGGTTATGAAGGCGTGTATCAATATGCCATTAATGATTTAAACAGAAATGAGCCTTAAACGTTGAGATAATTATCAAAAGAAAACGGGGCGCCTTTGGCGCCCCGTTTCTTATTTATGAAGTACCAAGTAACCCCAGGGCGGTAAGATGAATTGCTCTGTTAACTGATGTTCTTTACCGGTAAACAAATCAATATAAGAGCCACCGATCCTTGTATCATTTATATGAAACTTATGTTTCTTATCGGACAGATTGAGCACTGTAATCACTTCTCTTGAACCTGACCTGCGAACAAAAGAAAATAAATGTTCCAGTTCTGTAGTTGCAATACGCCATGTAATCACGTTTCTGTTGGCAGCTCTTAATGCAGGATGTTGTTTCCTAAAGCGTAAAAGAGTTTGATAAAACTCATGAAGTTTGGGCTGCGCTTTCCACTTGATTTCATCTTTATCAAAAAAAGCGAGGCGCTTATGATTTGGTAATTCCTGCCCGCTGTAAATCAAAGGAATCCCATTCCACATACAACTGAATACCGCAAAAGCCAAAGCGGCATCACCATACTTTTCATACTCTGTTCCGTTCCAGCTATTCTCATCATGATTGGTTGTAAAAAAAGAACGGATATGATGATACGGTTGTTTTATTTGATAACCGGAAAGCGCATCATCCAATACAGCCAGCTTCAGTTGCTGTTTATAAAATGTTTCAGAGATATGCATCCAATGCCAGCTATAGCTTACATCAAAAGCACGGGCATAAGGTTCATCACCGCCCCATTGGTCAAATTCTCCCAACCAGAATAATGGACGAATAGTATCCAGCTCTTTTCGGGCTTCTAACCAAAAGTCAATTGGTACCAGCATTGCCATATCACATCTGAACCCATCAATATTGCATTCATCCACCCAAAACTTCATCGCATCAATCATCGCTTCACGAAGCTGCGGATTGTTGAAGTTCAGATGAATCACATCTTCCCAGTTTTCAACAGGAGGTTTAAAACTGCCATCAGTATTGCGGTTGTAATATTCAGGGTGAGCAACCGTCCATTCATGATCCCAGCCGGTATGATTGGCCACCCAGTCAATAATCACCTTCATTCCCAAACCATGAATCTGTTCTACAATGTTTTTGAAATCATCTGGCGTTCCGAATTCAGGATTTACCTGAACATAGCTGCTACAGGCATAGTAACTGCCTCGTGTTCCTTTCCTGTTTTTTACAGAAATGGGTGTAACAGGCATGAACCAGATGATTTCCACACCCATATCTTTTAAACGGGGCAAATGTTTGGCAAAAGCCCTGAGCGTGCCTTCTTTTGTATACTGGCGAAGATTTACTTCATAGATGTTTGTAGATGCTACCCACTCGGGCACTTTGGAATCATTCAATGTCATGGTTCGTAATTGAAGCAATGATACGAAGCCCGCCGCTAACAGATATTATTCTTATAGAGTCCAAACTTTTACCTTTGCACTTTGTTACTCCCTTATGAAGAAATTCAATGTTCCCAATATTTACAAAAGTTCACTGCTTACGGCTATTAAGAACAGACGCAAACAGGATGATAAACTCAAAAAAGATTTTACTCCTACCCTGCTGGATCTTGGTGATGTGCAGTTTTATATAGCAAGGCATTTCGGTTTTTGTTATGGTGTTGAAAATGCGATTGAAATTGCCTTTAACACGATTGAGCAAAATCCGGGCAAACGGATTTTTCTGTTAAGCGAAATGATTCATAATCCGCAGGTGAATGCCACCTTAAAAGAAAAAGGGGTTACGTTTTTGCAGGACACCCACGGCAAGCAAATCATCCCTTTTGAATCACTCACCAAAGAGGATGTGGTCATCATCCCTGCATTTGGTACAACACTGGAAATTGAGCAGATGCTGCATGAAAAAGGAATTGCTACTGAACAATATAATACCACCTGCCCGTTTGTAGAAAAGGTTTGGAACCGGAGTGAACAGATTGCACAGAAAGGTTATTCGATTGTTATACACGGCAAACCCAAACACGAAGAAACAAGAGCTACTTTTTCGCACGCCAGCTCACATATTGCATCAGTAATTGTAAACGATATGAAAGATGCCGTTGAACTTGGCAAGTATATTACAGGTGAAAAACAGGCAGAGTTGTTTTATGAAGAGTTTAAAGGGTTGTATTCAAAAGGATTTAATATCGAAACAGATTTACAGCGTTTCGGAGTTGTGAATCAAACCACACAATTAGCCAGCGATACGCAGGCAATAGCTGAGTATCTCAAACAAGTGGTGATGCAGCATTATGGATTAGATGAATATACAATCAGCGAACGCTTTGCAGATACAAGAGATACCTTATGTTATGCCACTAACGATAACCAAACAGCAGTAGCAGGCTTACTGGAAAAAGAAGCTGACCTGGCAATAGTAGTCGGCGGTTACAACAGTTCCAACACCACTCACCTGGTGGAGTTGTGTGAAGAAAAGTTACCTACTTATTTCATCAATGGAACTGACAAACTTCTCTCTTCAACAGAAATCATGCATTTCAACTTTCATAACAAACAGGAATATGTTACGAAAGATTTTTTGCCGGCCAAACGCCCGGTAAAAATTCTCATTACCAGCGGTGCTTCCTGTCCGGATTCATTGGTGGAAGCGGTAATGCAAAAGATAGCTTCCTTCTTCGCCGTTGAAGATCAATTTCAGCAGCTGGAACAACAATTTGCCTGATCCTTCACTTCATTCAGATTTCAGTTAGAAACTATAAACGAGAAACCCCCATGCGGGGGCTTCTCTCATCTTCTGTTCTATCTGGTTTTTCCTGCCCTTAAAAAACTTATGACGGTATACATCAATTCAGTCGATTCTGAATTAATAATACCAGAATGGAAATAGTTTTAATCTCTGTAAAATGAATTTGAAAAGATTGTTGAAACAGGTCTGGAAGAAAATGAAGTTTCAACAGATATTGGGTAATGTGTATTCAAATATAAGATAGATTTTGCCGGATGTCAAGTGCGTGTGCACAAATCAATAACTCTGTATAGCTTGTTTCATCGCCAGTTCTTTTGCCAAACGAAGTTGTTCTTCCGGTGTAAGGTCGCTATTATCAATTACAACAGCATCATCTGCTTTCCGTAATGGACTTACATCCCTGTGAGAATCAATATAATCTCTCAGTTCCAGGTTGTTCTTTACTTCTTCAATAGTGATGTTTGGATTCTTAGCATACAACTCTTTAAAACGCCTTTCTACTCTTATGGCATTATCGGCTGTCATAAAGATTTTTAATTCAGCCTGTGGAAAAACTGTGGTGCCGATATCTCTGCCATCCATTACAATTCCTTTTTTAGTGCCCATCAGTTGCTGCTGATGCACAGCAAATTCCCGCACTGCTTTGATGGCGGCTACTTCACTCACCTTTTCTGCAATAACAAGATCTCTGATAACGTACTCAACATTTTCTCCATTCAGATACATTTCTGATTGCCCGGTATTGGAATTAGGATGAAACTCCAGTATAATCTGCTGTAATGCGTCCTGCACCTGTACCTCATCTGTCCAATCAATATGATTGCGTAGAAAGTATAATGTAATTGCCCGGTACATAGCCCCACTGTCAATATAAATATAGTTGAGCTCCTTAGCCAGTTGCCGGGCCAGTGTGCTTTTCCCACAGGAAGAATAACCGTCTATTGCTATGATAATTTTTTGCGACACAAATAAATAATTGGAGCAGGCAAAAATAAAAAACCCTCCGCTGTAAGGAGGGTTTTCATGAAAGTTTATTTATCAGGCTTCTGACTTATGCGACTTCTTCGATTTTTCCTTGAAGGAGAATTTAATTACCTGGTTTTCTTTGTCCAGATCAGCAATCAGCACATCACCTTCTTTGATATTCATTTTCAGAATTTCTTCTGCTAATGGATCTTCCAGGTACTTCTGAATCGCCCTGTGCAGCGGACGTGCACCAAACTGAACATCATAACCTTTCTCAGCAATAAAATCTTTTGCCTCAGGAGTTAATTCCAGGCTGAAACCAAGATTCTTTAAGCGTAACAATACGCCCTTCATTAAGATATCAATGATCTGGAAAATATTCTCTTTGCTGAGTGAATTGAAAATCATTACATCATCAATCCTGTTCAGAAATTCAGGAGAGAATGTTTTCTTCAATGCTTTTTCAATAACTGCCTTACTGTTTTCCTCCTGGTTCTGCACACGGGTGGCCGTTGCAAAACCTACACCTTCACCAAAATCTTTTAACTGACGAACACCGATGTTCGAAGTCATAATGATGAGGGTATTTTTGAAATCTACTTTTCTGCCCAAACCATCTGTTAACTGTCCATCATCTAACACCTGGAGCAAGATGTTATAAATATCAGGATGTGCTTTTTCAATTTCATCGAGCAATACTACAGAGTAAGGTTTGCGACGAACACGCTCTGTTAACTGTCCACCTTCTTCGTAACCCACATAACCGGGAGGTGCACCAATCAAACGGCTTACAGTAAACTTCTCCATGTATTCACTCATATCAATACGAATGAGTGCATCATCACTGTCAAACATATAACGGGCAAGGGCTCTTGCCAGCTCGGTTTTACCAACGCCTGTTGGACCAAGGAAGATAAACGTACCAATTGGCTTTTTAGGATCTTTTAAACCTACCCTGTTACGTTGGATGGCTTTCACCACTTTACTGATGGCTTCATCCTGTCCTATTACTGCCCCCTGCAGATCTTCTGACATGCGGCGTAACTTTTCTGTTTCAGCCTGCACCATCCGTTTTACAGGAATACCCGTCATCATACTCACCACTTCAGCAATTGCTTCTTCATCAATGGGGTAACGCATATGCTTGCTTTCTTCTTCCCATTTTGCTTTTGCTTTTTCCAGTTCTTCGCCCAATCGTTTCTCTGTATCTCTCAATGCAGCTGCCTCTTCAAAACGCTGGCTTTTTACAACCTTGTTTTTCTCCAGCTTAATATCTTCTATCTTCTTTTCAAGATCCAGAATTTCTTTTGGCACATTGATGTTTTTGAGATGCACACGGGCACCTACTTCATCCATAACATCAATGGCTTTATCAGGCAATAAACGATCGGTTATATAACGATCACTCAGTTTTACACAAGCATCAATGGCATCATCAGCATAAGACACATTGTGATACTCTTCATATTTTGATTTGATGTTATTGAGAATCTGTACGGTTTCATCTACACTTGGAGGATCTACCATTACTTTTTGAAAACGACGGTCAAGGGCTCCATCCTTCTCAATATACATTCTGTATTCATCCAGTGTAGATGCGCCAATGCATTGGAGCTCGCCTCTTGCCAGCGCCGGTTTGAATATATTGGAAGCATCCAATGATCCACTGGCACCGCCCGCACCAACAATGGTATGTATTTCATCAATAAAAAGAATTACATCCCTGTTCTTTTCCAACTCGTTCATGATAGCCTTCATACGCTCTTCAAACTGGCCACGGTACTTTGTTCCGGCAACCAATGCAGCAAGATCCAGAGACACTACACGTTTATCATACAGCACTCTTGAAACTTTGCGCTGTACAATACGGAGTGCCAGGCCTTCTACAATTGCTGTTTTACCAACACCAGGTTCGCCTATAAGAATGGGGTTATTTTTTTTACGACGACTCAATATCTGCGATACACGTTCAATCTCTTCTTCCCTACCTACAATAGGATCCAGTGTACCACTTTCGGCAAGCTTTGTAATGTCTCTTCCGAAATTATCCAGTACGGGTGTTTTACTTTTTGCTCCGGCCGGTTGTTTTGATTTGGATTGCGAATATTTTTTTTCATCATCAAAATCTTCTTCGCCCGGATCATCATACTCGGCTCTTGGTTCGTTTGATTTTACCATACCTAATTCATTTCTGAAAATATCGTAATCAATTTCAAACTGGTTGAGAATTTGTGTAGCAATATTTTCTTTGTTTTTTAGAATAGACAACATGAGGTGTTCTGTTTCTACCTGTGGACTCTTTAAAGCTTTTGCTTCTAAAACAGTAACACGTATTACTTTTTCTGCCTGGCGTGTAAGTGGCAAACTGTTGATATTGGCAATGTTTTTCCCGGTTTTATCTTTTACGGCCAATTCAATTTCTTTGCGAAGCTCATAAAGATCAACGCTCAATTGTTTAAGTATTTTGATGGCTGTATTCTCGCCTTCCCGTATCATGCCAAGAACGAGGTGTTCTGTTCCAATAAAATCATTTCCCAAGCGTAAAGCTTCTTCACGGCTGAAGGAAATAATTTCTTTTACTTGTGCTGAAAAATTATGATCCATAGTGGATATTCGGTTTTTACAATTATAACGAATATTTTTGAGAGAACTTTTCTATAAGTTACACACTTTCTGTTAATAAAGAAATATGAACGTCAAAATTGATACCAAGGAAAAATTTCATGTAATTACCCCTCAGGAAACAGTTCTTTCTGTTAATATGACAGATGAATTGAGCCGTTTGTTGCTTAGCCATCTGGAAAAGCAGGTAAAGAATGTAATTCTTAATCTTCAAAATGTGGCAGAACTTTCCACAGAAACTGCCGATTTGCTGGTGCAAACACAGCAAACTTTTTATGAACAGGGCGTTTCGTTTGTCATTTGTGAGATGCAGCCGGCCGTTGAACAATGGCTGGATGAACAGGAACAACTGGAGCTGCTCAATGCTACGCCTACCGAAAGCGAAGCATGGGACATTGTTCAGATGGAAGAAATTGAAAGAGAGCTGCTGGGTGATGAATAAAAAAGTCCTCCTTATGCAGGAGGACCACGGCTTTTCGAAAAAGGATAAATCTATTCTACTTATCGTTGAATCACTAAACGATCTGCAATCATTTCGCCATTAAAATGAAACTGTACCTGGTACACTCCTTCATTGAGTTTTGCAATTTCAGCAAGTGATACACTGTTTACACCTCTTAGAATCTGCACTTGTTTCCTGAAAACAATTCGTCCGGTAAGATCAGATACGGCCACATCAGCTACTCCGTTCAAATCGCTGCTGTAACGTATTACTGCATTAGTTGCTGCTGGGTTGGGTGAAAGATTTAGTTTACCGCCCTTAATCGTACGGCGTACAGCCACTACATTACTGTATACAAATTTTCCATCTGCATCCACCATTCTTAAACGGTAGTATAAAACAGCACCTGCTACATCTTTTACATCATCACTAAACTGATAATTTGCGGCTTTACCTGATGCACCTTTTGACATAACCTGTCCGATGATGCCGAATGTTTTAGCATCCGCACTACGCTCCAGTTCAAAATGACTGAAGCGTTCTTCCTGTTCTGTAAACCAGTTTAAAGAAGTGATGCCGTCTTTATACGTTCCGTTAAAGCCGGTTAATTGCAAAGGAAGAGGCCCCTGGTTTGGCAGGTTTACACAATTAAAACGGGTACCAAACTGGCGTGGACCCGTTGTGCCACTTGCACCGACAGCACCCTGATAATCATAACCAAGGCGAACAGTTAATTGGTTAGCTGCACCGTTAAACCTGTAATACTCTGCCACCTGTGAACAACGGGAAACATTATCTCGTTCGCAAACAGAACCTGCTACACCATTCCAACTGCTACCTGCATCAGAATAGATATAACTGCGGAGTTCTGTAATACCGGCGGTAATAACAGAAATATCGCCGGGATTGGTGCTTTGAATAACAGCCGTTTCTCTGAACCATGCAGTGCCACTTGTATTTGCCTGGTTACCGTCTACATCATAATGAATAAAGTTGAGATTACTCAATGATACAGTCGTTTGAAAATCATTGTTATTGAAGGTAGCATTTACAGGAGCTGCCTCCACAAAAAACCGGATGGTGAATTGAACATAGCCCCTGCGATCTGTAGTTGTTAAAGACGCAACATCAGTACCGATGCGTGGAGCAAAAAATTCAATGTTTACAGTAGGGTCAGATGAAGCATCATCATCCACATTGTTTAACACTGCCTGGAAAATAGCATCCACTGTTACAGTAGCATTAATTTGGGTACCACTTACATTACCTACATTCTTGTAACGATAAACAGAACCTACGGCATTATTGGTGCCGCTGAATAACTGGCGGTTACGAAAATCTGAAACAAATGAATTGTTACCCGGCAAACACTGATCCCATGGAAAAGCACCGGTGGTAGTGGTGCAACTTGTGGAATTACAACCAGCGGGCGGGGCAGGTGGCTTTGAGGGTTGTGCATAGGCTAACTGACTTAGCAAAGCCAGTAAGGCTCCTAATGAGTAAATTTTTTTCATTAAAAAAAAGATTTAGAGGTGAAAAATTCATTTCACTAGGAAGATGGATAGAGTGTTGATGAAAGATTTAATTAATGCAGACAATAAAATACTGCCTGGCATCAGTTGATAATCGGTCTGTAACAAAAAGGATAATGAGACGGGAGTTTCCGAAGGATGAGGAGTTATCTGTGGTTCTCAATTAACGGAGTTGATTGAGAGGAACAAAAGTATAGTTTTATTTTATATTTTCACATGGATAATAAAACTAATGCTGGCAGTTACAATTTTAGGCAACAATTCGGCGATTCCTGCATACGGAAGACACCCCACAGCTCAAATCGTTACCACAACTGACGAACTATTGTTATTTGATTGCGGCGAGGGTACTCAAATTCAGATACTGAATATGAAAGTTCGGCGCAACCGCATCAATCATATCTTTATTTCGCACCTGCACGGCGACCACTATTTTGGACTGATTGGTCTCATCAGCAGCTTTGCTTTGCTCAACAGAATTCAACCCCTACAAGTATATGGACCTGCTGAATTGAAGGGTTTGATAGATCAGCAATTGGCCTTAGCACATACACAACTTCCCTTTGAATTCACATTTCATCCACTTACAAAAGATGGGCTGGTTTTAGAAACCAAACATTACACCGTGGAATGTTTTTCAACCGAACACAGAATTGAGTGCAGGGGATTTATTGTTCGTGAGAAAAAACCGGAACGCAGAATACTGGTGGATAAAGCAAAGGATTTTAATATCCCCGTCACCTTTTTCCAGAACCTACAACATGGGGAGGATTACGTTAATGAAACAGGTGAAATTATCAGCAACAGCCAGGTAACGGTTGCCAATAAGCCGGGCAAATCTTATGCATTTTCAGCAGACACCATTTTTGATGAACGCCTCATCCCGCTTTTTAAGCAGGTGAGTTTGCTGTATCATGAAGCAACCTATCCGCATGCATTGGAACAAAAAGCAAAAGAGCGGTTTCACTCCACCACCAAACAGGCGGCAACCATTGCCTCAAAAGCCGGCGTTGAAAAATTACTGATTGGTCACTTCTCTGCAAAGTTTGAAGACTTATCCGAATTTAAAGAGGAGGCAACAGAGGTATTTACCAATACTGAATTAGCTATGGAAGGTGTTACTTATCTTATTTGACGACGAAGCCATTGATAACATTCATAAAACTCCTGCTGCCAGAAACGTTCATTATGTCTGCCGCCCGGTACCGATTTAAAAAATAAATGTTTGTAGCCGCTTTGTTTGGCAACATCGTAAATGGCTTTCATATCAGTTACCATTGTGTTGGATTCCTGGTCGCCACATATAAAATAAAAAGCAGGCTTTGCAGAACTGTTTTGCTTTTTTAATTCATCAGCCATCATCGGTGCAATCCAGAAAGAAGGTGAAAAAACACCGGCACCTCCAAAAACATCAGGGAATTTTATTGCTGCATAAAATGAAATCAATCCGCCCATAGAACTGCCGGCAATCATAGTGCTTTCTCTTCCCGGCTTTGTACGATAAACACTGTCAACAAATGGTTTGAGTGTTGTAACAATAAACTCAACATACTTATTCCCCTCACCTTTTCCGAAACGGGAATCAAAGGGATTGTATTCTGTTAAACGGTAACGATCACCATGATCAATACCAACGATAATACATTGCTGTGATGATTTGATGGTATCCATCATCTCATCTGCACCCCATTCACCATAAGGCGCTGTAAGGGCATCAAAAAGATTTTGACCATCCTGCATGTATAAAACAGGAAAACTTTTTTTAGAAGTAAAATAATCCTCCGGCAGATAAATCCAGATGCGACGATGCCGCTGCAGTTGAGGCATATAAAAAGCAGTATCTGCAATAAAAACCTGTTTTGATTTGGTTGAAACAGGTGGTCTGCCCGGAAAATCATCAATCCATCCTTCAATAGTAAGTTGCAGAACAGTATCCTTGCTGAAACGAATGGATCTGTTTGATATTGATTGTCCGCCTGCCGTACTTTCCGTTTTGCTCCAGCTACCTCTTGTTATTTTGTATTCATAAAAACCTGCAGGCACATCTTTAAGTTCAAGATAATCGATCCCTTTTTCATTTTTACTGAAACGATAAGCAGCCATAGATGGCTGCCAGTTATTAAATGAACCCGCTATATAAAAGGTATCTGTAATATGCCGACCCGGCTTTGAGATAATTTCAATGCGGATACTGCCCTGTGCTGCACAGTGAATAAAATTAAAAACAGCTAATAACAGAAAAAGAATCTGCTTCATTGATTGTTTGTGCTGTATTCCAAAGCAGCCACGTATTGTTTTACCTTTTTCATCACCTCCTCTGAAAGAGGCACTAAAGGAAGCCGTAAATGATTCTGAATAAGCCCCATAGCAGTGAGGAATCCTTTTACACCGGCAGGATTGTTTTCACAAAACAGAAGATCATAGGCTTCCAGCATTGTATCATTAAGACGTTTAGCCGCCGTAAAATCATGGTTTAAGGAAAAACGCACCATTTCACTAAACTGACGGGGTAAGCAATTGGCTGCCACGCTAATCACCCCCGTCATTCCACAGGCGATTTGTGCCATGGCCAGGTTATCATCACCGCTCACCACCATGAAATCAGCAGGTTTATCCTTTAAAAGCTGCATACACAAACTCATATCGCCACTTGCTTCTTTGATGCCTGCAATATTCTGCACTTCATACGCCAGGCGTAAAGTAGTTGAAGCATTTACATTGCGGCCTGTTCTGCCGGGCACATTATAAAGAATAAGTGGTTTAGGTGATGCCGCTGCTAATGTTTTATAATGCTGATAAATTCCTTCCTGTGATGGTTTGCTGTAATAAGGTGCAGCGCTTAATACAGCCGCAGCTTTATCAAGAGGAAAGTGTTCCAGGTCTTTGATCAATGTCTGTGTATCGTTACCGCCAACCCCTACAACAACGGGAACTTTCGAATCGGCAATCTTATACGTGAACTCAATGAGTTCTTTTTTTTCTTCTTTTGATAAAACCGGGGTTTCGCCTGTAGTGCCAAGGGTTACTACATATTCACAACCACCATCAATAACATTGCGGATCACTTTTTCAAGTGCGTTAAAATCAATGGCGCCTTCGGGTGTAAACGGGGTTACTAACGCTACCCCTGTTCCTCTTAAAATTGTTTGTAACGACATGCTCCAATAAAATCTTTAAAAAACAAAATTACAGTTCATCCCAAAAGCCCATTTTGGCATATTTGGCAATTCGGTTTTGAATACGTTGATCAGCATCCTGCTGTTTCAATTCTTTTAAAAGAGGAAGTAAAGCTTGCTTGAGCAAATGCCCTGCTTCGTCATAATCCCAATGAGCACCGCCTGCAGGTTCGGGTACAATACCATCAACCAATCCAAACTCCTTCATGTATTCCGGTGTAAGTTTTAATTGCTCGGCGGCTACTTCTTTTTTCTCCCAACTACGCCATAAAATGGAACTGCAACTCTCCGGTGAAATAACAGTGTACCATGTGTTTTCCAACATGAGTACTTTATCCCCAACGCCGATACCAAGTGCACCGCCACTTGCTCCTTCACCAATGATAACACAGATAACAGGAACCCGCAAACGGATCATTTCATAAATGTTCCTTGCAATGGCTTCGCCCTGCCCCCGTTCTTCTGCTTCCAGGCCGGGAAAAGCGCCTGGCGTATCAATCAGGGTAATAATGGGCTTATTGAACTTTTCGGCCAGCTTCATGAGGCGGAGCGCTTTGCGGTAACCTTCAGGATTGGCCATACCAAAATTCCGCAGCTGGCGCATTTTGGTATTAATTCCTTTTTGCTGACCGATGAGCATTACTGTTTCACCCTCCAATTGAGCGAAACCACCTACCATGGCTTTATCATCTTTTACACCACGATCGCCATGAATCTCCACAAAATTGCTGCACATTTTTTCAATGAACTTCAAGGTATAGGGGCGATCCGGATGCCGGCTGAGTTGTACTTTTTGCCAACTGGTAAGATGCTGGGTTATCTCTTTTCTTTTTGCTGCAATGCTTTGCTCCAACTGTTCAATGGTGGGGGAATAATCCACCTTTGCATGCTTCTCTGCACTTTGCTTGATTTCTTTCAGTTCGTCCACCAAATCTTTGATGGGCTTTTCTATTTCAATAAACTGACGGTTTTCTAATGAAGGCATAGTATGAATTAGAGCGGTAAAATTAAGCGTTACGGCTTAATTATAAATAAAAAAGACCGCCTTGATAAGGCGGTCTTTTTTTAAAAGATTGGCAGACTTTATTGTTTACGTAAAGTAAGCTGGTAGTTACCGTAAGACAATCCTGTATTACCCGGCACATGGTGACGAAGTAATAAAGTAATTGTTCCGGTACAGGAATACACAAAGTTTCCTGAACCCTGAGTGGTAACAGCTACCGGTGTAGTGCCATAATTACCATAAGTTTGGTTGGTTACTGTTGCTACACCACTCGCCACTGTTATGTTCACCAAAATCGGTTGTGGGCTATTACCGCCATAAGCCGGATTGGGGAACACATTAAGTAAAGAAAGACTCGTAGCAGTTGTAGCAGAAACGATATTATTTAATACATCTCCGGGACTCCAATCTGCCCAGTCATCCTGTACAACTACATAATTACCTGCCATTACTGCTGGATTGTAAGGACAAACCACACTGCCTCTGAAAGAGAACACAGGGTAGTAGAAGTTGGCACCGCTGGATGTGAAGTTGGAGTTATTAGCAGTAAACTTTTTACCGGTTGTAGTTACCACTTCAACGTAACAGGTGAAAATGCTACCCGGAGCAAAATTACCGGCATTCGCATTCAACTGGAGATTTAATGCTGTAGCAATCTCCTGAGCTGTTACGAAAATATCAAAGTAGTTAGTATCTACTATGTTGATTTTTTTGATAAACTTCCAGTTTGCCTGGTTACCATCAGTGTTACGAACACAGTAAATGTTAACATATGAAACAGGATCACCCCATTGTCTAACTTTTACACCTATGCGGGCTGTAGAAAGATTAGCAGCATCGAGGGTATTACCTAAAATACTTTGATCCGTCCATGAGTTGGTGTTGGGGTCGAAGAAAGCCTTCCCTTTCATATAGGCACCTGTGCCTAATCCCGCAACAAAGTCGTTAAAGTCGTTTACAGTCTTGGTGGTACAGCTATAGAAGCCTGTAACCACTGCAAACAACAGGATTGTTATTATAAGATTTTTTTTCATTTGAATCATTTTTATTGTTAGAACAATGTTGCTGAACCATTATCCCAGAATACTCTAACAGTATTATCCGGTTTTTGTTTGGCATTCAGGTTTAAGGTTACATGGTCTGACGGATACCAGAAACTTCTGATAAACGGACCGGGGTTCGCACTCAGAGAAGGCTGCATATTCGTAGGCATACCTGTTCTTCTGTAGGCATTATAAAATTCTACACCATTACCAAAACTGGCAATATGGAACTCTTTCATAACAATATTAAGTTTTCCTGTTGCATTAGCTGCATCATAGCTGCTTAATACGGTGTTCACATAATCGTTTACCTGAGCGGTAGTTGCAGCATAAGTAGGATCAGGAGTTACGGCCACTGTTGCAGGGAAGTTTACCACTTTTGTGATATGCTGACGCATAGCTGTTTCAAACAGTGAGCGTGCTGTACCGGTTGTACTCAATACAAGATTTGCTTCAGCTAAAATGAAATGGGTGAAAGACGACAACCATATTGGATGAATACCTGCTCCACGACCACCTACGTTGGCAGTTTGAGTAACTGCACTAGTTACAACACTGGCAGCAGTACCATTATTATCACGGAGGGCATCAAAATCCCCGGCGGCAGGATAAACGCCCCATGCAGTACGGAACTGACCATCTGGTGGGATACCAGAAGGATCATTATGATCACGACCAAAATAACCATCACCCACCATACAATATGCCATATTGGTAGGATAATGACCGGGTGCTAATTGACCCTGACAGGCAAGTGTTGCACCGGAAACAATTTGCGCACCTGATGAGTTTAACTGGTTATTTCTGAAATTGATCTGACGACGGAAATAATAACGGCTCCTGGGGTCAACGATGCCTTTTTCAACCACCATTTCCCATGCCAGGTAGTTTGAGATATAAATACCTACACCACCAGCAGCACGATAGCAGGCTGTATACTTGGGATGACGGGAAGCAGGGTTTTCAAGGTTGGTACCAAAACGGAAAACAAAATCTTCAGCTTCTGTATCAATAATATCACCTGAGGCGATTATAGCATTGATTTTAGAAGCAGCCTGAGCATCTGTAAGCCTGGTTGTGATATATGCCTTCAGCTTTAATGTATTGGCTAAAGTCTTCCATCTTGTAATAGCAGCAGCAGTAGATTGCCCACCTGCACTGTAATACAAATCATTTGCTACCGGTGCACCCGCTGTTTTATTGAAATTAGCTATAGCGTCATCCAGCAATTTGATACAGGCAGTATAGATATCTGCACCACGATCAATTTTTGGATTGATTACTGAGTTGGTTGGATTAGCAGCTTCAGACCAAGGTACATCGCCGAAATGATCCACAAGGGTCATGCCCGTATAAGCTTTCAGCACCTGGGCAATACCTAAATGATGCCATTTGTTTTGCGCTGTGGCAATGGGTTCCAAGGCATTGGCCTGGGTAAGGATGCTGCGGTAAGCAGTACTCCAAACACCATTAAAGGTTTCAGGGCGGTATGCATTGTTATATAAACTACCCCCCATATTGTTTAAACGGGTTACTTCAGAACCTCTGTCTGACATGGTATTATAGAAATCGCCAAAACTTAACTGGATACCATTCAGGTAAAGATCTACATCCGCTTTATCAAGCGTTGGAGTATTCGGATTTATGAGTAACTCATCCAACTTCTTTTTACAGGATGTAACTGAAAGTATCAGTGCTGTTACAATTAAAAAATATTTATACTGTTTCATGTTCATAAAATTTAGAAGGTGATTCTGATACTTGCACCGATTCTTCTGGAAGAAGGAGCAGTCATTAATTCAAATCCACGTGCATAGCTGCTTACACCCAGTGTAGAAGTCTCAGGATCAAAATTGGTGTACTTAGGGAACGCAGGAGCATTGTACCAGAGGTTCTGACCGGAGATAGTTAAAGAAATACCACCGAAAGGAGTTTTATTTAACACAGACTCAGGCAGAGCGTAAGACAATGACATTTCACGCAGACGGATAACAGTTGCATCCCAAACACCAAACTCATCAGCACCACCAGTTGATAACCTGTTTTCAAAGAATACGTCCGATACAGAAATCTGAACGTTATTGGGTTGTCCCTGCTGGTTTACACCCGGGATAGTGTACATCTGCTGACGGTCAATTTCCGTATCCTTGGTAACACCACGGGATAACAGAATCAACGGAGTCATAGCGTATATATCACCGCCACGTGAGTAATCCCACTGCATACGGAAGCTGAAGCCTTTATAAGAAAGATTGGTAATACCGCTGATTTGGAAATCAGGATTTACATCACCGATGATACCGAGTGTAGGATCAATTAAGTAATATCCGTTCGAACCAACAACTGGTTGGTTACCCTTGCTGGGATCCCTGAGCACTTTAGAACCATAGATCATGCCTAAGGGCTTATTAGGGAATGCATAAATTCCGAGATCGCTGTAACCCGCCAATCCGATCTGTTGAATTTCTGCGGGGAAATCATAGGCACGGTTCCTGTTAAGTGTAAAGTTGGTATTTACATCCCAAACGAGGTTTTTACGACGCACTATGGTATACCCTAATCCGAGTTCAATACCTTTATTCTCAGTTGATGCACCATTAATACTCTGTACTGTAAAGCCAGAGGACGGATCTAGGTCTTTATCAAGAATTTGACCAATGGTTCTACGTTGATATAAGGTAAGGTCTACATTCAATCTGTTATTGAACATCTTTGCTTCAATACCTGCTTCAATTTCTTTTGACAATACTGGCAACAAATCAGGATTAGGACGACGACCACCTAAGGTATTTGAATTAACAGTTGTACCTCCCTGTGTTAAGAAACGGTTTGCCTGTATACCTAATACTGCCCTGGTTTGATAAGGAGAACCAAAAGATGCACTGGTTGAATAACCGGCACGCACTTTCAGATAGTTAAGAACTTTACTTCCTTGCAATCCTTGAAAAGCAGTTGTTGGGATAAATGAGGCGGTGATATTTGGATAAAATTTCTGCCTGTTATCAGACTCGAAATTAGATGACCAGTCATTACGGGCTCCCAGATTGAGGTAAGCAAAATCCTTATAACCAAGTGTGCCCTGAACGAACGCACCCAATAACATTTGTTCAACACGATAATCAAGATCTTCGCCTCCTTCTCCTGTCTTCGCCTGTTGAATAAAGTTAGAATGGTCAAAGAGATCAAACACTAATTGCTGTGAACTGTATTGACCAAATTGCTTGTAGTTGTTTATGTATGCATTTAAGCCACCATCTACATTCAAAGTAAAATCATCGGAAAATTTGGTGTTATAATTCGCTAATAAAGTGTGATCCCAAATTGCTCTGCTAGCAAATACTGTACGGTAAAAACCTAAAGGAAATTCAACACCTCCTTTGTTATGCTTTTGAATATGCTGCTCTGAATAGTTATCAAATCCAATCTTATAAGTAACACTTAAATTCTTGAGAGCATCATAACGCATTTGAACGTTGCCATAAACACGGTTGGTAATTTGCTGTACACGGGAGTTGGCTACTGTCCAACGTGGATTGGTGATATCATTCCCCGCCCTGTAATAAACTGAAGAACCGTCAGCAGGGTTTTGATAAGGCCAGTTCATTAAATCAACTGATGTGGGCGTATAAATCAAGTCGCCAAATACTGAAACACCATTATCAGCACCGCTACCCGTACTACTTGCAGTAGGGGGTGTTTTAAAATCTGATGTTACAAAATTGGCAGAGGCGGACAGAGTAAACTTGTTAGTCAGTTTTATATTACCACCAACACCAAATGAATTCCTCGTAACAGAGTTACCGGGAGTAAAACCCTGATCGTTCAGGTTACTGTAGTTGGCATTAAAGGCTGCTCCGGGGCCACCGCCGGCGATATTTACACTGGTATTACTAATAACACCCGTACGGAAAAAGTCTTTAACGGAAGGATAAAATTTATAATCGTATTTGGCCCCCACCAGTTCAGGGAATGCGCCTCTTAAAGCTGGACGATCATAAGGATGCGGTAAACGCATTGGAGGATCAGTAAATGCTATTGCTGACCAGTTACTGAAGAAGTTACCGATAGCGTTATTAAAACCATTACCATATTTAGTAGTGTACTCAGGCAGATTTGCTACCTGATTCATGAATACAGACTGATTCACAGTAATCTCGGTTTTCTTTCTTTCTCTCCGGTTAACAGCGCCATTTTTAGTAGTAATTAAAACCACGCCATTACGACCCAACGAACCATAAAGCGTAGTGGCGCTTAAGCCTTTTAGTACACTTATACTCTCAATATTATTCGGATCAAGATCGAAGAAACGGCTACCTGTCTGGTTTCCGTACAAGAAACTTCCCTGTTGGTTAGTTGAACCATCAAAAGGAACACCATCTACAATAAAGAGAGGTGTAGAACTTCCGGTAATTGATGAAACACCACGGATGGTGATATTAGTTCCCGAACCGGAAATACCACTACTGTTCAAAATGTTTACACCGGGAGCCTTACCTTGTAATAACCTCATGGGGTCACCTTCAGGACGGAGCTCTAACTGCTTCTTATCAACCGTAGCAACAGCATAACCTAATGCTTTTTTCTCACGCTTGATACCTAATGCTGTTACCACCACTTCTGAAAGTGATTCACTGGCGTTTACCATTTGAACGTTGAAAGTACCACCACTTCCAACTGACATAACCTGCTTGTTAAAGCCTACGCTCGTAATTTCAATAGTAGCGTTGCGTTTAACTGATAATTTGAATTCACCACTGGCATTTGTAGTGGTACCGTTTGAAGTGCCTCTTTCCAGAACTGAAGCATTCGGCAACGGATTGCCTTTGTCGTCCGTAACCTTACCGGACACATCCACGGTCTGGGCTAGTGCGAATTGGGCAAAAAGCACAAGAACCCCAACCAGGAGGGATAACTTTTTTCTCATGTTGATAGATTTAGTTTTTAACTTTCCAAATATAGGTTTTCTGGATTAATGACAAAAAAATGTTAAAAAACCAGTTTCATTCCTATTAATTGCTATGACACGAAAATTTTAACATTTGCTGCACTCTTACAAAAGATTAGTTGCTTAAAGTTTCCACAGCATTTGCACACGGCATTCGGTACGGCTGTTACCGGCAATTTCATCCAGCCCGGAGCCAACAGTTTTCCGGTTGAGGTAGGTAGTTCGTGCCAGCCGCAGCCAAATGGAAAGCTTTTTAGATACATCGTAGTTTACATTGGTATAATAGCGGAACCCCTTATCAAAAAAGGCGGGGATGGAAAATCCATAAAGCACATCGTTTTCATAGGCGTAGATACGGCTGTCGAAATTATCCGTTTCAAAATACTGGAGTCGCAGGTTACCGGAAAAGGGCTTCAGCATCGGCTTATAAAAAACATCAAAGAAGGCGAGGAATCCATTGCTCTGCAAGGGGCCTTTTTTATCATACCACATAGCATCAAGCCTTTGCCTTAGAGTAATTACAGAACTCACTTTATACTGGGCCTGTACCCTCCAGTTTTTACGGGGAATGGCTTTTACTAACGGTTCCACCGCTTCGTTATCCGGGTTGAAATTGAGCGGCCTGCTTTCCTGCCGGTAACGTGTATAAATTTCCAGTTGCTTATTAGGCTTATGAGTCAACTGAACAAGGAACTCCTTGCCAGAAGCCGGTGCATCAATCCTGAAACGGAGAAAAGGAAAACGGTAGAGATCCATATAAGCATCCAGCCGCCATTTAGAACCGGGCTTTAAGGAAACTCCGCCAAAAAGGCCTTTTTCATTGGTGGGTAAGGTACCTTCAGTAAATGCATTTCCAAAGATTGTTTGATACTGCGATTGAATATTCCGGTAAACCAGCGAAATATCAACTTTAGGATCAGCGCTCATGAGTAATCCATTGGTAAATGCAAGGTATCTTGTTTGATGTATAGCCGTTTCGCCAAACCAATGCAGGTTGCGCCATGTATAACTCCAGTCTAAGCTGTAATTAGTGAGCCTTGTGCCTCTGAAAGCAAACCGATTGTAAGGAACATCATCCCTGTTAAAAGGACGATTAAACTGAAAATGCACACCATTGATGCCAACGTGGAGGTTGTTTTTATTGTAGCTGATATTACCGCCAAATGAATTCATCTGCACCTGGTTCTTATCACTTTGTTCATTACGGGTTCTGTGTAAACCGGAAGTAAGCAATGATGAAAAATAATCTTCGGCATTGGTACTGGTGTCGGCTACAATATTCCCGCTCACTTTTCTGAACGATGCAAAGGCAGTGAACTGAAAACTTTTTTTCTCCAGCGTAATACCGGCTCCCCTGTTAAAAAAGTATTCGTTCGTAGAATTATAAGGACGCAGCAATGTTGCCTGCCGTTTAATATTGGTAACATCTACACTTTTACGAAAAGCGAGTGATTGCCACTGCATCAATCCCTGTCCCATATTAACTGTAAAATCGCCAATAGCTAATGCTTTTACAATTCCCAGGTTTCTTACAAACAAATGAGCGGAGTAAAAATCAAACCCATTTTTTTGTGCACCTTTAAACCATTGCTCCCCGGGATCTTTTTCACCGGTTATACCATACTGTAAAAGATTTTTGTATTGATATTTATAGCGAACCAACAGACGTTCTCTGCTGCCCGGATAAAAACTGGATGCAGTGGTGTCTCCTTTCAAACGGAAGCCTCTCGATTTTTCAAAAACATAAGTGGCTCTTGATAGAATACTATGTTCCCCTTCTTTCAACCGAAGCCTTAAGTCTTCCTTTGCAGATAAAGCAGCCCCAACAGTAATAAAAGGCAGCATTTTCTGTATGGTTTCCACATCCCAGCCCGGCACTGCCTGCAATTCGTAAATACTGATGAGCTTACCAAAAAGACGACGGTAGTTTATAAAAGATGCAATATGCAAGGGGGAGAGAAAAGGAAACTCTTTTAACTCTACTTCTGTAGCCGTATTCAGGTTTAATTTATTACGGAGGTATTGCTGCAATGACTGGATGTAGGAATCATCTTCTGTTTCACTTTCATCTGCTTCCGTAATGTTTTCAACTTGCTGTTCTGTTACCTGCGTCTCCTGGGCAACAGCAGAAACGAAACAAACGCAAAAGATTAGTATGAAGCAAAAGTACTTCACTCGTTTTCCTCCGGTTTAGAGAATTGAAATAAAAGAAGTACTGCCGGTGAAATACCCAACTGCGGATGATAACTGGTAGCAAAATCAAGCCGTAACTGACCAAGTTTTAAACCAACGCCTGCAAAAGGTTGCTCGTTCAACGTATTAATTCCGGCACGAACCAAAAATTGTTCGGCTAACGCATATTGAAAAGCAGCATTTACCGCCAGGTTTTTATTTTCTTCTTTCACCATTTCGGCAGTAATAAAAAACCTGGAAGAAACTTCATAACCGAAACCACCCCGGTAAACAGCCGCAATCTTTTCTTTGGTTTCTTTATTCAACTCCCCCCCAACAGGATTAAACACGCTCATACCGGCATGTAGTTTTTCGCTCAAATGCATGAGCACACCGGCTTCAAAATGAAATGCAGCAGCATTTCCATAAGCAGGTATTTGTAAATTGTAATAATTAAACTTAACACCTACATCTACTTTGGAACCAAGTGAACGGCCATACCCCAAACCCAGTTGTGTTTCATTATAATTTTTATTGCCGAAATAATCAGCCTGAACTCCAAAACTTCCGGATGCTGTTTTAAATCCTCCAACAGCAGTATATTGGTTGAATGCATTCAGTAAGAAACGGCGTTCGCCATAAACACCCGCACCGGAACTTTTCATAGCCCCAAGCGAAGCCGGATTGATCATCATTGAAAATGCATCAGCACTGTTTTTACTGTAAGCCCCGATGGCCGGATATAAAGAAGACAGAGGCTGACGTACCGTTTGTGCAGATAAAGAAGCGGTACAGATCAATAATGCTGAGATCAGAAAACGTTTCAAGCAGTTTTATTTTGGGAGGTAAACTTAAGTATTTACCAAACGCTGCTCAATTAAAATTTTGTAATCAACCCAAAAGCAGGATTGATGCTTTATTTTTGCAGCATGCAATTACTTGACGGAAAGAAAGCCGCACAGGCCATCAAAGAAGACCTCACTCAAAAAACCACACAGCTCATCAACGCCGGTAAACCCCGCCCACACCTGGCAGCCATTTTGGTGGGAAATGATGGCGCCAGCGAAACCTATGTTGCGTCTAAAGTAAAGACATGTGCTGAAATAGGTTTTGAAAGCACACTCAAGCGATTGCCCGCCACGATTACTGAAGATGAACTGTTACAGGAAATTGAAGCACTTAATCAGCATGAAGAGGTAAATGGAATCCTGGTGCAGCTGCCATTGCCCAAACATATTTCTGAAAGTAAAGTAATCCAGGCCATTCATCCATCAAAAGACGTGGATGGATTTCACCCGGTGAGTGTGGGTAATATGGTGAGTGGTGCTCCTTCTTTTATTCCGGCAACGCCTTATGGAATTTTATTGCTGCTGCAGCATTACAATATTGAAACAAAAGGAAAGCATGCAGTGGTTATTGGCCGCAGTCATATTGTGGGAACACCCATGAGTATCTTGCTGAGTCGTAATTCTTATCCCGGTAATTGTACCGTTACCATTTGTCATAGTGCTACTAAGAATCTTAAAGAATTGTGTTTACAGGCAGATATCATTGTAGCAGCCTTAGGCCGGGCCGAATTTGTAACGGCTGATATGGTAAAGGAAGGGGCTGTTGTTATTGATGTGGGCATTACAAGAGTAACTGACGCTACTAAAAAATCGGGCTTTAGTTTAAAAGGTGATGTAAAGTTTGATGAAGTAGCTCCCCGTTGCAGTTATATCACACCAGTTCCTGGTGGTGTTGGTCCTATGACGATTGCAGGATTATTGATGAACACTTACAATGCTTATTTAAAAAAACATTCCTGAGTGAACGCTGTAACAACTATACAACAACTACCCGTTATGGAGTCCTTCTACACGCTGCAGGGTGAAGGATTTTATCAAGGCCATGCTGCTTATTTCATTCGTTTAGGCGGTTGTGATGTGGGTTGTGTTTGGTGTGATGTAAAAGATAGCTGGGATGCCACTAAACACCCCAATTATTGTGTAGATGAAATAGTAGCGAAAATGAACAACGACATCGCTAACGAAACCGGTAACAGCATAAACAAGAACAATACTGCCAAACCCATTGTTGTAATTACCGGGGGCGAACCTTTGATGCACAATTTAGATGCGCTCACCAAAGCATTGCACAATCAAGGTTATAAAACCAATATTGAAACCAGCGGTTCACATCCGTTAAGTGGTGCGTGGGACTGGATTTGTCTATCACCCAAAAAATTTAAAGCACCGTTGCCGGAACTTGTACCACAGGCTCATGAATTAAAAGTGGTGATCTTTCACAAGTCGGATTTTGAATGGGCAGAACAATATGCAGCACAGGCAGCACCACATTGTAAGTTATACCTGCAACCGGAGTGGGATAAAGCAGCACAGGTAACACCACTCATCATTAACTACATCAAAGAACATCCGCAATGGGAACTGAGCCTGCAGTTACACAAATACATTAACGTGCCTTAGCAATTTCCCGTTTCATTTTTCGTTACTTTAGAAGAATGAAATTCAACTCATTGAAAAATCTTTTTTACTTCAGCCTTCTTCTTCTTTCTTTTACTGTAAATGCACAGTGGTACAACCCTGATAAGGTAGATAAAAAGCTGGGCTATAAATACGGTAGTGCCCTTAACCTGGCTAAAGAGCGTAATTATGATGAAGCACTTCGTTTACTGGATGGTTGTATTGCAGATGACAATCGTTTTGTAGATGCATGGCTGAGTAAGGCTGGCATTTTATCTGAGTTGAAAAAATACAATCCATCGGTAGAAAGTTATCAGCAGGCATTCCTGCTTGATTCTGTATATGCTTCTAACTTTCTGCTCTCCTACTCCATTGCACTGGCAGGCAAAGGTTCATTTGCAGCAGCTAAAAATGCAGTCACCGCATTTCTCACCAAACAGAATTTAAATGAACGGGTAATAAAAGCAGCACAATACCGGTTAAGCTGTTACAATTTTGCATTAGACTATCAGCAACAGTTTCAAACAGGTGCGTATGTATTTCAACCAAAGAATCTTGGTGACAGTATCAATACAAAATTCTCTGAATATCTCCCATCAGTTACAGTGGATGGTAATGAACTTTTATTTACACGGAGAGTAAATAACCGGAATGAAGATTTTTTCATCAGTCAAAAAAGAAATGGTGTTTGGACGAATGCAGTACCAGTTCCCGGCGAATTAAATACCGATGTAAACGAAGGAGCTCCCAATATTTCGCAGGATGGAAAACAAATTGTATTTGCAGCCAACTACGGTAATGAAGGCGAAGGCAATTTTGATATTTATATGTCGTTCCTCAATAAAACCGGCTGGGGACCGAAAATCAATCTTGGCAGAAACATCAATTCAGAATATTGGGAAACGCAACCCTGTTTATCTCCTGATAAAAAAACACTCTACTTTGTGGCAAGTGATCCAAGTGGTTTTGGCGGAAGTGATATTTATGTAAGCTACCTGCAACCTAATGGCAGATGGGGCCAGGCCCGTAATATGGGAGCCGGCATCAATACTAATGCTGATGAAGGAAGCCCCTTTATACATGCCGATAATCAAACACTTTATTTTACGAGTAAAGGCCATCCCGGCTATGGAGGAAATGATGTATTTATGGTTCGCAAACAGGCAGATGGCAGTTGGAGTAAACCACAAAATCTCGGTTATCCCGTAAACACCATTGATGAGGAAGGTGGATTGATCATCGCCAGTGATGCAAAAACAGTTTATTTCTCCAGCGATGGATGGGATAGTCGTGGCGGACTGGACATTTTTTCATTTGAATTACCTACCCATGCCCGTCCCTTTAAAACATTATGGGTTAAAGGAATGGTGTTTGATAAAAAAACAAAACAGGGATTGCCCAGCAATGTTGAGCTGATTGATTTAAGTACCGCACAAACCATCAGCAATGTGCAAACAGATGAAGAAGGTAATTACTTGATAACACTACCCATAGGAAAAAACTATGCTTTCAATGTAAACCGAAAAGGCTATTTGTTTTTCAGCGAAAGTTTTATGCTGCTGCAAAAAGAAAATGACAGTACCTATAACATCAATATTGCATTAACTCCCATTGAGGTAAATGCCAGCATCGTTCTCAAGAATATTTTCTTTGATACAAAAAAAACCGAACTGAAGTCTGAATCACTCATTGAACTGGATAAAGTAGTGCAACTGATGAAAGAAAATCCTACGCTTAAAATTGAAATCAGCGGACATACTGATAATGTGGGCAAGCCTGCTGACAATCTGCTCTTAAGCAATAATCGGGCAAAGGCAGTAATCAATTACCTGCTTAGCAAAGGCATTGTTACCACAAGACTCAGCTTTAAAGGAATGGGGGCCAACCAACCTATAGCAGATAATAAAACAGAAAACGGACGGGCTCAAAACAGGAGAACAGAGTTGAAAGTTTTAGGCAAATAATGTATTTTCATTGCCTTATCAATTCCATATTGAACACCGACCTTTTATACCAGCTTGCTTTAACACAGGTACCACAAGTAGGATGCGTGCAGGCCCGTTTACTTTGTGATGAATTTGAAACGGCAGAAGCCATTTTTAAAGCAAAAAAAACATTACTCGAAAAAATTGAAGGCATTGGTGAAGTAAGGGCTAAAAACATTAAAGCCTTTACTGCATTTAAAGAACAGGAAGAAGAAATTAAGTTTATTGAAAAATACAAGATTACACCGCTCTTTTTAAAAGACGCATTGTATCCGCAACGTTTGCTGAATTGTTATGATCCGCCCACTGTTTTATTTTATCGTGGTACTGCCGATTTGAATCATGCAAAAATTATTTCTGTCATCGGCACAAGAAGTAATACAGATTACGGAAAACAAATAACCGAACAGATTTTGGAAGAACTTGTTTCGTTACAACCTTTGATTGTAAGTGGTCTCGCCTATGGTATCGATGCCATCGCTCACAAAAAGGCAGTGAAGGAACAACTGCCAACCGTGGGTGTATTAGCACACGGGCTGGATAAAATTTATCCTTCGTCTCACACTTCACTTGCAAAAGAAATGATTGCTGCAGGAGGCGGCTTACTTACTGAGTTCAGAAAAGATACCAAACCTGATAAACACAATTTCCCCACCCGTAACCGCATTGTAGCCGGCATGTGTGATGCAACAATTGTAATTGAAACAGGTGTAAAAGGAGGGAGTATGATTACAGCACATCTGGCTAACAGTTATAACCGTGATGTATTTGCCATACCCGGTAAAACAACAGATAGCAAAAGTGAAGGTTGCAATTATTTAATTCAAAGTAATAAAGCCATGCTCATTAGAAACGGGAAAGACATTATAGAACAAATGGGCTGGCAGGATGCTGCTTCAAAAAAAGAGGTGAAGCAGAAAAAACTGTTTGTAGAACTTACTGATGATGAAAGACTATTGTATGACCTGCTCTCAAAAAAAGGGGCGATGCACATTGATGATATCAATATCAACTCAAAGCTCAGCAGTAGCGCTGCAGCAGCCGCCCTGTTAACAATGGAATTAAATGGCGTGGTAATGAGTTTGCCCGGCAAGATGTACACACTTTCATAAATACACTCCCAATTCCAATTTGGAAGCAATACTGCCGCTACCCTATCTTTGCACATGGCAACAAGAAAATCTCTCGCTTCCAAACTCAGCAACAAATTTTTCGGTGAAGGTTTAACCTTTGATGATGTGCTCCTTATGCCGGCTTTCAGCCAGGTACTCCCCAGGGAAACCAATATCAGCACTCAGTTAACCAAATCTATTTCCTTAAATATTCCCATGCTTTCTGCAGCCATGGATACGGTTACAGAAGCAGGTTTGGCCATTGCCCTGGCACGTGAAGGCGGGCTGGGTATGCTGCATAAAAACATGAGCATTGAAGAACAGGCTGCGCAGGTACGTAAAGTAAAAAGAAGTGAGAGCGGTTTGATTATAGATCCCATCACCTTATTACAAAACGCAACCATTGGCGATGCATTACAGTTGATGAAAGAAAATAAAATCGGTGGTATTCCCATTGTTGATGCCAATAAAAAACTCGTTGGCATTCTTACTAACCGTGATCTTCGTTTTGAAACCAATGGTAAACGCAAAGTGAGCGAAGTAATGACTTCGGCCAATCTCATTACAGCTCCTGAAGGAACAGATCTAAAAAAAGCAAAAACAATTTTAAGTCAGCATAAGATTGAAAAATTACCGGTTGTAAAAAAAGACGGAACACTCATCGGCCTGATTACGTACAGGGATATACTGCAGCTGCAAAGTCATCCTAATGCCGTGAAAGATTCTTATGGTCGTTTACTGGTAGGCGCTGCTCTTGGTATTACAGCTGATTTATTTGACCGTGCTTATGCTTTGCAACAGGTGGGTGTGGACATTGTTGGTTTGGATAGTGCACATGGTCATAGCAAAGGTGTAATGGAAGCATTAAAAGGTTTGAAAAAGAATTTTAAAGGTCTGCAGGTAATAGCAGGAAATGTTGGTACAGCAGCAGGTGCCAAAGCTTTAGCTGATGCAGGTGCTGATGCGGTAAAAATAGGAATCGGTCCCGGCAGTATTTGTACCACACGTATTGTAGCCGGTACGGGTGTGCCGCAACTAACAGCCATAATGGAAGCCAGTAATGCTTTAAAACAAAAAGGAATTCCTGTAATTGCTGATGGTGGTATCCGCTATACAGGCGATATGGTTAAAGCATTGGCCGCAGGTGCTAACTCTGTAATGATGGGAAGTGTATTTGCAGGAACAGAAGAAAGCCCTGGTGAAACCATCATCTTTGAAGGAAGAAAATTCAAACAATACCGTGGTATGGGGTCCATTGGTGCTATGCAACAGGGAAGTGGCGACCGTTATTTCCAGGATGTAGAAGATGGTATCAAAAAATTAGTGCCGGAAGGAATTGAAGGCAGGGTTCCGTTTAAAGGCAATGTTGCAGAAATTGTACACCAGTACACAGGAGGGCTACGTGCAGGTATGGGTTATTGCGGCGCAAAAAGTATTAAAGACTTACAAGGCGCTACGTTTATCAAAATCACGAATGCGGGTATGAAAGAAAGTCATGCGCATGATGTGATTATCACAAAAGAAAGCCCGAATTATTCAAGGTAAATAAAGAATTGCAGTTGAGATGGGGCAGCAGGTTAATAACTGCCTGACCCATCTTTGTAAAATCAATATTCCTTTCCTCAATCGCTTTCGTAAATTGATCAATCAAACTGCCTCACTCCATTAAATGTTTTTGAGCTTTCTTTCATTTATTTTTACATAAATCAATACAGTGAGAAAAGCTTATCCTGTTTTCTTGTCATTGCTTTCCGGCTTCCTGTTTTACTTATGTTGGCCTCCCGTAAGTTTTACAGCAGCCGTTTTTTTTGCGTTCATCCCATTGTTCTTCATCCGGGATCAGCAGTTTTCAAGAGTGAAGTTTTTTTCACTTATATACCTGGCACTGTTTATTTGGAATGTAAGTACCACCTGGTGGATCTGGAACTCAACTGCAGTAGGTGCCGTTATGGCCATCATTACAAACAGTTTGCTCATGTGTATTCCATGGATGGGTTTTAATTACATACACAGAAAACTCGGAGCGGTATGGGCCTACCCCTCTTTTATTGTTTTCTGGATGAGTTTTGAATACATCCATCTGCAGGATTGGGGATTAAGCTGGCCATGGCTCACATTGGGAAATGTATTTGCATCCAGAACAGAATGGGTTCAGTGGTATGAATACACAGGCACCAGTGGTGGCACTTTATGGATACTGTTGATAAATGTACTCGTCTATAAATTTCTTACTGTTCTTCATCATTCAGCAATACAAAGAATAAAACAAACAGCATGGATAGCAGTTTTATTAGTTGCGCCTGTATCTCTATCTCTGCTTATTGAAAAAAAATGGCAGTATACTCCAACTGGTAATAAAAATTCAATTGTTGTAGTACAGCCTAATATCGATCCTTATGAAAAACTGGCTACTGGTACGTTTGAAATGCAACTGCAAAAACTCATCCGTTTAAGTGAATCAAAAATTGACAGTTCAACATCCCTGCTTATTTGGCCGGAAACAGCATTGTATTCAGCCAATGGTTTTGATGAAACTGATCTAAACACTAATTTCTTTTTAAATCCATTGTTTGATTTCTTAAAACGGCATCCCAACCTCCAATTGTTTACCGGCATTGAGAGCTACCGGATCTTCAATGAAAAAGTATCCAACGTGGCCAAACCAATTGAAGGCACTTCTAACTACTACGAAGTGTATAATGGAAGTGTGTTGATGGATAGTACAGGAGCCAAACAATTTTATCACAAATCAATGCTGGTGCCCGGTGTAGAAACATTGCCGAAGTTTTTACTTTTCCTTGGACCCGTATTTGAAAAATTCGGCGGTACCGCCGGTGGTTATGCTACTCAGAAAGAACGTACACCTGTAACCACCAAACAATGGATACTGGCGCCTGCTATTTGCTATGAAAGTATTTATGGCGAATACATGAGTCAATATGTGTCCAACGGTGCTAATCTCATCACGATTATTACCAATGACGGATGGTGGGGAAATACACCCGGCCACAAACAACATCAACTGTATGCCAGGCTTCGTGCCATTGAAACCAGGACATGGGTAGTACGCAGTGCCAATACAGGCATCAGTTGCTTTATTGATCCTTCAGGAACAGTAATTGATCCGCAACCTTGGTGGAAAGAATCTGCAATAAAATATCAACTACCCGCAGTACAAAACAAAACCTTCTTTGTTCGCTATGGCGATTTATTAAGCAAAGCAGCATTGATCATCACAATACTCATTTGGCTGCTTGTATTATATAAGAGGTTCAGCAGCAAATGAACTTAATACAGCCCTGCTTCGTTAATCATTTCTGAAATAAAAATGTGCAATCTACATTACCGGTTACATTTAGTAATTTCAACGCTATGCAGGAAATGATTTCATATAAAATCTATGGCACAGGTGCGCCGGTTCTGCTCATTCATGGCTTTGGAGAAGACAGCCGCATCTGGAATCATCAGATTGATTTTCTGAAAACTTACTGTCAACTTATTGTACCGGATTTGAGAGGCAGTGGTGCCTCTGCTGCATTACTCGCACCTGGGTCGATTGAACAAATGGCAGAGGATGTTTTAGAGATAATGAACAAAGAAAAAACAGAAGTTTGTACGGTAATAGGTCACTCAATGGGCGGTTATATTGCTTTGGCCCTGATGGAAAAAGTTCCGCATCGCTTTCATGCATTAGGTTTAGTACATTCCACCGCCTATGCTGATAACGAAGAAAAAAAGCAGGCTCGTTTAAAGAGTATAGAATTCATACAGCAAAACAGTGCGTATGAGTTTGTCAAAGCCACTATCCCTAATTTGTTTGCTGATAAATTCAAACAGGAATATCCGGGTCTGGTAGCTGAATTAATTGAACAGGGACGTCAATTTTCAAAAGAAGTATTAATTGGCTATTACACAGCTATGATAAACCGACCTGCAAGAACAACATTATTACAGCAAACAAATAAGCCTATTCTTTTTTTCATTGGCAGTGAAGATAAAGCGGTGAACCCTGCCGATGCGCTGCAACAGGCATCGCTCCCGGCAATAACCAAGGTTAAATATGTTGAACAGATTGCTCATATGGGTATGTGGGAAGCAACCTCTGTTCTTAATCAGACTTTGGAAGAATTTTTGCAGTTGGTGCAACAAATCAATCGTCCAACAGCTCTAAGCAAGTAGCAAATGAAAAAACTGCTGGTATTTATTCTGTTTACAACAGCGTGTTTACACGTAACTGCCGGGCATATATCCGGAGGTGAAATGTATTACCGTTATATCGGCCCCGGTTCCGGTACAAACAGAATTTACGAAGTCACGCTTCGTTTGTTTCGTGATTGCGATCCTCAGCAAAATACAGGTCCCGTTGGATTAGCAGAGTTGCCCAATGTAGTTTCGTTAGGTGTATTTATAAATGGTTCAAACACCACCTTTATTGCAGGTAGAAATGTTAATAGAACCAGCCGGCAAGATATTCAATTACAAAACCCATTCACCTGCATTCAAAATCCGCCAACTGTTTGTTACCAGATAGGGCTTTACACCACTCAGTTTGAACTTCCATTAAATGCAACAGGTTATACGATAGCATTTCAATCCTGCTGCCGGTTAAATGGTCTTTCAAATGCAGGCCCGTCGCAAGGCGCTACGTATACAGCTAATATACCCGGAACAGATGTACTGGGTAATGAAACAAACTCAAGCCCGGTTTTTGATGTAAAAGATACAATACTGGTATGCCGCAATAAAAAATTTGACTTGCCTTTTTCTGCATCAGATCCTGACCCGATAGATTCATTAAGTTTCAGTTTTTGTGAAGCCTATCCCAGCGTAGGTATTACAAACGCAGAAATTACACCACCCTTTGCACCACCTTATGGCTCTCTTGGCTATATAGGAAGTTATAATGGCTCTAACCCGATGGGCCCGCAAGTAAGCATTAACACAAAAACAGGTATCATCTCAGGTATTGCACCTTCCGGAGGTGTTATTAATCCCAGCGGTGCTTCTTTTTGGGTGGTGAGTGTTTGTATTACTGAATGGCGGCGTGGTAAAGCAATTTCAATTCATAGAAAAGATTTTATCCTCCGTATATCCGATTGTGATTTTGCAGATGCAGAACTACCGGTTGATAATCGTACTTGTGATGGCTTTACTTATACATTCAATAATCTTACAAACAGCAACCAGGTAAAAACATGGAGCTGGGATTTTGGAGTAGCTGGTGTACTGAATGATACTTCTAATCAGTCAGCACCGACTTTTACTTTTACAGATACAGGTTTATACAAAGTTCGCTTAATAGTTAACCGTGACGAAGTATGTACAGATACTGCCTACTCTGATATTTATGTATTCCCCGGCTTTACTCCCGATTTTCAATATTACAATGGTTGTAAAAATGTACCCATTCAATTCAGAGATGCCACAACATCTGCTTATGGCACACCCAATTATTGGTTTTGGGATTTTGGAGTAAACGGTATTTTTTCAGATACTTCAATTATCCGTAATCCGCTTTATGCTTATACGCAAAACGGAACTTACCGTGTGAAATTATTAGTGGGCAGCAGTAAAGGTTGTTTAGATACAATTTCGCATCAGCTTACCATCAGCGATAAACCACCTCTTCAGCTTACAAATGATACACTCATTTGCTCGATTGATACACTGCGGCTGAATGCAGTTGGAGTGGGAACGTTCAGTTGGTCGCCTAATTATAATATCAGCAATCTTACTGTAAACAATCCATTAGTAAGTCCGGATATTCCAACAACTTATTATGTTACCCTTACACTGGCTCCCGGTTGTTTTAATACCGACTCAGTAAAAGTGGATGTTAAAGATGTAGTAACCATATTGCCGATGAGCGATACCACAATTTGTCGTGGCGATCCGGTTACATTAAGACCTGTTAGCGATGGATTATATTACAATTGGAGTCCCCCCGCATTATTTGCTGATCCCAATATAAAAAATGCAGTTGCTACACCTGTTGCTGCATCTACAACTTTCACTGTTATTTCAAAGATCGGAAAATGCAACAACAGCACAACGGTTACCGTCAGAACAGTTCCATATCCCGTTGTAAATGCAGGCCCCGACCCTACTATTTGTTTTAAAGACACAGCGCTGCTCACAGGAAGCGGAAATGCGAGCAGTTGGCTTTGGTCACCGGCCCGGTTCTTAAACAACCCCACAACTACCACAACATTTGCTTTTCCACTTGCGACTACTAATTTCATTTTAAGAGGAACAGATACACTTGGCTGTCCGAAACCGGTGTTTGATACAGTTCGGGTAATTGTAATTCCTCCAGTACAGGCATTTGCCGGAAATGATACAGCAGTTGTTATTGGTCAACCTTTGCAACTCAGCGGTAGTGGAGCAACATTTTATCAATGGTCACCGCCAGCCTTTTTAAATAATACAGATATAGCAAATCCAGTTGCTCTATTCAATAGCACAGTTGAAAGGTTTAGTTATAGTATGAAAGCAACTACTCCTGAAGGCTGTTTCGGATTTGATACAATTAATATTCGCATCTTTAAAACAGCACCTGACATTTTTGTACCAACAGCTTTCACACCTGATGCAAATAATTTGAATGATGTATTTCGACCCATTGCAGTAGGCATATCCAAATTTGATTACTTCCGTGTCTTTAATCGATGGGGAAATTTACTATTCTCTTCACCAACAGTTAACGACGGATGGAACGGTACTTACAAAGGAATCCCCCAGGCACCGGATACTTATGTATGGATGGTAAGTGGTACAGATTTTACCGGAAAGAAAGTGGTCAAAAAAGGAACAGTACAGTTAATTAGATGATGCTACATACTATAACAAAGACATCATTCAGATACCAATTTTCTCAATAAGGATTCTCGAAATAGTAACATAGTAATTTGAAAGAAAGAAAACATAAATCTGATTCGTGGCAAACCAAAGCACAATACTAATTCAATTAAAAAATACAATAGTTACAAATTTGTAAACCAAATTCATCGCAACATAAATCCTTTTAATTCATCACTTTGCTCCATACACATCAATAGGATTCACTAGAGACAGAACTTTTGAGGCATAAAACCTCAATGCCTTTGAAAACAAAACAATCAAAACAGCATCATAAGGTAATTTGCTTCATAAATTCCTCGCCTGAAGATTTTCGTAGTGACATATGTACAAAAAAAAGCCCCGACATAAATGTCAGGGCCTAATAAATATGGCAGCTACCTACTCTCCCGCATTGTTGTGCAGTACCATCGGCCATGAAGGGCTTAACTTCTCTGTTCGGTATGGGAAGAGGTGAACACCTTCGGCAAAACCACCATAAAATCTTCACTGTTATTCACAGCATAAATAAGATCATATTGGGAAAAGTTGTAATCAAATGAAAGACGACAAAAAAATTAAAGCTTACGGGCAATTAGTACTACTCGACTTTACTGTTACCAGTTTTACATCTGTAGCCTATCAACGTCATCGTCTTTGACGGCCCTTAAAAGTAAACTCATCTTGTAGAAGGTTTCACGCTTAGATGCTTTCAGCGTTTATCCTTTCCGTACATAGCTACTCTGCACTGCACCTGGCGGCACAACAGATACACCAGCGGTACGTACGACCCGGTCCTCTCGTACTAAGGTCATGCCTACTCAATTTACTAACGCCCACCACAGATAGGGACCGAACTGTCTTGCGACGTTCTGAACCCAGTTCACGTGCCACTTTAATCGGCGAACAGCCGAACCCTTGGGACCTTCTCCAGCCCCAGGATGTGACGAGCCGACATCGAGGTGCCAAACCTCCCCGTCGATATGAGCTCTTGGGGGAGATCAGCCTGTTATCCCCGGAGTACCTTTTATCCTTTGAGCGACGGCCCTTCCATACAGAACCGCCGGATCACTTTAGCCTGCTTTCGCACCTGCTCGGCTTGTGTGCCTCACAGTCAAGCACCCTTATACTAATGCGCTCTACGTACGATTACCAACCGTACTGAGGGTACCTTTGCGAGCCTCCGTTACTTTTTAGGAGGCGACCACCCCAGTCAAACTACCCACCATGCACTGTTTCCCGTAAGGGATTAGATTCTAAATCAAAGAAGGTTGGTATTTCAACGACCGCTCCACACTACCTGGCGGCAATGCTTCAAAGCGTCCCAACTATTCTACACATCCGTAATTCAAAATCAATGCAAAGTTGTAGTGAAGGTTCACGGGGTCTTTCCGTCCCGTGGCGGGTAACCGGCATCTTCACCGATACTACAATTTCACCGGGCTCGTGGAGGAGACAGTGTTCAACTCATTAGACCATTCGTGCAGGTCGGAACTTACCCGACAAGGAATTTCGCTACCTTAGGACCGTTATAGTTACGGCCGCCGTTTACTGGGGCTTCAGTCAGAAGCTTTGGCTTGCGCCGAACATCCTTCCTTAACCTTCCAGCACCGGGCAGGTATCAGGCTCTATACGTCATCTTTCGATTTTGCAGGGCCCTGTGTTTTTGCTAAACAGTTGGTTGAACCATTTTACTGAGACCTACCGAAGTAGGTACGCTTTATCCCGAAGTTACAGCGTCAATTTGCCTAGTTCCTTCTCCACGGCTCACCCGAGCGCCTTAGAATATTCATCTCGTCCACCTGTGTCGGATTACGGTACGGGTTGCTTTTGCCTAGCCTTAGAGGTTTTTCTCGGAGGTTTGATTAGGAACACTATCCACGCCGCCGAAGCATTGTGGTACTATCACGTTCGACATTCTCTGCGGATTTACCTGCAAAAAATATATCTACACGCTTTAACCATCTATTCCGTAAGATGGCGGTTCTTTCACTACCCCGTTACCCCATCGAAACAAAAGCAAGTGTTGGAATATTAACCAACTTTCCATCGACTACCCCTTTCGGGTTTGCCTAAGGACCCGACTAACCCTGATCCGATTAACGTTGATCAGGAAACCTTGGACTTACGGCGAAGTAGTTTTTCACTACTTTTATCGCTACTCATACCTACATTTTCTTTTGAAATCGCTCCAGCATCCATCACCAGACACCTTCGCAGCAGATTTCAATGCTCCCCTACCAATTAACTACATGGTAGTAATTTTAGAACTTCGGTTCGTAGTTTGATGCCCGATCATTTTCCGTGCGGGACCTCTCGACCAGTGAGCTGTTACGCACTCTTTAAATGAATTGCTGCTTCCAAGCAAACATCCTGGCTGTTATAGAAGTCCTACCTCGTTTGTTCAACTTAACTACGTATTAGGGACCTTAGTTGCTAATCTGGGTTATTTCCCTCTCGGCCACGGACCTTAGCGCCCGCAGCCTCACTCCCGGAGATATGTGTAAGCATTCGGAGTTTGTCAGGGTTTGGTAGGCGGTGAAGCCCCCTAGCCCAATCAGTAGCTCTACCTCTTACACACTTCTTATATCCGAGGCTGTTCCTAAAAACATTTCGGGGAGAACGAGCTATCTCTCAGTTTGATTGGCCTTTCACCCCTATCCACAGGTCATCCCATAACTTTTCAACGTTAATGAGTTCGGACCTCCAGAGAGTGTTACCCCTCCTTCATCCTGCCCATGGATAGATCACAAAGTTTCGCGTCTACCCCCACTGACTAAGCGCCCTGTTCGGACTCGCTTTCGCTTCGGCTCCGTTACTAAAGAACTTAACCTCGCCAGTGAGGAGTAACTCGTAGGTTCATTATGCAAAAGGCACGCCGTCATCCATTGCTGGACTCCGACCGCTTGTAAGCGTACGGTTTCAGGTACTATTTCACTCCCCTGTTTCGGGGTTCTTTTCACCTTTCCCTTACGGTACTGGTTCACTATCGGTGTCTGAGGAGTATTTAGCCTTATCGGATGGTGCCGACAGATTCAGGCAGGATTCCTCCGGTCCCGCCGTACTCAGGATACTGCTCGTCCCTCTCAATTTCTACTTACAGGACTATCACCTGCTATGGTTCAACTTTCCAGAAGATTCAGTTTGATGAGAGCTTCTAAATGCAGTCCTACAACCCTCAAGCGGCACGCCGCTCAAGTTTGGGCTCTTCCCGTTTCGCTCGCCACTACTCAGGGAATCATTGTTATTTTCTTTTCCTCTCCCTACTTAGATGTTTCAGTTCAGGAGGTTGGCTTCCTTTCGGATAACACACCTTCAGTGTGCTGGGTTGTCCCATTCGGAAATCTTCGGATATAACGCTTGTGTGCAGCTCCCCGAAGCTTATCGCAGCTTACCACGTCCTTCATCGCCTCTCAGACCCAAGGCATCCACCATACGCCCTTATTCGCTTTAAAAGAGTTATTATACTAATCGCCTTTCAATTACAATTACAACTTGTTTTATCCCAATATGTCAAAGAACTTATAAATACATTTCTGTATCTAAAAAGTTGATGTTTTGATTACGAATCAACAGACCTCAAAGTCAACATCAAATAAAGAACTCTAATTGTGGAGGATATCGGAGTCGAACCGATGACCCCCTGCGTGCAAGGCAGGTGCTCTAGCCAACTGAGCTAACCCCCCTCCTGAAGTTTTAGTAGACCCGCCCAGATTTGAACTGGGGACCTCTACATTATCAGTGTAGCGCTCTAACCAACTGAGCTACGGATCTATTTAATTAGCCAATTAGCCATTTAATCCGCAACTGGCCGAACACTAAAATATAAGAACTTAAATCTTGAAAGTGGAAAAGCAACAGCAGTAAACAGCATGCTCTAAAAGGAGGTATTCCAGCCGCACCTTCCGGTACGGCTACCTTGTTACGACTTAACCCCAGTCACTAGTTTTACCCTAGGCGGCTCCTTGCGGTTACCGACTTTAGGTACACCCAGCTTCCATGGTTTGACGGGCGGTGTGTGCAAGGTCCGGGAACGTATTCACCGTATCATTGCTGATATACGATTACTAGTGATTCCAGCTTCATGGAGTCGAGTTGCAGACTCCAATCTGAACTGAGAGAAGGTTTTTGGGATTAGCTCCTTATCGCTAAGTGGCAGCCCTTTGTCCTTCCCATTGTAGCACGTGTGTAGCCCTGGGCATAAAGGCCATGATGACTTGACATCATCCCCTCCTTCCTCACGTCTTACGACGGCAGTTTCTTTAGAGTTCCCAGCATTACCTGATGGCAACTAAAGATAGGGGTTGCGCTCGTTGCGGGACTTAACCCAACACCTCACGGCACGAGCTGACGACAGCCATGCAGCACCTTACTGGCAGTGTATTGCTACAAAGATGGCTTTCACCATCAGTCTCCCAGCATTCTAGCCCAGGTAAGGTTCCTCGCGTATCATCGAATTAAACCACATGCTCCACCACTTGTGCGGACCCCCGCCAATTCCTTTGAGTTTCAACCTTGCGGTCGTACTTCCCAGGTGGATTACTTAATGCTTTCGCTTAGACACTAACCGTAATATCGCTAATGTCGAGTAATCATCGTTTAGGGCGTGGACTACCAGGGTATCTAATCCTGTTTGATCCCCACGCTTTCGTGCCTCAGCGTCAATATTCCCGTAGTAAGCTGCCTTCGCAATGGGTGTTCTATGTCATATCTAAGCATTTCACCGCTACATGACATATTCCGCTTACCTCCAGAAAATTCAAGACTTGCAGTATCAATGGCAGTTCCCAAGTTAAGCTCGGGGATTTCACCACTGACTTACAAACCCGCCTACGCACCCTTTAAACCCAGTGAATCCGGATAACGCTTGCACCCTCCGTATTACCGCGGCTGCTGGCACGGAGTTAGCCGGTGCTTATTCCTCTGGTACCGTCAGGCCCGATGGAAATCGGGGGTTTCGTCCCAGAGAAAAGAAGTTTACAATCCAGAGGACCTTCATCCTCCACGCGGCATGGCTGGTTCAGACTTGCGTCCATTGACCAATATTCCTTACTGCTGCCTCCCGTAGGAGTCGGGCCCGTGTCTCAGTGCCCGTGTGGCTGATCATGCTCTCACATCAGCTACTGATCGCAGGCTTGGTGGGCCGTTACCCCGCCAACTACCTAATCAGACGCACGCCCATCTCTTACCGCCGGAGCTTTAATATTAAAGTGATGCCACTTCAATATGTTATGGAGTATTAATCCACCTTTCGGTGGGCTATCTTCCAGTTAGAGGGAGGTTGCGTACGTGTTCCGCACCCGTTTGCCGGTCGCCAGCATCTGTATTGCTACAAACCTGCTGCCCCACGACTTGCATGTATTAAGCCTGCCGCTAGCGTTCATCCTGAGCCAGGATCAAACTCTCCATTGTAAATGTTGTTTGATACTGACATTGTTAACTTTGAAATTAACGTGTCGTTTATCGAATTTTGTTACGCTTGTTTACCCGTTCTAAAATTATTTAAAACGTTGCTGTTGCTTCCAATCTTTCAAAGAACTTTTTGCTTTTTTCGTGACCCGTTTTTTGAACGGAGTGCAAAGGTAAGGGGATTTACATTTCAACCAAGTTTTTCTGAAACTTTTTTTTCAAATTTTTTTCATCCGATTTTTTAAAAAAGAATGAAATTTCATTGGAGAATTCACCTTAAAACCTTTTCGAAGAACTACCGCTTTTTTCATTTGCGGGTTGCAAAGATAAGGGCGTACAGAAACACAAACCAAACTTTTTAAAAAGTTATTTTTTCCCGAGTTCTATAACTCAATGCTGTATTAGGTTTGCGCCGAAAAATTTTTTCAAATTATTTTGAAAACTGTGCATCGGGGTAGTTCACTTTGCACAAAAACAGTCCTTTTGCTGGTGCTGAAAAATCAGCAGAGGCTTGCTTAGGATCTGTGAACAGATGCTGAAAATCAGTGATTGACCTGTTGCCACGTGCCACCTGTAGCATGCTTGAAACCAGGGCACGCACCATTCCACGCAGGAAACGGTTGGCTTTTACATTATAGACTAACATCTCCTGCTCCTGTGTCCAGTAGCTCTCCATAATTGTACAATCAAATGTTTTAACCTGCGTATTCTGGCGGGAGAAGGAAAGAAAATGTGTATTGGACTTTATGATTGCTGCCGTATGATGAAGCAGTTCCTGATCCAGTTTGTACGGGAAAAACCAGGCACGGTCTTCCAGGAAGGGGTTTTTTTCAAAATAAATATAGTATTTGTATTCCCGGCTGCTGGCATTGAAACGGCTATGAGCTTCCTGCGCAACCTGTTTCACTGACTTAAGCACAATATCACCCGGTAAAATCGCATTGATGTTATAGAGATGCTTTTCTAACACCTCCCCATCCCAATCAAAATGAAAGTAATTCTGTAAGGCATGTACACCTGCATCTGTACGGGAGGAACCTGTAAGTTCTATTTCATTCCTGTAAAATACCTGAAATGCTTTCTGTACTTCTGATTGTACCGTTACAGCATTTTCCTGCACCTGGAAACCACTGTAGTGTTCACCTTTATAAGCAAGTTCAAGAAAATAACGTGGCATGTTTTATTGATTGGGCAGGAGTGCCTGGAAACGTTTCCTGTAATAATCGTCTGTAATCGTATCACCCAAAGATTTAAAAGAACCAAAGTCTGACACAAATGGTAATGCAGCATCGTAGAAACGGTAGCGCCATTCATCTGTCAAGAATAATACGGCCAGGTTCTTTAGCTGTGCTGTGGAGAAACACCTGGTCTTAAATACTTTTTTGGCCTCGTTTACCATGGCCTCTTCTTTTGATTGTGCAGCCATGCGTTTGCGGAGCTTCATAAAATCATCTTCCCCTGCATTGTCTTTGCAATTACTGTTGGGTATGGTAGCAGGCTTTGTTTCTGTAACAGGATCAACGGCTGGTTTTGTAACCTGTGCTGCAGGAATTGATGGTTCTGTTTTCGGTTGCTCTTTCACAACGAGCGGCGTGTCAACCGTTTGCTTTATTTCTTCTTTCTTCTCTTCTGTTTTTGGCAGCACTTGTTGCTGCTGTACCGCAACAACAGTATCCTTTTTGATTTCTATAACCGGTTCCTCCTTTACTTCGGTTTGGATGAACGAACTATCTCCAGCAATAAAAAGCCTGATGGTATCTTTTCGCCCATTGGTTTCCGTTACTTCAAACACACAATCCACTCCTTCTCTACTCTCAAATTTACGAATCCGTTGTACAGCCGTTTTTGAAGGCGCTGTCCACACAGGCTCCTGCTGAACAGGTTCCTTTGTTTTAACAACCGTATCTTTCACACCCGGATTCATTGGTACAACTGTTTGCTGCAAAGGAGTGTCAACCTTTTGAGGTTTTTCCTGTACAGGTGATACTGTTACTGCTACGGGCTTTGATTCTATTACAACCGGCTTTGGTGTATCCTGTTTTACTTCTGTTTTTACAGGCGCCGCAACCAACTTTGGAGTATCCGGTTTTGGTTCCTGTTTTTTTACCGTAACATTTTTTACGGTTGTATCCTGTGTTACATTGGAAAGCATATTTGCAAAAGGATCGTCAGCCGGCTTAGATGCAGGCGTTGTACTGTTGTTCTGAAAGATTGTTGATGGAGTAGCGGCATATACCACGGCAGCTGTTTGCAAATCAAATAAGCCCCAACCCTTTTCACCAAAGTTTTTGATAAGGTATCCTTTTTCTGTTTTTTCAATGTTTATCTGAAAGGGTTGTTCAGGTTGTTTTGACTGGGGAAAGCCCACAATAATTTCTACAGGCCCTTCTTTTAACTTGCTGAGAATTAAATAACCACTGGAAGTAGAACTGATGATCTTACTATTATAGCGGATGTAGAAAGGTTGATTATTATCTGACTGCAGGTATAGAAAATGACTGAGTTGAGCAAAAAGACTGCCGGAGGTGAGAACGAGCATCACTACCAAAAACCCAATGAGTTTACCCTTGTATCTACGCATGTGACAAAGCTAATTTTTTTTACCAATCCTTTTAAAAAACCTTTTGTCAAAATAAATGGCAATCAAGCCTCCCGCCTCTATCTTTACAAACTCAAAAAAGTGAATTAATTATGAACAAACAATTTTTATTACTTACTGCCCTGTTCTTTTCAGTGTTTGTAAGTTTTGCCCAGGATGGTGAAGTACAGGACACCAGCTGGAAAAAAATATACCGTTCTACACCTGAAAAAAAACACAGTCTGATCCACACCAAACTGGAAGCCGGTTTTGACATTCCCAATGCCTATTTAAACGGGAAAGCATGGCTTACACTCAAACCCCATTTCTACGCCAATAATCAACTGGAACTAGATGCCAAAGGAATGGATATTAATGAAGTAGCGATTGTAAAAGGAAGCACCCGTTCCAAACTGAAATATGATTATGACGGGATGACACTGAAAATTTACCTCGATAAAACCTACAAAGGCGGCGAACCTTTTACTGTATATATTGATTACAAGGCCAAGCCCAATGAATACAAAGCCAAGGGCAGTGCGGCCATCAGCGATGCAAAAGGGTTGTACTTCATCAACCCCAAGGGTGAAGAAAAGGACAAGCCCACACAAATCTGGACCCAGGGCGAAACAGAAGGCACAAGCGTTTGGATTCCTACCATTGACCGCCCCAATCAAAAAACCACGCAGGAGTTTTATTTAACCGTGCCTGCCAAATGGGTAACGCTGAGCAATGGAAAACTCATGAGCCAGAAACCCAACAGTAATGGTACCCGTACAGATTACTGGAAAATGGATCTGCCACATGCCCCTTACCTGTTTTTTATGGGAGCAGGTGATTTTGCCGTGGTAAAAGATACCTGGAAAGGCAAAGATGTTTGGTATTATGTAGATAAGGAATATGCCCCTGTTGCGAAAAAGATATTCGGTCATACACCGGAAATGATGACCTTCTTTTCTAAAATCACCGGTGTTGAATACCCTTGGGTGAAGTACGGCCAGATGACGGCTCATGATTATGTAAGTGGCGCTATGGAAAACACAACCGCCACCCTGCACCAGGAAGGCGCCCAGCAGGATGCCAGAGAATTAGTAGACGGAAACGGATGGGAAGGCACCATTGCCCATGAACTGTTTCACCAATGGTTTGGTGACTATGTTACTACTGAGAGCTGGAGCAACTTAACATTGAACGAAAGCTTTGCCAACTACAGTGAACTGTTGTGGGATGAATATAAGTACGGCAAAGACAAAGCCGGCTTTACACAATACCAGGCTATGAACGGTTATTTACAAAGCGGCAGCGAAAAGAAAGACCTGGTTCGCTTTTATTATGCTGACAAAGAAGACATGTTTGATGCGGTGAGTTATAACAAAGGTGGCCGCATCTTACACATGCTCCGCAATTATGTGGGTGACAGCGCTTTCTTTAAATCATTGAATCTGTATTTAACAACCAACAAATACAAAGCTGCAGAAGCACATCAGCTGCGTTTGGCGTTTGAAGAAGTTACCGGTAAGGATCTGAACTGGTTCTGGAATCAATGGTATTTCGGAAGTGGCCATCCGGCGCTGGACATTAATTATAGTTATGATGCAGCTACTCAAAAAGCAAAAGTGATTGTAAAGCAAACACAAAAAGACAAAATCTTTATCCTGCCTGTAGCCATTGATATTTACAATGGTGCTTCTAAAACACGTCATACCGTTTGGGTAGAAAATGCAGTTGACAGTTTTGAATTTGCCAGCAGCACCCAACCTGAGCTCATCAACTTTGATGGTGATAAGGTATTACTCTGCACCAAGAAAGAAAACAAAACAATTGATAACTACATTCACCAGTATAAACATGCCGGTTTGTATCTCGACAGAAGAGAAGCGGTTGATTTTGTATCGAAGAAATTAGATGACCCCAAAGCTGTTGAATTTATGAAACAGGCTTTAGCAGATCCGTTTGACCGTATCCGTAACCTTGCTTTACAGCGTATTGATGTAAAGAAAGTGAAACTGATGGAAGCAGTGGAGCCGATGGTGGCTGCTATTGCTCAAAAAGATCCTTCCCGTATTACCCGCAGCATTGCCGTAGATAAACTGGCTGAAACCAAAAAGGCTGCCTACAAAGAATTGTACAGCTCACTGCTCAACGATTCTTCTTACACCCTGAGTGGTTCTGCTTTGAATGCGCTGGAGAAAATTGATAATGCAGCGGCACTAGCAGCAGCCAAACGTTTGAGCAAAACCAATCCTAAAGGAACACTGAGCGAAGCCATCGGCAGTGTATTGATCAAGAGCGGTGATGAAACTTCATTTGATGAAATCATTGCTGCTTACGGCAAAATGGGATTAACACAGGCGAAGTTTAATCTTACATCTTCCTTAGCTAATTTCTTAGGCTTGATTAAAGACACGGAGAAAGTAAAACGTGGTGTGGATGAGATTGTAAAATTCCGCAATTCTATACCTGAACAGTTTGGTGTAACACCTGTAATTGATAATATGCTCAAAACAATCATTGGTAAAAAAGAAGCGGCTAAGAAAGAACCCGGCGCTGATGTAAATGCCCTGCAGGCGCAGATTGATTATGTAAAGGGACAGTTGAAGAATTAAAGCACTAACAAACCTTTTGATGAAAAGCCGGTCAACAAAATTGACTGGCTTTTTTTCTAATAGCATACCTTCATAACAACAAAGCAAACACAAAAAACATCAGCACATGCTGCGATCCGTATTCAAAGAACTATTTTCCAAAGAACTCCCCGATTGGTTCCGGGTCATGAATTTTGGTATGCTGCTGCTTGTGCTGTTATGGCCATTTGTACTTTTTATGACCATTTTTATGTTTGATCAACCTGATAGTGGCACTACCTTCAACTATGTTGTTTTTTTTATCATCAATGCCTATCCATTTTACTTATTCCCGATTTTATATTACAATACGAAACTGTTCCAAAAAAACAGGCTGCTTGGTTCTCTTTTACCGGTGATGATGGCATTGGCTGTTGCAGGTGCTTTTCTATTGATACGATTGGATGCTTACCTGTAAAAAGGAAAACCCGTTCAGTACTGAACGGGTTTTCTACTTTATGATTGTTTATTTCTTACCAACTTCCCCCAGCTCCACCACCACCAAAACTGCCGCCGCCAAATCCACCGAAGCCACCGCCTCCGCCGCCGCTCCAGCCACCACCACCTCCTCCACCACCACCGGAGGGGAACCACCAGATGGGCGGTGAGTTATCCCAACGGCGGTAACCACGACGGCTCATCATACCACCACCCCCACGACGGTTGATATTCGATAATATAATCATGATAACAACAAAGATGATGGCGGCAACAATCAGGTTACCTCCTTTCTTTCCTCCCCTCCGCTGGCTGTAACCGGCAGGTGGTTTGTATTCGCCTGCGGCAGCACGCATGAGATCGCTGGTGCCTTCATCCAACCCACGGTAAATATCATTGGCTTTAAAATTAGGGATGATGTCGTTATCAATAATCTGCTTGGCGGTGATATCAGGTATGGCGCCTTCTAATCCGTAACCCGTAGCAATCCACACCTGGCGTTTACCTCCATCCTTGGGTACGAGTACAACAATGATTAACCCATTATTGAATTCCTTGCCGCCTACGCCCCACTTACGGCCCAGTGCAACCGCAAAGTCAGAAATATCATAATCACCAATGTCAGCTGTGGTAACAATTAATATTTGATTGGAAGTGCTGTCGTCATAGGCCACTAATTTTTTTTCGAGTGCTTCTTCCTGTGCTGTTGTAAGCAAATTCAACTTTTCGTCATCAATTACCAATCTTGGTGGATTGGGCGACTTGGGAAAATATTTCTCCACTCCTTCCTGCGCATTTGCAAAAGAGAAAACAACGAATAACAGGATTATGATTTGTAATTTCTTCATGGAGCTAAGTATCATCTGCCAAACACAATGTCATCCGGCAGTTCATTACGGTCTTCATTTTCGTAAGGGAAGTGCGTTACCAATGCCTCCCCTATTTCTGTAATTACAGTTACGATTCCATCCGCAAAATTTTGTTTGGAAAACTCACTGAGAATTTTTTGTACTTCTTTATTCCAGAATGCTGTTCCCACTTTTTCGTGAATGCCTTTATCGCCATAGATGGCCAACTGGTGATCTTTGGTAGCAATGTACAGCAGCACGCCATTGCGGTCTTCTGTCTGCTCCATCTTTAAACCAAAAAAGATTTCGGCAGCACGGTCCACCGCATCTACATAACTGCAGCGGCTTTCTACAAACACTCTTATTTCACCGGAAGTGCGTTTCTCGGCTGCACGGATGGCGGCCACAATACGCTGTTCCTCTTCATCTGTAAAAAAAGGTTTGGCGGGAAAAAGTCGGGATAGAAAACTCATGAGCTCGTTAGAATTTTACTTCGGGTGCTTTTTCGCTTCCTGCTTCTGACTTGAAATACCCTTTTTCTTTAAAGCTCATAAACCCTGCCCAAATGTTATTGGGGAAACGTTTGATGAGTGTATTGAAATTTTGAGTTGCGGTATTAAAATCATTACGGGCTACTTTAATCCTGTTTTCTGTGCCTTCTAACTGTGTTTGCAGATTGCGGAAGGCATCGTTGGCCCGCAGGTTGGGATAATTTTCTGTTACCATTAATAAACGACCCAATGCCTGTGACAACTGTCCCTGTGCTGCCTGGTACTCCGCAATTTTTTCAGGAGTTAAATTGGTAGGATCAATTTTTATTTGAGTGGCACTTGCTCTTGCGTTGATAACATTTTGCAAGGTTGTTTGCTCAAAGTTGGCTTCACCTTTTACAGTATTCACCAGGTTGGGAATCAAATCGGAGCGGCGTTGATATTCGCTCTCCACATTTGCCCATTTTCCTTTGATGTTTTCTTCGGCTGTTACTGCATTACGCTGAAAGTTTACAGCGCCGCAGCCACCAAATAATAAAAGACCACCGATAACGGCCAGCAAAATGATAGTACTTGTTTTCATTTTTTATTTGATTTGACTATAAATGTAACTGTTTTCTTTTTGAGTTACGGATGTGGGGGAACGAAAAGGGTGCCAGATATAAAAACCTGACACCCTGACGTTTTATTAAAAATAAAAACAATGAAAAAATGTTTACAACGGTCCTACAGGAGCGTCTGACCTTTTTACTTCACCGCTGCAATGCCTGGTAATACTTTGCCTTCAAAAAACTCCAGCATGGCACCGCCACCGGTGGAGATGTAACTCACTTTATCAGCAAAGCCAAAATCATTTACTGCTGCCACACTATCGCCACCGCCCACTAAGGAAAAAGCTCCATTACCTGTAGCATCTGCCACGGCCTGTGCTATGGTTTTGGTACCGTGCTGAAACTTTTCCATTTCAAATACACCCATGGGTCCGTTCCATAAAATGGTTTTGGAATGTAACAATACATTCCGGAACTGGCCGCAGGCATTTTCACCAATATCCAATCCCATCCAGCCATCAGGAATATGATTGCTGGGCGCTACAGAAGTATTGGCATCAGCTGCAAACTTATCAGCAATAACACTATCACTTGGCAGGTGAATGTTTACACCTTTTGCAGCCGCTTTTTCAAGAATGGCTTTTGCTGTTTCAATACGGTCTTCCTCACAAAGAGAGTTACCAATAGTGCCGCCCATCGCCTTCAAAAATGTATAGGCCATACCACCGCCAATGATGATATCTGTTGCACGTTCCAGCAGGTTTTCCAGGATCAGAATCTTATCGCTCACTTTGGCACCACCGATGATAGCAGTGAACGGTTTTTCTGCTTTAAGCAATACTTTTTCGGCTGCTGCTACCTCGCCTTCCATTAACAAACCGAACATGCGGTTTTCAGGCGTAAAGAATTGTGCTATTACTGCTGTGCTTGCATGGGCACGGTGTGCCGTACCAAAAGCATCATTTACATATACATCGCCCAGCTTGCCCAACTTCTCTGCAAATACAGCATCACCTTTTTCTTCTTCTTTATAAAAACGGAGATTTTCCAGCAACAACACTTCGCCGGGTTTGAGCATACCTGCTGTGAGATAAGCCTGTTCACCAACGCAATCATTGGCAAATAAAACAGTGGTGCCGCCGAGCAGAGTTGATAAATGCTGAATGAGATGTTTGAGTGATGATTTTTCTTCCGGACCTTCTTTGGGTCTACCCAAATGGCTCATCAGAATAACGCTGCCGCCATCATTCAAAATTTTTTTGATGGTAGGGATGGCCCCTTTCATACGGGTATCATCAGTGATAGCAAAACTTGCTTTATCTAAGGGCACATTGAAATCCACACGGATGAGTGCTTTTTTACCTGCAAAGTTGAAGTTTGAAAATTTGCTCATAAATAGTAATTAAGTGTTACGAATGTAGGTTTGAAAAAAGTAACGAGTGTTAAGTTTTCACAAGTTACTGATGAGTTGCGTTACACAGTTGAGATTACGGCTCACATCATCATCACCTGTAATTTTTACTTTCATCAAGGCTCCACTCAAAAGTTGGTATGCTTCAATACCTTGTGCTTCGTTGTAAAAACAGTCGTACCAATCTGTCAACTCATCAGCATAAGCCATACTCACTTTGTTGCTGAAAAATTTTACAGGCTTGGGATACCATCTCCCACCCGGATTTTCAAGATTATTATCCAGCGCATGTGCATACATAGCTTCGAGGAAACGCAGGTAATTTAAAGTACGTTCTTTTATTAGTTCCGGTGTTTCTGTTATTGCAGGTTTGTTACGCCAGGAGTGCATTGTAAGATCATAAGGGTTTCTTGAAGATTGGTTAGGCAGTGCTCTTACTTCCACCACTTCATCCTTATCATCATCCGTAAACGGATATTGATTATAAAATGTAAAAAGTGTTTTTCCGTCTTTCTGCTTTTCATCCACTACATAACGCTGTTGCTCTGAAGCATCTCTTGTTTTGCTGTGAAGCACCATCAGCTGTTTTTCCTCATCAAAACTCCAGGTGCCTGTTTCAAAGATCAGGTCTGCTGCCAGTACATAGCTTTTGTTGGGATACAAACGCAACACATAAACATCCAGCCTGTTTTTAGTACCACCGTTGAGCGGACTTTCCGGCACCACATACCATTCACAATCCTCAGGATTAACTGCGGCTGTTTTTTTTGTTACCTGCTCATTACAGGAAAAAATTAAAAAAAGGATACCTGTGATGAGGTATCCTTTAACTATCGGAATGCGTTTCATCTGATTACTTGATGAGTTTAGCAAAGTAGTGTAAAGTACGAACGAGCTGACTTACATAACTCATTTCATTATCGTACCAGCTTACCACACGTACCAGTTGTGTATCGCCTACGCTCTGTACACGTGTTTGCGTAGCATCAAAAAGAGAGCCGTAATTAATACCAATGATATCACTGCTTACTATTTCGTCTTCTGTATAACCAAAGCTTTCATTAGCTGCTGCCTTCATAGCGGCATTTACTTCTTCAACGGTTACTTTTTTGCCGAGCAACGCTGTTACTTCAGTTAATGAACCGGTGAGGGTGGGTACACGTTGCGCACTGCCATCCAGTTTGCCTTTTAAGTTAGGCAAAACCAAACCGATGGCTTTAGCAGCACCGGTGCTGTTAGGCACAATGTTTTGAGCAGCAGCACGGGCACGGCGCAGATCACCTTTTGCATGAGGTGCATCCTGGGTGTTCTGATCATTGGTATAAGCATGTACCGTGGTCATCAAACCATTTAATATGCCAAACTTTTCATCCAGCACCTGTGCTACAGGAGCGAGACAGTTGGTAGTACAACTGGCGCAGCTGATCACTGTTTCACTTCCATCAAGTATATTATGGTTTACGTTAAATACTACTGTTTTAAGATCACCGGTAGCAGGAGCGCTGATTACTACTTTTTTAGCACCTGCCGTTAAATGAGCTTCTGCTTTTGCTTTATCTGTAAAGAAACCGGTACATTCTAATACCACGTCCACATCATGACTGCCCCAGGGAATTTGAGCAGGATCTTTCTGAGCATAAATTTTTACTTCATCACCGTTTACAATAATTGAACCGTCTGTGCTTTTAACTTCTGCATCAAAACGGCCCTGAGCGGTATCATATTTAAGAAGATGTGCTAATACTTTGGGAGAAGTGAGATCGTTGATGGCCACCACATCAATTCCTTCCATTTTATAAATCTGGCGGTAAACCAAACGTCCGATACGACCGAAACCATTGATGGCAACTTTAACTGTACTCATTGTAGTGAAGATTTAAATTGAAAATTGAGACGCAAATGTAAGTAAAAGCGAAGTTTATCCACTGATCTTTACGGTTTCGAAAGCTGATGCCTGTAATACCATTGGATAAAAGTCGGATGATGAAAGTGGAGTCCGCTGTTTTTTTGAAAAAAAATGCAGGAAACACAGAAATTAGTTTGGGTGTAATTTGCAGGCGGCCTATCTTTGCCGTCCCAAAACCGAAACAAGGTTTTCCGCCGCGTTGGTCAAGGGGTTAAGACGCCTCCCTTTCACGGAGGAATCACGGGTTCGAATCCCGTACGTGGTACAAAGTCCCGCCCAAAAGGCGGGATTTTTTGTTTGACATAACATCTCCGAAAGACATAACCTTTTGTTTAAAGCAAACTCGTACCGGAGCGTAAAAATTTGGTGTGAAATCGAAAATCCACTTCACCCTTTTACCGTAAATCAAACCTTTTTTACCCGGAATTTTTGACCCTTAATGACTGAGTTTTTTACTAAATCGGTCATTTATCAGCAAGATCATTTGCTGAAGCGAAAAAATTTTTGCGGCCGAATGATTGATTTTCAATGCATCATGACCTGTATTTTTACTGTATCGTAAAAAAACATATCCTTCTTCGTAGTTTTCCTATTGTCCATGTTAAATACTGAAAGCAATTTTGTGTTATTAAGGTTTTCTACTTAGAACGCCTTATGGTTAATCCGACAGAAGCTAAACAACAGTATTTACCGTACCAATTAAGAGAACATGAAAACTATTTATCTCTCTAATAACAATCGTTACCGGCACATCTCGGTTGCCTTATTGTTTGGAATGTTCCTTTTAATGTGGGGCTCTACTGCAAATGCACAATTAAAGTTATCCAATTTAACCTTGGAGGGAGGCATTAACAGGCTAGTTGGTGCTGTGTATCGTGCAAAATCAGTATTTACTAATGTTGATGCAATAATCCGGATTGACAGTTTAGTAAACGGTGCCACTATTACCAATATTGATGACGATGTTATAGGATACAGAGATGCTTTCCAGCCACGTATCCGTTCAGGTAATACTGGCTCGTCTTATGCTGTATTTTCTATTCAATTTGTGAAACCTAATTCTACATCCGCTGAATTTTTAGGTTCAGTAACTGTTACCAATCTTGATCTTGACGGGAACAACAACATTCGTGAAACAGGTGAAATTGATCTGGGTGGAGGATCTGCCACCTACATGAGTAATACACCGGAGATACGAGTTGTCAATAAAAACGGCTCATTTTATGCTGAGAATATTGCTGGAAGGGATTACAGCGGAATTGATACAGCCGCTGATGCAGTTATGTATAAAGTAACCAATAACAACGTAACCCGATTTATTGTAAGGTTAGGTGCAATTGTTTTGAATAATTCTTCATCAGAACGTCAGTACAGTATTTACATGAAAGACTTTGCGATTTCAAATCCTGCTTCATTGCCACTTACTTTATTAAACTTTAATGCCGTATCTAAAGACAATAATAAAGTAGATCTGAACTGGATGACAACAGATCATAAAAACTTCAGTCACTTTGAACTGGAACGCAGTACTGATGGTAAAAACTTCAGCAAAGTGATGATGATGATGACCGAATCAAATTCCAGCGCACAAAACAATTACAACTATCGTGATAATGTTGAAGGTTTAAATGCAAAGCTTGTTTACTACCGCCTTCGCCTGGTAGATGCAGATGACCATTTTGCTTACTCACCAGTAAGAATGGTACGTTTTGCAATAGACAATAAAATTCAGGTTCAAACATTTCCTAACCCGGTAACTACTGAACTACGTGTACAGATACCTGCACAATGGCAGGACAAGGCTACTGTTTACGAAATTTTCAACAGTAATGGGGTGATGGTGCAACGTGTGCAGGTAGCACGTGCTTCCCAGATTCAACAACTCAATGTACAATCTCTTGGTTCCGGTAATTATATAGTACGGGTTATTAACGGTGCGGAAATGAATACGTCTAAATTCATAAAACAATAGTATTATATACCAAAACTATATGTCGTACCCTTTACGCTAACCTTCCGTTGCTGACCTTCTCTCCGTTGCTAACCTCTTTTTTTTGTTTACCCAACATTCGCATTTTAAACCCCGCTTGATAGCGGGGTTCTTTTTTATTTATATACCTGTTTCAAAATGTAATTCAGGAATGGTGATATCTGTAAATCCTTTCTTAAGCAGCCGATCTCTGAAAGACTGTTGCACATCATACTCGCCATGTACCAGGAATAACTTTTGCACTTCCTGCGGGTTTTGACAGGCCAGCCACTGGCACATATCATCATAATCACCATGAGCACTCATGCTGCGGATTTGTCCTACTTCTGCATTCACCTGCTTTTCTACACCAAATATTTTCACCTCCTTCATACCACGCAAGAGTTTACCACCCAGGGAACGGGGTTCACAATAACCGGTAAGAAGGATAGTATTTCGGCTGCTCTCAATGGTATTATTGATATGATGTTTTACTCTTCCCGCATCCGCCATACCACTGGCGCTGATGATAACATAAGGACCATTTTTAAAGTTCAGCAGTTTTGATTCGGCTACTGTTTTTACAAACTTCAAGCCTTTAAATCCAAACGGATCATTGTCTGTTTTCAAAATCTTCTGAATGCGGTTATTAAAATATTCAGGATAGTTTTTTACAATATTTGTTGCCTCTACACTTAACGGACTATCTACATAGTATTCCAATTCCGGTAAGCGACGCTCCAGTTCCAATTGATTCAAATCATATAAGAGTTCCTGTGTACGCCCCACACTGAATGCTGGGATGATGAGTTTTCCTTTTTTCTCAACACATGCTTTCTGAATCCAGTGCAGCAGCTGATCAGGAGTTGAAACAGCATTGTCATGCAGACTATTACCATAGGTAGATTCCATGATGATGACATCCGCCTGCGGAAAATTTTGTGGCGATTTTAAAATCACATCCCTGTACCGGCCAATATCTCCACTGAAGGTGATGCGTTTGGTTATTCCGTTTTCTGTAATTTTTAGATGCACACAGGCACTGCCAATGATATGACCTGCATCTGTAAACATGGCTTCAATATCATCGCTCACTTTAAAACACTCATCATATTCTTTAGGCAGCAAACGATCTACCGCTCTTTTGGCATCTTCAATGGTGTAAAGCGGTTTGAGATACGGCATGCCCATGGCAGCACGTCGTTTGTTTTCATACTTCACATCATCTTCCTGGATTTCGGCACTGTCTTCCAGCAATACCGTCGTTAAATCTTTTGTTGCATCGGTACAATAGATTTTGCCTTTGTAACCATCTGCAATCAGTTTCGGTATTAAACCGCTGTGATCAATATGTGCATGACTCAGGATCATATAATCAACCTGCTCCGGATCAAAACCCCAATGCCGGTTCATAGCATCCGTGTCTTTGCCCATACCCTGGAACATACCGCAATCAAGCAACAGCTTTTTGCCGTTAGTAAGTGTGATCAGATGTTTACTGCCTGTTACTACTCTGGCTGCGCCGTGGAAAGAAATTTTCATGCCTCCTCCGCCCCCTGAAGAGCGGACTTTTAGCCCACCACCTTACAGGAGATTGTTTATATGTTATAAAATATTTTTTACTTCTTCTCTTTGAATGACCAGGTGATAAAAAACTCGGCTACTACTTCTCCTGCATTATTGACACCGATTGATTTGGCTGTATAACTTCTGGCTTCGCCGTCCTGAAGACATGCATCAACAATTTGCTCAAGATCTTTTCCTGCTTCACATGTAAAGGATGTAATGCCTGTTGCTTTTTTAAAATAGTTGGCTTCCAGTTTTACGACCAACATACTCACGACAGGATTTCGCTTATAGATCTGCATCATGGCTAATAAACCCGTACTCATTTCGGCTGCCATCGCCAGGCAAGCAAAGTAAGTAGAGCGAAATGGATTTTGTGAAAACCATTTGAACGGCACCGTTACAACAGCTTTTTCAGCAGTGAGCTGTTGTACTTTAACACCTGAAAAATAAGCTGCCGGTAATTTGGTAAACATGAACAGTCTGCCTTTAAAAGGACTGCTCATGATGGAAATAAATTGATTTGAGTTTGGATTCATATGGCCTCCCTAAATCCCTACCATGGAGGGACTTCGCCACCCGCATACCTGACTTATTTCGGGTGTGGTATTAATTTTAAGTTTCATAAAAAGATGAACAAAGAACTGAACGACCAAGTGAGTGACACAACGAAGATGCCATGAGCACAAAAGCCGGTAACAAAAAACTATTTCTTCACTTCTACAATGCAAGCTACTACATTGTTTGCATCACCACTTACATCAAAACGCATATTGCCTTTACCTGTTGTTGAATACCGCACATTACGAATGAGTAATGCGCCCAAGGCATTATTGAAACGGGTACCATAATCAAGCGAAGGATTACCGCTGATCTGCTGATTGAGTTGATACCAATCCAATTCTTTTTTACTGATGACAACAGCCATTACATCACGGTTGCCGAGACTATCAGGCGTCATACTTTTATCTTTCGGAAACATCCTGTAACCGGTAATACCACAGAAAGGGGAATACTTTGTTTTGGAAGGATCATCCGTTCGAGGGTAAGGGAACAGTGTATAACTGGTTCCATCTACTTCCTGCCCGAACACATACACATAACACTCTGTTCCGTTTTTGATTTCCATTTTAAACTTTGTACCGGGGCGCACCGGCGCTGTTGTTTCAAAACGATTGCTGCCGATAGAACGCAATGGAATATAATCACCTGCTACCGTTTTCTTTCCGTCAAACTCCACCTGCACCAATCCTACTTCACAGGCGAACTGTTGTACATTATCATTAGAAGCATGCATGGGATTTACGCCATAAGCTTCCCGTACATAGGTTTGAAAATCACCATAACGCACCCAGGCGAAACCGTTAGTACCCCACTCCTGTCCCCAACTGTTCATGATTAAAAAAGAGCCGCCGTATTTTTTATCATCATAACCCACCACACACATGGCATGCCCACCAAAGCCCATCATTTGCTGATCGCCGGGAGCCGGCACCCAGATATCTTTTCCCATCATGGGTTGCATAAAACTCTGCCCCACCATCATACCGATTACTACCGGTGCCCCCTGGGCGAGATTTTCACGGATGGCCCTGAGATCAACCGCATCATTACGATCGCCTAAACTTAAGCGGTTAAATCCACGCATGCGGAACTGTGCCGCTTCCTGCTGCATGCTGCGGTTAGGCTGGCGGCTGCAATCCTGATCTGAATAAGGAAAATTATTATAAGGAACACCACCGGTATTCTTCATGAATTCCATAGCACGAATGATATAGGAACCCTGGCAACCATCTAACCCAATCTGATTGTACATGAATGAAGGAGAGAATGCAACATTATCCGGCTGTTGCCCTGACTTTGCACTTTCTAAAATGGTTTGTGCAGCAAAAGCACTGCTCCATGCTACACAACTGCCCTGTGAACCCTGGTTTTGAGGAGTGGGACAAAAGCGTTGCAGATTAGCGCTCTCCGGTAATGGATTTTTGGAATCATCTACAGTGAGTGGCTCATAGATTTCCGCTTTTTCAAATTGCTGCGGATCTAAAAAACCACCGGTGGCAAGTCCGGCCAATTGGGATAAATTACAACCGCCCTTTCCTAAAAAGAAATAAGCACCCACTGCCAATGCGAGTAATAAAAAAATACCTTTACCACCACCGCCACGAAATAAACTGAATAGTAAAGGAAGAAGCGAAAGTAATCCACCGCCACCTCTTCCACCACCGGGGCCGACAGGGAAATTTCCACCACCCCCACCATCATTTTCAAATTGTTCCTGTTGATCCTGCGGATCATCGGTCATACGAATAGGCATAGCATTGTGTTTAGGTTCTTAAATGTACCATAAAAAATGGTGCAGCACCCAAAACCGCTGATGGAATAATTTTAAACAGGTGTTCCTGATTCTATACCTTCCTGAAAATATTTGCTATGCGATTATTAATTGTTTTGTTTTTACTCTTGTCTGTTCACCGGAACGGTTTTGCACAAACCGATTCATTTCCGGCTGCTGTCAAAGATGTAGAGAGTGTGGATGCCATTATGAAGGCCTTGTATGAAGTGATCAGCGGACCTGCAGGTCAGGCACGCAACTGGAACCGCATGCGGAGTTTGTTTTTATCTGAAGCCAAAATGATTGCCACCGGCACTACACCTGCGGGTGAAATTGTAAAACGGGTAATGACGGTAGAAGATTACATCACCCGTAACGGACCCGTACTGGAGAAGAATGGATTTTTTGAACAGGAGATCTACAGGAAGCAGGAACTGTATGGACGAATTGCTCATTGTTTCAGCACCTATGCTGCCAAACGGAATGCAACCGACGCCGAGCCTTTTATGCGTGGTATCAACAGTATTCAGTTGTACAATGACGGTAAGCGCTGGTGGATACTTTCCATCTTCTGGCAGAGTGAAAGTAAAGAGGTGCCATTACCGAAACAGTACTTGCCGCAACATCCATGAAATGAGTCATAAATTTTACAGGCTAATTTGTTGCATCAGCAATGAAAATTTCATGACTAATTACAGCTGGCCAAAATAAAATAATTAACTGCACATGAACCAACACATCGCACATATTGCACTTGTTGTAAAAGATTACGATGAAGCCATCAACTTTTATTGCAACCAACTTGGTTTTGAGTTGATAGAAGATACTGTGATGAGTGCCACCAAGCGCTGGGTGATGGTGAAACCAAAAGGTGCAGGCAATTGCTCTTTGTTATTGGCGAAAGCAGTGGGTGAAGAGCAGGAAAGCCGCATTGGTAATCAAACCGGCGGACGTGTGTTTTTATTTCTATACACAGATGATTTTTGGAGAGACTATAAAAACTACAGCTCCAAAGAAATTGCATTTGTTCGTGAACCGAAAGAGGAAGATTATGGTACTGCTGCTGTGTTTAAAGATTTGTATGGGAATCTCTGGGATTTGATTGAGACGAAGAAATAACAGCACCTTCAAAAAAACTGTTTTCTTAATATAACACTCTTACAATCTGTGATTTATATCAATCACTTCCATATCATTAAACAACGAGGCTTCCCCGCCAAAGTGAATAAGCTGTGAAATTTGACAATGAAAAAAATCTTGAAAATCTACAAATAATATGTTTATATTAGTTTGAAACTTACACTTTTGAGCAAATGAAAAACAGTTTGCAAACCTGCGGCATTAGAAAAATTATAATTGTTTTTTTCCTCTTTTCATCCAGTCTGTTTTTTTCTTCTTATTCCAAGAGTCAGTCTCTCAATAATAAAGTCATTAACATAAACATATTCGGAGGAGTCAATCCCTACAATAATCCGGAATGGAATAACTGGAATGAACCTTCGAATCAAACTTCGCAGGTTTTGAATTACTCAGACGGTACCAGTTCAGGTGTAACCATAAGGACAAGTGTAGTTTTTGCTTATACTGAAAACTTTGCTCCTTACCCCACAACTATGTGTCCGCCTGAAGTGGGACGTTATGCTATGTTCAGCTCAACGGGAGCTCATACACTTACATTTAATAATCTTAAAACGGATGGCACTGTATATGATCTGGAAATCTATTCTTCCAGAAAAAATACAGGCAACATCACGAGATTTAATGTAAACGGACAAAGCATTGATATTAATACGGCAAGTAATTACAGCAATGCTGCCCGATTTTTTTCTTTAACCCCAAATACATCCAGGCAAATCATTATCACCATCACCAGAACGGCAGGCACTTTTGCATATGTTAATGGTTTAAAGTTAGTTGAAAGAAGTAGTGCTAATCAACCACCATTGGTAAATGCAGGTAACAATCAAACCATCACACTACCTGCCAGTTCTGTAACATTAAACGGTGGGGCTTCAGATGCTGATGGAGCAGTTACAGCCGTACAGTGGACAAAGATCAGCGGACCGACTTCATTCACCATAGCATCGCCCAACAGTCTGCAAACTTCCGTTACCGGTTTAGTTCAGGGAACTTATGATTTTGAATTAGCAGTTACAGATGATGATGGTGATACAGGAAAAGATACGGTGAAAGTAACTGTAAACCCCGTCCCACCCAATATGCCTCCGTTTGTAAATGCAGGAAATGATCTGATTATAATTCTGCCTGTTAACGCCGCAACACTTAACGGAACAGTTGTTGATAATGACGGAAGTATCATTTCTACTACATGGAGAAAAATTACTGGACCAGCTTCATTTGTTATTACAAACCCCGATAACAAACAAACAACAATAACAGATTTATCAGAAGGTTTTTATGAATTTGAACTTAGTGCTACAGATGATGATGGTGATACAGGAAGAGACACTATAAAAATTACGATAAGCCCTATCCCACCTAATCAGCCACCGACAGTAAACGCAGGTAACAATCAAACTATTACATTACCTGCCAGTTCTGTTACATTAAACGGTACGGCTTCTGATGCTGATGGAACGGTTGCTGCTGTACAATGGACAAAGATCAACGGACCGACTTCATTCTCCATTACAGCACCCAACAGTCTGCAAACTTCTGTTACCGGTTTGGTGCAAGGAACTTATGATTTTGAATTGGCAGCTACAGATGATGATGGCGATACAAGAAGAGACACAGCAAGAATAACAGTTAATCCAGCTCCACCTGCTGATCCTGTGATTGTTGCAAATATGACTGTGGATAGTTTCCCACGTTCTTCACAATATGAAACCTACGGCTTAACCAAATTGCCACCCGGTTATGCATTTAGCGGAAATAAGCGATATCCTCTTTTGCTTTGGCTTCATAGTGCTACTGAAGGCGCCGCAGTTTCAAGTCCGGCCAGTACAAAGGGAAACAAGCATCAACTTATTAAAATGGCCAACGAGCAAAGTCCTGTTCAATGGATTGCAAACGGTTGGAATTTAACAGCCGTGAATCCCAAAACCGGTTTGCGTGATACTTTTATAGTAATTGCACCGCAACATTATAACAACTGGAGTTACTCCTATAATGAACTCCGATTTATAATCCCCAATATCATCAGCCGTTACAGAGTAGATACCACCCGGCTTTACCTCATGGGCATCAGTGCCGGAGCCGCCGGTATTAACACCTGTATGGGTAGCAGAGATTCTATATTCATTAACAGAATTGCTGCGGCGGTAACCATGATTTCTGCAGGTGTAAATTCTGCAAGCGGTCCCGCAGGTTCATTTTCAACAACGCAGGTTGAAAGCAATTTGAGACTCGCAGCCGGGTATGGCACCAGGGTATGGACGATTGCCGGTGAAGATGATTCTTTTGTTGATTACAATCTTACGCTGCATAAAAATCTCAATAACCTTCTCCCTACACCCCGGATGAAATTTACAGTCTGGAACGGGTTCGCACATGTGAGCAATGGACCCTGGCTGGATACAAACAGAAGATCGGTAATAAATTTTTACGGTAATACAGGAGCGTGTAATAATGGATGCCTTAACGGCGGCGTACCCGTACAAACTAATAATAATGGCTCGCCTGTACGAGGCTCAGGTGTAACACAGGATAGCTTGAACGTATTGGAATGGCTTCTCATGTTTCAACGGAATACAACCTATACACCATTACCAACAGCTGTTGCCGGAAACGATCAAACCATTACTCTCCCGGCCAGCTCCGTTACACTAAACGGCACCGGAAGTAACGCCGGTTCAGGAAGCTCATTTACAAATACTGTATGGGAGAAAATGCTGGGCCCATCTGCAGGAACAATTACTGCACCCAACGCACTTACTACTACAGCAACAGGGTTGATTGCAGGAAACTATGTATTCAAATTAACTGTTACAAACAGTTTTGGACTTAGTCATGCAGATATGATTCGTATAACTGTACTCAATAATCAAACACATTGGTTCCCTACTGTTACAATTACCTCATCTGCAGTACAGAATATTACAACATCTACGGCAACACTTACAGCAACAGCAACAACAACAGGAACAAGCATCAAATCAATCCGCTGGATGAAGGTTAAAACACCTAATCAAACACCTAAAAAGTTGGTTTGGCTGGGCTCCTCTACATTAGCGGGCACCGGTGCCTCCAGCGGAGACAGCACACTTTATAACCGCATTGTAGCTTTTGGTAACAGGTTCGGTATTTTTTCAGAGAATATTAACCTGGCATTGGGTGGCAGCTCTGTATTTGAATGTATGCCTTCATCCTATACTCCACAAGGAAATGAAGATGGGCCTTTAACGGATCGAAATATTACCTATGCGCTTGCTAATCATCCCGATGCTAATGCCATCGTAATCAGTTTTCCTTCGAACGACTATGATCTGCTTTCTGCTGACCGGATTTTATTTGCGTATCAAACAATTTATGATTCTGCTGTAGCAGCAGGCAAAAAGTGTTTTATTTATACCACTCAGCCCCGTGAAGCGTTCGGAACAATAGCACGTTTAAGATTGAGAGAGGTATCTGACTCTTTACTGATAAGAGAAAGGAACGGGCGTTTTGCTCCCGGTACAATTATCAGCGTTCATACTCCATTAACAGATTTAAGAGGTGAGCTGATGCGGTATAATTCAGGAGATGGTATTCATCAAAATAATAGCGGTCATCGGGTGATGGCTAATAATACAATTGGTTCATCTGCATTTTTTCCCGGATGGACCAGCAGCAGTTCTGTTATCAATTCTCCCAACTCGTTCACTACCACAGTTTCCGGCCTTACGAATGGAACGCATGTTTTCATGATTTCAGTAACTGACAACTATGATCATACGGCTATTGCATCTGCAACCATCAATGTAAATATCTTAGCCAATCAGCCACCAACAGTGAACGCAGGTAACAATCAAACCATCACACTACCTGCCAGTTCTGTTACATTAAACGGTACGGCTTCTGATGCTGATGGAACAGTTGCAGCTTTGCAATGGACAAAGATCAGCGGACCGACTTCATTCTCTATTACATCACCCAACAGTCTGCAAACTTCTGTTACCGGTTTAGTGCAGGGAACTTATGATTTTGAGTTAGCAGCCACAGATGATGATGGCGATACGGGAAGAGACACCATAAGAATTAATGTTAATCCCGTTCCACCTAATCAACCACCAACGGTGAATGCAGGTAACAATCAAACTATTACATTACCTGCCAGTTCTGTAAACTTAAATGGAACTGCTACAGATATTGACGGAACAGTTACCGCAGTTCAATGGACGAAGATCAGCGGACCGACTTCATTCTCCATTACATCACCTAACAGTCTGCAAACTTCTGTTACCGGTTTGGTACAGGGAACTTATGATTTTGAATTGGCAGCTACAGATGATGATGGTGATACCGGAAGAGACACTATAAGAATCACTGTTAATCCTGCTCCACCTAATCAGCCACCAATAGTAAACGCAGGTAATAATCAAACCATCACACTACCTGCCAGTTCTGTAAATTTAAATGGAACTGCTACAGATGCAGATGGAACAGTTGTTGCTGTACAATGGACAAAGATCAGCGGACCGACTTCATTCTCCATCACAGCACCCAATAGTCTGCAAACTTCTGTTACCGGTTTAGCACAGGGTGTTTATGATTTTGAGTTAGCAGCCACAGATGATGATGGTGATACCGGAAGAGACACTATAAGAATCACTGTTAATCCTGCTCCACCTAATCAGCCACCAACAGTAAACGCAGGCAACAATCAAACCATCACACTACCTGCCAGTTCTGTAAATTTAAATGGAACTGCTACAGATGCAGACGGAACTGTAACAGCTGTGCAATGGACGAAGATCAGCGGACCAACATCATTCTCCATTACATCACCTAACAGTCTGCAAACTTCTGTTACCGGTTTGGTACAGGGAATTTATAGTTTTGAGTTAACAGCAACAGATAATAATGGAGCCACTGGAAAGGATACGGTTCTTGTTACTGTAAATCTAACAAGCGGTAATAAAGTAATTAACATAAACATATTCGGAGGAATCAATCCCTATAATAATCCGGAATGGAATAACTGGAATGAACCTTCGAATCAAACTTCTCAGGTTTTGAATTACTCAGACGGTACCAGTTCAGGTGTAACCATCAGGACAAGCGTAGTTTTTGCATATACAGAAAACTTTGCCCCCTACCCCACAACTATGTGTCCTCCTGAAGTGGGACGTTATGCTATGTTCAGCTCAACAGGAGCCCATACACTTACATTTAATAATCTTAAAACGGATGGCACTGTATATGATCTGGAAATCTATTCTTCCAGAAAGAATACAGGTAATATCACAAGGTTTACCGTAAACGGAAGAAGTATTGATATCAATACAGCAAGTAACTATTCCAACGCAGCACAGTTCACCAACCTGTTACCGAATGCCTCGGGTCAAATTGTGATTACGATTACAAGAACAGCCGGAACTTTTGCTTATGTAAATGGTTTAAAGCTTACAGAAATACGTACGGTATTTGTAAAAAACAAATAAATAACTGAAAAAGAAAATTGATCATCAGGGCAATCTAAGGAGCAACTATTTGCCTGAGAGAAGATCTGAACATTCTGTTTTTTTTCAAAAAGGAATGTTTTTATATTGTGTGGTAACTATTGAATCAAAAGAAGAAGTGTACGGTACCGTTGCTGTATTTAAATATCTATGTGGGAATCTGTGGGATTTGATTGAGCCGAAGCAATAATTATTGTTTTTTAATCTGAGTTGAATACAGAACTTTTCCCTGAGCATTAATTACCTGCATTAAAAACTCGGCAGCAGTAAATGAAAAGCTCATAAACCCATGATCATTGACAGCAAGCTTTCCCCCGTCGGGATGAAGTTGCGCATCCTGCCTTGCTTCGCTGCCTGCTCCTGAAACAAAAAAGTGCGTATATGATGCAGAAGGCTTGATGTATTGGAGATTATGTTCGTGCCCGCAGATATATGCATCCACTTTATTTTGTTCTAACAGCGAGCCAAAGCTGTTAAGAATATCTTTAGTATCGGCACTCTTCAATCTTTTTCCACCGGTGTATAAAGGATGATGTCCTACTACGATTGTCCATTTAATGGTTGAAGCCCGGTTTTGTAATACATTTTTGAGCCAGGCTTTTTGAGCTGCTGTATCCTGTTTACTCACTTCTTCTTTATAGACTTCTTCTTTGTAATATTTTTTTACAAAGGGGTCTGTATCAATAAAAATCATGAGTACCTGGTTAGCCGTATCATCATCAATGGAAAATGTTTTTGAATAATACCGTGCAGGCAAATTCCATCTGCGGCTGATGTTGCTGTATTGAATCTGTGCATCAGGATTACCACGGTAATCATGATTGCCCAATGTAACAAACCAGTTTACCTGCAATGCATGGGCTTTATAAATATTTTCAAATGAAGTTTGCCACTGCGGATCATTTATACTGCGTACACCATTGGGATAAAAATTATCCCCTGTTGTTACGATAAACTCAGCATCCGTTTGGTTAGCAGCATATCCTAATTGCTCTGCCACTTCTTTTTGAAAGTACTCACCGTTGCGCCCCCAGTCACCAATGACTAAAAAATTCAAGCCACCTTTTAACGACTTTAATCCTGTAATAGATTTGCCCCTATAACCGGCTTCAAAATTTTGCGGGCGCTGTTGTGCAGCACCCGCCATGGAAAACAATAAAACTGCAATATAAAAAAAGAACTTACGCATAAAAACAATTTAGAATACATCAAACTTTACCCCGAAGTTATAACGTGCACGGTAGTACTCCAACTGGAAAGTACGTTCCTTTGAACCCTGGTAATAACGCAAAGGCTGATTCGTAAGGTTATTCAGTTCACCAAAAATGCGGAAGTTCTTTTTTACAATGATGGTAAAGTTTGCATCCAGGAAAAACTGTTTGTCATAAAACACATCATTAAAACTACTGGTTCCAACAGCATCTAAATAAGCAGCCGCATAGTTAGCAGCAATACGGGCTACAAACCATTTTGAATCATAAGAGATAGAGCCATTAAACATATGTGGAGCGGTACCGGGCAGAGCCAGGCCCGTGCGGCGTTGACCTTCCGGTGTAAAAATTCCATCTGCTGTTGACTTTGTGTAAGTGTAATTTACAAACACACCAAGGTTCTTTAAAAAACCGGGAAGGAAATCTAACTGGCGTTGAAAAGAAACTTCTGCTCCGTACACATTTACACTTTCACCATTACGAGGCTGGCGGTAACTCCATAAGGCATTTTGCGGTAGGCCGGGTAAGGTATCATTGGTATTAAATTCTGTTTTATAGTTAGCAGATGTATAACCATCATTACGGAACGTATAAATAAAATTGCTGATGTTTTTGTAGAAGATACCTCCCGATAATATACCCACATTACTGAAATAATGCTCAGCCATCAAGTCCAAATTCCAGCTTTGACTTGCTTTCAAATCAGGATTACCAATGCTGAACTCTGCATCATTACTGATGATACTTCTGTAAGGTGTAATATCAAAATAGTTAGGACGTGCCATGGAAGAAGTTACAGCAAAACGAAGAATGGTATTTTTGGTGACATCATATTTCACATTTAAGCTGGGCAAAAAGTTAGTGTATGCATTGCCGCCTGTTACACGGTTCACAAGATTGGTTTCATTGATAACTACATTACCCGTGTAAGCAGGTTGTGTTGATTCAATGCGTAATCCTGCAACAATACCTAGTTTGTCATTGATCTGTTGATCAAAACGCAGGTAACCGGCATAAATATTTTCAGTAGCACGGTAATTTAAACCAAGGTATTCAGCAGGCTGATCAGCTACTGTGAAAAAGCCATTATTAACAGGGCCTAAAACTAAATCACCTAAATACTCAGGAGTCATAAAAGTACCCACTACATATTTTGAACCGGGTTGATAATTTGCAATTGTATAATCAGAAGCGATACCACTTACACCAAGATTGAGAATGCGTGGTCTGAACTCCGTAACAGGTGTATAACGGAAGAAACTGTTATCTCTCAGTTTAAACTTGCCACGGTAAGCAACACCAAATTTTAAAGATCCTTTTTGCTCTTTGATGAAACTTGCAGGCAGGGTAAGATCAACTCTGAAATTTTTATTTTCTTCAAAGGTATTGCCGAACTGTTCTGTAATACGATCAAAAGCATAACTGCTCCATCTGCCTTTTTGGGAAAAGGTATCCGTTAACAACGGAAACTCCGGATTTGAAAAATCACCCAACACCTGTACACCGGAACCCGTTCTGTAGTTCGCATAACGTTCATTAGGTCTTTTTTCACTGGCTTTTGCGTAAGAGCCTGCCCAGTCGAGCTGAATATTATTACCGATGATATGCTTTCCGTTGAGTGCAAAATTCTGCACCTGCTGGTTTTCTAATCTTGTATTTTTAACACGGGAACTATTGTCGCCTCCTTTTGTTTGGCGGTTGATGCGCCCACGAAAACCGGTTGCATTTCCATTCGCATCAAAAGTGGTTAGGGAAGTATCCAGTGAGTAGCGGAGACGGTATCTGTTTTCCCAATCATCTCTCCAGTTATAAATAGTACTGAACTGAATTTTGTTACGGTTATTGATTTTGTATTCCAGATTACCTCCAAAGCTTCTCCGCAGACGGCGTACATCATAACGACGGATATCAAATTGACTCATGTACACACTATTGCGGTGTTGAATCCAGGTTCCTTCAATATTATCGGAACCATAATCATTATTAAGAATAGAGCCGTTGATCATATAACCAAACTGCTTCTTCTTTCCGAATGAATTACTGAGAATAAAAGAAAGACTGTTAACAGAAGATTCACGGATGGGATTAGAACCGGATGATAAAGTACCCGATAAACGAAGCTTGTTAGATGTAGTACGTGTTACGAGATTTACAGAACCACCAATGGCATCACCATCCATATCCGGTGTGAGCGTTTTATTTACTTCAATGGTTTGAATCATATCACTTGGAATCAAATCCATTTGCACTCTCCTGTTTTCTGCTTCGGCAGATGGAATCCGGTCACCATTCAATGTTACAGCGTTCAACTGTGGTGCCATACCACGGATAATGATATCACGTGCTTCACCCTGATCATTCTGCATGGTAATACCTGGAATGCGTTTTAATGCATCACCAATATTAGCATCGGGAAAACGGCCCACCTGGTCTGCACTCACAATATTGCCGATATTCTTTCCATTCTTTTGCTGATTCAATGCTTTGGCCTGACCTTTTAAACGATCACCCGTAACAATAATTTCTTTACCTGAGCGGATATTGGGCTCCAGTGAAAAAGTATAGCCGCTGGTTTTATTCTCTTCAACAGTAACTGATGCTTTCAAAGTTTTGTACCCGATATAGGAAATGGTTATTTCCTGCTTACCGGCAGGTACTCCTAAAAATATCACTTCCCCATTTTTATTGGTATAACCTGAAACTTTGATGGAAGAAAACAGTACAGAAGCTCCCGGAACATTTAAATTCTGATCATCACGGATAGTGATAGAAACAGAACCTTTTTGTGCAATAGAAATTGAAAAAGCAAATAGTGTGAGAACCACACTCAGCAGCGTACGCATAAACAGAAAGTTTTAGGCCGCAAAAGTATTTTGACAAGCCTGAAACATTGTTACCCAAATGTTACTGAATGATTAAGGAAATATGAACCATATTGTGAGCCCTGCTTAAAAAAAAGCTTTCTTATTATCTATTTAATTAAAGTAGACGTTCGTTACGTTTTGATAAGCGCTATAAAAAAAGACGAAAGGAACTGTAATTCTTTGAGAACTAAGTAAATCTTCATGAAACGGTACTTTAGCTTAAACAAAATTTCATGTGGATTAGATTTATTAACATATTTGGTTTTCATCACCTATAAACACTCAGCTATGAGAAAAATCACCCTCGCAAGATTTAATTTTTTTGGTTGCTTCTTTTCGCACTTATTTGGATTTTACAAGTATACAAAACGAAAAATCATTAAGATGGGCTTCTGATATTAAAAACCAGCCTCTGTACTAAGGTATAAGTACAAATGGAAACATTCAGAATTTTAGCTGGCAAAACAACTTATTCTAATACAACACTTTTCTTACTTAATTTTATTATAACGGATACGATAACGCTTTAACTATGAAAAAATATTTCTTTATACTATTAATGATGGTTGTCAAATGCGTTTACACTCAGGATAGTATAAAAATAAAATATCCTAAACTGCTCATTGAAGCTGGCGCTGGCGTGTCCGGTAGTTTTTCTGTAATAGATTACTCAGATTTTACACCCATATCAGGTTCCAAAGAGTTTGCGAGAAAAGATTTTATAGGAAGTGCCCAAAATTTATCTGTTGGCATTTTACTCAAAAAGAATTGGGAACTAAGATTTGGTGTGCATTATGAATACTACAAAAGATGGATTAATTCAACTGACACCTTACGTAATTCAGTTGTCGTTAACATTAATAGAGATATCCATCATAAAAATTTTATGTGGTATGGTGGCGTAACAAAGAAATTTAATGTAAACAGAGGATTTATCACTACCGGGATAGGAATTTATTATTTGGTGAGCAAGGTTCAAACAATTAGTGTTTATCCCGGATTTGTGTCTGATCATGAACAAATATGGAAAGGTGCTAAAAACGGTGATGGCGGCGCTTACATTGAAACCGGCTATGAATACAGGTTTCAGCCAAAAGTACATCTGGGAATAAAAACACAGTTTTATTATACAATTAGTTTAGGCTACCAGGAATCACTATCGCTCTATCCTTATATAAAAATTATTTTATAACTCAACCTGGTTTCTGAGCAAATCACTCCACTCCTCTCTTTTACGGATGAGCTGTGCTTTACTGTCTTTCACGAGTACTTCAGCCGGTTTGTAACGGGAGTTATAATTGCTGCTCATTTCAAAACCATAAGCACCGGCATTGTGAAATAAAAGACAATCACCTTCCCGAACTTCATGGAGCAAACGATCATCTGCAAACGTATCCGTTTCACAGATATAACCCGTAACCATATAATGCTGCTCCGCACCTGCGGGATTTGAAATATTGGTGATGTGATGATACGCATCATACATCATGGGACGAATCAAATGATTCAACCCTGTGTTGACGCCTGCAATAGTCACACCGTTACTTGCTTTCAACACATTTACCTGTGTGAGCAGATAGCCGGCTTCGCACACCAAAAACTTTCCCGGCTCAAACCACACCTGTAACTTTTTATGATCCGCTGTTGGATGTTCATCAAATGCTTTTTTCAAACCTGCACCAATAGCTACCACATCAATTTCTTTTTCATGAGGATGATACGGCACTTTAAATCCACCTCCCAAATCCAATACTTCCAGCTCCGGAAAATGCGGCATCAGCTCAAACAACACTTCCATGCCTTTAATAAACACATCTACTTCTTTGATTTCACTTCCTGTATGCAGGTGTAAAGTGCGGATGTGAATATTATTTTCCCGTACGATTCTTTTTAGTTCATCCAACTGCTCCACGGGAATACCAAACTTACTCTTACTGTGACCGGTAGAAATTTTGATATTGCCACCCGCCATAATATTCGGACGGATACGGATACCTACAGGATAATCATAACCATACTTCTTTCCAAACTTTTCCAGGTTGATTAAGCTGTCAATGTTTACGTTCACACCATAGCTCACTGCTTCTTCAATTTCATCAAAGGCAATACCATTACTGGTGTATAAAACATTGCGGGGTTCAAAACCTGCATGCAAAGCCAGCTTTACTTCATTAATACTGCTGCAATCAATATTACAGCCAATGCTTTTGATGTAGCGGAGAACATTAATATTGGTGAGCGCTTTGCAGGCGTAAAAAAACTTTGTATCCAGTACTGAAAAAGCATTCACCAGTTTTTCATACTGTGTTTTTATTTTCTCCGCATGATAAATATAAACGGGTGTGCCAAACTCTTTTGCGATCTGTAAAAAATGTTCGTTGGGTAATGAAGGCTGCATAGTGTGCGAAGATACGTTTGGAGCGACAAACAATTGGCAGCCTGATGTTGCAGAAAATCGATGAAAGCATTTGATTGTTCCGGCGTCTGACGCTTGCAGCGTCCTGACACCAACTTCCGAATATTTGAAGAGGTTATGGTGTCAGGACATCGAAGATGTCAGACACTTATAACAACGCCGTCAGACGAGGGCGTCGGACGGCTTCCTCAAAAAGCCTTCAACATCAAAGTCCAATCATAAGCTTTAAACTTCAGCTTCACTTTTTTATCTGCTGGAATAATGTTGTGCTTTATCAGAAGTTGCCGGATGCCTTTCTTTCCTCCAAAGTCACCTCGGAACCAACTGAAGATTTTACTTACTTCAACAATGTCTTTTTCTGCATCATATACGGCATCATTCTTTATAAATGCTTTTTCAGCCAGATTCAACTGCTCTTCCAATTTTGCGTCATCATAAAACGCAATGGGCGGGCAACTCTTCGCTCCGCAGTTCAACGCAAAATGAATGCGGTAATCTTTACGGGCTACACGTAATTGCTTTTCTAAGTTGGAAGGAAACAGAATCTTTACATACCCCAAACCCAGTTTCCACTCACTGCGGCGGATGATGCGGTGTTCAATAATTTCAAGACTTAATTTTTCACCGGCAATCATGATTTGTCTGCTTTTAAAAAACCGGTTCCTGTTTTTGTATGCATCCGGATTTTGCTGCAGCAATACCTGTGTATAAGCATTATAAATATTAAGCCAGAAGGCTTTGGCTTTTGTATCTGTTGAAAGCTCCTTTTGCAGTTGATGGAATGGAACAGCTGCAAAAAATTGCACAAGACTGTCAACAGGTTCACCTGTTTTAGCCGCCAGCAACAGTTGTTGCGAAGCCGCTATAATTGTGGAGTTATGAGGCTGCGCCTTCAATAAAACGGGGAATAAAAAAAGTACAAAAAAGAAACGCATTAAGCTTTTGGTTCTGCATCATCAGCCGCTTCTTCCTCACCGGCCGCTGCATTTTCATCCGCTATTTCTTCATCACCAATTTCTTCAGCAGCTGCTTCTGATGTTGTTTCTTCACCGGTTGTTTCTACTTCAGTTTCTGTTGCTTCGCTTTCACTTTCGTCTGCGGCAACTTCTGCCTGTTCAATCAAATCGCCGGTTTCTGTTACGGCCAACGGTATATTGAGATCCAGTTCCTGTTCTTCTTCACCGGGCACATGCAACTCGTCGCTTTGTACGCCGGTTGGGTTTACCAGTTCTGATGAAATGATTTCTTTGATTCTTGGCAAATCATCAGTAGAATTAATGCCGAAATAATCCATGAAAGTTCTCGAAGTGGCATATACCAATGGCTGACCCGGAAGTTTTTCATTACGGCCTGTGATCACAATCAATTCTTTTTCCAGCAATTTCTGAACAGTATAGTCACAGTTCACACCACGGATGCTTTCAATTTCGCCTTTGGTGATGGGTTGTTTGTAAGCAATGATAGCAAGTGTTTCCAACGTAGCAGTGCTCAAACGTTTCAGGAATTTATCACCATTGATCTGGGCTACTGTTTTGTAGTAATCCTTCTTGGTGAGGAATTGCCAACCGCCACCGGTTTCCCTTACTTCAAACGGATAAAATTCACTGGCATATTTTTCACGAATGGCTTCAATAGCTGCTTCTGTTTGATCAAGGCTGGCACGGTCTTCAATAAAACCAAGTGCATTGTTCACCATATCTGTCAGCTCCAGTGTAGAAAGCGGACGATCGGCAGCAAAAATTAAAACCTCAATATGCGGGATGATGACGCTGAGTTCCATTCGTTATTTGAAAATTTGAAGATTTGAGTATTTGATAATCACTCAAATCAAATTCGCCTTGTTTCCTTTAAGGTATTAGTTGTTCAAAGCTGCTGCACCACTTACAATCTCTGTCAACTCAGTGGTAATAGCCGCCTGGCGTGCACGGTTGTAACTGATCTTTAATGATTTCAATAACTCTTGTGCATTTTCAGTAGCCTTATCCATAGCTGTCATGCGGGCGCCATGCTCACTGGCATTAGCATCCAGTACCGCTTTGTATAATTGAGTATTCAGGATTTTAGGCATCAACTCAGCTACCAAGGCTTCTTTAGCCGGTTCAAAAATAAAATCGGCCTTAGCCTGTGTTTTGATTTCAGACTTCTGTGCTTTTGGAATGGGCAGAAAACGTTCTGCTTTGAAAATCTGGGTAGCAGCATTTTTAAACTGGCTGTACACAATCTCCACCACATCAAACTCACCGTTTTCGAATGCCTTCATGGCGGCAGCACTGGCCTGTTGTACATTTTCAAAACTCAGGTGCAGGAAGGTATCCCTGTAATCAGCGCTGGTTTTAAAACCGGCACGCTCCATGGCTTCCAATCCTTTTTTACCGATGCCCCAAACCGTCACATTACCCTTTTGCTTTTGCTCGGTATAATTTTCAAGAATGGTGGCTTTGGCCAGCTTTACCAGGTTCGCATTATAACCGCCGCAAAGACCACGGTCGCTGGTAACCAGGATAATGAGCACCTTATTTACCGGGCGCTCAGCCGCCAACTTCATGCTCACATCGCCATCACTGTTGCTTACAATATTGCTGAGCATTTCCTGCAACTTTTGAGCGTAAGGACGCATTTGAATGATGGCATCCTGTGCTTTACGCAGTTTAGCTGCACTCACCATTTTCATGGCCTTGGTAATTTGCTGGGTGCTCTGTACACTCTTGATTCGGTTACGAACTTCTTTTAATTGACCGGGCATAACTGATTTGAAAATTTGAAATTTGAAAATTCGGGATTTCCACCCTGTTTTTCAGGCGGCAAAGGTAAAGGAATCGGGTTTAAAAAGATGAGCCAGAAAGGAAAATGTGGAAAAGGCAATAAGCAGGATGCGGCAGTCAATTAAATACAAAAAAGAACCACAGAGCGCCTGAACTCCTGCTTTCTATAGCAAAAGACTTACTGAAAAAGGACCTGTTCAAAAACGAACCGCAAACTAAGAAGTAAAAAGCAGATCTTAATTCACCCTTTTCGCTTGGGTGTTTCCACCCATTGTTTCAGTTTCATCGGTTTTTAAATCAGAGCCTGAAATCCGAAGAACCGATCTAATTTTTGATACCGCATCAAACTTTAGTATTTTCGAATTTCAGAACAAACTGCCGATCTGAAATCACCAAATATTGTTCACATTAATTCACTGTTTATGAAGAAAATCATGCTGCTTCTTGCAGTAGTGCTGATGGGTTTTGCTGCCCATGCACAAAAAAAAGTTTCAGGAAGAGTTATTGACGCTGCCACCAATACCACATTGGAAGGCGCAACCGTTTCAGGAAAAGGAAGTGCGGTGGCTGTACAAACAGACGCCTCCGGCAAATTTACCATTTCTGTACCGGACAATGTTATGGTACTGGTAGTATCGTATGTAGGTTATGAAACGAGGGAAATAACTGTTGCTGCATCAGCAGCTGACCTCGAAATTGCTCTTGATAAAAGCACCACACTTAATGAAGTAGTGGTTTTAGGCAGCCGTAACTTATCACGTACGAGAGTGCAAACGCCTGCCCCGGTTGATATTATTCCTATTGCCCAGTTTGTAAACCAAGTGGGCCAGTTAGATCTGAACCAGCTGCTTACTTATGTTGCCCCATCGTTTCAAAGTTCCCGCCAAACCATTGCTGATGGTTCTGATCATATTGATCCTGCGCAGGTGCGTGGCCTCGGAAGCGACCAGGTGCTCGTATTGGTGAATGGCAAACGCCGTCATCAAAGTGCATTGGTAAATGTAAATGGTACGGTAAACCGTGGTCAGGTAGGTACAGACCTGGGCGCTATTCCCGCCACAGCTATTGAAAGAGTAGAAGTGCTGCGTGATGGTGCTGCTGCCCAATACGGCAGTGATGCCATTGCCGGTGTTATCAACATTGTGCTTAAAAAGAATACCAATGGTTTCAGTGGCAATGTTTCATTAGGAACCAATGTAACAGCTTATCCTAAAGACTATGCATTAAACCGTCTTTCCGGGAAAGATCCCAATGAAAAAACAAGTGTCGTGGATGGATTCAACTACCAGGCAGCTTTGAACTATGGTCTTGATCTCAATAAAAAAGGATTCTTAAACATCAATGCTGAATTTATAGGTCGTGGACAAACCAACCGCACCGGAACTTATACCGGCCAGATTTATCCAAGTGTAAACGGCAATCTGCGTGACGATAGTATCATGACTGCACGTGGCACCAATCGTAATACATTTGATATGCGTATTGGTAACTCCCGTGTTATCGGCGGATCGCTTTTTGTGAACAGCCAATATGATTTGGGCAACTCCTGGAAGTTCAACTTCTTTGGAGGTTATAGCCGTAAAGGCGGACAGGCAGCTGGTTTCTACCGTTATCCAAGTTCTGTATTTACAGGCGCCGGTTCTTTGTACAGAAACACAGCCCTTCTTCTTTACCCTGATGGATTTTTACCACTCATCAATTCCAACATCAATGATTATTCTTTCTCAGCAGGTGTTACCGGAAAGATGGGTAAATGGGATGTATCGCTGAGCAATACATTTGGCTCCAACACATTCGGATATAAGATTACCAACTCCATTAACTACTCACAATTTGCTGTTATTAATATTCCGCAAAGTGAGTTTGATGCAGGACGGATCAGCTTTTTACAAAATACTGTGAATGCTGATGTAACCCGCAAGTTTGATGTAGCAGCCGGATTAAACATTGCTTATGGAGGTGAGTTCAGAATTGACCAGTATGGTCAGCGTGCGGGAGAAGAAGCTTCTTACAGAAACTATAATACGGCATCAGGTGCAGCAGCAGGCGCACAGGTGTTTGCCGGTTTTACTCCGCAGTATGCAGGCAAATTCAGCAGAAACAGTGTAGCACTCTATACTGATATTGAACTGGACCTCAGCAAAAGTTTCCTGGTAACAGGTGCACTCCGCTATGAAAACTATAGTGATTTCGGAAGCACGCTCAACTACAAATTCGCCAGCCGCTTGAATATTGTAAAAGGTCTTACGGTACGTGCTGCCACTTCTACCGGTTTCAGAGCGCCCAGTATGCAGCAGCGTTTTTATGCAAAAACAAATACACTGTTTGTTTCTACACCGGGCGGTTTACAACCTGTTGAAAGCGGAACTTTTCCTAATAACAGCGCCCCTGCACAAATCCTTGGTATTCCAGAGTTGAAGCAGGAAACTTCTACCAACTACAGTGCCGGTATTACTGCTACACCTGCTAAGGGTTTAGAAATTACATTGGACGGGTATGTTATCAAGATTAAAGACCGTATCGTATTAACCAACAACTTTACCGGTGGTAATAACTCCAATCTTACTGCACTGTTAAATGCTGCGGGAGCCAGCCAGGCTAACTTCTTTACCAACGCAGTGGATACAAGAAGCAGAGGTTTGGAAGCGGTTATCAACTACAGTTTCAACATCGGCAGAGATCATAAATTCCGACTCACGTTTGCTACCACTTATATTGATAATGAAGTGGTGAAAGATGCCAATGGCAATGCTATCATTAAAGCATCTCCTACATTAGTAAGCAGCGGACAGTTAGGAAACTATTTCAACCGTGAAGATCAGAGCCGTATTGAAGTAGCTAATCCACGTACTAAATCAAGCTTTATGGTGAACTACCGTTATAAAAAATGGGGTGTGATGTTGCGTTTAGCTGCATTTGGAAGAGTAACTTATCTTGATCCAACGTTGAATGTGAGCAATCCTGCTGCATGGCCTGTAAATGCATTTACCGGTCAGCGGGAAACACTGGATCAAACATTCACTGCCAAAACTATTACGGATCTTTCAGTGAATTATAATTACTCCAAACAAATCACTTTTACAGTGGGCGCTAATAACCTGTTTGATGTGTACCAGGATGTTCACAACCACTCCAACAATATGTCGCTTGGTCGTTTTATTTACAGCCGCCGTGTACAGCAGATGGGCTTTAACGGCCGCTACCTGTTTGCACGTATGAATTTTAATCTGGGCAAATAAAAACTGCTCAGATACAATTATAAAAAAGCCCCGCTACTTGCGGGGCTTTTTTATGGAACCTGTTGCATCAGTTATTCATCATCATTCTTCCTCCTTCCATTCTCCTGAAATTATTTTGCTGTGGCTGCTGACCTTTAAAACGGTTGAGACGGTAAACAAATCCCACCATAAAGTATTGTGCGAGTCGATTCACTCTTGAATCCGTAATAAAGTTGGCGCTCACACTACGGTTTACATTGATATTCTGATTGAAGATATCAAAGGCCTGTAAACGAAGGGTAGCATTCTTCTTTTTAAACAACTCTTTTTCCAATGATCCGTTGAGTAAAGCAATGTTACGGCTTACGCCTTGTGCCAAACCACGGTTAAGTGTGTAATCAAACTCCCAACGCATGATCCATCCTTTTGAAAAATCAATACGCACATCATTGCTGAAGGTCCAGGTGGTTTGATTTAAATTCTGAGCCGGGTTCTGACTGAACTCTGCTTTGTTGAGATTATATCTTGCACCGGCACTCAGCTCCAGCCATTCCTTAGCAGTAAACGTAAAATCCAAACCCTGCATCAGAAGCCAGTTACGACCGGTACCTTTTATAAAATCAACCAATACAATATTGTTGTTATAATTTGCTGTACCCATCGTAGTCAATACATACTTACGGTTCTTCCATGGTTTGCTGTAAGTATAGAAAAAGTTGATGTTATAAAATCCGTTCACATTTTCCGGACGTGTTAATTGCGCACCGGTAGCTGTACCTGCAGGCGACTTCAATGAAATGGTATTATTTACGATCTGATCTTTAATTGTTGTTACCGCAATGTTGGTAAAGAGAATTGTTCCTTTACTGAAGTTGAAATTATTAAAGTTCATATTAAACGTGTGATTCACAGAGGGCCTCAGGTTGGGATTACCTTCATTCTGAAACTGCGGATTGGTAACATCACGTACGGGTTGCAATTGTGCAAACGAAGGCTGCTGTGCACTACCGTTATAATTAAAGTTGAATGATTTGGTGCGGCTGAAATTGTAAGTGAATCTTGCCACCGGGAACCAGTTAAAATTTTTAATGGGTCTGTAAGCAATGTCTTTTGTAATGCTGAAACCCTGCAGATTCACCGGTTGCAATAAAACCCCGATGGAATAGTTGTATTTCTTTTTAATGGTTCTCACTGTTGCACCAAAACGGTTAAAGTTGAAATCATTTTCAAATGCATTACTTAAACTGTCAATAAAATTAAAAGCACCTGTATTATTATTCCGCTGAAATGTTTGACGGTCATTCCTGGCAAAGTTGTGGTTGAAGTTGTAACTCAGATCCAGCAAACGGTCTTTTGCCAAAGGTTCTGTGTACACAATCCTGGTATTGATATTATTACCACGGTTATTGGTATTGATACGTTGCAGTTGATTCAGCACACCTGCAGGTGATCCATCATTTGCATAAAACTGGGTGAAGTTGCCCCTGTTCTGATCTGACTCTGTAGCATTCCATCCCATATCTGTATTGATAGAAAGATTGCGGCCACGACGTTTAAAACGGTGATTGTATAATACGTTAGTACGGAAACTGGGCCGATCGCTAAAGGTAGAATCCCTGTTAAAACCGTCTTGTGATTTGATAGTGGCTGAACGGAAGAAATCAAAAACATTATTCAAACGGTTATTAGAATTCTGAACAGAGAGGTTCGGACTTACTTTCAGATAATTGAAACTGTCAATCCAGAGTTCGAGGTTGGCAAAAGCACGATGCGTGCCCTGAACATTTACACTGTTTTGATTGGTTACGTTTGTAAAGGATGCGTTATTGAAAAGGCTTTGCTGCGATTGAAATTGCTCCAGTGCAGTACTTCTGTTCGTGTATGTATAACTGCCGTAAAAAGAATTACGTTTTCCAAAATCATTGCGGTAATTGGTCCCTATTGAATTCGTTCTTGTAATACCATCCTGGTTCTGACCATTGTTGTTACCGCCTCCTCCACCGGGGCCAAAAGAAAACTGCATCGTGGGTCTTCCACCTCCACCACCCTGGCCGCCGCCACCGCCAAAATTACCGCCACCAAATCCCTGTAAATCGCCACCGCTGAAAGAAGATTGGTTTACGTTATTAGAATTGGCAATGATAGAGAGTTGTTGCTTGTTATTAAAATAGTTTATGTTCAGCCCGGCATTGTACCGTTCATTGGTACCGGCAGCTGCCTGCGCCCTGCCAAACACACCTTTGTTTTTATCTTTTTTCAGTTGCAGGTTGATTACTTTTTCCGGCTCTCCATCTCTTATGCCGCTCATAGCGCTTTGATCGCCATAATCATCCACTACCTGCACTTTATCAATCATATCGGCCGGTATTTCACGGGTGGCTGTTTTAGGATCACCGGTGAAAAAGTCTTTACCGTTTACTCTAACTCTAGTAACCGATTTGCCCTGTGCTGTAATATTTCCGTTCCTGTCTACCTGTACACCAGGTAGTTTTTTTAACAGATCTTCTGTAGTAGCATTGGGTTTGGTCTGGAACTGTTTGGCGTTGTATTCTACCGTATCTTCTTTTATTACCACTGCCGGTGCTTCAATCACAATTTCACCCAATGATTTATAGTCGGCGCTTAACACCAGGTCGCCCAGATCAATAAAGGCAACGCCGGCACTCGGTTTGGCGAATTCCTTCACCATGGGTTTATAACCTGCATAGGTAATTACCAATATATAATTGGAAAGGGGTACTTTCTGAAATTCAAATTCGCCGCTGCTATTGGTAGTAGTGCGGAGCGTGTCAGACGGATTCGCCCGTTCAATCAATTTTACAGTGGCTTTGTCTAATCCTTTATCACCGGTTGAATCAGTAACACGGCCGGTGATTCCTTTGGGTTGTGCATAAGCTGCGCTGGTGATGATAAGGAGCAGCAGTGTGGTGTACAGTTTTGTCATACGTTCGATTTGTGTGCGAATTACGAATTATTTCGTTTATAATGAATTTGCAATTTGTTAAATATGGACGGATAAAAACAGAAAACATTGCTCAGAGTTTACCCGCTTTTATAAATGGCAAATCTATTGGTTGTACGGCGGCGGTCTATACCTGCCGGTGGGTAAAGCCACGGGATATGTGTTTATTATGATTTGGTTAACAGAAAGGCCAGGCTGATAAAACCACTGCTGCCATGGAAACAGAACGATAACGGGTGCGAATCATTCACTGGATGATTCGAAGGCAAAAAAGCCGCCATAGGCACACAGCAGGTTACCTGAAAATCAAAATTTCAAAATAAGCAGAAGGCAGGATGGCACTAATGAAAGCATTAACTTTGTGCCCCCTGTCAAATTGGCTACAAATAATTTGTTGCATTGTATTTGACAGCAATAAACTTTCAAAAAAAGAACAACCGCATATAAACTCATTTTATGTTAGGATTTATTTCAAAGCTTTTTGGCGGCAGTAAAAGTGAAAAAGACGTACAGAAGCTTACCCCCATTGTTGATAAAATCAACCAGTATTTCCAGCAATACCAAAGTTTGAGTAATGATGAATTGCGTGGCAAAACACAGGAGTTTCGTACACGCATTAAACAACACCTGAGTGCCATTGATGCTGAAATTGCTGAGATGAACGCACGTGCTGAAGGTTTACCGCCTGAGCAAATTAATGAGCGTGATGAAATTTACCAGGCCATTGATAAAAAACGTAAAGAGCGTGACCAGCAGATTGAAGAAGTACTCAATGAAATACATCCGGAAGCGTTTGCTGTTGTAAAAGAAGCAGCCCGCCGTTTTACAAATAATGAAGAGTTGCAGGCAACTGCTACACAACACGACCGTGATTTGGTAGTGAAGCGTCCGCACATGCGCATTGAAGGAGATCAGGTTTTTTATAAAAAATCATGGCTGGCCGGTGGTAGTGAAGTTACCTGGAACATGGTGCATTATGATGTGCAGTTGATTGGTGGTACCGTATTGCATCAGGGGAAAATTTCTGAAATGGCAACGGGTGAAGGTAAAACGCTTGTATCCACCCTTCCTGCTTATTTAAATGCTTTACCCGGCGAAGGTGTGCACCTTGTTACGGTGAACGATTACCTGGCCCGTCGTGATAGTGAGTGGAACGGTACGCTATTTGAATTTTTAGGTTTAACTGTTGATTGTATTGATAAACATCAGCCTAACAGTGAAGAAAGACGAAAAGCTTATTTAGCTGATATTGTTTACGGCACCAATAATGAATTTGGTTTTGATTACCTGCGTGATAACATGGTGGTGAATGCGGCTGAAAAAGTGCAACGCAAATTGCATTTTGCCATGGTGGATGAGGTGGATAGTATTTTAATTGACGAAGCCCGTACACCATTGATCATTGCAGGACCTGTAAGCACCGGTAATAATGAACAACAGTTTTTTGCGCTGAAGCCACGTATTGAAAAACTGGTTGATGCTCAAAAAAGATTGGTACAACAGTTTTTGAATGAAGCTAAAAAATTAATAGCGGAAGGTGATGATGATCCCAAAACAGGCGGACTTGCTTTAATGCGTGCATGGAGAGGTTTGCCCAAGTATGGTCCATTGATTAAATATTTAAGTGAACCGGGTATTAAAGTAAAATTGCAGAAAGCTGAGAACTACTATCTCGCCGATCAGCAAAAAGAAATGCCCAAAGTGGATGAAGGTTTGCTGTTTCATATTGATGAAAAGAGTAACTCTGTTGATCTAACAGATAAAGGTTTGGGCATGATTACCAAAGACAATGAAGATCCCAACTTCTTTGTATTGCCCGACATCAGCACTTCGCTTGCAGCCATTGATAAAAGTGAAGAACCTGCAGAACTCAAATTACAAAAGAAAGAAGGTTTCTTAACTGAGTATTCTGCTAAGGCTGACCGTATTCATACTGTTTTACAATTGCTGAAAGCCTATACGTTGTTTGATAAAGATGTTGAGTATGTGGTGCTGGATGGACAGGTGAAAATTGTAGATGAACAAACAGGTCGTATTCTTGATGGCCGTCGTTACAGTGATGGTTTGCACCAGGCGATTGAAGCAAAAGAAAATGTACACATTGAAGCAGCTACTCAAACCTATGCTACCATTACGCTGCAGAACTATTTCCGTATGTATCACAAGCTTTGTGGTATGACGGGTACTGCGGAAACGGAAGCAGGTGAGTTTTGGGATATCTACAAATTAGATGTGGTGAAAATTCCTACGAATCTTGATATGATTCGTAAAGATGAACAGGATTTAGTGTACAAAACCAAACGTGAAAAATACAAAGCTGTTATTGATGAAATAGAAGTACTGCGTGAAAAAGGAAGACCCGTTCTCGTTGGTACCACTTCCGTTGAGGTGAGTGAATTGCTGAGTAAAATGTTGCAGCAGAAAAAAATTCCGCATAATGTATTGAACGCAAAACAACATGCACGTGAAGCACAGGTAGTAGCTGAAGCCGGTTTAACCAGCGCTGTTACCATTGCAACGAACATGGCGGGTCGTGGTACGGATATTAAACTGGGCCCCGGTGTAAAAGAAGCAGGCGGTTTGGCTATTCTTGGTACAGAGCGTCATGATAGCCGTCGTGTAGACCGTCAGTTGCGTGGCCGTGCAGGTCGCCAGGGTGATCCGGGTTCATCACAATTCTATGTGTCATTGGAAGATGATCTGATGCGTATGTTCGGCAGTGACCGTATTGCCGGCATGATGGATAAACTCGGTTACAAAGAAGGTGAAGTGATTCAGCACAGCATGATTACTAAATCCATTGAGCGTGCACAAAAGAAAGTGGAAGAAAACAACTTCGGCATCCGTAAGCGTTTGTTGGAATATGATGATGTCATGAACAAACAGCGTGGTGCTGTTTATACACGTCGTAATCATGCATTGAGTGGTGAGCGTTTGGCATTGGATGTTGATAATGCATTTTACTCCGTAGCTGAAGGGTTGATCAACTCTTTTCAGGAAACAAATGATCATGATGGTTTTGTAATGGCTTGTATCATCAACTTTGGTATTGAAACAAAGATCAGTGCAGAAGAGTTGAGCAAGGGAAATACTGTTGAGCTCACCAATCAATTGTACAATGAAGCTAAAACTTCTTATTTACGTAAATGTGAAGCCTTACGCAAAGAAGCGATGCCGGTGTTTAAAAATATCCGCAGTACACAGGGAGCGAATATTGAAAATGTATTTGTTCCGTTCAGTGATGGTAAGCGTGGCCTGCAGGCATTAACACCTTTGCAAAAAACATTAGATACAGAAGGTACTGAATTGGTAAGTTCACTGGAACGCACTGCAACTTTAGCTTTTATTGATGAAGCATGGAAAGACCACCTGCGTGCCATGGATGATTTGCGTACTTCAGTACAAAACGCAACGTATGAGCAGAAAGATCCATTGGTGATTTATAAAGTGGAAGCATTCACTTTGTTTGATCAACTCAACAATGAAATCAATAAGAATATTGTTTCCTTCCTCTGCCATGCAGGTTTGCCGGTAGAACAACAAGGCAACGGACAGATTCGTGAAGGCCGTCAGCAAAAAACAGATATGAGCAAACTGCGGCAGCGTAAAGAAGAAGCGGTGGCAGCTGGTGGTGGAAATGAATTAATGGAAACACCTGATTATTACGATCCTTCCGAAAATGTAAAACAGGAACCCATCATTTCAGGACCAAAGATCGGTCGTAATGACCCCTGTCCTTGCGGAAGTGGCAAGAAGTACAAGCAATGCCACGGAAAAGATGTGTAAAATGTAACTTCAAATATGCTTTTAATTACGAATCCCGCTGCTGCGGGATTTTGTTTATAGTAGACTGTTTAATTCTTCTGTGAATTTAAAATATGCCTTGTAAAAAAATAAAGTTTGTCATTATCAAAGTCAATTAATTTACCCGCATATTTCATTAACAAATAGGTAGAGAATAAAAAGCAAACCATAAAGGGCAGTTTTTTAAAGAATCTACACTTGGTTGTAGAGTAAAAGTAATTCAACTTAATTTTGTTTTTTCGTAAAACTTTGTTAGCTTCATGTTAAACACCTAAAATGACCTATACTACAGATACACCTTATAAAATCCCAAAAAAAGTAATGCCTGCTATTTTATTAGAAAGTATTTATTCTTTTTCTACATAAACAAAAAAAGATATGCAAAAACTACTATCATTATTTATAATTTTTATTTTTTCTGCTGGTTGTAGTAGAATTTGCCAGGATACAAAGGGCGCTGATGCTGCTGGCTTAACTATAACCTTCTTTAACACACAGAATAACCGTTACTTTTATCCAACTGATACCCTTGCCTATCCTTCCCCATTTAAAATTGATAGTTTAAAAGTGCGTGATTCTAATGGGAGAATCCTGCGGACTCCGTATCAAACAAATAATGATGTCGTTTTGGGGAGGGGATTTTATGTTGTTGGTATTTACCCCATATTTATAGCAGAAGATGATGCGATGGCTTTTGAAAAAGAAGTATCAAAAACAATTTTCCTACAGTATAACCATAATACATTTGATACCATCAAACTAGTTTACAAAGCTAAAAAATCAAAATGCGCTGACTTTTATGAATATCTAAAGGCCTACAGGCGGAATCAGCTAATCAGCGAAACTTATAACTCTTATTCTGATGGGTTACTATTCACCTTAAACTACTAACAAAATGAAACAATTACTTTTATTGCTGCTGTTCATTACATGCAGTCTGAATTTCTACGCACAAGATACAAGCGCAACAGGCAAATGTGGGAATACAGATTTAGATACCACTGAATTTAAGAATCAGCCTTGGTATGATAATAATGATTACCTCGAACACTTTTTAGATAGTATTGGCTATCCTCAACAAGGAGGCAGTAACCGAATAATTGGTTCGCCAACAGTTAAATTTTGGATTCCAATTCACTTTTGGATTTATAGGAATGATGATGGTAGTGGTGGCCCCACTCACACTCAAATTCAAAATTTAGTTGATAATCTTAACAGGAGGTTCAATGTTGCTAATAATTCGTGGATTGGTTTTTACATGAAATGTTCGCCCACTTATATTAATAATTCAACACATGTTGTTAAAACGCTTGCAGGAGCATCATTACTTATGGGAGCAAATAATGATGCTGGAAGTATTAACATACACGTGATTGGAAGTTTTCATAGGGCAGGGCTTGCAGGGTTTGCGATACCCACACTTAATGCTTGTATAGTTCCGGCTAATAGCTACTTACAGCCTTTCGCTAATGCCGATTTACCACATGAAGTAGGCCATGTATTAGGACTTCAGCATACACACCAATATGCTGCGTGGGATTGGAAATGTTTAACGGAATGCGTAAGCCGAACCCGTACCTGGCCCACGCTTAACTTATGCCCTACACGTGTATTAGGTAGAAGAGTATGTGAAGCTACTGGCGATGGATTGAGAGATACGCAAGCCGACAATGATTTAGTTAATAACAATTCGTGTACATATAATGTAAACTTTGGTGATGACCCTTGGGGTGATTCTTATGACAATCCACCTGCAGGTATACAAGACCGGCCTAACATAAGAAATATTATGAGTTATAATTCTGCTACTGATTGTATCGACCAATTCTCAAGGTTACAAATAGCGGTAATGTTATGGACTTTATATTTTAAAAAAACCAATAATGTAAGTAGTGGTTGGACTAATCCTAATAGCACCTTCGATAGCTATGAGCCGGATAATGTCCCTGAAATGACTGAGAATATCAACAGACGTATTCAAATTAATCAAATTCAGGAAAGAAATTTTAACCAAGAATGGAACCGAGTTGGCGGTTTTGCGTATTTTACTCAATGTGATGTAGATTGGGTACGTTTTACTGCCCCTTGTACAAATTCATTTACAATTTTAACTTCTGCAATTCAAAATAGAACTAATGCAAACACTAGGTTAACTTTATTTAACAACACACTTACTCAACTTGCCCAAAACGATGATATATCAGGCAGTAATTTATTTTCAAGCATTACTTTCAATTTTACCGGTGGAACCCAATATTTCATACGAATTGAAAATATGTCTTCATTAGTCACAGGATATTATAATTTGCAAATCATACCTACAAGTGGGATAGGTAGTATTATAGGACCAGACCCTTTATGTTCCCCTTCGGCATACACAGTAAACAATCTTCCGCAAGGATCAAATGTAATATGGAGTGTAAACCCTGCGAATATTGTAAGCCTTAGTTGTACTAATTGCAACCAAACTACGGCGTCTGTAGCCGGGAATGGCACCGCTACATTATCAGCAAATGTTAGTGGTTGCGCAACTTATACAAAGACTATTCGTGTTGGAGTACCTGAGCCTCCTATTATTTTTGCATCCAATTATGATGCACAATGCGGTACTTTTTTTGAAGCTTATTGTACTGAGCCTACTGGCTGGACTGGATTCAGGTGGGATATTAATTTTGGACAATATGTTCAGGATCAAACCGGCAATTTTACGAACTATGTTTATGTTTCTCCGCTCATAAATCAACCGCAAACCGGCCAGCAATATTATAATTATGTATCTGTACAAGCAAGAAATGCCTGTGGCTTATCTGCTCCAAGTGAAACGCTTCAATTTACAGTTGGCCCTGTACCTTCCAATTGCGGCGGAGGTGGCGGCCCAATTCTGTTAAGGGTAGCACCAAACCCGGGAACAAATACGGTTATTGTTGAAACGACTGATAACACTAAATTTTCACAATTAAGAATTTATGACAGAATGGGAAATTTGCGTAAACAACTTTCTTTCCCTGCCACTAAAAAACTTACTCTAAACGTTTCTGATATTCCGGCAGAAATTTATAACATCAGGGTATTTACGAATAACTCATGGAGGTCAACAGGGTTTATTAAACAATAAGGTTAGCTAAATAATCATATCAAACAGAAAGAGGTTGTCGAAAATTTTCAGACAACCTCTTTTATTTTAACTACACAGAGAGACCGATAAAGTTGGAAAAAATTAATTAGATAGCATTGCCGACTTTCAATAGAAATACTCTCTTAATTAAGTATTGCTTTGGACAAATTCGGAATCCAATTCCGAATTTGTCCAAAATTTTTATCCCAGTTCTCTCATTTTCAATACCTTAGTTTTTTACACTATTATTCAAAATAGAATTCTGAGATACTCAGTTGAAGGTTTTAAATACAAAAAATCATTGCCAGTTATTATCAGTAAGTTTGTTGCTCACAATTCAATTATATGATTGCTGAAAAATCAACTATAAAAATTCCCAACTTTTCTCTATCACCAAGAGTGGACCAGGTGGGAATTGAAGAACGTGCCGCAAGGTTTACCAAACGAAGCATCAAGAAAGAATCGAAGATGAACGGATTGCTGTTGGCGCTCAACATGATTGACCTTACTACGCTTGAAGGAAAAGACACTGATGGCAAAGTAAAACAGCTTTGCTACAAAGCACAGCATTTGCATGATGCATATCCCGGCTTGCCTACCGTTGCTGCTGTATGTGTTTACCCAAGCATGGTGAAAATAGCCAAGCAGGCATTGGGCAATTCCGGAATTAAAGTAGCAAGCGTTGCCACAGCTTTTCCCAGCGGCCAATCAACACGTGCTGTAAAAATCAGTGATACCAAATATGCAGTGGCCAATGGTGCTGATGAAGTGGATATGGTCATCAGCCGTGGTAAATTTTTAATGGGCGAATACAATTTTGTGTTTGATGAAATTGCAGCGGTGAAAGAAGCGTGCGGCACTGCACGTTTGAAAGTGATATTGGAAACAGGTGAACTCGGTTCTTATGATAAAGTACGCAGAGCCAGTGATATTGCTATGTATGCAGGTGCTGATTTCATCAAAACATCAACCGGAAAAATATCACCTGCAGCTACCTTACCTGTTACGTTAGTGATGCTGGAAGCAATCAGAGATTTCTATTATGAAACAGGAAAGATGATTGCCATGAAACCTGCAGGCGGTATCAGCAAATCAAAACTCGCATTGCATTATTTAGTGATGTTAAAAGAAGTGCTGGGTGAAGCATGGATGAATAATGAATGGTTTCGATTTGGTGCCAGCAGTCTGGCAAATGATCTGTTAATGCAAATAGTAAAAGAGAAAACCGGAGTCTATCAATCAAAAGACTATTTCTCCATCGATTAAAATTGATTTATGGCAAAAGCAAAAAACAATACTTTAAAGCTAAAGTTTGATACTTCCTGGAACTATGCACCTGCGCCGGAAAGCAAAAGCATTGCAGCTATTAAAGATAAATATGATTTGTTTATCAATGGTGCGTTTGTAAAGCCATCATCAAAGAAACACTTCAAAACGATCAATCCTGCCAATGAAGAAGTGTTGAGCGAAGTAGCAGATGCGAATGCAACGGATGTAGATAAAGCAGTGAAAGCAGCACGCACAGCCTACGACAAAGTATGGAAGAAAATGAGCGGCAAAGAACGTGGCAAATACATTTACCGTATTGCACGCATGGTGCAGGAACGTGCCCGTGAGTTTGCTGTGATTGAAACATTGGATGGTGGTAAACCCATTCGTGAAAGCAGGGACTTTGATGTTCCAACTGCAGCGAATCATTTCTTTTATTATGCCGGCTGGGCTGATAAATTAGAGTATGCATTTCCTAATCGTAAAGCAGAACCCATTGGTGTAGCCGGACAAATTATTCCCTGGAATTTTCCTTTGCTGATGGCTGCATGGAAAATTGCGCCTGCATTGGCAACAGGCAACACCGTTGTTTTAAAACCTGCAGAAACGACGCCATTAACAGCGTTGAAATTAGCAGAGATTATCCAGGAAGCTGATTTACCTCCCGGTGTGGTGAATATCATTACAGGTGCCGGTGCTACTGGTGCAGCATTGGTAAATCATCCCGGCGTAGATAAGATTGCATTCACCGGTTCTACAGATGTTGGAAAGATCATTCAACGTGCAATTGCCGGCTCCAATAAAAAAGCAACATTGGAACTCGGCGGCAAAGCTGCCAATATCATTTTTGAAGATGCGCCGCTTGACCAGGCGGTAGAAGGTGTAGTCAACGGTATCTTTTTCAACCAGGGTCATGTTTGTTGTGCCGGTTCAAGATTATATGTTCAGGAAAGTGTTTACAAAACAGTGTTGCGCAAATTGAAAGACAGAATTGAAACACTCATCGTTGGTGATCCGTTAGACAAGAACACAGATATCGGAGCCATCAATTCCAAACAGCAATTAGAAACCATTAACAAATACATTAAGATTGGACAGCAGGAAGGTGCAGAAATGCATCAAAGCAACTGTGCACTGCCCGGCAAAGGTTTTTATTGCAGACCCACCTTATTCACCAATGTGGCACAAAGCAGCCGCATAGCGCAGGAGGAAATTTTTGGACCGGTGTTAACGATTCAAACCTTCCGTACAGAAGATGAAGTAATTGAAAAAGCAAATAACACGCCATATGGTTTAAGTGCAGGTGTATGGACAGATAAAGGTTCTAAGATTTTCAACATGACCACCAAGATGCGTGCAGGTGTTGTGTGGGCCAATACCTATAACAAATTCGACCCCACATCACCGTTTGGAGGTTATAAAGAAAGTGGCTATGGAAGAGAAGGCGGGTTGCATGGGTTGAGTGTATATGTGAACTTGATTTAAAGAAATACAAATGAAATTTTTATTTACCGCAGAGAAAGAAGAACGCAAAGGACTCGCAGAGTCAACTCTGCGTTAACTTCTTTACTCATGTTCTCTGCGGTTTAAAAAATACAATATGGCAAAGTCAGCAATTAAAAAATCAAACATCCACATCAGCGAAAATGGTCTGGAAAATCACCAACCTGAAAAGCGTTTGGAAGTATTGAAGACGTATAAAATTTATATCGGAGGTCAATTCCCCAGAACGGAAAGCGGCCGCTATTATGTACCCACGAATGCAAAAGGAAAGAAACTGGCCAATGTATGTTTGAGTTCCCGTAAAGATGTGCGTGATGCGGTAGAGAGTGCACGCAATGCCTTTGGTGGATGGAGTGCAAGAGCTGCTTTCAACCGTGGACAGATCTTATACCGCATGGCCGAAATGCTGGAAGGAAGAAAAGCACAATTCATTGATGAACTGATGCAGCAGGACGCATCAAGAGCAAAGGCTGAGCATGAAGTGAATCTTTCCATTGATCGGTTAATTTATTATGCCGGCTGGTGCGATAAATACCAGCAGGTATTGAGTGCCGTGAACCCGGTTGCTTCTTCACATTTTAATTTCTCCGTGCCGGAACCAACGGGTGTTGTATGCATCATTGCACCCCAGCAGGACTCTCTGTTAGGTTTAGTATCAACAATAGCCCCGGTTATTGCAGGCGGTAATACTTGTGTGGTAGTTGGGTCTTATGACAAACCGCTGAGCTCTGTTACGTTTGCTGAAGTATTGAACTCATCTGACCTTCCCGGCGGTGTTGTAAATATTCTCACGGGCAAAGCAAGTGAACTGGCGCCCTGGATGGCCGATCATATGGATGTGAATGCTGTTCTTTATTGCGAAAAGGATACAGCCACTCAAAAAATGCTCCGGGAAAAAGCGGCAGGCAATGTGAAGCGTGTAGTTATTTATGATAAAGTAAACTGGTACGGTGATGCAGGTCAGTCACCTTATTTTATCAATGATTTCCAGGAAATTAAAACCACCTGGCACCCTATTGAAAATATCGGCGGCGCAGGCAGTAAGTATTAAGAATGCTTAAACAACTTTTTAATGAACCTTTTCATCATTGGTATGATTTGTGAATATTAAATCTGAATGGCTCTACAATGAAACAACTCCTTTTTGTTATCAGCAGTTTCCTCTTCTTAGTGCCCCTCAAGGCGCAAACCATTAATGATACATTAAGTAATGGTACGATCATTACCAAGGATGCCCGTTATAATCTTTTGGTTGAAAAAAAAGCAGAAATTAATAAAAGAGCCGCTGATTATAAAAAGGGCACTAAAGGTTTCCGTATCCAGGTGCTGAACACAACTGACCGTACACAGGCTTTGAATGCAAAAGCAAGGCTGCTTTCGCTCTACCCGGAACACAAAACCTATCTCATGTACCAGGCTCCTTATTTCAAAATCAGAATCGGCAACTTTGAAGATCGAAAGCCTGCAGAAGAGTTAAAAAAAGAGTTAAATAAATTATTTCCCACCGGCGTATTTGTAATCCCCAGTGAAATAGAATACAAGCCTGAAAAAGAAAAAGAAGAAGCGTCTAACTGAGCTGCCATCTATCATTCAGAAACAGGAATTGATCAAAAACTAAACCCGCAAAAAAGCATACTGCTTACATTTGAGTATGCAAACAAACTCCTGGTCTTCTTATTTTCTGCTCCGTAAAGATGTTACGTTTTTAAATTTTGGTTCCTTTGGCGCCTGTATTCGTCCTGTATTTGAACGCTATCAGCAGTACCAGCTGGAACTGGAAGAAGAACCTGTTCGCTTTATTACCGTAAATGGTCCTGAATATCTGAAACAGTCACGGCAGGCCTTAGGCGAATATCTCAATTGTTCTGCAGATGATGTGGTTTATGTTACCAATCCTTCTTACGCAGTAAATATCATTGCCAAAAGTTTTAACTTAAAGGAAGGTGATGAAATTCTTACTACCAACCTGGAATACGGAGCCTGTGACCGTACATGGCGCTATTACTGCCGTAAAGCAGGTGCCAAATGGGTGAAGTTTGAAGTACCGTTTCCTTTAACTACTAAAGAAGCGTTTGTGGAGCAGTTAATGAGCAAGGCAACAGAAAAAACAAAGCTCATTTTCATCAGTCATCTTACCAGCAGTACAGGATTACGTTTACCGGTAGAAGAAATCTGCAAGGCCGCTAAAGAAAGAAGCATTCTTACGTTTATTGATGGTGCTCATGGACCCGGCCAGGTACCGGTTGATCTTACGGCTATGGATGCAGATATGTACACCGGTGCCTGTCATAAATGGATGATGACTCCCAAGGGAAGCTCCTTCCTTTATGTAAAGCGGGAGCATCAGCATTTATTTGATCCGCTCATCATCAGCTGGGGTTATGAAGCTGCTAAACCATCACATTCGCAATTTTTAGATTATCATCAAATGCAGGGCACCAGGGATTTTTCAGCTTTCCTTACCATTACTGATGCGATTGCCTTTATGAAACAACACAACTGGCCAACGGTAAATACCGCCTGCAGAAAGCTGGTACATGAAAATGCACAGGAGCTTTGCAAACTGCTGAATGCCTCTCCTATTGCCCCGGTGAATGATGACTTCATTGCCCAGCTGTATAGTGCTCCCATCAAAACAAATGAACCGGAAAAACTGCATCACTACTTTTTTGATCAATACAGGATTGAAATTCCTGTAATGCCACATGGAGATAAAGTTTATTTGCGCTACAGCATCCAGGCATTTAATTCGCAGGCGGATCTGGATAAACTGTTTGATGCTATTAAAGAAATCAAGAAATCAACTTCGTTGATAGAGGAATAGAATGATTGGCGGACACTTGTGCGCATGGCATCGGTATTGCCACGCTCGCTTCGACGTTCGGTTCATCAATGAACATAGCTTTTATCGGCTAGATGTCTGACGTCTGCTACGCCTGACACCTGTGCCTTAATTCATCATTCACCTTTCTCTTATCTCCATTACCTTTGCTCCACTATGCTACAGGAAAAAATCAAAGCATTAGCACAAGAATACAAACAGGAGTTTATAGATGTACGTCATCACCTGCATGCACATCCTGAACTCAGCTACAAGGAATTTGAAACCTCTGCCTTTGTTCAGAAGAAGTTAAAAGAATTCGGCATTCCTTTTACTATAATGGCGGAAACAGGTATGGTAGGTTTGATTGAAGGTAAAAATCCATCATCGAGAGTAATTGCTTTAAGAGCTGATATGGATGCATTGCCGATTCATGAAGAAAATGAAGTACCTTATAAATCCACCAAAGAAGGCATTATGCATGCCTGTGGGCATGATGTACATACCACTTGTTTGTTAGGAGCTGCTAAAATTTTAAACGAATTAAAAGAAGAATGGGAAGGAACCATTAAACTTATTTTTCAACCGGGTGAAGAACGGAATCCTGGCGGCGCCAGTTATATGATTCGGGATGGCGTGCTGGAAAACCCTAAACCGCAATGCATATTCGGTTTGCATGTACACCCGGGGCTGCAATTAGGTAAATTAAGTTTTCGTGCCGGCAAGGTTATGGCAAGCGCTGATGAATTATACATCACTGTAAAAGGAAAAGGCGGCCATGCAGCATCCCCGCATTTAACAGTTGATCCAATTTTAATTGCATCACATCTTATCATCAGCCTGCAACAAATCATCAGCCGCAATAAAAATCCGCATCATCCTTCTGTGCTTTCCATTACAGCCTTCAATGGTGGCACTACTACCAACGTTATTCCCAATGAAGTAAAATTAATGGGTACGTTCAGGGCCATGGATGAAGAATGGCGCTTTAAGGCACATGAACTCATCAGGCGTACCGCTACGCAATTAGTTGAAAGTATGGGCGGCACACTGGATCTGCATATTGATATCGGCTATCCAACGGTGTACAACAATGAAGCCCTCAATGATAAAGCAAAATCAAAGGCTGAAGAATTTATGGGCAGCAGCAATGTAGAAGAAACAGAATTACGCATGGGTGCCGAAGATTTTGGTTATTACTCGCAAATCATACCCGGTTGTTTTTTCCGTCTCGGTGTAATGAATGAAGCAAAAGGTATTACCAGCGGTGTACACACTCCTACTTTTAATATTGATGAAGATGCCATTGCCATTGGTATGGGCATGATGGCGTGGTTAGGTGCTTCTGTATAAAACCATCTCAATTAACAATCATATCTAAAAAAAAGCCTGCATCATTCATGCAGGCTTTTTATTGAATTGTTTCAAGTGTTACGGCCGTTTCATTTTACCAAACATACCTTTCAGCTTTGGAGCATCCAGTTGTACATTGGCAGGAGCAATCAACGCCTGCTCTCTTGCAAGTGTTTCATCAACCGGTGCAAGCCTTGACCAGCTACCGGTGGTAATATAGCGAATGGCCCTGCTTAAGCATGCTTCATTCACATCACCCCAGTTTTTATCCAAACCATCAGCACTTATATTGTCCGGTGTAAAACCATTGAAATAGTTCGCTTCATTATTTTTATTGATGGTACGGAAAGAAACAGGGAAAAAATACCAGTTGCCTGCGCTCCATCCGCCATAACCTACCGGCTTACCATGTGTACTGGTAGGACCTATCAGTTTCACATCCATAAACGGACGGATACTGTTGATCGTTAATTCACTCGCAGAGGCAGATTGCTTACTTACAATAAAAAATATCCTGTTAAGGTTTAAACTTCCCTTCTTCTGAAAAATAGCTGTTTCATTAAAACGGGAAGCATATTTATCATTATAAGCTTCTGTAAACATTACCTGGCCGTTACCCGCATTGGGAACAATCCAGTTGAGCAGGTATTGAGAAAGTGAAACATAGCCGCCGCTGTTATACCGCAGGTCAATCACCACATCATTCACACCGGTATTGATAAACTTATTAAAAATACGGTCAAAGTTGTTGCGCATCTGGGTGGTATCACCTAAAAAAGAATTCAAAACAAAATAACCAATCTTAGAGGCTCCAACGGTATAAACACTATCGGCCATAAAAGGATTGCCTGCAAAAATCTGTGAATTGAGCGTTACGTCTCTTGTTGAATTATCAGGTAACGTAAAATTGAATCTGGTAGTAGGAGAAGCATACACTGTATTCACAATAAAATTACTCTGGCTGGTATCATTAATGGTAACACCATTAATGCTGTTAATCTTCCAGCCCCTTTGCACACCGGCTGCTCCTGCAGGGCCGTTTCTGTCAACTGATGCTACACGCAAATCTGTAGTGTTTCTGAAAAAAACACGCATGCCAAAATCAGCACCAACCCCACTGCTGATATTGTTCCATTCAGCTTTTGTAATAGCGAAACTCCAGCGGTCTACCGGTGCTGAAAAGCCGGGCTCTTTACTGTATTGCCGGATGTTATTCATGACGGCATCCGGTGTATTACCGGGCAGTGTAGCCGGCAACTGGTTGTACCATAAATAAATTTCTTTTGTGTAAGCCACAACAGTATCCATCACAATCTCATCGTAACTCCTTTCTTTCTTATTTTTCTTACAGGCGGCAAACGAGAGGAGTAAAACTGCAAATATGGCAATATGAAGTCGTTTCATATACACGGTTTAGTATTGTAAATTAAGTGAAATGTATGAACTGAAATAAAGGCCCGCCAATTTTGAAAAAACTTTTACAATACCGCATCAAATCCCACTTTCCCCAATTTACGTACCTTGCCGCCCTGTTGTTGAACCCTCAGCAACTGTATTGCTTGTACAATTAAACAGATATGAACAAAGAACAATTACGTCGCCAGCAGGCGCTGGAATACCATGCCAAAGGAAGACCGGGAAAAATTGAGGTAATCCCTACCAAAGAAGCTAAAACACAGAGAGATCTTTCACTTGCCTATTCGCCGGGAGTGGCTGAACCCTGTTTGGAAATTGCAGCCCACCCTGAAGATGTTTATAAATACACCGCTAAAGGAAACTTAGTAGCCGTTATCAGTAATGGTACGGCTGTACTGGGCCTCGGTGATATTGGGCCGGAAGCAGGTAAACCGGTGATGGAAGGGAAAGGAGTACTCTTCAAAATTTTTGCAGACATTGATGTGTACGATATTGAGATCAATGAAAAAGATCCTGAAAAATTTGTACAGATTGTAAAAGCACTGGAACCCACATTTGGTGGTATCAATTTAGAAGATATTAAAGCGCCGGAATGTTTTTACATTGAACAGCGCCTTAAGGAAGAAATGAAAATTCCTTTGATGCATGATGACCAGCATGGTACTGCCATCATCAGTGCTGCCGCATTGCTGAATGCATTGGAACTGCAAAAGAAAAAAATTGATAAAGTAAAATTTGTAGTGAATGGCGCCGGTGCTGCAGCCGTTGCGTGTATGAAAATTTACATTGCACTGGGTGCTAAAACAGAAAACTTCTTTGTGTATGACAGTAAGGGATTGATTCATGAAACCCGTACCGATCTGGATGATATGAAAAAACAATTCGTTCAGAAAGGAAAAAATCAATCGCTGGAAGAAGGAATGAAAGGTGCTGATGTATTTATAGGATTAAGCAAAGGCAATGTCATCAGCAAAGAAATGGTAAAGAGCATGGCAAAAAACCCTATCGTATTTGCCATGGCCAATCCTGATCCTGAAATTTCATGGGAAGATGCCATTGATGCACGCAAAGACATTATTATGGCTACCGGCCGCAGTGACTATCCTAACCAGGTAAACAATGTACTGGGCTTCCCCTATATTTTCAGAGGAGCATTAGATGTACGTGCTACTACCATTAACGAAGCCATGAAACTGGCAGCCGTAAAAGCATTAGCTGAATTAACCAAAAGCCCTGTTCCTGATATTGTAACCATGGCTTACAATGAAAAGAATATTTCATTTGGCCCTAATTATATCATTCCAAAACCACTCGATCCACGTTTGTTAAGTTATGTAGCACCGGCCGTAGCAAAAGCTGCCATGGATAGCGGTGTAGCCAAACATCCCATCACCAATTGGGATGAATATGTACATCAACTCAACAAACGCTTAGGTATCGATAACCAATTAATGCGTGCTATTGGCAGCAAGGCAAGAAAAGATCCACGTCGTGTAGTATTTGCTGATGCTGAAAATGTGAAAGTGATCAAAGCGGCGCAATTGTCCTTTGAAGAAGGAATCGCCTACCCCATCCTGTTAGGTGATGTAAAAAATATTCAGCAAATGGCGGATGCCAATGGCATCGATCTGGAAGGTATTCCGGTAATTGATCCCAAAAGCAAAGAACAGGAACACCAACGGGAGGAGTTCGGTCGCCTGTTCTTCTTAAAACGCCAACGTAAGGGATTGAACCGGTATGAAGCCATTAAGGCTATGAAAGAACGTACACATTTTGGGTGTATGATGGTGGAAACCGGACTGGCAGATGCCATGATCAGCGGATTAAGCCGTAAGTATGCGGATACAATTCGTCCGGCACTACAGGTAATTGGTAAAGATGAGAACGTTCGTAAAATTGCAGGCATGTACATCATGCTCACCAAACGTGGCCCCATTTTCCTGGCTGATGCAACAGTGAATTTTAACCCACGTGCTGATGAACTGGCTGATATTACTCAACTGGTAGCAAAGGAAGTTCGTGCTTTTGGCATTACGCCCCGTGTGGCCATGCTCAGTTATTCTAACTTTGGCAGCAGCGATTCTGCTGAAGCAAAACTGGTAGCACGTGCCCGAGAAATTGTAAAAGAACGTGAACCTAATTTAGTTTGCGATGGCGAAATACAACCCATTGTGGCGTTTAATAAAGAAATTCTCAAAGAAAATTATCCCTTCAGTGAACTGGTAAACGGTGCACCCAATGTGCTCATCTTTCCGAACCTCGCCAGCAGCAACATTGCCTACAATTTATTGCAGGAGTTAGGTGATGCCGACGCCATCGGCCCTATCCTGCTGGGTTTGAAAAAACCGGTGCATATTTTACAGTTGGGCAGCAGCGTTCGCTCCATCTTCAATATGGTGTTGATTGCCGTTGTAGATGCACAAATGAAAACCCAGGTGAATACGGTAGAAGAAATTAAAAAAAGCAGTTGGTGGAAGCGGTTTAAAAAAGTGAGTCATGATATGTGAGATGAAGATCACAGTCGACAGTCCACAGTCCACAGAGGAATAAAATAATTTGCAGGTAACTGCTAACTACAGTTCGCTGCTATGGACACTTAGGATAGAATGATTTATAGCTAACTACTAAATATAGTCCACAGCCATGGACCATCGACTGTGGTCTGTGGACTATTCAATATTTCCCTAACTTCATTGTATGAATTTTTTCACGCATTTAGGTCGCTACCTGTTGATGATCAAAGGGATGTTCTCCCGGCCTGAAAACATGAAACTTTACTGGAAAGAACTTATGCACCAGTGCAATGAAATTGGTGTGCGTTCACTGGGTATTGTGATCATTATCTCCGTTTTTCTTGGTGCGGTAACCACTGTGCAAACAGCTTACCAGTTAGTAACACCCCTCATTCCTAAAAGTGTTATTGCGGTTATTGTAAGAGATAATATTATTCTTGAACTGGCGCCTACACTTATATGCGTAGTACTGGCAGGTGTAGTAGGCTCCCGTATTGCCAGTGAGTTGGGTAATATGCGCATCAGCGAGCAGATAGATGCTCTCGAAATAATGGGCATCAACACTAAAACTTACCTGGTACTTCCCAAAATCATAGCAGCACTTATTGTGGTTCCCTGTTTGGTAATCATGGCAGCAGTGCTGGGCATCTGGGGTGGAAAGGTAGCGGGTGAAGTTTCGGGCATCCTGCCGCCTGAAATCTACAACCAGGGATTATTGGAAGATTTCATTCCTTATAACGTAGTATTTGCACTCAGCAAATCCTATACTTATGCTTTTATTATTTCAAGCATTCCTGCCTACTATGGCTATTATGTAGAAGGAGGTTCACTGGAAATAGGAAGAGCCGGTACCAAATCAGTAATTGTAAGTTGTATTTTAATATTGCTGGCAGACTATGCGCTGGCAGCCATCCTTTTGTAATCTATGATTGAGATCAAAAATATCGTCAAAGGTTTTTCGGATAAAGTTGTGATCAATGATGTAAGTGCTGTGTTTGAAACCGGCAAGTGCAATCTCATCATCGGTGCCAGTGGTAGTGGTAAAACAGTGCTTATGAAATGCCTTGTGGGTTTGTTTGAGCCGGACAGTGGCGAAATTCAATATGATGGCGAAAGCTTTACCAACATGAATGCAGAAGAACGGAAAAACTTACGCCAGCAGATTGGTATGCTGTTCCAGGGCAGTGCTTTGTTTGACAGTATGACCGTAGAACAGAATGTGATGTTTCCGCTGGATATGTTTACAAAACTCAACTTAAAGCAGAAACACGACCGTGTAAATGAAGTACTGGCAAGAGTAAACCTCACCGGCGCCAATACAAAATTCCCTTCTGAAATAAGTGGTGGTATGAAGAAACGGGTGGGCATTGCACGAGCCATAGTACTCAACCCGAAATTTTTGTTTTGTGATGAGCCGAACAGCGGTCTTGATCCCAAAACTTCTTTAGTGATTGATAAACTCATTAAAGAAATTACTATAGAATACGGAATGACGACCGTTGTAAATACACACGACATGAACAGTGTAATGGAAATAGGCGATAACATCCTGTTCATGCACCAGGGTCATAAAGAATGGAGCGGCACCAATAAGGACATTATCTTCAGTAAAAACGAGGAGCTGAACAAATTCATTTTTGCTTCTGAGTTTTTAAAAGATGCCAAGGATATGCGTATGCTGGAAGCAAGAGGAAAGATCAGCGATGATCGGAATATGGATGAGATGATGAAGTAGATGAAAGTTGACAGAGGACAGCTGTTTACTTTCAACTATCATCTGTCAACAGTCAACTATAAAAAATATGAAATACAAATCATTATTTCTTTGTGTTGTCTTTTTAATTGCATTGCCGGTGCTGGCACACGAGTTCTGGCTGGAACCGCAGCAATATATTCTTTCAAGAGGCGAAGAAATCAATATCCGTTTAAAAGTGGGCGAAGGATTTAAAGGGGAGAACTGGAGCGGCAACCGTGAAAAAATTAATTTCCTTCACCTGTACTACAGCGATGTGGCTGATTCATCCCTCCAACAACACATCAGCGATGAAAAAGGAGACTCGCTTCAATTCAGCATTTTTGAAGAAGGAACTGCAATGGTGGTTTTTAATAACCTCAATTCATACATTGAACTGGAGCCGCAAAAATTCCTGGAGTATTTAACAGAAGATGGGTTATTCAACGCAATTGATTACCGCAAGGAGCATCAGGAATCAGATTCTGTTGGCAGAGAATACTATCAACGTTCGGTAAAAACAATTGTACAGATCGGCGCTCTTAAAACAGATGTTTACAAAAAACAAAGTCCATTACCATTGGATATTATTCCGCAATCACATCCATATGCAGTGAGCAGCAGGCAACTCATGAAAATGAAA